>NZ_VTXE01000010.1 GCF_013114595.1 Vibrio sp. 99-8-1 | reverse complement strand
GGAAGAAGAAGAGCGCCAGATGTTGTTAGGGCTCGATAGTTAAATAAGCCCCCTTATAGGGGGCCAGTCAAAGCCACCTGCTCTGCAGGTGGATTATTTACTTTAGGCTTTAAATCGTCTATTGAAAATAGTGGCGATTAACCGCTACGGCTTATCAGTGCGATTGAGTGATCAGCTTTGCTATGTAGATGACAGCGACGGGCTTGTAGAAAAGGTCGACGGTTAGTTATCGCAAATTCTCGACCGTTAGCAACGTTTTTAAGATTTGTTTTTGAGATCTATTACTGATTATGAGCAAGCAAAATCACAGAATAAAGCGGATAAAGATATGCAACAAATTGGTTCAATAAGCTTAACATTTACTGAACTGGCTTTTATTTTACCATCGAAATAAATAAAAAACTGATCAAGGTCAATAAAAATCGATTGCTACTGCTCTCAGGGTTCAATTAAAGTTGAAACATTCAAAAAATATTGAATAATGGTTTAACAAATCGGAACGCATTTGCGTAAAACTACTTTGGATAGGAATCGACTCTTATGTCAAACAACTTCGTGTTAGTCATAAACTCAGGAAGTTCATCATTAAAATTCGCTGTTATAGACTCCGTGTCAGGTGACGCAGTGTTAAGCGGCTTAGGCGAATGTTTTGGTCTTGAAGATGCTCGTATAGGTTGGAAGTATAACGGAGAGAAATCTGAAGTAGCCATTACTGGTGATGGTAACCATCATAAAGCAGCAATCGCTCGTTTAGTTGAGTTGGTTAGCGAACTAGGCTTAACTGAGAGTCTTGTTGCTGTAGGGCACCGTGTTGTCCATGGTGGTGAAACATTTACCAAGTCCGTAGTCATTGACGAGAAGGTGATTGCTGATATTGAAGCTGTTCAAGATCTTGCTCCACTTCATAACCCAGCAAATATTCTGGGGATCAAAGCTGCTTTAGAGGCATTCCCTTCTCTTCCTCAAATTGCTGTATTCGATACGGCATTCCATCAAACGATGCCGGCAAAAGCCTTTACAGGGGCGATTTCTAATAAGCTCTATAAAGACTATGCGATTCGTCGTTATGGTTTCCACGGAACCAGCCATTATTATGTAAGCCGAGAAGCGGCTCAGATGCTAGACAAGCCAATTGAGCAAGCAAGCTTTATATCGGTTCATCTGGGCAACGGTGCTTCTGTCTGTGCGATTAAAGACGGAAAGAGCGTTGATACCTCAATGGGCTTTACACCTCTTGCCGGTTTGATGATGGGAACGCGTTGTGGTGATTTAGACCCTGGTATTATTGAGTTCTTGTTGAAGAAAGGTTGGTCACAAGATGAGATCTTTAATGAACTGAACAAGAACTCTGGCTTCTTAGGTGTTTCCGGGCTGACGAGTGATGCGCGAGGCATATTAGAAGCGATGGAAGAAGGACACAAAGGGGCGAAGCTGGCCTTCCAAGTGTTTACCTATCGTGTTGCTAAATACATCGGCTCTTACATGATCCCGTTAGACAGTTTAGATGCCATTATCTTTACTGGTGGTATCGGTGAAAACTCATTACCTATTCGTAGTGAGATCCTTGGCTATCTAAACTTGTTTGGATATAAAGAAGATAAAGAAGCCAATGAAGCGGCAAGATTTGGTAGCTGTGGTGTTATCACTGAAGCCAATAGCCCGATCGCTATGGTTATTCCAACCAATGAAGAGTTGGTTATTGCCCAAGATGCGGTTTCTCTGATTTAAGATGAACTATTGAGCTCCTTGTACAACCACGGGGCCGAAAAACAGAGCTCAGGATGATTCCTGAGCTTTGTCGTTTAAGGGAAGATGCAGATTAATCCTCTCGCCAATTCATATATTTATCGACAATGTTGTCATAAGCGGATTTACCATTGCTATCTTTATTCTGTTTGAGTAAATCTATGCCTCGTTGCATTTTTTCTACGTACACATCACTTGTTTCTAAATTAAAGGCATAATAAAGATTAACCGTTTCTAATACGCCCACGACTTCGAACTCATCGATATCAAGCCCAGCCTTTTCAATGGACCATAACACCACTTGTTCTTCGTAGGCGATTAACTGTACTCTGTCGTAATAAAGCATTTTGACCAGTGGAACGGCGGTGTTGGCGTGATCCATTCTTTCCAGTGGCACACCCGCTTTCATTGCTAGCTGCTCACCAATATCATCTAACACAACCCCCAGAGAGTAGTTTGTTATGTCACTGGGTTGGGTGATTTCAATATTATTTATCTTTTTTGCCAGAACGACGATCCGAGTCTCTCCAATTGGACCCGCCCATTTAAAGAGTGATTCTCTATGCGTAATTCGAGCCGTGGAAAACAGTACAGTGTTTGGGGTACTTCGTACAATTCGGTAGTCTCTTGGCCATGGGTAGAGCTTAATGGATTTTAGATCTACTTCCGATTCTACAAGCTGACTTGCCTGCAAAAGCATATCTACCGCAATACCATTTATTTTCCCGTTGCTGGTAAAGTTATAAGGTGGGTACTCTTCAGTATAGTAACGCAAGTCTGACAGCGCGTAACTGGCAGCAGAACAAAACATCAGGACAATAAACAGCACAATTGTTCTCATAGTCACCTATACCATTGTTAACACAAATTTAGCCTTACTTGTTATAAGGGTAGAACAAAATAGTTTCACCTGTCTGGATCTTTCCATTCTTTTGTGAAGAGATCGCTTTGATTGTTATTTCCGGTCACTAATCACAAATTGAGGCAATTTATATTTGCTTACCTGAAGGATAAAAAGCTGTTCTGCTAAACTGAGCAGATATAAAAATAAAATTGTACTTGGAAACTTCTGCTGAGTTTTGTCGATAGAAGTGACTTGGTTAATAATTAAAGTTAATGATTGCGGTTGTTAACTGTCTCGTTGTTTGGCTAATACGTATAAAACATGATCATAATATATATATTGATTGGGCTAGTTGGTTTGCTATTGCTTGTCTATATGGCTTATCAAGCTGGCACAAAGAATGCCGTAGAGTGCACGACCATCCCCTTATTTGTGTTAAATACACAAGGTGAAGTGATCCATCGGAACTCTGCAGCTAAAGATTTTTACCTACCGACTGTTCAAATCGAAGGAATGCAGTACATCAGTACTGATCTTGCCCTCTATCTGAAAGGAATAGGGGATGAGTCGAGCTTCTGTTATAAGTTTATCGATAGCGAACAAGAACGAGAGTTTAGCTTCGAAGGCCGAAAATGTTGGTTTAATGCCCAACAATATTGGTTGGTGTCCGTAAGACGTCAAGTCGATAAAGCATCAGCAGAAGAGAACTTGAAACAGAGCAAACGACTACTGCACCATATTATTCAGAGCTTGCCCGATGCGGTAGGTATGATGAATGACAATTACCAATATGAGGCTTGCAATGATGCGTTTGTGCAAGCCCTAAGGATCAGTTCACCAGATAAGCTTATTGGTAAACGATTGGTGGATGTTGCCGATCCTGACATTGCTGAGAAGTTTCTATTTTCCGATAAACGAGTACTGGAAACGGGTAAACAGTTTCACATTATTGATGAGACGTTTGATCGATTTGGTAATCGACAATGGTTAGAAGCAAGAAAAATTGCCTATATTGATCCCGTTACTCAAAAACGTGGTCTGTTTATATTTGCTCGGGATATCAGTGAAAAAGAGAGAGCAAAAGAGAAGTTGTCGGTAGCAAATAATGAACTTAAAAGGCTCTCATTCCTTGATGGGTTAACTAACATTGGTAATCGTCGTTATTTTGAAGAGACCTTAGTCGCTGAGTGGCAAAGCCATATTCAAACTCAAATGCCATTATCTCTAATTTGTTGTGAGGTGGATAGCTGGCAGGATATTGTTGAAGATATTGGTGTAAATGCATCAGAGAAAGTGCTTGTCGATCTTGCCGATAAGTTAGAAGGGTCACTTTTAAGAGTAGAAGACCGAGTGTATAGATACTCAGACAATGAGTTTATTTTTATTCTATCCAACACCAATGCTACCAGTGCCCAAGTGGTAAAAAAACGCGTTATTCAGCAACTTCATCAACTAGAGACTGAGGTTTCATCCCTTGCGATGAGAATCGAAGCTTATACCTGTTTTCCAGATGTAAAATTTTCACCAGAATCGGCAGTAAACCAACTAAAGACACAACTAACAAAAACAGAAGCGAATAGGTTAATGTGCGCGCAACATGTATCGGAGAGTGATGGTACAGGTAAAAGCGTGATTGACCGCCATTTTGTGGAGACCGAATAGCAATGTTGTTAGTTATAAGCTACAAATATAGTTAATAATGAATATATAATTATTACTACAACGAATAAAAAATTTGTGATGGCTGGGTATTTTGTACGCATCTTGCTGTGAAAGTAGTGAGGTGAACGATCTGTAGGTAGTTGACCTAATAATATGATGCCCTTAGTAAAATGGTTATTGCTGGTAACCACGTTTTTATACTCATCTATGTCTTTCGCGATTGCTGAAGAAAGACGCGATTTACCTGAAATTAAGTTTACCCCTCAAGAAATCTCATACCTTAATAACAAAGCCTCTTTAAGTGTCTGTATTGATCCTCAATGGATGCCGTTTGAGATGAACGATAATGGCAAGTATGTCGGATTAACCGCGGATTATATGGCGTTATTTGAAGCGTTAATTGGTAAGCCTATTCATCTGTTTAGTACTAAAACATGGCTTGATTCTGTTGAAGCAAGTAAATCTAAGCAATGTGATTTTTTATCTGCGGTGGCTGAGACACCTCAAAGACGCGAGTATCTAGAGTTTACAGACCCTTATTTTCATTCATCACTGGTTATTGCAACTGGGTTACATCAACCTTGGATTAATAATATTGATGATATCTCCGGTAATAAAATTGGTGTTGTAAAGGGTTACGCATCTGCTGAATTTATAGAGAATAACTACCCCGACATTGCGATAACGGAAGTTGATTCGTTGAAGCAAGGTTTAGAGTTAGTTGCAAAAGGTAAGCTTTTTGGCATGGTGGAAATGTTGGCAACGGTGGGGTATCAAATACAGCAAGAGTACATTGGTAGTTTAAAAATTAGCGGAAAGTTAGACCGTAAGTGGGACATTAGTGTCGGGGTCAATAAAGACCAACCACTGCTGACTTCAATATTTAATAAAGCAATTAACGCCATCCCTATGGAAGAGCATCAACGAGTGTTAAATAACTGGGTTTCTGTTTCTGTTAATCATGATGACCCAAATATGTTGAGTGATGCAGAGCTGGATTTTATTAGAAAACATCCAGTTATCCGTTTTAGAACACGTTCGAATCGTCCTCCTTTTGAGTTTGTACAAGATGGTAAAGTTGCAGGGTTGGCGATCGATTATATTTCGCTTATTGCTGAGCAGACTGGTTTTAAAGCTGAATTTGTTTTGGACGATAGACCTCAACCCGATGCATTTAATGAGATGGAAGTAGATGTTAATGCATTTGATACCTTGTTGTATTCAGTGAAAAATCAGCAAAGGGCAGAGCGCTTTTCGTTTGGCGATGCATTTTTGTCTTATCCCGTGATGATAGTGGTGAACAAGAACTTAGGTTACATCGGCGGCATAAATGATCTGTTTGGTCGCAATGTTGCCATGGAGAAAGGTTTTGTCACTACGAATTGGTTTAAAAGGGACTACCCGCTGATAGACCTAGTTGAAACTGCAAATACGGTTCAAGCATTGCGAATGGTCGATTCTGGCAACTCAGATGCTTATATAGGTAACTTGGCGATTGCTAATTATATGAAAGCAACCGGGGCTTTAGAGAACATTAAAATTGCCGCTCCTACCGAATACGCCAACGTTGATTACCGCTTTATTGCGCCGAAAAAATGGCCTGAACTAACATCCATATTGAATAAAGGCTTTCGATCTATTTCTCCTCATCAACACAGTTTAATTCAGCAGAACTGGTTTTCTCTTCAAACGATTGATAAAACAAATTATGGACTGACGTGGGCGATATTGATTGGAGCGCTAACGGTTATTGGCGGATTTATTATTTCTCATCGAAAAATCTCTAAAGCGAAACGTAAATTGGATTGGTTACTCATTGAACTAACGGAAACTAAGCGTTCATTAGAAGTCAAAAATCAGCAACTTCAAAAACTCTCTATTACTGATCGGCTAACAGGCCTTTATAACCGTTTAAAGTTGGAAGAAGTGTTGGCAAAAGAGTTTCATCGTTCATTTCGTTATAACGAGGTGTACAGCATTATGATGATAGATATTGATCACTTTAAGCGAGTAAATGACACCTATGGTCATCAAGTGGGTGATGTGGTGTTGCAAGAGATGTCGTTGCTATTTTTAAACAATATTCGAAAAGTTGACACGATAGGCCGATGGGGGGGAGAAGAGTTTTTAGTGATATGTCCTCATACGGACAGTGACAGTGCAGAAAAATTTGCTGAAATTCTACGAGCACAGGTGGAGAAAACACACTTTAAACAAGTGGAGAACTTGACCATTAGTTTTGGTGTTGCCAGTTATCAACCGCAAGATACCATAGAGTCGATGGTGTCGAGGGCAGATGAAGCGTTATATGAAGCCAAGTCTCTAGGAAGAAATAGAGTGGTCGCTAAGAAATAATCATTCACCAAGCTGTCGAAAGTACCTGAAGTACTGTATAAATATACATAAAAGTAATTGCATGTTGAGATAAGTTTAGTATTCTAACTGGCTTAAGCTGAACTAGAGTGCGTCACAATGATAGAAATTCAATATTTTAAAACCCCTTATGGTGAGTTGATACTGGGCAGTTTCGAAAACAAATTGTGTTTATGCGATTGGCGTTACAGAAAAATGCGAGAATCGCTAGATAAGAGAATTCAGTCCCGACTTAATAGCCATTATGTGGAGAGAGATAACGATCTGTTAAAGCTGACTCGCCTTCAATTCCAGCAGTATTTTCATTCTGAAAGAGTGTCGTTTGATTTGCCGTTATTACTTGTTGGTACAGAGTTTCAGAAGACAGTGTGGCATGCATTAATGAGCATTCCTTTCGGAGAAACCGCCACGTACTTAAATCTTGCTGAGAAGATAGAAAATAAAAGTGCTGTGCGTGCGGTCGCGAATGCCAACGGCGCAAATGCGATATCAATTATTGTGCCTTGTCATCGCATTATTGGCAGCAATGGCAAGCTCGTTGGCTATGCTGGCGGGCTTGAAACTAAACGTAAATTACTGCTGTTAGAGCAGGATATGTTTGCCCCTAACCGCCAGTGTTAGCTAGCCACCAAGCTGAAATAATCTACAGTTTCCAATCTTTCTGTTTTAACTCTAATAGTGAGGCGTATAAAGGCTTTCCACCTATGGCTTGGGCGATAAACGTTGCACCAAGGCAAGTGACCATTGTCGGCAGTATGAGTTGATAATTATTGGATATTTCGACGATCAAGACGACGCCAGTCAATGGAGTACGTAGACTGGCAGCGATTAATGCCCCCATTCCCGCCACAGCATACATACCGGGTTCAATTGGAATGTGTGAAGCGATATCTTCGATTAAAACACCGTAGGTTAAACCGAGAAATGTCCCCAAGGTTAAAATAGGGGCGAAGATCCCGCCGGGGGCGCCTGATCCAAAACAGACAATGGTACCAAACATCCGCAGTGCAAATATGGCAGCCATCACTAACCAAGGGGCGGGAGTGATGAAAATGTCGGCAATTGCTGGAAAACTGCCGCCAGAAAAAATAGGGAAGCTGACATGTAAGAACGAAAATAGCGCCCCTAAGCTGGCTCCTGTGATGACCAGCTTGGTGATATTGGTTTTGTGGTAATTTTTAAACCAGCTGGTGGTGGCGAGAATCCATCGATTGAAATAGACGCCAACAACACCAAAAACCATTCCTAAAAAAGCAAACGAGAGCAGCGATGATAGTGGTGGCGTTTCAAAATGTGGAATTTGCAATACCGCGTTTTGTCCGTTTAAGTATTCCATCACTACGGTGGCGGCAATGACCGCTAGTGTCACGCATTTTACCGAGGTGAAATTGTAACTAAACTGTCGCCTCATCTCTTCATTAACAAATAGAATAGCGGCGAGTGGAGTATTAAAAGCGGCGGCAATGCCAGCAGCGGATCCTGCGGCAATGAGTATATGTTGAGCATGCTCATATTTGTTGGATCTGCCTGCAACCATTCGTCCAATTGCGCCTCCTAACTGAATAGAAGGTCCCCCACGACCAAGAATCATACCTGAGCCGATGGTTAGAATCGCTGAGACAAATTTAATCGGTATTATTCGTCGCCAACGAATATCATGTTCGCCGACCAAGGCACCTTCAATATGTGGAATGCCACTGCCTTCAGCCTCAGGTGCAAAACGAAATGTTAGCCAGAACCCTAAACCGGCCATTACTGCGCCGCTAAATACAATCAGTGATGCTTGAATTAGAAACTCATCAGGGGATTGGTAATCGATAAAAGCGGTTCGGTAATCGAGAATCCAATTAATTATGATATTAAAGTATGAAACGACGCCGCCGGCAATGACACCGACAATTCCGGAAAGTAATACAACGACAAAATAATCAGACTGAGAAGAGAAAAAATTAGGAATACGGGCAGGTCTGGATAATTTTGCCATGATATAAAGTAACACTCCCTGTGTCGTCTGTATTTATGATGATTGGACCAACTCTATGTTTTCTTTTGGTCTAACTGCACTTGCAAAATAGCGTGGATATTTTGCGTTTTAGTCGCGTCTCGAATAGAGCAAGAGATTAGAGTGCATATACTAACACAAACGACAGTTCTCATAAGAGATATCTAAATTTTAAAAATGTAAACTAAAGTCACAAAAATCGATTATATCCCCTCTATCATTTGCGTTTCCGTCAATTTGAACCACACTTAATTTGTAAGGCAAGAGAAACCCTATAACACGGAGGACATTGGAGTCTTACATACAATTTGATTGGATTAAATATCAATTCATGTTCCTCGTATTTCTTTGGGAAACATACTGTTGTTATCCCATTCCGCATACTCACGATTGAGTAACGAGGTGTTTAAGGCGTACTTTTATATTGTACGCCTTTTTGCATTTTCAGCGTTGTAAAAATCCCCTATACTGCTTTTTTGTTTTATAAGTAAGTTCACTTCATGCATAAAGTACCAACCACCATTATTACGGGTTTTCTTGGCGTAGGGAAAACCACAACCATACTTAATTTATTAAAGAACAAGCCGACCGATGAATCGTGGGCTGTGTTGGTGAATGAGTTTGGTGAAATTGGTATAGATGGCGCAATGTTGACTGATCAAGGGGCACTGATTAAAGAAGTGCCGGGTGGATGCATGTGTTGTACTGCTGGTGTACCTATGTCGGTAGGAATAAACGCGTTACTTAGACAAAAACCAGATCGTTTGCTGATCGAGCCGACTGGATTGGGGCACCCTAAGCAAGTGATTGCGACGTTAACGTCGCCACAATATGCAGATTATGTCGATTTAAAGGCGACGATTGCGCTTGTCGACCCCCGTAACTTATCCGATAAAAAGCATTTAGAAAACCAAAACTTTAATGATCAACTCGAGTGCGCAGAAATCATTATTGGCAACAAGGTTGACCAGTGTTCAGAGCAAGATATCCAATGTTTTCAGCACTGGTTAGAGGTGCAAACCCCGAGCAAGTTGGCAAGTCACCTTGTAGAAAAGGGAGAGTTTAATCCTGAGCTGCTAAATATCGATAGAACAGCAGAGTCATCGTCTAGCAGTATTGCCGCTCATCATCATGAACATGCTGCAATGGAGCCTCAATTTGAGCTACCTCCAGAACAGAGCTTTGCGCGTAAAGAGAACCAAGGGCAGGGGTACTACAGCTGCGGTTGGCTGTTTGGCGCGGAAATCAGTTTTAACTTTGAACTGCTGTTTTCTATGTTTAGTGAGTTAACCGCTGAGCGGGTAAAAGCGGTTGTTAACACAGATCAAGGCTGTTACGCATTTAATGTCGCGAATGCTGTGGTCTCTGTAAATGAACTCAGTTTGAGTGGATTTGAATCTCGCATTGAGGTTATAGACAGCCAGCTTATGCCATGGGACGATTTGGAGTCGTTGTTACTAAATATCGCCAAAATGGATTAGGCGAGTTAGCTTGCCGAAGAGTTAAAATTAGCTTATTTGCTGGCTAATGATCGATTGAAGCCAGCGAATTTTCTCATCGTTTGATTTGCGTTTATAACAAAGTAGATAGATGTTGAAGTCTGCTACTGGAATAGGCGGCTCCATCACCACAAGTTGTTCTCCCAGTCCTGAGGCCAGTGCCATCTTCTCAGGAACAATGGCGAGCAAATCTCTCGTTTCAATCAGTTTTCTAATGGTTAAGAAATTTCGAGATGCAATGGTCACACGTCTCTTAAGCCCTAGAGTTTGCAGTTGTTTATCCACTTGAGTGGTGAAGTGACCATCAGGGCTGACCATCGCTTGCTCGATATTGACAAACTCATCAAGGGATAACTCGTTTCTGCCCGCGAGTAGTGTTCGGTTTGCTAAACAAACATGTTTTTCGGTATATAAAAACTGGCTGGTAAAATCGTTGTCAGGAACATCAATACTGCCAAGTACAATATCTAATTTTTCCTGCTCGGCAATCGCGACGTAGTTTTGTCGGTTTACATTGACGAAACTTACTTGAGCGTCGGGTGCGCTATGTAAAATCGCGTCGTAAAGGCTTGGGCCAAAAATATACTCCGCGTAGTCGGTGAGGCCTATTTTGCAGACGCCCTGATATCGACTGGCTTGAAATGGCTCTTTGACCAGTAAGTCATGCTGAACTTGTTCAAGTAATCGTTCGATTTTAGGTGCTATGACATGAGCGTAATCTGTTGCTACCATTTTGTGATTTTTTCGCTCAAACAGCACATCACCGAATAGCTGTCTTAATCTTGCTAAACTATGGCTCATGGCGGATTGGCTGACAAAACTTTTCTCTGCTGCAACAGTCACGCTTTGATAACGGTAAAGATAATTGAAGGTTACCAGTAGGTTGAGGTCAATGTTTTTCCAGCTAGTTCTGTTTGTCACTTTTTAATCCTATTTAATTAATAGTTTGAATTAGTATTATTAATTGGATTAATTATAAGCTTTTTTTTACATTGTTGTTAACAGCATTAACTAGGAATAAACAAAATATGTTGGCAATTTTTAAAGTGTTTTTCGCGTTGGGGTGTATTAGTTTTGGGGGCCCCGCCGCTCATATTGGTTACTTTCGTCAAGCATTTGTAGAAAAGCGAAAATGGTTAGACGAGAATGAATATGGTCAGTTGGTCGCATTGAGTCAGTTTTTACCGGGGCCAGGATCAAGCCAAGTTGGTTTTGCACTAGGTTATAAAAAAGGTGGCGTTTGGGGCGGCGTGATGGCCTTTTTAGGGTTTACCCTTCCGTCTGTTGTGTTTATGTTGTTGCTGGTTTTTCTTAGCCATAGCTTAACGGACTCAACGTTATTTCAAAGTGTTATTCACGGCCTTAAGCTGCTTGCCGTCGTTGTGGTTGCCGATGCAACGTGGGGAATGTACAAAAACTTCTGTCAAAGTAAGTTAACAGTTTTCCTTTGCCTATTTACCGCCACGATACTTCTCGTTTTTTCAGGAGTGGCTAGTCAAGTTGCGGTACTGCTATTTGCTAGCGTTGTTGGATTGAAATATTTAAAGTCACAACCAATGAGTAGCAATGAAAAAGCGTTTAAGCCAAATTTTCTACCTTTAATCCTTTTTGTCATTCTGCTATTTGGTTTACCCCTCGTGGCAAGTAGCACACCACTAGTGAAAATGGTCAGTGATTTTTTCACCGCAGGGAGTTTGGTGTTTGGTGGTGGTCATGTTGTTCTGCCATTGCTAGAGAGCATGGTAGGTGATCAGTTAAGCCAAGATCTGTTTTTAACCGGTTATGCTGCGGCGCAAGCGGTGCCGGGTCCAATGTTTACTTTTGCGACATATTTGGGGTACGAACTATGGCCTCAATCTCCGGTATTAGGGGCGTTAATGGCGACCTTAGCGGTATTCTTACCGGGATTTCTATTGTTGCTAAGCGTATTAAAAAACTGGCAAAGTTTGGCGTCCAATCAATATGTAGCTGGGGCATTACGTGGGGTTAATGCAGCGGTGGTCGGTTTGTTGTTGGCGGCACTTTATCAACCTGTATTTGTGAGTGCAGTTGTCTCCTCGGTTGATTTTGCTTTGATACTGGCGGGCGCATATCTTCTTAAACAGTTAAAGCTGCCGATAGTCTGGTTGGTGTTATTTTTTATGCTGTCAGGCGCGATGGTACCATTGCTGTCAATAGGGTGATGAATGATGCTTTAAAACATTGAGAGAAAAAAGAGTCAGCCGATATAGCGACTGACTCTTATATTCATTACTCAAGTGACCTCAAGGTGCAGGGTTAAGAGCTGCATTAACAGGGTCAGTTCAAGAAAGATAAGCGAAGGAATGGCATTTCCTTGTAAGGTTATCTAACGCTTGTTTCTCAGATAGCGCTTGCGACGTTCCAATTTCTTCTTCGCTTTTAACTCTTCTTTTTGAGCGTTGTCTATTTCGACTTCCACTAGCTCTTTCGTGATCATCTCTGGTAGCTCTAGAGTGATATTCCCTAATGTTCCATCGCGCAGTTCATGAAGCAATATTTCTGAAGCTTTATGAAGATCGACTCTTCCTCCGGCACGTAAACAGCCTCTCTGGCGCCCAATGGCTTCCATTAAATCCAGCTCTGTGGTCGGTAAATCTTCCAGCTTGTAACGATCTTTTAGCCGCTCAGGATAGTGAGAGGCCAAATATTCAACAGTATAAAATGCAACCTCATCATACTCCATCGCAGTATCTTTAATCGCGCCTGTGGCAGCCAAACGAAAGCCGCTGTGTGGATTTTCTACCTTGGGCCACAATATTCCCGGTGTATCTGAAAGAACAATACCGTTTTGTAAATTGATTCGTTGTTGACGACGAGTCACCGCTGGCTGATTGCCTGTTTGAGCAATGGTTCGACCTGCTAATGTATTAATTATGGTCGATTTACCGACATTCGGAATGCCCATAATCATGGTTCGGATGTTTTTGCCTAACTCTTCTCGGTGGGGAGCTAGTTTCCGGCAAAGCTCCATAATTTTATGCACTTCCTGAGGGTTAGCCGTCGTAATGGCCATCGCCTTCACTTGGTTTTCTTTTTCAAAATGGTCGATCCACAATTGGGTCAATTCTGGATCGGCAAGGTCTCTTTTATTCAGTACTTTAACGCAAGGTTTGTCACCACGAAGAGTAGAGATTAAAGGGTTTTCACTACTAAATGGAATTCTTGCATCAAGGACCTCGATGATGACATCTATTTGAGGGACAACTTCTTCAATTTCCTTTCGTGCTTTATGCATATGTCCCGGAAACCATTGGATTTTGTTGTTAACCATTAAAAATTTTGCCTTTATATATTTGTTTCGCTGATGGGGAATAAGATGGTTTCGCAAAGAAGAAGGATAAACATAGATGTAGTTTGCGCAATCATTGCTCTAAGGCCATCGTAGCGTTTGATGGCGGAATATTAACATTAATTAGTGCATGCTGGAATGTCATCAACATAGTTGTTGATAAGAATTATCAGCATTGAGCCGGTTAGCTGGCGCGAAACGGATGACCTCTGTATTTCAGTATACGTTAGGTCTGAAAACTACCTATGCATTTTATATAGCATTAACAGCGAAATTTTGATTTTGAAATGCTATATAACCTGAGTGCTTAGTCCGTAAAATTACCATTATCAGTATCTCTATTGGTTATGAAAAAATGGTAGATTTCGGCTTAGCGTTAAAGATATATCGAGCTTCAAGATCGATAAGTCAGAGTGAGTTAGTCGGTATACTCACGACAAAGGATCCAAAACTGTCAGGTGTTGATGTAGTGACTATCAGTCGTTGGGAAAATGGTGTTGTTATGCCAAGCCATAAACGACAAGTTGACGTTTTTGCGGCGCTTGGATACTGCTATTTTGACTTCATAAATCACCACCGAGATGTGATTAAGGGGGAATGTGATTTCCCTAAGATAAAAAAAGCCTATGCGTGGGAAACATCTCATTCAGTTAAAGTTTGTGACATTAACTACCAAAAGATAAAACTGAAAATGTCTGAAGATGACACGGAATATTGTTTGTTATATTCAGATCCTCTAGGTGTTCCCGTTGGACATGTGAATTATAAATTGATTGATAAGGTTGGGCGTCGAGATAATTTACAGATTAAAGATGTAACCGAAATTAATAGCGAAAAAAAGCTAATTATAAAATATATTTTTTGCTTGGGAGAAGAGATTGCAATTCATATGTTAGGTTTAATATCTAGATGCATTTTGAGCGGTTCGGTGAAATCGGTAGAATTTGTGAGTGGAAACAAAAAATCGGCAGAATTTCGATTCTTGAAATCACTTGGTTTTAAATCCGCAATGCACAAGGTAGCAACCCCTTCAATTTCACTGTCATATTATGATGTAGTATTTAATCAAGAGCTATTTAACTGTACGCTAAAGTTAATTCATGAAGGAGTTATTCATGAAAATTGCTAAACGGTGTGTGCTTGCGTACGGCAAGGTTTTGAATATTTAAGAAATTTCTTATGTTTTAGTGGCCTTAGACTTATATATTTAATAACTTGATTGACTGAAAATATCACCACTTTGCATAAGTTTTGATTACGGTGTTATGGTTATAAATTTTGGATATATACTAAAAAAGGCGAGACATGAGCTAGGTATTAACCGAAGTGAGATGATATCGATACTAGATTTATCGTCAGAACATGGCAGCAATGCCGATACGGTTTCAGTTTGTCGATGGGAAAATAATACTATTTCTCCTTGCCATCGAAGACAGGTTGACTTGTTAAGACGACTGGGTATTGAGATGATTGATCTGGTGGATGAGCAAGCGCTAAATTTAGAGAAAGCGACCACTAAAAAACAAATTGTTGATAAGTATGTACCAGCCACATGTTGGGATTTTACTGACGAAGTTAAAACAAACGGAGACATATATTTTAGGGAGATTATCGCGAATGATTGCAATGAAATCAGTTATATTTTCAGTGATGCTCATGGTGTAACAATAGGGCAGATTATATTTTTTATTAAACAGCCGGGTGATTTTGCAGATAATAAAGTTTTAGTAATAAAGTCTATATTTTGCAGTAATAAAGAGATTATGTTGAGAATATTAAATCTACTGTTGTCGAAAGTAGCTTCTCGTCAGGTATCCTCGATTATTTATACGGCGACAAGTAGAACATCGCATGTGATTAAATTTTTGAAAAAGATTGGATTTGAAAGTCACGTTAAAAAAGTGGATAGCTACCAAGTATCGTTATCATACAAAGATGTGGTTGCTAATAATAAGCTTTTTATTCTTTCATGTGGCAATGTGTTCCTGAATAAATTTCTCCATGTTGATGAAGTCAAAGATTCTGCTCTTTAAACCACTAAGCTATGTGAGTAAAAACGATTTAGTCAAAGTGATGTTTTCGGCTATGTTAAGTCGCTCTATCAATAGTCCTATTGATAGAGTTTTTTTTTATTCTTTATATTTTCAGCTGAAATTTATTTTAGTGATGATTAGCAACCGAATTGATAGGTTAGTTAACATACAATTATTTCTAAGCCTCTAAGCCTCTAAGCCTCTAAGCCTCTAAGCCTCTAAGCCTCTAAGCCTCTAAGCCACTTTGTGTAGTGAGTTCGAGGTGTCATCTCGAATGTGATTCAAAATAGTATCTCACTTGTAAGTACGATTTCTTCAAGCACGCTGCTTAAGTCGTTGGTTAATGCCGCTACAATTTTTTCTAATCTCCTTTGAAGTATGAACAAGGTCATTAAATTTCATTCACCAATTTAGTAAAATGGCAAAATACAGGTTAATAATACCGTCCAATTCTTAATGATTCATGAAATTTATACCTATAAGGAGCTAACATGCTTATCAGTCAGCGATCTTACGCTGGGACATTAGAATCAAGCGATTTGTTAGTGGAAGTCTTTCCATCGGAAACAAATGAACTCGAAATCGAAATTACCAGCTCTGTCGAAAAACAGTTCAAAAAAGCCATCTTAAAAGTCGTTCAGAACACCTTGTTTGAGATGCATGTCGAGACCGGTTGTGTAACCGTTAATGATAAAGGTGCGCTTGATTGCATCATACGCGCTAGAGTTCAGGCTGCAGTGATGCGAGCGACAGAAACTGAAGAGATTGAATGGAGCGTATTGTCATGAGTAAATTACGACGAAGTATGCTTTTCGTTCCTAGTTCAAATGCCGCCATGTTGAGCAATAGTTTTATCTATACCCCTGATGCCATTATGTTTGATTTGGAGGATTCGGTATCAATACGGGAAAAAGATACCGCAAGAATGTTGGTATTCAATGCTCTACAACATCCACTATATAAAGAGATAGAAACCGTTGTTCGCGTCAATAGCCTTGATTCTAAATATGGTCGCGATGATGTTAAAGCGGTAGTTAAGGCCGGGGTTAATGTCGTGCGCCTTGCTAAAACGGATACCGTTCAAGATGTTATTGATATGGAAAATGCCATCACAGATGCTGAAAAGCAGTTTGGACGAAAAGTAGGAAGCACGGGGATGCTGGCTGCGATTGAATCCGCTCAAGGTATCAATAATGCGGTAGATATCGCAATGGCTTCTAAACGATTAATTGGCATAGCTTTGGGGGCGGAAGATTATGTTCGTGACCTAAAGACACAGCGGACCGCAGAAGGTACAGAGCTGTTATTTGCCCGATGCACTATTTTACAAGCGGCTCGTGCTGCTGGAATCATGGCGTTTGATACCGTCTATTCAGATGCAAATAATGAAGAAGGTTTCTTAAAAGAAGCGGCTCATATTAAATCCTTAGGCTTTGATGGAAAATCACTCATCAACCCACGGCAAATCGAACTGATACATAACTTGTTTGCTCCGACACAAAAAGAAGTTGATCACGCGATAGCCGTCATTGAAGCTGCGGAAGAAGCTGAGTCGCAAGGCATGGGTGTTGCTTCTCTTAATGGCAAAATGGTGGATGCTCCGGTCATTGAAAGAGCACGCTGGACACTACAACGTGCAGAATCTGGAATTAGGCAGTAATAGGCGGGATATCGAATGACAAAACTAAATGCTCTTAGCCGTGATATTGAGTTATCTGGCCAGCAACAAATTGAACTGAAAGCCTATATCGGGCCTCATGAACTAACACCGCAGTCTGTCGATAAATGCCATGTAAGTGATAGAAAAATTGCAGAAAATTTACGTGAAGCTATTGGCCGATCTGGGCTAAAAGATGGAGATACGGTCTCTTTTCATCACTCGTATCGTGGCGGTGATAGGGTGATTAACATGGCGATGAGTGTAATCGCTGAAATGGGTTTTAAAAACTTAACTATAGCTCCGAGCTCATTGACCGATGTGCACGCACCTATGGTTGAGCATATTAAAAATGGTGTTGTTAGCCAAATCTATACCTCTGGTCTTCGTGGTGAGCTTGCTGATGAAATTTCTCGCGGTTTATTGACCTCTCCGGTTCAAATTCACTCTCATGGTGGACGAGTCCATTTAGTTGATAGTGGTGAATTGAAGATAGATGTGGCGATACTTGGTGTGTCTACCGCAGATGAATTTGGTAATGCCAATGGGATCAATGGACAGGCTCGATGTGGCTCATTGGGCTATGCACAAATTGATGCCAAAAATGCCAACTATGTCATTTTAGTAACAGACCAAATCGTTCCATTTCCAAATATGCCTGCATCGTTGCAGCAAGACCAAGTCGATGCGGTTGTTGAAGTGGATGAAGTGGGTGACCCGTCGAAAATTGGCGGTGACGCCACCAGAATGACAACCAACCCTAGAGAGCTGCTTATTGCTCGTAAGGCCGCCGATGTTATCGAACATTCAGGTTATTTTGAAGACGGATTCTCATTACAGACAGGATCAGGAGGAGCATCGTTAGCAGTAACTCGTTTTCTGGAAGAGAAAATGCTTCGTAGTAACATTACCGCCAGTTTTGGATTGGGGGGAATAACTTCCACCATGGTGGATTTGCATGAAAAAGGGCTGATCAAAACGCTATTTGATGTTCAGTCTTTTGACTCTGACGCAGCAGATTCGTTAGCGAGAAACCCAAGCCATATTGAGATTTCGGCCAATCAATACGCGAATCCATCCTCTAAAGGGGCGGTTGTAGAACGATTAGATGTGGTTATTTTGAGTGCACTGGAAATTGATACTCGATTTAACGTGAATGTCATTACGGGATCCGACGGTGTCATTCGTGGCGCTTCGGGAGGTCATAGTGACACTGCCGCGTCAGCCAAGCTGACTATTGTTGTTGCGCCCCTCGTTCGAGGTCGAATTCCTACGGTAGTGAATTCGGTGCTCAATGTGGTCACGGTTGGGTCACAAATTGATGTATTGGTTACCGACCATGGTGTCGCTGTAAATCCGGAAAGAGTGGACGTCAAAGATAAATTGCAGCAGTGTGGTATCAAAGTGACAACCATCGAAGCTTTACAGCAGAGAGCAGAGATGCTTACAGGGAAACCTGAACCTATTGAGTATTTAGATAGAACTGTTGCATGTATTCGCTATCGAGACGGCACTGTTATTGACCTAATTAAACAAATCAAGGAATAAGCGTGTATTCAGGCCCAACAATATCGTTACAGCAGTTATTAACGAGCAGAGAGGAGAGAGCGGAAAAACAGAGAGCTTGGAGTAGAGAGCTTGCCGCTCCCTTAGTGAGTTTTACCATCAATATGGTTGGGCCAATAAAGCGAAATCAGATAGCGAAAACGGCATTTGATCACGGTATCCACGCAATCAAGGATGCTTGTGTGCTGCATGATATAGAGATAAAACGTGCTCAAGCGACTGATAACGATGCTGGTTACCAGATGCTGTTTTGCATGGCGAACATCGAAGCGCTGTATTTGAAAAAAATAATGTTAGCGATTGAAGAGACACATCCACTGGGGCGATTATTTGATATCGATGTCATTGATTCTAAGGGTGTTCTATTGTCCCGTGATGACTTTGAGCTTGTTCGTCGTCGTTGCTTAATATGTGATGAACAAGCAAAAGTTTGCGCGAGAACTCAAGCTCATTCACTACAACAGCTAATTGAAAAAATGAGTGAAATGGTGAACGAGCTAGATAGCAAGTGAATCAAGTAGCAAGTGAACTAGGCAGTATGTGAACTAACTAGTCAGTGAGACAAATAATGAATGTCCGTAATCCTATCCAATTATTATTGAATGAAAATGAGATTTTTCAGTCATCTTTATCAAATGGTAAACGCACCATAAACATTAGCGAACTGTGTGGTAACTTGGCTTATCACGCGATGATGTTGGAAGCTCATTTGACCCCCAAAGCAGGGTTAGTGGATTGTCTCTCTAATGGTGCACATTCCGATATGGGCATTGACACCTTTACTTCGAGTGCGGAAGTATTGCGCCCATTTATGACATCTTTTGTTGTGACGGGTTTCAACAACCATGCACTCTCGGCAAGTGAACTGCTAGGCGATTTAAGAGTGGTTGGAGTGGCCGCTGAGAAAGCTATGTTTACGGCTACCAAAGGCATTAACACGCATAAAGGAATGATTTTTACCTTAGGATTAATTTGTGGGGCAGTGGGTTGGCTATATCGCAATGCTTTACCGTTTAACGCTAAACATATTCGCACCGTGATTATTGAAGCGTGCTCGACCTTGGTGACACAAGAGCTCAGTTTGGCGAGGAGAAAACCAGAGAGTGCAGGCGAGAAGATCTATGCCAAATATGGCTTCACCGGTATTCGAGGAGAGGCGGCACAAGGCTATCCGACAATTTTTGATTACTCGTTGCCTTGTTATCAGTCGGCTATTGCTTGTGGTCAGTCAGAAGAACAAGCACTGTCACAGACTTTACTGGTGCTAATGGCGCACAACTGTGATACCAACTTAATCAATAGAGGTGGAATCGCAGGACTAAAGTATGTCCAACATTACGCAAAACAGTTAACCAACACAGTGGTGAGTACAACTCCAGAGTTTGAACAACATATACAAGAGTTTGATGAGTGCTTAATTGAGAGAAATCTCAGTCCTGGTGGCAGTGCCGATTTATTAGCGGCTACATGGCTGTTGTCCCAACTGAACCTATGCAGCAGTATAGCCAAATGACGTCAAGGTCTCGTTATTTCTATAAATAGTGAATCACCATAAAATCCAATCTATAGCGAAAGCAAAAAGTGGTATAACAAAAAGAGAGCTGTCATCAACAAGGGTGCTAGTGGTTGTTCATGATGTCTTAAAAAAAGAGCAATGAAAATGGCCTCATTGCTCTGTTCCAATTTCGTCCCTACAACAAGACCTATAAACTTAATTCAGCTGGAACAACATCTACGCGTTCATCTATTTCAATTTGATTTTGATATCCATAGCTATGTTCTTCACATAATGGAACTACGTATAAACGGTTGGCAGTGGCTGTTCTATGACTAACAAGAACACCATGTTGATGCTTATTGGTGCAGTTAGCCTCTGCGCAATAACAATAATCGCTCGTATTGAAATGACTCCAATAACTCAGCCAGTGTAGTCGTGATTTAGTTGTTAATTGTTGGTCTGACACATTGGTTACTATCATCATTTTGTCCTAATTAATAATTCACAAAGATTGTAATCAGCATGCCGTCGTCGTTTTATGAGCACTGGCGCAATAAATCGTGTGTTTAACAGAACAAAATGAATTTAATGGAATTAATCCTTATAGCGTCGGTGCTTGCTAATAGTAACTATTCGTAATAATGTGACGAAGCGATAAAATAGATAAGGGTAGAATGTGTGAAAAAGTGGTTTCTATTTTCACTTGGTTGGTTAGCGACAGGCTTAGGGTTTTTAGGTGTTTTTCTCCCTTTGCTACCAACGGTGCCATTTATTTTATTAGCCATGTACTGCTTTGGTCGTTCTTCGCCGCGGTTTCAGGTTTGGCTGGAAAACAACCGCTATTTAGGGGATACCGTACTGCGAATCAAGCAAGATCTTGGTTTAACACTTGCGGAGAAAAAGCGCATATTGCTGTTTAGTTGGTTGTCTATCTGCTTTACCGTGATTGTTATCCTCGAAAGCACTCATATCCGTTCAATGCTTCTGTTGATTTTAGCGATAGAAACTTGGGTAATAGTGCGAATGAAAACTTATCACCCAAGTCATGATTGAGTATGCAATCTAGGCTTATTACGAGCTTTGTAGACCTTTTGTTTACTGTTAGCTAATGCTTTATCGTTGATTTTACAAAGCCATTACTATTGACGAGCTTTAACGGCAAACGCCTCTTTTGCTGCATTATATCCGTACTGAATTAACTGCTCAGAAAGATCAAAATCAAAGGTTCCACATAGATTTTGTGGAATGTTGATGCTCATATCCGGCGGATAAGCTGCCAGTTTTTGTCGGGCAATGCTGCTTTGCATTGCGTCAAATGCTTGGTTAGCGATATCAAAGGCATCGAGATTGATATTGGTGGATTCCATCAGAGAATCTTGAATCTTATCAAGATAACCGGAGATTTTGCGCTGAAAGCTAGAGTCGACATTATCGTGGCTCTGTTTGAGCTCTAAAGGATGTGACATTAACTCACCTCCTAAATTTACTGCCAGTGTAAGATCGGTTTTATCACCAAACGTGGGTGCAATTGGGACAGGGTTCAATACTCCGCCATCCACAAGCAGCTCTCCATTTATCTCAAACGGGGTAAAAAATAACGGAAGAGAGATCGAAGCACGAATAGCATCAAACAGACTTCCAGAGTTTAGCCAAACTTCTTTTTCATCTGCCACGTTTGCCGCTACCGCAGTAAATGGAATGGATAACTGCTCAATCTTGGTGTCTCCAATTAGCTCAACAAGTTGATTAATGATCTTGTCTCCCTTGAATAACCCGCTGGATTGCCATGAAATATCCAGCAATCTCGCCATAGAAATCTTATCGATTGCCGACATCCAGTGCGTAAACTCATCCAGTTTTCCTACTGCATAAATACCACCAATCAGGGCTCCGGCAGAGCAGCCAGAAATAGATTTTATTTGATAGCCATTTTCTTCTAACCATTGAATCACGCCAATATGAGCGAGACCTCGTGCTCCGCCACTACCTAAAACCAAAGAAACTGTCTGACCCATGATTAACTCCGTTGCATAATCTTTGTCAGATTGTACGCTATTTAGTTTGTATTGTGACTGTTTTCCGTTGATTTCGCCGCTCAGTAAAACAGCAAAATCTGTGTTATTAATGTGATCTATCTCTTGATATTGGCAATAAATGTGATTAGTATCACACTTATTAGATCGGTGAAAATTATAGAGGATTGGGTCATGGGACACGATATCGCAACGGCATTTATTGGTTATAAAGCGGCACAAGCTATGTTAAATGAACAAATGTACGGCACAGAGAAGAAAGCAGTGAAAAAATCGTTGTTTGCAAGAATATTTAGACGAAAAGCGACAGACGCATAATCGTATTTAATGATTTAGTGGAACAGAATAGTTGAAAAGCACGGCTAAACCGTTATCTGAGTAGCTAATATCAAAAAAAAGCCCCGATTAATCGGGGCTTTTTTTAACTAGCAGCTGAGTCTGCTTCTATTTCTACCACGTTATCAGGAACCGTTTCTAGATTATTGTCTTTTAACCATTTTTCTAAGTTATCAGCACCACCGATGTACTTGTCTTCCATCCATATTTGGGGAACCGTCACAGGCGTTTTCTCACCAATAATGGCCTTCACTTCAGGAATCATTCTATAAAGTGCGGCACTGTCTTTGACGACATCGAAATATTGGTAAGGAATCCCGGACTTATCCAGCATCTCTTTTGCTTTGACACAGTATGGGCATGTCGCTTTACCAAAGACAATGTTGCCTTTAAGCTGGTCACGATTGGTCCACTCTTTGATAACGGACTGCACTAGCACACCACGATTCAATGCTTCGCCTTGGCTTATTACTTTACCTTCTACAACTAAGATAGGAGCATGCCATGAGCCTAGCTTCAATGGCTCCCACCAGTGAGATAGCCAATCCTTCACTTCTAACTCAACAGGTACGTCTTTTAGTTCATTGGCGAATGTATCGGTAAGAATATCTTTTGTGAGGGTACATTCACCACAAGGGATTTTAACGCTAAATGGTCCCCAACTTCCTGCCCAGCGATAGAGAGTGATTTTAATAGGATCTGCCATATCAATTATCCATTTTAAGTATTTGTATCAGATAAGAACAAAGTAACTCTGATTTAATTTCAACAAAAGTAAAAAAAGATAATGATCGCTCTATTTCGAGTCAACCTTATGCGCAGAGCAGAGCAGAGCAAGTAGCTATTGCCGCTATGATCTTATTTGAGATATATTGTGTTAATCCGTCAATGACAGTGTTTTAGCCCATGAAAGCATCGCCGTTTGTACATCCTTCGTTAACGATTGATTCACCGCCATCAGAGCTGTTTTTTAATTTTGACGCATTTAGAGAAAATACCGAAACACGGTTGCATTCGCATCATTGGGGTCAATTGCAGATTGTTTCTGGTGGAACTCTTGAACTTAAAGCAGAAGAGACGCGCTATATTGCGCCTCCCCACTTAGCGATCTGGATACCACCGGGAGTGGCTCATTGTAACTATAACAAACGACCTCTTATTTACTGTTCCTTGAACATTGCTCCAAGCAAGATTGTCGATATGCCAACGCATACTTGTTTACTGTCTATTTCAGCGATTGTTTCGGCCATTATTGATGACTTTCGACAACGACAAATAACGGTGGCTAAATCGATACCAGATCAACGCTTAGCGAACGTCCTGCTTGATCAACTTGCGTTGTGTCAACAGCAACAACACTTTTTACCGAGTAGCGATCATAAATTACTGCGACCGATTTTGTCGGTATTAGAAGAGAACCCTACGGACAACACTAGCTTAAAGGAGTGGGCGGCGAAAGTGCACACTACAGAGAGAACGTTAGCTAGATATTGCCAGCAAGAATTGACCATGAGTTTTACTGAGTGGCGGATAAGAGCGAGATATTTGCACTCGATGACTCTACTCAAATCAGGTATGTCGGTTAAAGAGGTGGCGCTCACGTTAGGTTATCAGCAAGCTAGCCCTTTTATAGCTATGTTTAAAAAGTACTCAGGAGAGACGCCTGAACAGTACAAAATTCGTTTGCGTTGATGGGTCTAACGCCACCAATACAAAATGTTTGAGCAATCAAATAAGGCTCTGTATCAGAGCCCTATGGTTTTATACTTTATCCGATGCTATCTAGCAGAAGTAACACGCAAAATATGGTCTATTTTTGCCGTTCCACTAGCAGATCACGTATGGCGGCACCTGCTTCTAATATGTGCTTTTTAAGCACATATTTTGCTCCTTCAATATCGCGGTTTCTACACATTTCTAGTAGCGCCATATGCTCCTTATCTGCTTTTTCCGTTCCTTCGGTAAACAGCAGTTGCATGCGAATGTAGCGGTCACACTTGGTATTTAAGTTATAGATGACATCCATAGTTTCAGGCATATTCGCAGGCGAGTAGAGTGCTTTGTGTAATTCATAGTTATGGTTGCTCCACTCTTCGACTTCATCACCTCGGCTGACCAGTTCATCAAAGTGCTGACGTATCTGGTTGGCACGTTCGAGATCATCACTCGTCATGTTCTGGATTGCACGTTCGAGAATATGGCATTCAACAACGGCTCGTAACTCAAACAGTTCGTTGATCTTATCCGGTGACAGTTCCGTCACGGTAGCCCCTTTGTGAGCCTCAAAACTGACTAAGCCTTGTGCTTCAAGCTGCATTAAGGCTTCACGCACAGGAATACGACTTACATTGAACTCTTTTGCCAAGGCGTCTTGTCTTAAAGGTTGACCAGTTTTAAGCTCCCCTTTAAGAATTTTACTGCGAATGGCTTCTTCAACTAATTGGGTACGAGTTTTAAACACAGGCTTTTGTGACATCCACCTCTCCAACTATAGGAATTTTTAATATTGTATTCAATATACTATTTTAGCCATAGATTGCGACCCTCATGCTATAAGTAACTCAGCAATTTGGGCGCTAGGTCATATGGTTACTATAACCAACCTTTCGATTTCCATCGGCTGAAAAAAGCCATTGCTCATATTTTGTACGCATGTCGTGGCAATTCACCGGCAATTAACAACAGAGAGTTAAAAACAGACAGCTAACAACAGATAGTTAACAACCATCTACTGACTGACGAACGTTAAGCGCATTTTCATTCTTTAATGCATCAGGCAGTAGTTCATTAGGCAGAGATTGGTAAGCAACTGGGCGTAACCAACGTTTTATTGACTCTGCACCGACAGAGGTACTGGCTGACATGGTAGACGCAGGATAGGGTCCTCCATGAACCATCGCATAGCTGACTTCCACACCTGTAGGCCAGCCGTTAAATACCACTCTTCCTGCTATTTCTTCTAAATGTGGTATTAGCTTGGCGGCAACTGGATAATCTTCTTGTTCTGCTTGAATCGTTGCGGTTAAGCTTCCGGCTAACTCTTGGCTAAGCGTAATCATTTCATGGTCATCTTCACAAACAACAATAGTAGACTGCGGTCCAAAGATCTCTTCTTGCCACTGAGGGTTGTCACGCCACTGAATGGCATTAGTTTCAAATACCATTGCGGCTACGTCATGGTGTTGTGAGGAGCGGGTTTGTGCCAAACCTGATTGAGCTGCACGCTGTTGACACTGCTGAATGTAGTTTTGTTTGATGCCAGAAGTGAGCATGGTCTGTTCTGGTTGAGCTTGAATACCCTGTTTTACATGGGAAAGAAACTGCTCTGTTGCTGCTCCTTGTGCAACAAACAGCACCGCTGGCTTGGTGCAGAACTGACCACAGCCCATATTCATTGAAGTTAGAAATTCATCCGCTAAAGATTGTGGATTTTTTCGCATGCGATTTGACAAAATAAATACAGGGTTTGATGCTCCAAGTTCACCATAAAATGGGATTGGTTTTGTTCTTTGGTTCGCCAGATCGAAAAGTGCGCGGCCACCATGAATCGAACCAGTAAAACCAATAGCCGAAACTAATGGATGAGTGACCAGCGATTGGCCAAGCTCGTGACTGGTGCCTTGAAGTAACGCAAATATCGCTTGTGGCATAGCCAGTTGTTTGAGTGCGTTCGCAATACACTTTGCAACGATTTCACTGGTTCCGGGATGGGCAGGGTGGCCTTTCACAATGACTGGGCATCCTGCGGCGAGTGCTGAAGCTGTATCGCCACCTGCGGTTGAAAAAGCCAGTGGGAAATTGGATGCACCAAAAACAGCAACAGGCCCTATGGCGATATTTTGGCTACGAATGTCAGGTTTTGCTAGTGGTGCTCGTTCAGGATTGGCGGTATCAAAAATGGCGTTTTGCCATAATCCACCCTCGACAACACTGGCAAAGAGGTTAAGTTGTCCAGTGGTACGGCTTAGTTCTCCGTTGAGTCTAGCTAGCGGTAGAGCAGATTCCAGATGTGCTCGATTTACTATGGACTCTCGTTGGGCTTCTAAGCAGTCAGCAATTGTTCTTAGAAGTTGACGTCGCTTGAGCGGAGAGGTGCGACGAAACTGCAGTGCGACTTCGTTTGCGGCAGTTGCTGCTAGGTCAACATCTTGTTGAGAATGCTGTGGAAACAGACCTTCAATAGGCCGTTCGGTTGCCGGGTTGATGGCGGCAAAATTATCAGTATCAATCATTGGGGTTCCTAGTTATTTTAGCTCAAATCCATGTGCGTAAGGGTCTTGATCATCGACCCAGATTGTATTGTGACCGGTAACGTGGGCCCACCCCTCTATGCTAGGTAGAATGGCAACGTTACCGTTAACTTCGGTGGTGTCTTCGATACGACCAGTAAATAAGCTGCCTATGATGCTTTCATGGACGAAATCTTCTCCTACTTTGAGTTTTCCTTTGGCGTGCCACTGCGCCATTCTGGCACTGGTTCCTGTACCACACGGGGAGCGGTCGAGGGCTTTTTCTCCATAGAAAACGGCATTTTTAGCGATCGCCTCCGGTTGAGTTGGCGTGCCTGTCCATAATACGTGTGAGACACCACAAACCGTTGGATCATCTGGGTGGATGCATTCCACAACATTAGAGACCGCTTCTCTCACCTTAGGACTATGCATCAATATTTGGTCTGAACTATAGTGCTCTAGCCCTAGATAATTATCTTGTGGGTCAACGATGACATAGAAATTGCCCCCGTAAGCAACATCAACAGTGATGGTGCCAAGGCCTTCAATATCAACGGTAATGTCTTGATGGGCGAGGTAGGCGGCAATGTTAAAGATCTTAACTGAGGTCACCTTATCTCCTTTTTGTTGATAGTGGACCTCTATTTGACCGGCTGGGACATCTAAAATGAGCTTGCCTTCCTGTTTTGGGGTGATGAGTTTGTGCTCTAAAGCGGATGTGACGGTGCCAATTGTTCCGTGGCCACACATTGGCAGGCAGCCACTGGTTTCGATAAAGAGTATTGACGCATCAGCGTTGTCACTGCACGGCGGAAGTACAACTGACCCAGACATCATGGCATGACCACGAGGCTCAAACATTAAAGCCTGACGAATCCAATCGTAGTTTTTTAGAAAGTACTGACGTTTTTCACTCATGGTATTACCCACTAGCGGTGGCACTCCCCCCGCAACCAGTCTAACTGGGTTTCCACAGGTATGAGCATCAATACAAAAGAAAGTGCCTTGTCTCATTTCTCGCTCCTTGATCATGAAATTAGTTGTAGTGCTGGATTTGAATGTTATCGTAATGTTAAGTATATTTTATACAATTTTATACGGTAAACGTGATAGGGAGCAAAATAATGGTGAACAATATTTCATCAGACGACACCAAGGTTGCAGTAATTGGAGCGGGAGTAATTGGCTTATGTATCGCTCTAAAGCTTCAGTTAGAAGGCAAAAGAGTTACGCTGTTTGAACGTGCTGATGCGGCTGAAAAATGTTCAAAAGGCAATGCGGGTCATTTTGCCACTGAACAGGTTTTTCCATTGGCGACGCCGAGCTTACTTCCTCAATTACCCAAGATGTTACTTTCTACGACAAGCCCTGTTTCAATTCGTTTTCAAGATCTGCCTAAAACCGCTGGCTGGATGCTTCATTTTTTGTCGAAAGCGAGGAAGTCTCCAACCGAACATGCTACACAAGCATTAACGGAACTTAATTCTCATGCAATGAAAAGTTGGCAGTTATTGCTTGAACAAGTTGGGCTGTCTCAGCTGATTATTCACAAAGGATCTCTGCTTTGCTTTGAAAGTGACAAACTATTTGGCAGTTATCAAACGACGCTTAAAGCGTTAGACAGTCGGGGAGTTCGCTATCAAGTTTGGCAGGCGGATAAACTGCACCAACAAGTACCAAATCTTTCTGATAAGGTAAAATTCGGAGTGTTTTTTCCTGACACGTCCCATAGCTTGAACCCTTATACACTGTGCCTTGAGCTAAAGCGTTGTTTTATTGAGTTGGGTGGCGTGTGGCTAAATGAAGATGTAACTGATGCCTACTCTTACTCTGACGGCGGCGTGGTGGTTACACAAAATGATACTCACTCGACGAACTATACTGTGGTGGCATGTGGGGCGGAATCTGTGCCATTAGTCAAAAAGATTACCGGTATTTCTATCCCTCTTCAGGCAGAGCGTGGTTATCATCTTATGATGCCTAAATTAAAACAGTTATTACCCTTTCCAATCAGTTCCGCTGACAGGAAATTTATCATGACTCCAATGGAGAAGGGGTTACGCCTAGCTGGAACGGTGGAGTATGCTGCCCTCGATTCTCCGGCTAATTATAAGCGAGCAAAAATGCTAAAAGGGTTGGCTAAAGAGGTATTAACTGACGATATCGATTTTACAGAAATGGGGGAAACTTGGATGGGTAATCGTCCTTCACTGCCCGATTCATTGCCTATTATTGATCAGGATAAAACGGGTCAGATTCTGTTTTCTCTAGGGCATCAACATCTTGGCCTTACTCAAGCCGCAGTCACTGCCGATTTGATTAGCCAGCTTATTAACCAGCAAAAAACAGTGGTTAATCTTTCACCGTTTAAGCTAGATCGCTTTTGTTAAATTTTTTTGAAATTAAATATTGTATAAAATATACAAGTGCATTATGTTAATAAAAAGTTAAATTATATAACGATGCCTAACAGCGGTATCCAGGCGTCTATAAATTCGGGAGTGTCCCGATAAGACAACAAAAAAGGAGCACAACATCATGTCAAGAAAGACATCCACTTCACTTGCACTTTTGGTATCTGGAATGCTGTTAGGAACATCTAGTGCAGCATACTCAGAGCAACAGTTGACCGTTGTTTCATGGGGCGGGGCATTTACTAAGAGCCAAGTAGAGGCGTACCACAAACCCTTCATTGAAGAGACAGGTGTAGAGCTTGTCTCAGAAGACTTTAGTGGTGGTCTTGCAGAAATTAAAGCGCAAGTCGAAGCGAATAAAGTGCGTTGGGACTTAGTTTCTCTCGATAAGCCCGACATTGTCCGTGGTTGTGCTGAAGGGCTACTTGAAACGGTCGACCCAAGCATTTTACCTGCGGGATCTGACGGAACCCCAGCGGCTAAAGATTTTATTCCGGGTGCAATTCATGAGTGTGCTGTTAATACCATTGTGGTCTCGACGGTACTGACTATCAATGAAGAAGCGTTTAACGGTAAATCTGCACCAAGTAAACTAACGGACCTGTTCGATCTAGCAAACTATCCCGGCCGCCGTGCATTACAAAAAATGCCGCAAGGTAACCTTGAGTGGGCATTGATAGCTGATGGCGTTGCACCACAAGAGGTGTATGAAATGTTAGAGACAGCAGAAGGTCGCGCAAGAGCATTTGCTAAGTTAGACACCATCAAGTCGGATGTGATTTGGTGGACTACCGGTGCGCAACCTCCTCAAATGTTGGCGGACAAAGAGGTGGTCATGGCTTCGGCGTTTAATGGTCGTATTCATAGTGCAACAAAAGAAGAAGGTCAGCCATTCAAAATTATCTGGGATCATCAACTCGGTTATATGAACGGTTGGGCCATTCCAAAAGGCAGCCCAAATACCAAGCTAGCGCTAGAGTTCATTAAGTTCTCTTCTGGTACTAAGCCATTGGCAGACCAAGCAAAATATGTTGCTTATGGCCCAACGCGTAAATCATCGTCAAAGCTGATTAACAAAGAGACTTTAGCAAGTCTGCCAACAGCGCCTGCTAACTTCACCAATGCATTTTTGATTAATGATGAGTGGTGGTCGGATTATGCAGATGAGTTGAATGAAGAGTTCAACACTTGGTTGCTTAACTAAATCCGCAAAACGAATAGAAAATTGGAGTGGGCTTGCTCTCACTCCAAACGTAAAGCTGGAGGCAAAATGATCTATCTAGAAGCAGAGCAAGTTGTTGAGAGTTTGTCGATGTCTGGTTTGATTCGCTCTATGCGTGAAACTTATCAAGAACAGGCGGTAATTCCTCAACGCAATGTGATGCCACTGGAAGAGGGAAACTATGATGCGTTTGCTCTTCTACCAGCATGGAATGAGAGTTTAATTACCGTTAAAGCGTTTACTTATTTTCCCAACAACATGACTAAGGGCAAAGACAGTCTCTCTTCTAAAATACTGGCGTTTAACCGTAGCGATGGTGAGCCTTTGGCGTTGTTGGATGGCAAGGTGTTAACGTATTGGCGTACGGCTGCTGCTTCGGCGCTGGCGGCGGATTACTTAGCTCGTGATGACGCATCCAGCCTTATTCTCTGTGGAACGGGCAACTTAGCGCCTTATATTGCGTGGGCTTATGCGGCGGTAAGACCGTTAAAACAGGTAATGGTGTGGGGAAGAGATAAACAGAAGGCAGCGTCGACGGTAGATGCAATTCAATCGGGTCATGAATATCTCTCTTTGCCAGAAGAGAAACGTTATAAGGTGAACGTTATTGAATCGGTGGATGAACATCTGATGGCTACGGATATGATCTGCTGTGCAACAGGCTCAAAAACGCCGCTTTTCGATGGGCATCAACTTAACTCGGGTATCCATGTCGATCTTATCGGTAATCATGATCAAGACAAACGTGAATGTGATAGTAAAACCGTGTCTCGGGCGTCGGTGTTCGTTGATAGTAAAATTAATGTATTAGCCGAGGCAGGGGATTTGTTGATTCCGATTGATGAGGGGCTTTTTTCTGAGCAGGAGATTAAAGGAGAATTAACGGATCTCTGCTTAGGCCGTTGCTCTGGTCGAACATCGTCACAAGAGATCACATTATACAAATCTGTAGGTAGCGCACTTGCTGATCTCGCTGGAGTGAAGTTCATCCTTCAGCAAAAACAAATTATTTAACGGGGTTTGCCCTAATACTGTGGGAAACATTCAGTGTGTTTTCTAAAATTGCATAAAATATACAAATGGAAGGTAAGAATGAAAGTTGATTGGAAAGGTGTCTACCCAGCGGTCAGTACTCAATTTCGAAGTGATCAAAGCATTGACCTAGATGCGACTCAAACCGTTATTGATAACCAAATTAAAGACGGTGTTAACGGCATTATCTGTTTAGGCACGGTAGGGGAAAATTGTGCTCTCTATCCTGAAGAGAAGCGCCAAATATTAACCGCTGCAGAAGAAGTCGTCGCGGGTCGTGTTCCTCTTATTGCGGGCACAGCAGAGTCGATAACTACCGCGGCTGTTCAGTATATGCAAGACGCATTAAAGATCGGCGTAGACGGTTGTATGGTCATGCCGGCCATGGTTTATCGTACTTCTGATAGTGAAACCGTGGATTACTACAAGACATTAGCACAAGCGACACCAGAGATGCCCATCATGATTTACAACAACCCGGTGTCGTATGGTGTTGATGTTAATTTGGATCTTATGGCTCAGCTTGCTGAATGTGACAATATTGTAGCGGTTAAAGAGTCGACAACAGATACACGACGTATTACAGAGCTTTATAATCGATTTGATGATCGTTTTACGGTATTCAGTGGTGTGGATGATATTGCACTAGAATCTCTTATGTTAGGTGCGACGGGGTGGATATCTGGTTTAACAAATGCTTTCCCAGCAGAATCGGTCGCCATCTATAAACTGGCTAGCCAAGGGCGATATGCGGAAGCGTTAGAGATCTACCGCTGGTTCTTGCCGCTGCTTCGATTAGATACCATCCCAACCTTAGTTCAGTGCATTAAGTTGGCCGAACAGGTGTGTGCTCGAGGCTCTGAGCAGGTTCGAGCTCCGAGACAAATGCTGAAAGGAAAGGAGCGAGCAGAAGTGATTGCCTTAGTTGAACAGTCGATAGCGACTCGACCAGATTTGAGTAAGTATAAATTATAAAGTAATCAACAGACGCTAATGTATGGCGGGCATGCTGTCCGCCCTAATCCAGTTACGTAAACGGCTTATTATGAGGTTAAGTCTTTTACTTATCTGGATTAAACCAAGGGTTTAATAAAAAGGGATGACCAATGACATTGCAAAAGGAATACGTCAGCTTCCAACATGTGCAGAAGACTTATGATGGTGAAACGTTAGTAGTGAAGGACTTTAATCTGGCAATTGAGCCGGGAGAGTTTGTCACTATGCTTGGTCCATCGGGCTCAGGGAAGACGACCTGTTTAATGATGCTGGCAGGCTTTGAGACGGCGACGGGAGGAGAGATTTATATTGACGGTATTCCCGTTAACAATTTGGCTCCGCATAAACGTGATATTGGTATGGTGTTCCAAAATTACGCTCTATTTCCACACATGACGATTGCAGAAAATCTCGCTTTTCCGCTTAAAGTACGCGACATGTCAGACGAACAAGTAAAAGCTAAAGTGGCGGATGCGTTGAACATGGTTGAGCTAAATCATGTTGCTAATCGTTACCCTAAACAATTGTCTGGTGGTCAACAACAGCGTGTCGCGCTGGCACGTGCCTTAGTGTTTGAACCTAAATTGGTGCTAATGGACGAACCCCTCGGAGCGTTAGATAAACAGCTTCGAGAGCAGATGCAGATGGAAATAAAACATCTGCACGAAAAGCTGGGAATTACCATTTTGTATGTCACTCATGATCAAGATGAAGCTCTGACCATGTCAGACAGAATCGCAGTGTTTAATAATGGTGCAGTGCAACAGCTTGCCTCACCGACGGAGCTGTATGAATCTCCAAGCAATGCATTTGTCGCACAGTTTATTGGTGAGAATAACCAAATTAAAGGCCGGGTTGAATCACTAGACAGTGGGACTTGTAAGGTTCAAGTTGGCAGTAAAACCGTTCTTGCTACTGCCGTTGCGGTCAATCAACCTCACCAAACAACGCTGCTATCTATCCGACCTGAGAAAATCTCCATCGCTCCTCAACAAGATCAGTGCAACAACATCGTGACAGGTACTCTGAAAGAGCTTATCTATCATGGAGATCACCACAGGCTAGTGATTGATGTTGAAGAAATCGGAGAGTTAGTGGTTAAAGTAACCAACTCTCGTAGCCACGAGGCCAGTTTTACCCCTGGGGCAGAATATAGTATTGGTTGGCATAGTGACGATTGTCATGCACTTGATAATGACTCCATCACTCAGCCATTAGGAGCGGCGGCATGAGTAGAGAGCTAACGAGCTTGGAGTCAGTGACAGCCATTGCGGATGAGCTGTCTAAACCTCCTGCGACATTGAAAGCACAGCTACAAAAAGCTGAACGCAAGAAACAGATTCGTTCAGTACTTTTGATCCTACCATTAGTGGCATTTATTTGTGTCTCGTTTGCTTTTCCACTAGTTGAAATGCTTTATCGCAGTGTGGATAACCAAAGTGTGCCGAGCGCTTTCCCTGAAACGTCTCATTCTATTGAGCAGTGGGACTACGATGGTTTGCCTACGCTTGAGATTCAACAAATTTTTATGGCAGAACTGAAACTCGCTCATCAAAATAAGTCATTACCCAAATTAGCGAGTAGATTGAACATAGAAGTCTCAGGTATGCGTAGCTTGCTGATGAAAACAGGAAGAAAGCTCAGCAAAGCCAGCGCAATGCCTAGTTCATTGCAGGAAATTAAAACGCTCGATAAACGTTGGGCTAAGACCAAGTATTGGTCAGCAATTAAGACATTAAGCGCTCCCTATACTCTTAGCTACTATTTGGCGGCATTAGATATGCGCTACGACGAGTCAGGCTCTATTACCATGCAGCCAGAAACACGTCAGGTCTATGTCGATCTATTTATGAAAACCTTCGGTATGTCGCTTGCTATCACCTTAATCTGTTTACTAATGGCGTATCCAGTTTCTTATCTTTTGTCCAGCTTGCCTGATAAAAAGGCGAATCTGTTGCTCATCGTGGTGCTGTTGCCTTTTTGGACCTCACTGCTGGTGCGTACGACCTCTTGGATTGTCCTGTTACAGAACCAAGGTGTACTGAATGATCTGCTGATCTGGTCAGGCCTGAGTGATGATCGTTTGGCAATGATTCATAACACCTTTGGCACAATTGTCGCTATGGTTCATATACTACTGCCGTTTATGATCTTGCCGCTATACAGTGTAATGAAAGGCATTAGCCCAAGTTACTTTCGAGCAGCGCGTTCTCTTGGTGCTGCTCCGGCTACCGCGTTTATTAAAGTCTACATGCCGCTGACCTTGCCAGGGGTAGGGGCCGGTGTTTTGTTAACCTTTATTCTATCGATTGGTTTCTATATTACCCCCGCACTGGTTGGCGGAAGAAGTGGTCAAATGATTTCCAACATGATCGCTTACCATATGCAAACCTCGCTCAATTGGGGGATGGCTGCAGCGCTCGGAGGGTTGCTACTTGCCGTTGTTACCCTCCTGTTTTATGTGTTTAACCGGGTTGTTGGAATCAACAATATAAAAGTTGGAGGATAAAGGAATGTCTTTACCGAGTTATTGCAGCAAAGGCGAGCGAGTGGCATATTTTGCTTACCTTGGTTTCTGTACCCTAGTCTTTCTGTTTTTAATCGCGCCTATTTTGATTATTGTTCCTCTCTCGTTCAATGCGACGCCTTACTTCACTTTTACCGAAGGAATGTTGAACCTTGACCCAGAGGCGTATTCAATGCGCTGGTATGTAGAGATGATAGAGAATCATCAGTGGATGATGGCTCTTAAAAATAGTACGTTGATAGCACTAAGTGCTACGGTGGTTGCCACAACACTCGGGACTTTAGCTGCGATTGGATTGGCCGCCAATAATGTTCCTTTCCGAAGTGCAATTATGGCGTTCTTGATTTCTCCGATGATTGTTCCTGTGATCATCTCTGCAGCCGCAATGTATTTCTTCTACACTCGCTTGGATTTGTCTCAGACTTTTGTTGGGATTGTTCTCGCGCACGCTGCTTTGGGTACACCATTTGTGGTCATTACGGTGACTGCGACTTTAAGTGGCTTTGATCATAGCTTAGTTCGTGCTGCGTATAGTCTGGGTGCAAACCCCATTTATACCTTCAGACATGTTACCTTTCCACTAATTCGACCGGGAATGATATCCGGCGGTTTATTCGCGTTTGGAACATCGTTTGATGAGGTAGTGGTAGCGCTCTTTATCACCGGTGTGGAGCAACGTACAGTGCCACGTCAAATGTGGTCTGGTATTCGAGAACAAATTAGCCCGACCATATTAGCGGTAGCAAGCTTATTGATCTTGATGTCCGTTGCACTGTTGCTGACTTTAGAAGTGCTACGTCGTCGTAATGCCAAGATCCGCGGTATTAGTGAGTAACTTACTTGCTGAGTTGACGAAATTAATGATAAGTGCAGCCTATTTTATCGAGGCTGAAGCGTTAAACTACCGTCGAAGTTTTAAATTAGAATCTAAGCTTGAGAGTTGGGTAACACGTGTATTATTGGCGTGTTACCTCTTCTATAGCGCGATTGCATGTCTATTGATAGCCTCGGTATTTTGCGATTTTCTTAACCATACTTTTTCATGGAAGAAATAAGCGATTGAGTTTATCGCAGGTTCTATTGTAGCCATTAAACCGCCTAGGAAAGCATCCCCTGTCAATGCAAAAGTTACCGTAAACGCGACACTGAAGTGAATGACGGCAAAGCTGGCTGTTTTAACTTGAGTTATGGATTCACGGCGTTTTAGAAAGGCCACTTTTTGCCAAACCTTCTCATGTAGATAGAAGGCGCCGGTATTAATCGAAGGCTCAATCATCGCGATTACACTACCAAGTAAGAAGTCACCGGTTAAGCTATAGGCAACCAAGGTAGCAATGGTAAAGTGAATAACGGCAAAAGTGATTGTCTTGAACATGGCATTATCCTAAAACGGTTCGTCTGATTTGATAATGTCATTATTGATAATTATTCTCATTTGGTAAATAAGATTAACTCTATATTATTGATAGGTTTTAACAATCAATAGTGGAACAAGAATTGATAAATGCCAGCGGCGTGTCGCTGGCATATACTATCGATCAGTCTTCAACATAAAAACTTGAGTAACGAGCGCTTGTAGGTGCGCTTTTATGCGCCGCGTTTATAATTTTATCACGTTCTTTTTTGAAGACCTGTAATCAAGCATCTGTATCGCTAACAGTCCACTCGATGTTTTCACCGGCTTTAACAGGAACCACTTCATCATTACCAAATGGCAGAGATAAAGGCACTGGCCATGCTTCTTTGGTTAACGTCACTGAACCTGTATTGCGAGGTAAACCGTAATAGTCTGCTCCGTTAAAACTGACAAAGGCCTCTAGGTTTTCAAGCTTGTTTTCCTTGTCAAATACTTCAGCATACAGTTCTAATGCAGCATGAGCAGTATAAGAACCTGCACATCCACAGGTGGTTTCCTTATTTCCTCTGGTATGTGGTGCGGAATCTGTACCTGCGAAGAATTTTTTGTTGCCACTGGTGGCGGCTTCGATAAGCGCTTGTTGATGACTACCGCGCTTGAGTATTGGCAGGCAATAAAAGTGAGGACGTATGCCGCCTACCAGCATATGGTTTCGGTTATAAAGCAAATGGTGTGCAGTTATTGTTGCTGCAACATTATCGCTGGCACTTTTTACAAACTCGACTGCGTTAGACGTCGTAATGTGCTCAACAACGATTTTTAACTGGCTATACTGAGTGACAATCGGTGCGAGCACTTGATCTAAAAACACCTTCTCGCGGTCGAAAATGTCAACACCGTGGTCAGTCACTTCACCGTGAATAAGCAGTAACATGCCACACTCTTCCATGGCTTTTAGCACCGGAGCGAGCTTGTCGATATCAGTTACACCAGAATCTGAATTGGTTGTTGCCCCAGCAGGGTAGAGTTTAGCTGCAACGATTTTTCCTGTAGCCTTCGCCTTTAGAATCTCTTCTGCTGTCGTATTATCAGTAAGATAAAGAGTCATTAGCGGTTCGAAATGGGCACTTGTATTATGCGCCTTGATTCGCTGATAATACTGTAAAGCGAGCTCGGTTGTTGTTGCTGGAGGAATGGTATTTGGCATTACAATTGCTCTGCCATTGTAGCGACTGATATCAGCAACAGTATCTTTAAGAACCGCACCATCACGTAAGTGAACATGCCAATCATCTGGGCGAGTAATAGTTAGTGTGGTCATAAAAGCTCCCTTTATAAGTGTGATAAAATCTGGAGCCTAAGTAGATAAGTGATTTCTCAATGCTTAGGCGACAGGATAATAGAGCAAAAAGTGGTATATTTCATCAAAATTCGTTAATAAATCAATAAAAAGAAAACGTTTGCGTTTGGCGCGCGGATAATAAGGGAAGTTATGTCAGTAAAAACAGAATCAACACTCTCTCAGATAACTATTTATCCAATTAAATCGACTCAAGGTATCGACATATCGACCTCTTGGGTAGAAAAACAAGGGCTCTCTTTTGATCGTCGTTTTATGATAGCAACGCCTGACGGCAAAATGATAACTGCCCGCTCTCACCCTCAATTGGTTACTTTACATACCAATGTGACCAACAACGGTTTGCATCTGGCTTATGAGGGAAAAGAAACTTTAACTCTATCCTTCTCTGATTTCTCGATGAAAAAGAAACAGACTCAAGTATGGAACGATATCTTTTTTGCTTACCAAACAACCGATGAAGCAAACCAGTGGATCAGTGAAGTTGTAGGGGATAAAGCGGAGTTGCTTTACACCGGAGAGCAGTCAAATAGAGTAAGAGAAAAACTGGGTCACAACGTGTCATTCGCAGATGGTTATCCGCTGTTGGTGATTAGCGAAGCGTCGCTAAGTGAGTTAAACCAGCGAGCATCCGAAACCCAGTTTATGCAACAGTTTAGGCCTAATATTGTCGTGACTGGTGATGAAGCTTTTATTGAAGATAGTTGGAAAAAGATTCGAATTGGTGAGGTAGAGTTTGACGTTGTTAAGCCTTGTGAACGCTGCATATTAACGACGGTTGATCATACGTCAGGTATTGCTAAGGCCTCGAAGGAACCACTCAAAACACTGTCTACATTCCGGGCGAATGAAGATGGCGGTGTGTACTTTGGTCAGAATATTGTCGCCCTTAATGAAGGCTCAATATCCGTTGACGATGTCGTTGAAGTTTTAGAGTACAAAGAGAAAGAGTACTACGCCGATAATCAGCCGCAGAGTTTAACGCTAACCTGCGTTGCCAAAGAAGAGACGGCTCGTCAGTTTGTTACCTATTGGTTTGAACCAACATCAGGGGTATTGCCAGGCTATTTACCAGGACAGTATTTACCTATTGAGGTGATGTTTGATGGTGAGAAAATATGCCGCTATTACACCTTATCTTCAACACCAAGTAGAATGGGGCGCTACGCTATATCGGTAAAACGAGTTGATGCGGGAAGAGTCTCTAATTGGTTATTAGATAACCTCAATGTTGGCGATGTATTAGAAGCGGATACGCCACAAGGCAGTTTTCACTTAAGTGATCACCATTCAAACCCTCTACTGCTTCTATCGGCAGGAAGCGGCGTGACCCCAATGATTTCTATGCTACGTTACTTGGCTGATCATGATCAGATGGACAACGTGGTGTTTTATCATCAATGTAGCACGCTAGAAGATATTCCTTTCAAAGAGGAGTTGGACGAGCTTCATGAACGCTTTAAAGGGCTGCAAATTATCATTTCACTGAGTCAGGCTCATGATGACTGGCCTGGCGCAAAAGGCCGCCTTGCATTATCTCACCTCAAACACATTCCAGATTTACCTTTACGTCAGGTGTTTGTTTGTGGGCCGAATGGCTTTATGAAAAAAGCCAAAAGCTTGCTAGTTAAGCTAGGATTGCCTACCAGCCAATATCATCAGGAGCAGTTTACGTTAGAGGCCGAACAACAAGCTTATAAAAAAGTATTCATCTCTTTAAATGGCGCTATGGTCGAAGGGGATAATCAGAGTTCGGTATTACAACAAATAGAGAAAGCCGGTTTAGCCATTGCAAATAGCTGCCGGGCAGGTTTGTGTGGTGCATGTAAAGTCACCTTAGAAAGTGGTGAAGTCGAGCATGCTGATGTTGCTGCGATTACAGACGAAGAGCGAGACTCTGGACAAATACTAGCCTGTTGCAGCGTTCCATTAACAGATGTGGAAATTGTCGATTAATCTAGGTGTTACCTAAATTAAACGATCAAGTACTCAGTAGGGTTGGTGATTTCAATACTGCGAGTGGCATGAAGTAGATAATCAGAAACGCTGGTGATGACATAAGAGTGTTGCTTGGTAATGATGTCACCAACTTTCAATTTATTGAGAGGCTTTTTGCTGGTGGCGCAGATCCATTCAGTATGGGCGTAGTCATTGACCGTCACTAGCGAAACACTTGAGACCGCAGTAACTCGGTTACCGTTGTTGGCTGTTACTACAAATTGTTGCCCTGTTAGCAGGTGCTCTACTTTAGTACCGGGTACCAGTTGAGTTAAAGAGTGAAGATGGTTTGGTGTGTTGGTTGCCATTAATACGACCAAATAGCTGCTATAAGACAGAAGTAGATTAGCAATTTGTGGCGATAAATGGAACTGTGTATATGAGACAAGGTGTCCAATTTATTTAATTGGACACCTTTTTCTATCTAGCAATGACAAAAACAAGGTTAGTCATAAATAGTTGGAATAGGTTGTCTTTTATGTTGTGTCGCTTGATAGATTGCGATGATCTTGTCGGTAACTTGTTGAGGAACGGGTTTCCCTTCTAAGAAGTCATCGATCTGCTCATAAGTTAGATTGAGTGCATCTTCATCTGCTTTTTGTGGAGTGAGTTCTTCCAAATCTGCCGTTGGAACTTTGGCGACCAGTAATTCGGGGGCTCTTAGTGTTTCAGCCAATTCTCTTACTTGACGTTTACTCAGACCAAATAGCGGTGCTAGATCGCAAGCGCCATCACCAAACTTAGTATAAAAACCAGTGATGTTTTCCGCAGAATGATCGGTACCTATGACCAATCCACCGAGATAACCTGCAATTTCATATTGAGCAATCATTCGGCTTCGTGCTTTGACATTTCCTTTTACAAAATCTTGTTTAGCGGGATTTTGCGGTAATAGTCCAGAGCCTTGTAACGCGTTATTTGCCGCTGCGTGAAGTCCATCAACACCTTGTTTAATGTTTACGGTTACAACGTGGCTAGGCTTAATAAAGCTTAGCGCTAATTGCGCTTCATCTTCATCTTTTTGCTCCCCATAAGGAAGGCGAACCGCTATAAATTGATAATCTTGAGTTTGGGATTGCTGGTTTAAGCTATCTACAGCTAACTGTGCCAAACGACCACAAGTTGTTGAATCAACGCCACCGCTAATGCCCAAAACTAAGTTTTTGCAACCTGAGTCAAGTAACTTCTGTTTAATAAAAGCCACACGGCGTTCTATTTCTGTGCTGGGTTCTATTGATGGCAGTACGCGCATCTCATCGCGAATCATGTGTTCCATGTAGATTCCTTTTCCTTCGGTAATATTAAATGCTAACTAATGGTATTATCATACCTTATCCGAGTTAGTAGAAAATAGTGAAAATAGAGCAAATGAGTAACAGTGGCGAAGTTCCGCGCAAAATAGCAGTATTTGGAAGCGCGTTTAATCCCCCCAGTTTAGGTCATAAAAGTGTGATTGAGTCTTTAACACACTTTGATCAAGTATTGTTGGTGCCGAGTATTTCCCATGCATGGGGCAAAACAATGCTGAGCTTTGAACTTCGTTGCCAAATGGTGGCGTTGTTTATTGAGGATATTGATTTGAATACGGTACGACTCTCTACCGTTGAAGAAATACTTCATAAACCGGATCAAAGTGTTACCACTTATGCGGTATTAGATAAATTACAAACCGAAAATCCAAATTCTGACATTACCTTTATATTAGGGCCTGACAATTTACTTAACTTTGACAAGTTTTACCGGGCCAGCGATATATTAATGAAATGGTCAGTATTAGCGTGCCCGGAAAAAATATCCGTTAGAAGTACAGATATCCGAACGAATATGGCCAATAAACAGCCGATATCTCATCTAACAACAGATTCAGTACAAAACTTTATTATGGAGAATAAGCTGTATTGGAGATAAATTAAGAAGGTAGAATGAACTCCAATTTAGCGTTAATCATAGCCCTTTCAGTTGTTACTCTGCCTGCTTATAGTCGTTCTTGCCAATCGAATATTGGCCTAACGGTTCTTCAATCTTCTTCCATTACTGAAGCGTGTCATATTCCTGATGGTAATTCGGTAGGGCATTTAGCCGCTTTCTCTAGTAGTGTACCTTATTATCAAAGTGCTCAACTCGACTATCAACTAACCAGCAACGATTATTGGGCCACCTGGCAAGATCAGTCGTTGGATGATCCTATTGTTACTGGCCGAGTAAAGCAGAGTTTTTTTGGTTTAGGATTATGGCTTCCAGACGCGTTGTCAGATTCAGAGCAAGAGATGAGTTATAGTGAATGGTTGAGTAACCACGGTTTACAATTCAGTGTTGCTTTTGGCGATTCTGATAGCGATGGCCCTAAAATGCGAATGGATTATCGTTGGCACAATCACTATCAAGGAGATGTCATGCTGCAGTTAGAGTGGCCATTCTAACTGGTTTAATATATAGCTAAGCTGCTATTTAGAGCTATTTAGAGCTATTTTCCTGACCCATTACCGATTGCCAAATCTGATCAAATGCCGAGTGCGAACCTGAGAAAAGAGTGTCCACAACTTGCTGACGTGATCCCCCTGAAAGTAGTTGCTTTCTAGCGTATCGAATAGTCAAAGCCATATGCAGTTCTTGGCTTAAACCTTGATTGCTATCGACTGTCCATTGATTAAACTGGGCGCTGGTTTTACTGATGAATAAACTTGGTGCAATAATCTGGCATTCATGTTTTAAGATTTGCAATAGATCCAAGCGATACTGCTCGCCAATATCTTGATGATAAAGTTTATCAATACATGCTTGTGTTAATGCAGACGGCGTGATGTATCCCGCCTTTGAAGGGAAGGTTTCCTTTAATCGTACTGAAAAATCAATATTTGATGTCTCTGCATGAGGAAAATAAGTAATCGAGGTTAAGCTACCAATAGGTAACCAAAATAGATCGTTGGCTTTAAGCGCGTATTCCGATTTACCTACTTTGATCAATACCGTGCCGCTGTGCACCATAAGTAAGGTGTTTTTAATTCTTTTTTTACGTGGGCTTACCGTCATATAAGGATGAGGGGTACGTTGGTATTGTATTGAGTAGTTCATGAGGACCTCGTTATTGAGGCGCATAGATTACATGGTCTGGTTAATATTGCCAATATGTAATGGGACAAAAAGCGGGAGGTGAGTGCAGGGTGTCATGCCATCGGTTTAATAACAAATGGTGGTAAAAATAGTCGCCAAAGGACAACAGGCGATAAAGTAAATGAACATAATGTTTGGTTTGTGGTCTGACCTGATGCAGAATGTGGATTATAAAGCTGCGAACGATGCAAAGTGAGCGTAGAATTAGCCCGATTTGAAAAATACGTATAATTATATGAACCCAGATAACGATATTTACCAAGAAATTAGGCCGTATAACGACAGTGAAATTGGCCCTTCAATTATTCGCTTAATAAATGACCAAGAATTTATTGATGCTATTCTTAACCACAGATTTGCTCATCATTCCAATTGGTTAAAAAATATACTGGCACCTTTTGTGAAAGTGTATTTAAAATTTAAGTGGAGCAAGTTAAATAGCGTATATGATATTCAAGTTGAGATTGAGAAGTACCTGACTAAGGCTCTCAATGAAACCACGGATGGCGTGACGTACTCTGGTCTAAATGAACTGGATAAGAATACTGCGTATTTATTTGTTTCCAATCACCGTGACATTGCTATGGATCCTGCCTTAGTGAATTACGGCCTGCATAATAACAGCCACAAAACGGTTCGTATTGCTATCGGTGATAACCTACTTAAAAAGCAATGTGTAACTGAGCTGATGCGCATCAATAAGAGTTTTATTGTTAAGCGATCGGCGAAAGCGCCAAGAGAGCTAATGAAAGCACTTAGCTTATTGTCTTCTTATATTAAGCATTCACTGGATACGGGTAACTCTGTTTGGATTGCTCAAAAAGAAGGCAGAGCGAAAGATGGTAATGACTCAACCGATCAAGCCATTTTAAAGATGTTTCATGTGAATGGCCGTAAAACCAAAACGCCATTTAATGAGTATATTCGCTCATTAAAGATTGTTCCTGTTGCTGTTTCTTATGAAAACGACCCTTGTGATATCGCCAAAGCAAAAGAGCTATATGCCAAAGAGAGCTGTGGTGGTTATGAGAAAACAGAGTTTGAAGATATAGATAGCATTATTCAAGGGATACTCGGCTACAAAGGAAAAGTCCATGTCGCGTTTGGTGATGTCATTAGCGAAGACTTTTCTGATCCTGAAGCGTTAGCGAAAGAGATAGATAAGCAGATACATAGCTTATATAAACTTTATCCAATGAATTTACTTGCTGCCGGTGAGTCGGATGAGTCAATTACTGAAGAGGTGAAAAGCGCTCTTAATGATAAGTTGGCACAATTATCAGAAGCTGAACAGCCTTACTTAATTAATATGTACGCCAATCCCGTCATGAACAGTAAAGCTTAGTGAGCATAAGGGAGTTGGTTGTTAACCCGCTCCTGTTTTCTCTTTCGTCTTAGCATAACTACATAACTACATAACTACATAACTACATAACTACCTTGCTACCGCACCACCTAACGTCAGATTTTTTGGCCACTTGCTGATTTGATTCCCACCAAGAAAAATATTGCCATTAACGGTCATTTCATCAGGAAATGTCGTGATTCTAGAGCCTCCAATGTACAGGTCTCCCTCTATAAATATTCTCTCTGGCAGTGCATCTATAGGCGTTCTCATGACACTTAAGTCACCATTGACATGCAGAGCAGGTGGCAATGTTTTTAATGCAGTATCAGTAAAGTTAATATAGCCGCCAACGCTAACACCCGTGGGCCAATTTTCTATTGATGCGCCAAGAAAGTTGGCGAAGCCGGTAATTTTAGTGCCGGGTAAAACGAACTTAACCTTACTGTTTGCGGCATTTAAGTTTCCTTTTACAGTGAGCCCCTTTGGCAACCTTTCTATGCTGGTCTTAGATATGTTCAGGTTTCCTTTTACCGTCAGCCCGTCAGGCAAAGAGGTATAGGGCTTGTTTCGCAGGTATAAATTACCGTAGTTATCTAAGTGATTAAGAATTTGGTACTGATCTAGATATTCGGCTCTTGCAAGCAGAGGCATCATGGCTAATGTGATTAACAACAGCAGTTTGTTCATAGCTACCTCTCGGTGGGGGACTGATTTGGTTATCGGCCGAGTAGTCGAAAACTCCACTTTTTTGATAAAATAAAAGCGAGCATTTAACTCGCTTTCTGATAAACCCTTTGATCAGCATTTGTCGGTTTTGTTACTGCTTTATCAGCTGATTTATGTCGATACACGACATTTCACTGCTGCGAACTTGAATAACATTACATCATATATTGGCAATGAATGTGGCGAACGATCAATGAGCCATAGTGTAAGCTATGCGGCTAAAGAAAATAAATTTTAGCGAGAAAGCGTACGACACTTAAGTTCAAATATCAGTTTTTCAGCACTGACATCAAATTTGAATCGAGAATGTAATTCTGTGGATTGTTCCGTCAGCGCTGATGTCTCAAACTGAACGTCGGCATTAATTGACTTAGCTAGGCTTGTGTATTTTTCAAACTCAGCCTCTAATGCTTGTTTAGATTCTGCAAAAAGAGAAACTTCCGCTACTTCATCACCTTCTTTAATGATGAAACCAACTTCAGCACTGCAGCCACACGCTTCACATAACTCATTTTCTGCGCTTGTTGCTATGGTTTCCTCTGTCATCACGACCTCACTTACTTAATATGTAAACGCATATATTACCTAGCATAGCGGCATCTATCCAGTAAAACATCGTATGGTACCAATAGCCTTTTGTAGAAAAATTGGCATATTTAACAAGGACAAAGTAACTGTATGCTATTCCCATTTTTTTTATATGTGTTTATTTATATTGGATTGTTGCGTTAGCGGTAAAAATAAACAATAGGCGTTGAGCGGATATCGAATCGGTTTGTGTGCCATGAAAGTAGAATCTGGTAATGAGCGTTGTCTACTCGCTAAGATTAGCGGTTAACCAATATTGTTTGCAAATAAGACCTGTCTGATATTGGGGGCGTTTCCAACCTAGTATTCTTGACGGAAATGTTGAATACGCTTTACGCAATTTCTCATTGTTATCATTAAATTACATAAAAGAGATCTTATATGCCAAAACGTAGCAGAGAAGATACTGCATCAACGATTAATATGATTTTGCAAGCCGTTGAAAAGCAGTTGTTTAAAATGGGTTATGACAACATGACATACACAACACTTAGCCGCCAAACCGGAATTTCAAGAACAGGAATAAGTCATCACTTTGCTAAGAAAACGGATTTTCTGGTGGCAATGGAAGAGCGAATCTATCAAAAACTAACCCGGTACTTGGTGCTGAACAAGCAACTTACAGACTTTATTCAAAGCTGGAATGATGCGTTATCTAAGCCTCGCTTTCGGTCAATATTGAGGGTGATAACCTACGATGTGATGAGAAACAGTAGCAGTAATGGAATAAAACTGAACACACTTAAAAAGTTAGCAATGCGGTTGCAAGATGATTTTGGAGATAAAGCGGTTAGCGAACTTGAGGCGCTGTTAGGAGAGTATATTATTTATTTGAGTCGCAATGGTTAGATAGATTGGGTAATAAAAAAGCTCCAAAATATTGGAGCTTTTTTATTATAATTTTGGCTGGTTTAAGCGTTAACGCCTTCAGCTTGTGCGGTTTTTTTTTCTTGGTTCATCTTCACTAAGAAGTAGACGTTAACGCAAGCGATAAATGCGTTAGTTGCCACAACAGGCATCGCGCCAATCATCAGTCCGTAAACCACAAAAAAACTACAACCAATAAAGTTTAGTACGCGTAGTTTAACGATATCTTTCATCGTTAAAGAGATTGCAACCATAATTGATGCAACGTAACCCATAATCTCAACCATATTAAAATCCATTATATTACCCTCTATCTTGAATGCCGACTGCTCGGTACCAATTCTTCTCGTCGTGAGATAACTGAGGAAGCTCCATGCCTCGAATGGTTCGTATTAAATCTGCATCGGAATATATCAGCTTAAAGTCTGTGATGAAAGCCACAAAAATGAAGAAATAGAGAGTTAGCGATTACGCAAACGTTTTACGTCATTTTGCTTTATCACTTTGAAAAGAAATATACAGAAAAGAAGTTGTTTTGAAGAAAAGAGCCCGTCAATGAGGGGCTCTATAGTTATACTCAAGTGATCTCAAGGTGCAGGATTCAGAGCTTCATCAACAGGTTCGATTGAAGAAAAATAATCGAAGGAATGGCATCCTCTTTCAAGATTATCTGACGCAGAAATGGGTATGTTGATGCGCTCCCAAAGGGCGAGTTTTATTGGCTCCTGCTCTGTGTTACCGATTTTTGCCGTAGAATGACTATGCCTTCAAATCAGTGCCTTGATCAGAAACCAATAAACTCTCGCTGAATAAACAACTTGAGGTTATTTGAGTATATGAGTGATAGAGGGTGTGAGTTACTTTTTCCCTTGGGCTTGCTTATCTTCTTCGGTAAGCTCGCGAATACGACGGCTGATGTCACGGCGTGTTTTAGAAATTTCAGCACCTTTTATGATGTGATCATCAACTCGATCTTCATAATCCGCTTTCATATTTTTAACGATAGCAACAATTTGATCGTGGGACATATCTGCTTTGATATAGTCGAGTAGATTATCAAGAAGCTCGACGCGTTTCGTGTTATCACGAACTTTCTTATTGTTGTCCTGTAATTCACGCTTTAATTTGTTTTTACGGCGTGCCTGATTAACAATTTCAAATACATTGTTCATAAAATATCCTAAATAATAACGACTAATAAATGGAATTAAAGCACATTGATCGCTTCGATTACAGTCTTTAAATCAATGATATTCGTTTTATTGCTTTCTGCTAATTGTTACGGATTCATGCTGTAGAATGATGATGCTTCTTAATCAGTGCTTTGAGCAGTGGCAATAAACCGTCGCTAAATAAGCGGCATGAGTTTACTGGGCTATACCATCACTTAGTTTGAAGATATTTGTTAGCTAGTAAAGTATGACTTTGTTATCTTGAGTTGAGACGAGGTAGTGATTGAACTGATTAACAGCCTCATTGTAAAATTACAATTTAGTACATTAAGAGCAAAACAGACCAGTCAATTTGAAGCCGGATAACCAGTGAGATGATAAAACAACAAGCGCAAAAACAGAGTAAACAACGATTACAAGAGTCCTATAAATTAGCTCGTAAGCAGTTGCAGTCAGTCGATATTGAGCTTAATCGTTCATCTATTGCGCTAATTAATGAAAAAGGTGAATTGATTCGTATCCCTGTATTGCATGAACACTAGTTCTCACATAACGTTAGTACTATCAAGGTTAACAACTCTAGTGAAAAGGATGAATAATGAAAATTGAGTTGAATGAAATTGAAGCAAGAGTGATTGGCTGCTTGCTAGAGAAAGAAGCCACGACACCAGATCAATACCCTTTATCATTAAATAGTCTGACCAATGCCTGTAATCAAAAAAGCAATAGAGAACCGGTAATGGCATTGTCAGAGTCGGATGTTCTCGATGCTGTCGACCATTTAATATCAAGACGCCTTGTTAATGATGAGAGCAGTTTCAACAGCCGCGTCTCCAAATATCAGCACCGTTTTTGTAATACTGAATTTGGTGACCTTCAGTTTTCAGACCAAGAGAAAGGAATTGTATGTAGCCTTCTATTGAGGGGAGCTCAAACTCCGGGAGAGCTAAGAACTCGTACCAACCGTTTATGTCAGTTTAGTGATGTTAAAGAGGTAGAAAGCGTTCTTGATCAAATGTCTCAAGGAGAAGCTGAAACCGCTCTGATAGTGAAACTACCAAGAGAAGCGGGCAAAAGAGAATCCCGCTATATGCACCAATTCTGCGGCCAAGTCGATGTGGATAATATGGCTGAAACCCCGCTCGCTCCTTCCCGGGCAAATAGCCAAATTGAACCATTGGTACAAGAGATAGCGGAGTTGAAGTCTGAAGTGTCAGAACTCAAGTCTGAACTGTCTGAGCTAAAAGAGTTGGTTAACTCTCTACTATAGCCATGTTAAGCAAAATGGAAGAGAGCGAGAAAGACCCACAACATTCAACTTGGTGGGTCTATCTTATCCGTACTCAAAACCGATCTCTGTATTGCGGTATTACTACCGATATTCCCCGTCGTTTTAAAATGCATCAACAGGGTAAAGGCGCTAAATACTTGAGAGGCAAAGGCCCTTTAGTATTGGAGTGGAGTCAACAGCTAGACAGTCAAAGTAATGCTTTACGTTTAGAGTACCAAATTAAGCAATTTTCTAAGAAGAACAAAGAACGAGTCATCGCTGAGCAAGCGACATTATCAATCAAGTAATCTGAGTAACCTGTTTATATAAGGTCAATAGTGAATTTTGTTAGCCGTCATGGTGATTTATGACGGCTTTTTTGTTGCTTGGATTGCCTTATCGCTATGTTGTCACTTACACTTATGTTTATTCTCGGTTTTTTCTGACGCAATAACGTGAGCTCCATTTTATGAAGACAATTATCTCTGCCATGTTATTGGTGCTACTGTCGGCTTCTCCTTTTAGCTATGCGATGAAGAATATCAGTGGTTACTGGACTTATCCTGATTACCTTAAAGCCTTTCCAGAGCAAAAAAAGCTAACGCAAAGCTTAGATATTTCTGTCAACAGCACTGCTATTCCTATGGCAGGTAATCAAATAAAGCCCATTGTGGTTTCTGTGGTGTATCCAGGGGAACAGGTTTCTGATTACTGGCGAAGAAACATCAAAGCATTTGAACAGCGCTTAAACGAGCTCAAAATAAAGTTTGTTCTTGAAAAAGTACTGACTAAGCCAAACGAGGATGCTCGTCAGCAAAACCTATCTCTCAATGAAGCATTGGCGAAGAATACCGATTACTTAATCTTTACCCTCGACACTGGCCGGCATCGTAAATTTATTGAACATGTTCTGCATAGCTCGGAAACAAAGCTCATTTTGCAAAACATCACCACACCGGTGCGTGCGTGGCAGTTTAAACAACCATTTTTATATGTAGGTTTTGACCATTTACTCGGCAGTCTTGCTCTGGCGGAATACTTTAAAGTGGCGGTTAAACCACACTCTAAATATTCCGTAATGTACTTTTCTCAAGGGTATATTAGTGACGCGAGAGGCGACACTTTTATCCACGCCATGAGTAATCAAGATAACTACCGTCTAGCATCGTCATTCTATACCAAGGCCACCAAAGAGAGCGGTTATGCGTCTACCAAACTTGCTTTAACACGAGATCCTGATCTGCAATTTGTCTACGCCTGCTCAACGGATGTTGCTCTAGGTGCTTCACAAGCAATAATGGATTTAGGCATGCACAACGTAAAAGTTAATGGTTGGGGTGGAGGCTCCGCTGAGCTTGAGGCCATTAAGAACGGCGAATTAGATGTCACTGTGATGAGAATGAATGATGACACCGGGGTTGCGATGGCGGATGCGATAAAGTGGGATTTGGAAGGAAAACAGGTTCCCACCGTCTATTCTGGTAGTTTTGAAATCATTAGCAAAAGCGATAATCCACAGAGAATTGATATGTTGAAGCAAAGAGCATTTAGGTACTCGGATCGATGATATTCACCACAGATCGCAATAACCCAAGATCAATGGCCAGCTTAACGGTTCGGCTGATCTTTTTGGTATTTACTGTCTTAGTGGTGTTGTTGCTTGGCTTTAGCTTTCAATACAGTGCAACGGCGGTAAATCAAGAAATAGAAAGAAACCTCACTCAAACCTCTACGCTATTGCAAAGCCTCTTCGATTACAAACTGGGGACAATGACAACCCATCAAAATAGCCAAGCGAAAAGTGTTACCTTACAAGAATTTATTGAGAAAAATGAACAAGCACAAATTGATGATTATTTCTTTTCGGTAGAAAAAGCCGACCTAAAAAATACCCCGGACTTTCGATTTATCACTAGAGATAACAAGCTATATTGGGATGATGGTAACGCGCTATTCTTTGGTATTGAGAGTGAAAAACTCAAACAGCTGACGACCGAAGTGGCTTATAACAATAATTGGCATTTCACCCCGTTGGGAACAGAAGATGATCACAAGCACCTACTCATTCGTAGGATGCCAATTATTAAAGCCTATAATGGCGAGGTGCTGGCTAGGTTTTATATTGTGGTGGTGCTTGATAATAACTTCTCAATGGTTGAAAGCCTAAAAAGCGTTAGTAATACACAAGACATTGTTTTGTTGGTAGATGGTGAGCGAGTGGCGTCCACTATAATGCCGACGCAGCAATCAGACAGTGACACGAATAAAAGCATACAAGCACATACCGTTATACCTACCGACGAGCATAGCGATTATCTATTTAACAACATAGGGTTAAAAATTGATGGTATAGAGACGCCGATCAGCCTATACGTCCTGCAAGATAACGCCAGTATTTTACTGCTAGAAGATAACTACAAGCTGGGGCTGTTTTTCTCCATACTCTCCATTCTTGCGACAGCACTGTTAGCTAGAGTATTGATTCAGAAACGATTAACCGGAGAATTGGCAGCATTAGTTGCCTACACTCAAATCGCTAGAGATCAGCGAAAAGTATCACCATTTAAAGGGTCAATTGTTTCTGAGTTTGATCATATTGGCCATACGCTGGAAAATACTTTTGAAGAGTTAATTGAAAAAGAGCAGCTGTTTCAGGATCTGTTTAATTTTGCTTTGTCACCGATTATTGTTTGGGATAGCAAAGCCAAGATCATTCGTATGAATCCAGCAGCGGAGAAGGCCTTTCAAGAAAATGATATTCATATAGAACGCGTATTCCAAACGTTTCAGCAACGTATCGTGAATCATATCGATAAGGTAGCCACCGGCGAAGTATTGACGGGGGTTAACATTCCAATATCAAATAAGGTGTACCGCTGGAATTTGTCACCTATTTTGCTGGAAAATGGTGTGCACTCGATTATTGGTCAAGGGCTAGATATTACCTCTCTGATCGACGCTGAGAAGCAGAGTAACTATGCTCGACTAGAGGCGGAAAAGGCAGTAACGGCGAGAGCTGAGTTTATGGCGAGAATGAGCCATGAAATACGTACTCCCCTTAATGGCATTCTTGGTATTTCTCAGTTACTTAAAAAATCCACCCATGAAGAAAATCAGTTAGAGAAGATAGACGTTCTTCATAAAAGTGGAGAGCACTTATTGGCGGTGTTAAATGATATTTTGGACTTTTCTAAGATAGAACAAGGGAAGTTAAGTATTACCAAGAAGGTTTTCCAATTTTCAACGGTAGTGAGTTCGATTGAACGAATTTACTCACCGCTGTGCGATGAGAAACAGATTGAGTTAGTTGTAGAAAACCAGTTACCAAGTGACGCCCGAATATCAACAGACCAAGTACGACTGAACCAAATTCTATTCAATTTGTTGAGTAACGCCGTTAAGTTCACCCATGCCGGCTCAATATCAGTGCGATTTTCGCTACAAAAAGTGAACGAGAATGACCACTGTTTAACGATTGTTGTTGAAGATACAGGCGTAGGCATATCCAAACAGAATCTAGAATCTATTTTTGAACCTTTTGTTCAATCCGAAAGTACCATCACTCGCGAATATGGCGGGAGTGGACTTGGGCTCTCCATTGTAAAATTACTGGTAGAGATGTTGGGAGGTGATATTCAAATAGAGAGTACTGAATATCAGGGAACAACGATACGATTAAACTTAATGGTGGATATTGAGAGTACGGAATCGGGAAGTTCATTGCCTGGAATTGAAGCAAATAAGGGGCAATTATTTGATGAACCCATTTCAGTGCTTTTAGTCGAAGATAACAAAACCAATGCGTTTATTGCGAAAGCATTTTGTGAGAAGTATGGCTTAACGGTTGATTGGGCCAAAGATGGGTTAGAAGCGTTAGAGAAATTAAAACAGCAGCAGTATCAGTTGATTTTAATGGATAATCAAATGCCAGGTTTAGGTGGTATTGAAGTGACGTCAATTATTCGCAATGAACTAAAGCTAAATACCGCGATATTTGCGTGTACTGCTGATGGCTTTGAAAGTACTAAACTGGCGTTTGTCGATGCAGGGGCAAATTATGTGATGGTAAAACCAATTAAAGAAGCGGCGTTATACGATGCATTGCTTTACTATAAAACGCACTTACAACCGAGCAGTTAATCACTCATACCGTTGATGTTATGAGGAGCGACTGCTCAGAAAAATTAGCGATTAACGATGGCGTGTTCAAAAATCTCGTATTTTAAGTTGTCCACTAACTCTATTTCTTGATCAAACTTGATGCCGACGAATAGACCATTGTTAAGTTTTCTAACATTGACGAGATTACAAATTGGCGATGTTTCGGGAAAGTGCTCCAGAGCTGGTTTTATCGTAACATCCATGCCTTTTGCTAGCTCTATTGGTTTTTCAAATAAAATACCACATCCGGAAGAAGACAAATCACGAAGTATCGCTTTATGGCTCTCTCCTTCATGAATGACCTCAACAGGCAAACTCAACTTAAATCGCTTATTCGCTCTTATTGGTTTTGTTTCAAAATTATATGGTAATTTAACAAACATTAGCCATGTCGGGCGCGATACCACTGTGATGATTTGCGATTTAAAGGCAATAATGTCCCCTAACTCTGTATCCGTAATACCTCTAATGACCACAGGTACGTTGTTAGTTTTGCGGGTAATAAGATCTTCAACAGCTTTAGGAGCAAGGTCCAGCAATAGGAATTGACCTTCCTTCATGCCTATTAACGTCGATTGAAGTGTATATTCATCACGAGGGCCAAACTTGATGAGAATGGATAGCTTCATGCCAAATTCTAAATAATCTTTTATCTGCTTTGATTTAGCGGGAGAAGAGTTCATGCCTATCCTTGATCTATTGCTGAAAGTTTATCCAAACGCACTGCTAATTACCTAATAATAATAGATGGTTAGTGAAGTAATTGCGCAGTTAGTATCAACTTATTGTACGGTATAAGTTGTAGAAATTAAATGAGCTTTGGGTGAAGTTATTATATTTGTGTGTCGAGAATTGTTCCAACCATTTCATCAGAGCGACGAACAACGTTAGTTCCCACTTGAGAATAAGTATGTGATTGATTTAACTTAGCTAGCGCATCTTCTAACGATGCAGGGCGTTCTTTCATCTCTTTACTCTGGTCTGGTTGCTGATTCTCTTTCAATGAATCAACCTTATTAAACTCTAAGTCACTACTTTTAGAAACTTCAGCGATCTCTTGAGCGGCCTCATCCGCCATGGCTTGAGATTGCTGTATTATTTGTTGACCAGATTGTACGGAAGAGACTGGCATGACGCTATCCTCAAGGTCTGATGACCTTTTACTGTTCTATAGTAAGAATAATCGTTAATGTCAAATTGTTCAAATTTTGCCGCTTTGATGACTAAATTAACGAAATAAACTAGAGATCAATGTCAGTTCCTCTTCAGTTAATAGAGGAGATTGCTCTTTAAGCAGCTCTGTTTCAATTTGATCTTGTAGTGCTTTGAGTTGTTCAGCGGTTAACATCACAACATCGGATTGAAGTTGTTCAAATTGTTGCTGACCCATAATGTCACCTCTCGTTTAATGCCTATTTCAACCGATAATCAAAATGAACCTAAAACTTCAATGAACTCAATAGCCAAAGAGTATCGTAAATAAAGTGAATTTTAGGTTAACAAACATTATACAAGCGAGAGCGACGACAACTTGTACGGATTGTGTAAAGGATTGTCCGAAAAATGTAAGAGAACCCTTAAGTTTAAATAGGAGAAGCCAGATTGATTGGTCAGTGAAATATTGGTCAAGTTACGGCGGTGAACAGTAACGACAGAGTCAACCCCGTATAGCACGAGGTTACTTTGCCTGTTTACTTCTTCGTTTTACCTTAGTTCTTGATATTTTGACTGGCTTGCTCGCGAGAGCGTCAGCGAGTTGGTGTAACTCCGGTAGCATTTTGTGAATGAGATGAAGTTGTTGAAGTACCATTTTGGCAGAAGGACCTTGATCATCACGCCATTGATTTAATCTCTGTGATACAAGCTCGTTATTTCCATCAATAAAGCAGGCTTCACATTCGTTATCCAATTGTTGGCTAATGGCGTCCAAATGCGCGTGGATATCTCGGTGAGCATCAAGAATCAGTTGGTGAGTAACATGATCATCTAACCGTGTTCTATGTGCGCCTAGTGCTGAAATATAGCTTAACAAGGCATGGTTTAATGTTAAAAAGCGAAAGCTGTGTTCGGTTGCTCCGCGATGCTTGCCCGGTTCCATCAACATATTATTAATGGCTGAGCTAAGTAGGGCGCTTTGATTATGCGCTTTACGTCGGGCCACTCTGTATTGAAGATCGTTCTGTTTTCCGATGCGATACTGGCCGATGATCTGAGCCAAATATAACTTGTTTGAAGTGATGGACGCCGACATAACATTATGTAGCCGTTTTGATTGCCAATCAGGCAAGATAAAACTGACCGATAAAACCGCGAGTGCGCAACCTATTAAGGTATCCGCCAGCCTTGGTAATACAACAGCGTAACCTTCACCCAATTGATCGAAGCAAAATAACACAAGAATAGTGATAAAAGCGGTAGCGTAGCTGTAATTATTGACTCGAAAAGCAAAGAAGGCTACGCCAGATAAGATGATAACGGCCAATTGGACCGTATTGGAAGGAAACAGATAAAGAAGCAGAACACCCACTAACAAGCCAACCGTAGTTCCAACCACTCGGGAAATAAGCTTCTGTTTTGTGGCACTGTAGTTAGGCTGACAAACAAAAAGAGTGGTCAATAGAATCCAGTACCCATTGTCGATAGCGAAAGCTTGGATAAGCAAATAGCCAAAGGTCAATGCCAATGATAAACGAATAGCGTGTCTAAACAGCAGTGACGATGGTGTGAGGTTTATTTTTATTCGTTGCCACATCGCTTTTATAGTATGCGCTTCTGTATCCTCTAACGTATCTTCCATCTCTTCAGGAAGTGCATCAGGGTTATCGATATTAGAAAGCTGCTCTTCAATTGTGGCGAGATTATTAAAAAGATACTTGAGTTGAGGAACAAACACCTGCCAGTTTGGGTTGCCTTGCTGTTCGATGTGGACGATGGAGTCATTAAGCTCAGCTAACGCCGCTTTTGTCTTGTTACCATGGTTATATGGCACCCCGAGGCGTATAGAGTTAGAGATATCACTACATGCGATAGACTGCATCTCCAATAGGGTTTTAAAGCGAAACATCACATCTGAGAACCGGAAAACCTCAGCAAGATCCTGATAGCGAGCATGACTGGAACTTACCCGCTCATGAATGTCTTGTGCTAGGAAGTAGATCTTGAGAAAGCGGTCACTGGGACCGTCTACTTGTCCTCTTTTCGAACGAGCTAAAAAGGTCGACTTACAGTGGTTTAACGCGGCAACCGTTTTGGCATTTAGTTGTGCCTCGTTAATTCGATAAGGTTGAGGGATCAATCCGGAAACCGGATGAAATAGCTCTCGCTTTACTTGAAAGTAGTTCGCCAACGCTTGAAAAACAGTAGAGAGGCTGTGTTGAACTGGCTGCATTGGTTTTGCCGCATACCAGATCATTGATAACAAAAAATACCAGCAACAACCACCTAGCAACAGGGCTGGCTGAAACCATAAGTTAACGCTTTTATCGGCTCCTAACATGGTGTAAATGGCGATTAAAAGTGAACCGAAGGCAATCTTGGCGTATCGAGGACCAATGGCTCCTAGCATGATAAACAGTATGCTTGAGCTAAAAAGCCCGATGGCAAAGAAAATAGGGTAGTCAAACAACAACTCTATCGAGAAAGTGGCGATAGCAAAGCAGAGTAAAGTTAAGAATTGAGCCTTAATGCGGCCTTTGAAATTATCATCAGACTCCGTTAATGCCGCGGCGATGACACCCAATATTAATGGGGTAATGGTGTTGATCTCTTTAAACAGCAAGGAAGGAATAGTGGCGCCGATTAACGCTGTAAAAATGAGTGCGCTGTAGCTAACGGTTGGATTGGCTAAAAACGGCCTGATGTTGTGAGTTTTATACACAGTTGATATCTAATTAACCAAGAATATGACGTTGATGGGATTATAACGTGAATGACAGAATAAATAATGAAAAAACAGTATTTATTCAATGTAATAGCCAGTTTAAGCAGAGATTTTCACCAACAGTGATTGAATTCTGTTCCTGTAGAAAAAACAGAGCTGAATCAGATTAATTGAAATGGCATTAAGTTGCTTGCTCAGGAAGGAATAAATTAGTGCTATTGGCGGCCAATCCAAATGGTTATTTTTGCAGCAGATAACTTTGCAATTGAGGGCTTGGCCTCTCTCTTGTCAACTGAACTTGTTGATGTTGCTCTGAATTTTTAACTTGAGGTCATTTGAGTATAAGTTAATTGCAACTCTTTCTTTCTCCATTAGTGAAACCTATAGTACTCTACATATTCATTTCCGGACTAAGGTAGTAATAAGGCCACATGGAGTTAACAGCAAACAGTTCTGCTCAATTTTTTCTTCAAGATGAGTATAGACAAATAGCTTTACAGCCAGAGAGTCTGATTCTTTCATCTCCTCGTGTTGAAGAAAAAATTCCGTTTTCTGTATGGAATGGCCAGATCAAAATAGAGCGTGGCCTGCTTTGGGGAACCATAACGATTTATGCTCACAATGATGAGAACAAGAGAGTCGCATGGCAAGTTCAAGGCTTACCTTGGAAAGGGTGTAAGTTGTTTGCCCGTGAAGCGTTAGAAAAATATCAGCAGTGGCACAAACAGCAGTGCAGTCAGCTATACACTAAATTGCCTCAATGGGAAGAAGAATTAAGATTATTGATTAAACAACCTGCTTACTTAGCTGACTCTAGCTTATATCAATGGCGGGACATGTTGGTTGATGATCTACAACAGATGAGCATATCGTTGGAAGAAGCGAGGCAAAAGCTGCCAGAGGCGCTGGAATTTGTTGCAAGCTGGTTAGATAACATAGAAAACAACGTCGATGAAAGAAATGAACACTGGCTAGAGCAAGAGCGGAAAAACTGGGAGGTACTATTTAATCAAATAGAGCACTCTCCTCTTAACCTATCTCAGCAGCAAGCGGTGTTGCTGAACAATGATCATAATCTGGTATTGGCAGGGGCAGGTACCGGAAAAACCAGCGTGTTAACCTCGAGAATTGCCTATTTATTACAGAGCCACCTAGCTCAAGCTGAAGAGATGCTAATGCTAGCATTTGGTCGCGATGCTGCGAATGAAATGCAGTCTCGTGTGTCTGACAAAATAGGGTTAGCCGCAGAAAAGGTGGCTATACATACTTTCCATCAGTTAGGGCTTAAAATACTGAATACGACTCAGTCAGAGCCTATCCAACTCTCTCCGTTAGCAACCGATGATGCCAAGAAAAAAGCGTGGTGCTCTGCGTGGTTAAAAGAACAATGGACGGTTGCCGCAAACTACAAGCGTTGGCAAAAACACCTTTCAAACTGGCCGATTGCTTATTTAAAAGGGGACGATGAACTGATTGGTCAAACTGAGAACCCTAAATTGACACTATGGATAAGCAATCAGCTGGATCACCTATGCATGGCGCATCAGAGCAAAAAAGAGTTACAGCAACGACTCATTGCTCATGCTGATTATCCTCGCCTAAACAGCGAACTCTCTTTGCTATGGCCTTGCTATCAAGCGTGGCAGAAAGAGTTAAAGGAGAATAACCTTGTTGATTTTCATTCTATGATCACGAGGGCAACCAAGGTGGTTCAAAGCGGTAAGTTTAAATCGCCATGGAAATATATTATGGTGGACGAATACCAAGATATCTCTCCTGATCGTCTGCAGTTAATTGAAGCGTTATGTACTGATAAAAAAGAGAGCAAACAAGCCTCTCTGTTTGCCGTCGGTGATGATTGGCAATCCATTTATCAATTCTCCGGCTCCGACGTAGATTTAACCACAGGCTTTGCCGATCGCTTTGTAAGTTCGACTATTCATTCACTGGATATTGGATATCGCTTTAACTCTAAAATCGCAGAAGTTGCCGATCGCTTTATTCAGAAGAACAGCAATCAACTGGTAAAAGAGATAACGAGTTTTACTAACCAGAAGCAGAAAGCTGTCTATGTTATTGCCAATAAGAAATTGGAGAAAACGTTAGCGGATCTCAATAGAAAATGTGCCGAGCCTGTATCGGTTCTGATGCTTGGTCGAAATCATTATCATAAGCCCGATGCCTTTGATGACTGGAGTGCGACATTTAGCCAGCTACAGTTAGACTTTAAGACCTGCCACGCGAGTAAAGGTAAAGAAGCTGATTACGTCTTTATCGTCGGTGTTGACGAAGGGCAGTTCCCAGCGGTCGAAAGACAACCTCATATTGGTGCCGTTATTTGCGCCAATAGTGATAATTACCCTCATGCTGAAGAACGTAGGCTTTTTTATGTGGCGCTAACACGGGCAAAACATAAGGTATGGATCGTAAGTGGTGCATCACAATCGTGTTTTGTGGAAGAGTTGATAAGCGACGGCTATGCTATTGTAAAGAAAAACTAGCTGATAAATTAATACAGAAAACCGGTAACAAAGCGAGAGTGTTATGGAATTTGATAATAAGTCGATCAACTACATTGAATTTTCCGCTGTTGATTTAAGTAAAACGAAATCCTTTTTTAGCGATGTATTTGCATGGACGTTTGAAGATTATGGTGATGATTACACCGCGTTTGTAGCAAATGGTTTAATGGGTGGCTTTTTCCGTGCTGATGCGATGTCTACCCAGCAAACTGGTGGTGCTTTACTAGTGTTTTATAGCGATGATCTAGCTGCAATAGAACAAGAAATAGTCCAAGCTGGTGGAACGGTAACTCGTGAGATATTTGAGTTCCCCGGCGGACGACGTTTTCATTTTACTGAGCCTAGTGGCAATGAAATGGCGGTTTGGAGTGAGAAATAACCATCTAAACTGAATACCGCCATATGATTCTAAACAAAATAGCCGTTTATAATAAACGGCTATTTTGTGTCTGTTTAGCTACTTTCTGAAATAATAGATATTTAAACGTTAACCAAGGATAAAATTATTTCGTCAATTGTAAGTGAATGTCGGCAACCATGATTGGTTGGACTTACAAATTAACAAGCAATTGATATTGCATGATTTAATTGTTTTTATTGGTATTAGATACGGTGGCTTAACGTTGATATCTAAATTCTTGTATAAGCTAAATTTACTTGCTGCGAACTAGTGGCAGTAGACTGCGTTTCTGATGAGTAGTGCAGAGATTAAATTGCTGGTTTCTTTCTTTTCTTTTTTGCTGAAATTTTTTGCGCTGCGGATACCGATGTAAGCGTTAGCAATGTTGTTTTTCATTAAGTTCTCCTATTGGTGAAAAGTTTACGGTTCTAAAATTATTAAGCGCTAACGGTTAGTGCATTTCTTCTCATGATCGCAGCCAGAAGACTATTTTTTTGTTTGCCATCCGTTTTCTTATTAAGTTCGCTTGCCATTTTTTTTGCTGCTTTCTGACCTAAGTACGCTTCTGCAATATTATTTTTCATGTAATTTTCCTCTTTTGTTTGTTGTATGTCTCAATTTGAGTGTGATTCTAATCACATTTAGTGGTCAATACAAGATATATTTCACATTTAATTGCATTTTATTAGATTAACTCATTTGAAATGACGTTATTGGTGGAAATTATTCACATATTTACCCTTATGGGTGGAACTGAACTAATGAGAGTTATTTTGATATAAAAAAATTTTCTGACTTAGGGAACGGCCAAGAAGAGAGAATCTTTGGAGGGGCGCCTTTAAAACTGAACGGAAGATAGGGTTAGCGACAATGACTCAATGAGGTGCTTCTTGTTAACGGGCAGAACAGGCAAGCATAAAAAAAGCGCTATTCAACGGAATAACGCTTAATTAAATATAATAAAGAGGATTGCTTACTCAGTACGATCCGCTAGGTAAGAAGCATAATCTGGAATTTCAATTACCACTTCTTCATCAAGAAGTTTAGATTCAAATAAAAATTTTGCAGATGAGCGGTTGGTTGCGACAGGAATGTTCCATACGCTGGCAATACGCAATAACGCTTTAACATCTGGGTCATGCGGTACCGCATTTAGTGGATCCCAAAAGAAAATCAACATATCAATCTTTCCTTCAGAGATATGTGCACCAAGCTGCTGATCACCACCCATAGGGCCACTGATCATGCTTTTTATCGCTAGACCTGTCTCTTTACTTAACATGGTACCAGTGGTGCCAGTAGCATATAAAAAATGGCTTTGAAGTTTGGTTTTATTCTCTAAAACCCAGCGAAGTAGCTCTGGCTTGTAATGGTCGTGAGCAACTAAAGCAATGTGCTTGTGTGCAGGAATGGTTCTAGTGGTTTTTTTCATTTTAGTTTCCGTTAACGTGTAATCGTCCGTCGACATATATTTTTGTAAATTGTTGCTATCACTTTTGAGTCCCGGTGCTAAAAATAGGCCGAAATTCAGAAGGAGACAGCGAATCTTCTATAATGGTTTGTTCCAAAGAGTGAGAGGTTAACTTCTCGATTTTAGGTGACATCTTAGTTTGAAACTCTTTGTCATTTAAATAGGCATAAGCTTGTTGAACCGAAAGTTTGCCTTGCATTACCATTTTATCCGTGGGGGCAAATAGTACTTTATTCCTGAGTAATCCACGATAAACCCCATGGCTTAAATAAGTAGAAATCAATCCGATGTCACGGTTTCTACCTACTGCTCTGGTTTCGCTAATTGCCGCTTCTATAGCTACCGCACCACCAACGATGTAATCGATATTTGGTACTTCAAGTACTTGCTGAATCAAGTTGCGCTGAAGCTCTTTATCATTATCTGCCCAGAATGTACGCATAATGACCACATCGGAGTGCTCTATTGCGTCAAAGAACCCTTGTGTTGAGGGTTTGGTGCCTCCACTGGTTTTAGGTCCAGGAAGCCAGCCTACTCGAACTATTCCTGAACCAGTAGGGTGTTTTTGTGCGAGGTACTGTCCTGCGTAATAACCCATCCAATACCAATCTACTCCCACCTGACCTTTTAAATTTGACTGTTCTTCTTCGCTTACCAACAGTTTATTGACGGTCGAGAATAGAGGAATGTCGCCAATAATCTGTTCGATTTGCCCCATATAAGCATCAGGGGAAACAGTGCCAAGAATGATTGCATCTGCCCCCCATTGGCGGCAGTTCATCAGCTGTATTCGTTGTTTATTAATATTTGGATAGCCACCAGATTCGAACACTTTTAGATTAATGCCTTTATTTTTCGCTTCAGTGACCATGCCGTAATTGACGGAGATCCAGTAAGAATCCTTAAGGTGAGGGTATATTGCACATACTTTGTTGTTGGCACTGGCGTTAGTGTCCGCATACGCAGTATCTTGCTCATAAGCAGCACTGTTTGTACCGAATAAAATGGCAGTAATAAGAGAAAGACAATAAGTAACGTGTTTTAGGTATAACATCTGCCAATGGGTTATTGCGGATCACTCAATAAAATATATCCTATAAAGTTCAAGTTAAGAAGTATTCATTTCAAGGTTTTACTATGTTGTTGGCATCAGCCAGTATTGGCAGAAAACTTCTGTTATCTTTTGCATCAATGGCAGGCTTGCTAATTTTAGCCGTGGCTATTGGTACCTCAGGTTTCTCTTTTGTTGCTCAAACGGAGCGTAAGGTTGTGGATTCAGCCATGCCTGCGATGATTCAAGCACGAGAAGTATCAGAACATAGTACTCGTATTCTCTCCTCAGTTCGTTATTTAGCCGATGTAAAAACAGAGACGGGGCGCCAGCAGGTTGGCCGCCAAATGGTTAGTGAACTTGAGCTGCTATTAAATAATATCAAAGAGTTAGGAGATAAACCTTTCGACATTGATGTACTTGATACGCTAGAGGAACGAGTCCAAAGCGTTATTGATACCATTGCAGACTTAGGTGTCGTCGTTGAGAAAAAACTCAATTTTGAGCGCCAGATTTCTATACAAGTTGATGAAATGCGAATTTTTGCCGATGAGTTGGAAACACTCACCCGCACACAAGTCTCCAATACCAGTACCATTGCCGTTGCCAATGTCACTCACATTTATGATTTAGTGGATAAAGGTAATAAAGAACAAGTTTATACCGCGTTAGATAATTTAATAGAAGTGGACTTAGATCTCTCTGAACGTCTCCATGAGCTCCATTTGCTGGCATTTAGGATGCTAACTCAAATCGAAGAATCAAAAACGGTTACCTATTTTGACCGTATTTTGCAACTGAGTTCAGAATTTAACAGCAACCTAAACATCATGAAGCGGCGTATTTTGTCAGTAGAGGACCCTACTCGTTCTGAACAGATGAAGGAGCTGGTCGATAAACTGGTTATTCGTCAGCGGGTATTTGATTTATTAGAGCAACGTTATAAAAACGCTCAAAACGTTGAGCGATTAAAAGAACAGAGCTTAACACAGTTTTCAGAGTTAAATCAGACAGTTAATTTGTTGGTGGATGAGTCAAATGCCGACACCGCCAGTGCGGTAGAAGATGTAAATCAAACGCTTATCTATGCTAAGTGGTCACTTGTGGTGTTATCGCTACTCGGTTTGATTTCGGTGAGTTTTATACTGTGGAATGTTGTGTACTTATCGGTGATTAAAAAATTACATGAGTATTCAGATGCAATTCGTTCGGTTGCTCGTGGTGAGCTGGATTTTTCTCTTAAAATTAAGGGTAAAGACGAACTGGCGGAAATGGGAAGAGCCATTGTTACCGCGCGGGATACGGCAGAGCAGCTGCAAATTGTTGCCAAAAGTGAAGCGGTTGCGAAATTAGAATTAGAGCAACATAAAGAGCATTTAGAAGAGACGGTAACTGAACGAACCAAACAGCTACGAAACGCAAATGATCGATTAAATCAGGAAGTGCAAAAACATGCGTTAGCTCGCTCAGAAGCGGAGCAAGCCAACCGAGCAAAAACAGCATTTTTGTCCACCATGAGTCATGAAATTAGAACACCAATGAATGGTGTGTTAGGAACGGCGACACTACTTAAGTCCACCAGTTTGAACTCAAAGCAAAGTTACTACGTAGACGTGATCAACCGAAGTGGTAGCGCGCTGTTGGCCATTTTAAATGATGTGTTGGATTACTCAAAAATAGAAGCAGGCAGGCTAGAGATTCGGCAAGAGGTATTCAGCCTTTCTGACGTGGTCACTGATATATATCAATTGATGGAAAGTAGAGCTATTGAGAAGGGGCTAGGCTTTTATAAACATATAGAGAGTGACTTGGCGGGTTCTTGGATTGGTGACCCAAACCGTATCAGTCAGGTACTAAACAACCTAGTCGGCAATGCGATAAAATTCACCTCAACAGGTGAGGTGGAGTTATACGTTAGTTTAGATCCTCAAGATCCGCAAAGAGTTATTTTTGAAATAACGGATAGTGGAATTGGCATTAACGAAGAAGAACAGAAACTGTTGTTTGATGCCTTCTCTCAAGTGGGTAGTGAAAAAGCGAAACTAGGCGGTACAGGTTTAGGGCTAGCAATTAGCAAAAAAATTGTGATAGCAATGCGTGGCGATATAAATGTTGACTCTGAACCTGGTCAAGGCAGCCGGTTCTGGTTCTCTATTCCATTGGATAAGACCAGTGAAACCATAAGTAAGCCATCAAAACCTAAAGCAACAAATCGACTTAAAGCGAAAGTCTTCATGGTAGAAGATAACCCGGTGAACTGTTTGGTTGCAGAGGGCTTCTTATCAAATGCGGGGCACAATACGGTGATCGCTGAAGATGGAGCTCATGCGGAGCAACTCTTTAAACAGCAACCGTTTGATATTGCACTGCTTGATATTAACTTGCCCGATTGTAATGGGGTTGAGTTAATGAAAAACTTACGAGCGATGGAGAAACAACTTCGTCCTGATAGTCAACCTATACCAATGGTGGCTGTGTCTGCCCACGTATTTAATGAGGAAGTCGAAGAATATTTAGCAGCCGGATTTGATGCTTATCTGCCAAAACCGATTAATAAACAGAATTTGTTAGATCTGGTTCAAGCATGTATAGAAGAACGAGATCTGCTTTTACCCCAAATGGTTCAAGAGACCTCAGACACTCAGTCATCGGTAAATTTAGCGGTAATTGAAGAGGATAGACTCGCGCTGGGAGATGAAAAAATTTGCCAGCTAATCACTCTTTTTGACAACAGCAGTCACGATATTCTTTCACAAATGGAACAAGCAGAACAGCAGGCAGATTTTTTACTGGTAAAACAGCTTGCGCATAAGTTGAAAGGATCCGCAGGGTCGATGGGAATGAATGAACTTCATCAACTTTGCTTAGAAATTGAATCGAATTCAGATCCGATTGCTCAGTATCAGCAAAACAGGGATAAATTGTTCAAAGTACTGGAACAGTCAATACGAGTGGTGAGGAAGCTTTTTGATTAAGGATGGTGATGAAACAGGTATGGGGTTAATTGGATTTAAGCAGGTCAAGTTCGTGGGTTAGACCGCGCTACGGACTTTGCCTCGTAGCGCTTTTAGTTTTCCTTTTTGTGTTTTGTTGTCGACACGCTTTCTCTGTGACGATTTCGTCGGCTTGGTAGCTCTTCTAACTTTGTCCACTTTAGCAACCGACTGAATCAACTGCTGCAATCTAAACAAGGCATCTTCACGGTTTTTCTCTTGAGTCCTATGTTGCTGTGCCTTAATGACTACAACCCCTTCTTTAGTAATTCGTTGATCTTTTAACTGCAATAAACGCTGCTTATAAAAGTCCGGTAAGGTTGAATGTTGAATATCAAAACGCAGGTGTATCGCGCTGGAAACTTTATTAACGTTTTGACCTCCTGCACCTTGTGCGCGAATTGCTGTGAGTTGAATCTCCCATTCGCTGAGTTCAACACTATTAGAAATTTTTAACATATTGATCCTTATTCTTTTATTATTGGGTATACTCCCGACATCAATTCTACAGGAAAACGCGATGAAAATTGACCTATCCGAATATCAAGCCGTGATTTTTGATATGGATGGCACCTTAATAGATACAATGCCTTCACATTTGCATGCATGGCAAGCCACCACTGACCACTTTAATGTCCCTTTTGATAGAGAGTGGATTCATAGTATGGGTGGCAAACCTAGTTTCAAAATAGCGGAAGCGATCAATGCTCGTTATTCAAAAACATTAGATGTCTATCAGGTCGCAGATTATAAAATGGCAAGTTTTGCTGCGTTAGAAGAGAAGGGCAACGTTATTTCGCATACATTTGATGTGCTTCGAGCCGTTCACGGAAACAAAAAAATTGCACTGGGCACAGGTAGTCAGCGACAAAATGCCTTGAGCCTGCTCGATGACCATAAATTAACGAACTATTTCGATAGTATTGTTACCTCTAGTGAAGTAGAGAATTATAAGCCTGAACCGGATACATTCTTACTGGCGGCAAAAAACTTAGCCATAGAGTCTTCACAATGTGTGGTGTTTGAAGATACTGAAATGGGAATGCAAGCTGCTCATGCAGCTGGAATGGATTGTATCTTGGTGACCGCTTCTGGCTTTGAATTCATGCCACTTGTGCAGAGTTGAAATCATCAAGCGAGTCAGTTCTAATGAAAATGGCGGTGTGTCCGCCATTTTCAATTACTAGAGTCGTTGTTACTGTATTTCTAGCAGCTCTACATCAAAAATAAGCACTGAAGCTGGAGGAATAGGACCAGAACCTGATTTACCATAACCTAATGTGCTTGGTACAAATAGTCTGACTTTTTCGCCTTCAACCATAAGCTGCACACCTTCTTGCCAGCCTTTAATCACTTTATTCAGTGGAAAAGAGATAGGTTCATTTCTCTCTACTGAGCTATCAAATACGGTTCCATCCGTTAATGTTCCATGGTAATGGACTTTCACTGTGGTGTTCGCGCCCGGATGAACGGTTCCCGTTCCTTGTTGTAGCACTTGGTATTGCAAACCGCTTTCTGTGGTGATTACCCCTTCTTTTTGACTGTTTTCTGCCAAAAATGCTTGCCCTAGCTCAAAGTTCTCGTTTGCCAGTTTATTGTTGTTCCAAGTGCGATAAATAAAGAATCCCGCTAAAACCAATATAACGATCGGGAAGATAATTTTGGACATGCCTAGTTCCTTATAAATTAGGGTCAGAAAGAATAAAGTTAATGGTGTCGGCTAGCTGTTGAGTATCTTTATGTTCCTCTGTATTCAACAGATATTTGCCTTTAATTATAAAACTTGGAACAGAATTAATGTCAGCTTTACTAGAGATCTCTTCTGCAACGGTGACAAGTTGTAGCATGGAAGCAGACTGTTTTTTAGACAGTTGATAAGGGCTGATTATGCCTGCGTCGGTATAAATGCCTTCAAGTAGGGCTTGACGATCTTGATCGGTGATATCCCTTTGTTGCATTGCTTTAAACAGACGTTGCAAAAATTCGCTTGGTGGCTTTTTGCCAAACTGCATTTCTGCGGTGTAATAAAACATCGCGCTAACTTTGGCACTTTGGTTGAAAGTGACATGTACTTTACCAATGGTTTGGTTTGTCAGCTTTTCTATTTCAGGAAGGTGCTCTTCCATATTTAGACAGTGACCACAAGTCAGTGAAAATACCTCTGTAATAGGGGATAGACCATAAGAAGTCACATCATGAGGAAGTTTAGAAAAATGCTTGTCGAGTTGAGGTGTGTTGCTCTCACTACAAGCCGATAAGATCAAAGCTGAGACTAAAGTAATTAAGGCAGTAAAGATTTTTTTATGCATGCTATATTAACAATTTGTAAACGTGGCTTATGATTCTACAATTTCACTGGTAAGGAAAAAAGCCTCAATTTGCAAAACTTAGCTGTAAAGAATATCAATTTTCAGCCGATAGCTATAGTTATTGGATTTTTGAAAGTATCTAACATGGTGAATCCGTGAAAATATTGAGTGCATTACTATTATTGGTTTTAGCCGGATGCGGCAGTATGGATATGGAAGCCATGTCTATGTTAGATACCGCCCCCCGCGATGAGTCACAACTGTTGCACCCCGATTGGGCTGAACCTGACGAACCGGTTGCGAACATGTCAACACCGAGTGTTGAAGGGCCATATGGACAGCGCCGTAGTGAAGAGCTACAAGGATTATTAGCCTTTTTGTCGAGCCAAGGCATTGAGCACGAAGTGGTGCCTGGTGGGCACTTAATGATCAAATTGAAACAGAAGATTAACTTTAATACTGGTTCGAGCAAGGTATCTAAAGGCTCTAAACAGTGGTTAGATGCGCTGTCTGTTTATTTAGCCAATCAACCTAATGTAGATATTGTTATTGACGGACATACAGATAGCACTGGAACCAATAAGTTGAATGACTCGTTGTCAGAGAATAGAGCCTTGCAAGTAAAACAGCAGTTAATGAATGGTAAAGTGAGCTCTGGGGCGATTTATACCCGTGGTTACGGAAAACATGCACCAGCTTGTAATAACAGCACGGTACCGGGCAAGGCGTGCAATCGCCGTGTAGAGCTAACATTTATATTAGCGAATAATTAGCAATTATAAGATTAATAGAGGGTGATTCAGTTAACTCGATAATTGCTAATTGCTAATTGCTAATTGCTTAAATGAAACGCATAGCTTCACCGCATTCAACTTAAACCAACAACGTTGCCCTCATCATCAATATCCAAGTTCATAAATGCCGGTTTTTCCGGTAAACCGGGCATTGTCATTACATTTCCACATAGTGCGTAAATAAACTCCGCACCCGCACAGAGCTTTAATTCACGAATATCAACATCAAAGTCTCTAGGCGCCCCTTTCACGCTAGGATCTGTCGATATGGACAAAGGCGTTTTTGCCATACAGACGCTGAGCTTGTCGTAACCTAGGGCTTTATAACGACGCAATTGTTGTTTTGCTTTTGTCGTTAGGTTGACCTGCCGAGCACCATATCCAACTTCGCACACCGTCATGATCTTGTTTTCTAAGCTATCGTCATTGCTATATAAAGGCTGAAACGTAAACTCGTTGTCACAGGCTTTGACGACTTTTTTAGCCAGAGACATGGCGCCTTCGCCCCCCTGACTAAATGCATCACTTATTTCTGCAGTTACTGGTTGTTGTAACTCTTCAATCCAAGATTTCAATAAATCTAATTCTTGCTGGCTATCTTGTGGAAAGCGGTTAATCGCTACAACAGCGGGTACGCCGTAGCGAGTGACGTTTTCGATGTGCCATTTTAGGTTACTAAAACCCGCTTTTAAAGTGTCAATGTCAGCATCAAAAATGGACTCTGGAAGAGTTTGTCCGGGGTTTAGATTGTAGACGCCGGAGTTGGCTTTTAGACCACGAAGGGTAGCGACAATTACGGCACAATCTGGTGCTTTACCAGAAGCGGTCGCTTTAATGTTACAGGCTTTTTCGAAGCCCATATCAGAACCAAATCCACCCTCAGTGACGGTATAGTCGGTCAGTTTTAAGGCCAAATTGTCGGCAATGATGGAAGAATTACCATGAGCGATATTTGCGAACGGTCCTGAATGGATAAGAGTTGGGACTCCTTCAAGTGTTTGCATTAACGTCGGTTCAATGGCGTCTTTCATGGTGACCGTCATTGCCCCTGCGACGTTTAAATCTTCTGCAGTAATGGGTTCGCCGTCGAGGTTGTAGGCTAAAACAATAGCACCAATCCTTCGGCGTAAGTCGCGTAGGTCGCTTGCTAATGCCAGTATTGCCATAAGCTCAGACGCGGCAGAAATATCAAAGCCTTCTTCTCTTTCAATTCCGTTTACGGTTTTATCTTGCTGGTTTTTACCAATCGTGACCATACGTAGTGCGCGATCGTTATGATCCATCACCCGTCGCCATACGATATTCTCTTTATCGATTTTAACGGCTGTTAATGCGGTTTTTTGTTCAAAAGTGGTGTAACCCAGTTTTTCTTCGTGATAGAGGCGAGCATCAATCGCCGCTGCCGCTAAGTTGTGAGCGGCGGTAACCGCATGAATATCACCGGTAAGGTGTAAGTTCAACTCTTCCATTGGTGCGACTTGACTGAATCCTCCGCCTGCTGCACCCCCTTTAACGCCAAACACCGGCCCCATAGAAGGTTGCCGAATACAAGCTGCAACAGAGTGATTTAATTTCGCTAAGCCTTGGGCAAGACCAATGGTGGTGACGGTTTTTCCCTCACCAAGAGGGGTTGGCGTAATCGCTGTAACGAGAATAAGTTTTCCGTCTTTATTGTATTTATTTCTTTCTAAACTGGTTAGTGAGATTTTTGCTTTATGCTCCCCGTGAGATGAAAACTCTTCAGCGTTGAGACCAAACTTTTTAGCGATGTTGGCAATGTTTTGAAGTGGGGTATTACGACAGATCTGGATGTCATTTTGCATAGGCACCTCTATCACTGAACCAGTGTTAAAATTTGATAGCTAAGTAATCAACAAGTAAGCATACGTTACCTTAGCTGCACGTAAGAGTGCATTAGGTACATTGGTCAACTTTTAACGGCTCAGTTAGTTATTAGATTCAGTACAAGTGTTGAACCTGCTGTCACTCTAGTGATGTGGGTTCAATGAGGGTGAGAATATTATCATGGAATCAAACTGTAGTGTGTTAATTTTGTGCCAGAAACTTGATGAAAGGCTAGCATTAATGATGGCAATATCAGCAATTTGTACAATGAAAACACTATAGAGTATTCGTTCTGTTATAAAGCCACGTAACTATTGAAGGTCAGTTCAAGGTCGCGTGGCTTCTAATTCGCATCTGTGTGAGTAAAACGGACGCTTGTGTCTATTACTCTACATTCGTCACTGTTTGATAAGCTTTGGTTCCCCACAACGGCACGGTAGAGAGACTGTGCTTGAAACTACCTGATGTCTCTTTTGTAGAGTAAGACAAATACATCAGTGTTTGATTCTCTTTATCAAAGATACGTCTAATTTTCATCGATTTGAAAAAGATACTTTTCGACTTCTTAAACACCACTTCTCCCGACTTGCTTGTGTCGATATTGGCGATCATTTCTGCCGTTATTTCGCCCGTTTGGCGACAAGCAATAGAAGAGTCAGATGGATCCGCAAAGGCTAAATCATCTTCAACAGACGCAATGTGGCAAGTTACGCCAGTGACGATTGGGTCGACCAAGTGATTAAGCTTAATGTCCTGCATAGTGAACATTCCAAGGCTAACATCGCCGACCTCATTTTTGTCACATGCCGATAAAGTTAACGCTAATGCAGGTATTAATAGTATCTTTTTATACATAAGTGGGCTCGTCGTTGGAAAATGCTTACGGTATGAACTCTTTTAAGAGAATCAAACCCAAAACAAAACATCAGTGGATGTTATTAGGTAAATAATATTAACACCTATTTGACTATATACCCAAGTCACTTGATAACTTAAAATGCCTGTATGGTAAAAGAGTGTTTGGCGCCGCCATGTGCATAAGTCATTTATTTTTGGAGCAAAGTAATGAGAAACTTGTTGTTAATTTTAATGCTCTGTATGCTTGCAGCGTGCAGTTCTTCCCCAACATCGGATGTGTGTAATGCCACTGTGTGTGATATTTGGGGTTAATCCGTTCTTTATTCTTCCCAACAATGGCCAGGTTATATGAGTTTTCAAGACATAGTTACTGAAAAAAAGAATCAATGGCTGTTAAGTCATGTTGATGTTGCGTACCCAACTCCTGAGAGCCTAGCAGGCAAAGCGCTATACCTAAAAAGTCAGATTAATGTCGAATATAGCCAGCGTACCGTTCAGACCAAATTAACGGAAAGCAAATTTATCGATGATATCTATTTAGTTGATTTTCACCGCCTTACGGTGATGTTTGCTCAATTACAAGCCTCTCAATGGCCGAACGCGGAAGAGCAAGCGGTAGTGCTAGAGTTCTTTGCCCAAATATCCTTATCCCCTGACCAACCGATGTATATTGGCTTTAAAAAAGGAACGCCGGTGATTTGCGCGTTGCTGACAGCGCATAATGGCGATCTACTGATCTCAGATATAGCCACTAATTGTGATGATGAGGAAATTAAGGCGCAGTTTGCTGACCAGCTTATCGAGATCGTGAATAGTCAATATAACTGCTCTTCCTATACATTGGCTTTAGGTCAAACGAGCTCATAACTGTCATTCACCTCTATACCTTTTATAGTTGATTAAGTGATCCGGCTAGAAAATTTATTCTTTTGTACGGATACAGACATCATTCCCACCGCTTTGTTGTTCAGTATAGAAAGCAATGACTTATTATAAATGTGCAAGTCAAATGCTGCTTACACCGTTTGTCTTGTTGATCAATCAGTCATGATTACTAATTAGAGATTTGATAATGAGTATGACTGATTTGAAAGGAAGTAGCTTAAACAGAAAAGTGAATAAATTATGATGACAAAAAATAATAAAGTTAAGTGTGTCATCTTTGATTGTGATGGTGTACTAATCAACAGTGAGCCCTTGTGTTGCCAAGCACTTGTGAATGTATTTTCTTCGTTTGATGACTCGGTGAGTTACGACGATTTTGAGAAACATTTTAGAGGCGGAAAGATAGCGGATATTCTAACTGAAACCAGAGATAGGTTGGGCGTCAATGTTAGCCTTGACGAACTTGAACCTATGTATCGGGAACAAACTCAAGTACTGTTCCAGGCGTCGTTAAAAGCATCAGAGGGTGTAGAGTTGTTATTGTCGCAGCTAAATGAACAGGATATTCAATACTGCGTGGTCTCTAACAGCCCTAAAAGTAAAATTGAGTTTTATCTCGACCTCACCGGACTGAAGAGTCGTTTTAATGGCAATGTATTTTCTGCTTTTGATGCCAATAGCTGGAAGCCAGAACCGGATCTATTACTTTATGCCGCAATGAATATGGGCTTCTCTCCAGAGGAGTGTGTTTACATTGACGATACCGCTAAAGGTGTCAAAGCCGGCATACGAGCGGGTATTCAAACCATTCATTTAAGAAGTCACCCTTATAAAGATCAACTTACGGATGAAGGAATCATTGAGATTAGCAATATCTCTCAATTGATTACGTTAGTCAGTTAACGTCTACTCGGTTTATCTCCTATTAAAAGTCAGCATAATGCTGGCTTTTTTGCATTTTGTCCCCCAAAAGCGAAAAACAAAGTCATTGTTGGTCGATATGACATAAATATTTACAAATTAATTATGACTATTTGCTTTCCTAGGAAATTTAACATTTATTAAACAAAACTGTGAAAGTTAACCGTATAACAGTCTGTTACAGTCATTCAATGTTGCGTGAATGTAACGAGATATTGAGGTGAGAATTATTTTTGCGCAATTTGCATAAAAGGGCTTGTAAAAGCGTTGAAAATCCGGAAAATGCCACGCAAAATAAGATTGCAAATATGAAAGGGTGCGTAAAGTTAAGCTGTATGAGAGGTAAAAAATGAAACTTTTCTTAATCATTATGACATCGATATCTGCCGGTGTTATCTCCGCTGACCATCTCCATTCCTTTATGTTAGGACTGACCGTTGCTTCTTTAGCCGTCGGTACTTGTTACTGGTTTGCTTTTCGTACTACTCGCTTCCCGGAGCTTGCCGTACTACTGTTACTTATTGGTCTATTCTCTAAGATAATGATCACAGTGGCAGGTGTGGTGATTGGTGTTCAAACAGCATTAATAACCTCACCATTAGTTTTTGCACTCTCTTATCTATTCTTCTCAATTGTTGTCACTTATTTGTGGTTTACTTATCGAGACAGCATTACTGCCTCTGTTGCCCCTTCGTCATAATGTGCAGATGAGTATAAACAGAAATGTTAAACGATTATAAAGAGGTCAGTATTTACTGGCCTTTTTTAATGCGTATTAGACTATTGTCCAACTGCTCTATCAAAGGTTAGCGGCTAAACTAATGGCTAAAAGAGTGTGTTGTTTGATTGGTGAGATTGCGCTACTTAAATTTTAACTTTGCAATTGAAACAAATGACAAAATAGTGATGTAAGGAAACAGCTATGGAAACGAGTCTATTTTGGATTGAGAAAGGATTCTTAATTGTCGGGATTATTTTTGTTCTAACAGGGATAATGCAGTACGGTAAACGAAGTAACGACTGGAAAGGCGTTGCGACAATGTTTTATAAAAGAGTGCCGATGTCTGTAGCGGAGTTTAAATGGTATCGGTTAGGCATCTCTATGGTTGTGTTTGCCTTTGTATTAAAAATAATCATATTAACGTTATGGCCGTAATTTATTATATGGCGTCGATTGAAATTGGAATGGCATGAATAAAAGTCGCTTCATTATGTTTTACTCAGATAGAATGAATTAGTGAAAGCCAGCTCAAAAAGTGAGCTGGCTTTTTTGATTTAATCACCATTTGGGTCAATGCTTTACTCATCAATTAAAAATACAGAGTAAACAACATCAAGCTCTTTTTCTGGCGAGTGTTTCGTTGTCTCTGACCCGTTGATATAGCACTGGCGAGTGCTTCTTGAGGGCATTTGGGTATATTTCTTTCAATTAAACCAATTAAACTCAGAAGTTGTTCTGAATGTTTAGAAGATTTGAGTATACTAATATAGATTAATTAAATTTGAGTGTAGCGGTGATAAATGACTTATTCAGTACTAATTTGTGATGACTCTGCTTTAGCTCGAAAGCAGATGGCAAGATCGCTTCCTACCTCGCTAAATGCTGAGATTACCTTCGCGGTAAACGGCATTGATGCTTTGGAAAAACTAGCCGAACAAAAATTTGAACTGATGTTCCTAGATTTAACCATGCCAGAGCTGGATGGTTACGGAACATTAGCAGAAATTCAAACGCGTCAGATTGACGTCCCTGTTGTGGTGGTATCTGGCGATATACAACCAAAAGCAAAAGCAAAAGTAAATGAACTCGGAGCCAAGGCTTTTATCCAAAAACCTATGGATAAAACCGTTCTTAACGATGTTCTTAAAGAGTTAGTTTCGCCAGCGGCAACCAGCCATATTGCGCCAGCAAAAGCAGTCGAACTGCCGATGTTGAAACGTCGCGATATCTACATGGAAGTAGCAAACGTCTCTATAGGGCGAGCGGCAGATGCATTGGCTCGTCATTTTGACGTCTTTGTCCACTTACCTTTGCCAAATGTGAATATCTTTGAGGTGACTGAGCTTCATATGGCTCTCGAAGATCTTGCTCAAAATGACCAAGTGTCAGGGGTGTGCCAAGGTTTTAGTGGTGAAGGCATTGCGGGTGAAGCGTTAGTTTTGTTGAGTGACTCTAGTATTTCTGACCTTAAAAGTTTGATGAAGGTACCAGCGGATAGTGAAGAGCTAGAAGAGCTTGAACTTTTGATGGATGTATCAAACATATTGGTAGGTTCATTTTTAAATGGCTTAGGCCAACAAGCTGAGGTTCGCTTTTTTCAAGGGCAGCCTGTATTGCTTGGGCAACATATTCCCATTGAATCGGTTATTCAATCGACTACTGGCAGCTTTACCAGAACCATGACGTTCGAAGTAAGCTACACCATTGATAACACCAGTATACGGTGTGATCTACTCTTTATGTTTGTCGATGAGTCATTGCCTCTTCTCGATAACAAATTGTCTTACTTGATGGAGGATTTTTAATGATAGGTCTTCCCGCTGAATTTGAGCAGTTCCACTGGATGGTGGACATGGTACAAAATGTGGATCTCGGCTTAGTGGTATTAGATACCGATCATAAGATCCAGGTTTGGAATGGATTTATGACCCACCACAGTGGCAAACAATCTCATGAAGTTTTGGGAAAAACCATTTTTGAAGTGTTCCCAGAGATACCAAAAGAGTGGTTTACCATAAAAACTAAGCCTGTTTATGGTTTAGGTTGTCGAAGCTTTATTACATGGCGACAACGTCCTTATCTATTTAAATGTCGAAACGTAAGGCCTATTACACAACAGGCTGAGTTTATGTATCAGAACGTCACACTGAACCCGATGCGAACGCCGACCGGTGAAGTTAAGTCGCTATTTTTGTCTATTCAGGATGCGACAGCAGAAGCCATGATGGCGAAGTCATAACCACAACCAAACAGATAAACCAAACCGATCTGCGAGTGATATAGAGTGATTGGAATACAGCAACTAGGATGTATCGAGTGGAAATAAAGGGAAGTAAGCTTTATCTTGCTCAGCAAGTAAAAGAGGGTGAACAGCTGATTGCATCGGAACAAAACAGAGCGATGTATCAGCTGATGGAAGAGGCCGGAAAGTCAGTATTTAATAGTATCGTAGCGGGTTATTCAGGCTGTAAACATCTTCTGGTGCTGTGTGGTTCAGGAAACAATGGCGGTGATGGTTACGTCACTGCTCGGCTAGCTTTGCTGCATGGCTACAAGGTGACCTTGTGGCAAACGGGCAGTGAAGAATCGCTCAAAGGGGACGCGGCAAAAGCGCGAGACAATTGGCTTGCTGTTAATGGACAAATTGCCAAGCCAGAGACGATACTCGCTGATGATATTGATCTCATCGTTGACAGTTTACTCGGCACTGGCCTCTCTGGTGCAGTTCGAGAAGAATATCAGTCGATTATTCAGTTAATCAACCAGTCACCGGTGCCTGTTGTATCCATTGATGTTCCATCAGGATTGAGCGCAGATACTGGTGCGGTACTTGGTTGTGCGGTACAAGCCGATAAAACCATTACTTTTATTGCCAGTAAACAAGGTTTATTTACCGGATGTGCGAAAGATTACTGTGGTGAAATTGTCTTCGCAGGTCTAGGTATTGCTGATGATTTCAGTCAGAAAATAGAAGCATCTAGCTTGCTGTTATCCGCTCAATCTCTTGGTGGCAGCTTAACCGGACGTAAACCAACTAGTCATAAAGGACATTTTGGCCGAGTACTTTGCATGGGAGGCGACCGAGGCATGTTTGGTGCGATACGGTTAGCTTCAGAGGCGTGTGCTAGAACAGGCTCGGGATTGACTCGTGTTGTTACCCAACCGGAAAATGTCTCAGCAATTGTGAGTGCAAGACCGGAATTGATGGTGTTCGACTGGCGTGGTAACAGTAACGAAATCAATGATCATCTACACTGGGCCGATGTTCTGTTAATTGGACCGGGACTAGGGACAACCAGTTGGGGACGTTCATTAATGGGTTATTCCGCCAGCATTGAAAAACGCATGGTAGTGGATGCTGATGGACTCAATTTGTTAGCCAGAGTGCCAGACTTTAATAGCCGACGCATTATTACTCCTCACCCCGGTGAAGCTGCAAGATTACTTAATTGCACCATTGATCAGATTGAAAGTGATCGTTTTAGCTCTGTTATGAGGCTGCAACGCAAATATGGTGGTGTTGCGGTGTTAAAAGGAGCCGGTACCCTTATTTATGATGGAAAACAGCTTTATGTCTGTAATGCGGGGAATCCGGGAATGGCATCCGGTGGGATGGGAGATGTGTTGTCTGGCGTCATTGCTGGATTACTGGCACAAAATCTGACCCTGACTCAAGCGGCGTGTTTTGGCGTATGGCTGCATTCAACGGCAGCAGATCGATGCGTTCAAGAGCATGGAGAGATAGGGATGCTAGCGAGTGATCTTTATCCCTATTTACGTCAACTTTTAGCGACTTGCTAGTGTTCTAAATACGCGCAGTTCTAAAATATAAAAGTGCTCTAAACCTGTATAGAGCACTAAACTTCATAATTGTTTTTATCGCCAATATCAAAGTGTCGGGGCATTCGCCATTTAGCGACGCTGACCATCAAAAAGAGAATCGCTGAGGCTGAAGCGATAACTTTTGCTTCTGTTGTCCAACCAAATTGCATAGCAAACCACAATCCAGCCAGTAGAAGAGGTTGGAATGGTAACCCTGGAATTTTAAAGCAGAAATACTCTTTAAAGCAGAGTCCTCCCAGTGTGATAAGTGCGCCGCCCAAACCAATCATCGGGAAGCCGAGAATCACTAACACTAGTCCCACCCACGTGGCCATTTGTAGCAACAGTCGAAACGATTTCATATAGATATGAAGTGAAGAGGCACACATTGCAGCAGCTAACATAATAAGTTGCTGAATAGGTAAATCGATACCCCAAGGGAGCAGTGCCACGGTTGGAATCGCTAAGGTGAGGCCAAGTCGGTAGATGATCACCGTTGTATGATCTATCCAATCCATAGGAGATTCGATATGTGGATCAGCCATTGCTGCTCTCCTTAACTTATTTAAGCGTGTGCTGAGAAGGTTACTCGCAAAAATAGATGACACTAATGGATTTTGGCGAATAGATAATTCAGGTAATTTGGATATGAAATCTCCAGCAGCGTAGCACAAAAAAAATCAAATTATCAGTCTTGCAACAATTAAATTACAACCTATAATGTTGAAAACCGGAGCGTCTGCCAACGCTCCGGTTTTTTTGTGTCCGCAATATAGAAAATGTCTGCCAACAAATTCTATATTGCTTTAGTTTGGTGTGATGACGACTAAACGTTGTCGACCAACTAAAGCTAATTACGCAGTGATGACTCAAAAAAGCAGTGATAAAGACACATAACTTTAAACAAGGAAATACCATGCGTATCGAACAAGAACTTAAGCTCGGATTCAAAGATGTACTGTTTCGCCCTAAACGATCAACACTAAAAAGTCGTTCTCAAGTAAATTTAACCCGCGAGTTTACCTTCAAGCATAGCGGTCGTCAATGGTCTGGAGTACCCGTTATTGCTGCAAACATGGATTCCGTTGCGAGCTTTACAATGGCAGAAGCGTTAGCGGAACATAATGTCATGACAGCGGTACATAAACATTATTCTGTTGATGACTGGAAACAGTTTGTTCAGCAAGCTGACTCAAAAACATTGAACAATATAATGGTATCGACAGGAACTTCTCCAGATGATTTCGCGAAAACCAAAGCAATAATGGATCTTAGTGATGAGATCATTTTCATCTGCATTGATATTGCGAACGGTTATTCAGAGCACCTAGTTGATTATGTGTCTCAGGTACGCGAAGCGTTTCCAGATAAAGTCATTTCAGCGGGTAATGTTGTAACAGGGGATATGGTTGAAGAGCTAATTCTTGCTGGCGCAGATATTGTAAAAGTAGGTATTGGTCCGGGTTCAGTTTGTACCACTCGAGTTAAAACGGGCGTTGGTTACCCACAACTCTCTGCCATTATTGAGTGTGCGGATGCCGCTCACGGCTTAGGTGGTCGTATTGTTGGAGACGGCGGTTGCACATGCGCCGGAGATGTATCTAAAGCCTTTGGTGGTGGTGCAGATTTCGTCATGCTTGGCGGTATGCTTGCGGGCCATGAAGAGTCGGGTGGTGATGTTGTTACTGTGAATGATGAGAAGTTCATGAAATTTTACGGCATGTCCTCTCAGTCGGCGATGTCTAAGCACTCTGGTGGCGTAGCAAAATATCGAGCTGCTGAAGGTAAAACAGTATTAATTCCATTCCGCGGTAGCGTACATGAAACCATTTCCGATATTCTTGGTGGTGTACGTTCAACCTGTACTTATGTTGGTGCTGCACAACTTAAAGAACTTACCAAGCGTACTACGTTTATCCGTGTTCAAGAACAAGAGAATAATGTTTACGGTAAAGAGTAAGCATTAGAAGAGTCGGAAGCTGACATAAATTGAGCTGCCTCGTGCGGCTCTTTTTTTGCTGTCGGCAGGTGACTTTTTTGCTGTCGGCAGGTGACAGGTTGGCCAACTTCGATTCTCCGATTTCGCGCAGTTTGTTAAACATGGCTTTAAAGCGAGCGAGTTCAGAGTTAATGGTTGAGATGCTGGGTTTGAAACGGTTCCAGCGGGCTTCATCGACAAACACCAGCGTTCCGGCCATGCGCTTACTTCGGTAATCGGAATAAACTTTTGCTGAGAAGGTTGAAGCAACAGGGTTCCTCATGGCACTAACCATATGACTTAGCCGGCGGTGATCAGGTTTGCTACCCAGCCACGGCTTGTCATCAACCTCTTTCATCAAGAAGCGTTCATAGGCGGCTACTTCACTTTTGGTGGCAAAGCGCTTGCGAACTCGTTTACCGCTACGACCGTCAGGATAACATTCGCAAATCCACGGTTTATTTGAGTTGTCTTTTAGGTTTCGGATGGACATAAAAATACCGCTTAAACTGAGTTAACTGCAGTCAAGCGGTATGGCGTGGTAAACAATGTTCTTAGCTGTTGTGCGCAAACATTTGCGAGTGGGTTAAATAAATCACTTCAAAACCTATTTGCCAGCCATGTAATAAATCAAGTACTAATTCAGTTTGTTATATTAATAGACCCGAAAGGTTATTAAGCAAAATGTCCGGCAAAGTTAATAACGGATAAATAGTCAGCTTTATTTGCATTATCATTTTCTGGGTTGATTATTATGCTTGAACTGAAAGACGAAATTGCATTTCTACTTTCGTGATTGTCAGATTTTCGATTTTCGTATTGGGCGTAGTCAGGTACATTTGTCACTTCTAGTTGAGCAAGTATCACATGAATCATATAGTCTATTTTTGCAGATGACTGTGTTGTCACTCGAAAACCGTCCGCTATTCTGCCTGGTACCAACTGGTCGTCGTTAACTAGGCTTCGTACTCCGTTGTAACTTGAATTGTAAGGTACATTGGCCGTTCTTTCATATCGCTTAAGAAACTCTGGGTACTTTCTTTTTAAGATTGCAAGAATAATTAGTGGGAATACTTTGAATGTCTTTTCTTTTGTTGAAGCAATGTCAATACAGTCAAGAATTTTATTTATTTCCCTGAGAGAGTGAATCTCATGCCAGTCAAATACTTTGTCAATAAATTCAAAACCTAGATCAGCCCAAGCTTCTTTCTCGGCACATATCGATATACGGGATTTAATATAATCAACTCTATCTGGCGCGGATAATGTAACAGAGTTATCGAAGAAACGACTAAGGTATGACATAGAATCAAACCCTTCTCCGTAGACTGCTCTTATGGAATGTTGTAACTGTTCAGTATCAGTAGCTAATACGAAGACAAAGTTATCTGTATTAAAGAAGTGTTTAACACATTCTATTATTTCGATAGCGTAATTCGGGCGACAACGGTCCAATTCATCAACAAGAACGTATATTGGGTAATTTAGTTCTTTATAAATAGCACGATATTGCTCTCCGAGTTCTTTAAGGATCTCTTTAAAATCATGGATGCCTTTGATTTTCCTTCTTTGCTCAAGCATTGCTTTAAGAGTCTCTTTCACAGAGTCTGCTACTGCTTCCTCTCCCAGTTCGATACCTAATGTGTCGGATATGTCAGAAAACAATGAGTCATCTTGATCCATTCCAATTTTATGTTTAAGTGCGCCAGCAATAATTGAAGGTAAACCTGCTTTAATGAAGTGACCGGTACCGTTAATCATGCGGTTCATTAGCTCTTTGTTTTCCGCAATTGCGTTGGCTAATTGTTCTTGAAAAGCATCGATTAGAGCTAGCATTGGATCGTGAGAAAAATCAGATTTCCAAGCATCAAAATAAATAACAGGGTGGTTGTCTTTTAACTCGTTATACCAACACTGCAGAAAAGTCGTTTTACCCGACCCCCACTCAGCATTAAGGTTAAGAACATATCCGTTATCTGTTTTGGAGTTTAAAAATGTTGTTAGATGCTGAGCAAATTCTCTTCGCTGGATGATAGGGTATTTTTCGAAGACTTCTTCTGGTGATACTGAGCTAACCATGCTTTGCCTACTGTGTTGTGAAAGGTAATTTTGAGGAAAAGAGGTGCTTAAGCACCTCTTATGATTGGTGGGGCGAAAAGGTAGATAAAGTGACTCATCATCACGGTACCTCTAATTTGGTTAAACCCTAATCGGTCGAACTGGTTATTGTAGTCCCATCTGATAGCCCCGAAGAAGTCACACCTTCTACCAAATCGCTAGCCACTTTAGTTAGAAATGCAGAAAAATACACTGACATAAAACCTCCTAAAAATGGTTGTAAGTAAAGTTCAATACCTACCACGATACTCAGATTTAACAAATGTAAGAGATACTGATGTGATTCGTAAAATCAGTTATAAAGTTAACATGTTAAGTTTGTGCCGACAATGGCTAACCTAGGTCTTCTGTCTTCAATATTTCTATATTACTAATTGCTCCAGACATTTTAATCTTTAGACGATCCAGTACTTGTATGTCAGTTTCATTCTTACAAACTATTGTGTACTTATAGTTAGGGCGTATGGTAATTCCATTCTCTTTGCACATCCTCTCAGAGACGGCGATTGAACCACACCACTTTTGCATTAGTTCTGCTTTAATTGGGTAGTAACATTTATTTTCAATGTCTTTTCGAATTTTTATGGGAAGTTTGGGTTTGCGTATTTTAGCAAGCTCCTGTTCTTCTAGTTGCCTGATTTGAACATGACACTCGTCAAGTTGATTTCTCAGGTCGCTTGCTTCTATGACAACAAACTCCGGCCCGTCTCGGTAAAGGTAATCAGCCTTACTAATTGAATTATTTTCAAAGCCTAAAGCCACTGCTAAACCGTCATGCTCGTCAAGTTTGATTGCTTGCTTTCTTGCTCGTTCTGGTTCAGTTTCGCCTCGCCCTAGACTATGAGATATAGGCTCGAAATATTCTCTTAAGTCAATTGGCATTATACATTCCCCATATACATGTTCATGTACGGAGAGCTAAGCTCAGTGAGAGCCTCTTTCACTTGTTCAATTGGACATGCGCTATCAAACTCAAAGTTTGTTCCATCAATATCTAAATAGTTAACTGATAAAAGCTCTTTAACACTATCAGCACCTTGCTCTTTAGCTATTTGAGAGAACCGAACCTCTATATACTTAAGGATTTCAGTGCTATGAGTATTGATAATAACATTGACACCAGCCTGAGATAATTGAACAAGTACTTTAATCATTAATACTTGCCAGTCAGGATGCAAATTAGTTTCTGGTTCATCGATAAAAACATAGCTTCCTTTTTGGATTACATTGTTTTTTATCAATGCGTTAACCATACCTAAGTTAGTCATGCCAAATGATATTAAGTTCTTTGATATCTCTGATTGGCTACTTTCATCAAAAAATACAATGTTTCCGTTGGATATATTAAATTCTCCACCAATATTAGATCTTATTTGATCATGAACCATTAGCAAGTCAGAACTTTTAGTGCTTTTCTTTCGTAATGCAGAATCTAAGTCAAAGAAGTATTTCGGAACACCAGATAGGTATCCGCTTTCAGATTTCATTTTTGCATCAACAAGTGCGTCCCTTACTCTCCAATATGCAGGGGACTCAAAAAATACGGAACGAGGCTTGTTTTTAAAAAATTCCAACTCTTTTTGATTGATTTTAATTGTAGCGCGTTCTTTATCGGCATTACTCTTAATAACTAAGTCAAAGTAACTGTCTAACTCAAGATGCATGCTGTCACTATTATGTGATATTATTTTTTTAGAACTCTCAATCTGAAAGTTATCTTTTATTTCGTCTAGTAATTTGTTCTCAATTAAGTACTTATGACTAAAAGAAGCATCACTCATGAATGTTATTGCTAGACCTATACTGCTATTTAAAGATGCAAGGCAATTGTTTTCGAATACTCTGTATTTTTTATGGTCTATATAATCTGGATTTTCATTTTCAGTATTTATAACTATGAAATTTGAATATAATTTTTTTTTGAACTTACTGATTATATTAAGGTTGACTTGACTTTCAATATACGGGGGAATTAATGTTTCGCTGAATTCTTCCATCAGTTTGAATATTGAAGTGATTGCTTCCTTTTCGGCTTCACTACATTCGTCAATGCTACATTGTTCATGATTGAATGCATATTTTGCCTGTTCAAATAAAGATAGAATCTCACTAATTAAAGGAGTATCTTCGATAATTCTGAAAATAGAATAGATGGTTTTAGTAAAAAAGCTTTTACCTGTACCATTTGGTCCGGTAATGACGGTAAGCGGATTAATATTAATCTCAGCATCTTCTATCTTACCTAGATTTTGAACTTTAAATTTTAATGACATTTTCTTTACCTAGAATACTATTCTTCTTGTATTTTATATAAATAGAAGTAGAGGTACTACCCTTTCCTCACCTCAATCACAACATTCCCAACAATCTCAACACTTGCTTTATCAACGGTCAGGGTTGAACCATTAAAAGCAATCGCCAGTTGTCTACCTGGCAACCTTTGAATTTCGTTTAGCGACATCAAACCATCCATATCAACAAGGTAGGTTCCACTAACGGCTTGTTTGGTTTCTTTCTCGATGATAACGGTCGAACCGTCAGCCGTTATAACTATCGGGTCATGAACGTCAGTTTCATTGAGCTGTACGTTGCCAAAACAGAATGCCGACTCTGAGATCAGTTTACCGACAACTAATCCAAAATAGTTCAGCTTAAAGCTCCTTCATCATCCGTTGCAATGACCTTTATTGTAGTCCGGTAACGGTATTCTTTTCATATATATAATTTTTTCGACCAAGATCTAGATGAAGGTTTTTGAAGCTCCATACATGTAGATCGGTAATCTTCCTACATCGAACAAACATACCAAGTAAGTGTGAAGTTGTTTGAATTATCAAGTGAATTGAAGAGGATAGCATTATGTTGACATATTCTGTAGCCCCTCAAACACTTATTGTTACCCATGACAAGTATACGGAACCGACGGCTTACCGAAAAGCACTCATAACAATCTTATCCGTGAGGTAAAGTTATTATTAAAAGGCAAAACAAGCGTGCCCTCAAGTTTCTGAACAACAAGATAACGACGCATGAAATTTTCACCCGCGAAGCCGTTGAAGTTTTGGAGATGAATGGCGTAACCAGACTTTCGAGTATTGCGAAGGTCGGGCTTTTGTCATGTCGGAGTATTAGGGGGGAACAGTGTCTTAGTTAATATTTGTCCTAGATTCTGCGTTACGGCTTTCTGTGGTTTCCTCTGCGAAATGGTGAGCTGCATCTCGAGTACGCTCTAAAAGTATATCTAATTCGGCATCGGGGCTTTCTTCAGACATCTTTCTTAAGCTTTTTATTACATCAAGGTATAAAAATCGTACATCAATGAGTGATTCAAACAATGCGATTATTTTTGTTTCAGAATAAAAATACGGAGAAAGTCTATGATTTAGTTTGATGTAATATTTTGAGGACTTATCTGGGCTATCTGATTCTAGATATTTATATACCTCATAAAAGGCCTGAATAGCCATATACTCATCCAACTTAGTTCTATAGTGTGCTTGATTACGAGAGGTGATAAATGAACAATGAATAGCGGCTCTAGAATATGATGTTGGAAGGTTAATTAACAAGTCAGGGATATCTTTATTCCCAGTAAACTGACTCAGTTCCTTGAATACATACTCCAGATAAAAGAATGTTTTTCGCATTTGAAACATGTTGATTACTGAGCCTGTCTGTCCAGATATTTCACCAATTTTATTGTTGCTGAAGATCTTTAGCATCAGACTATCTTGGAGGCTCTCAACACTGCATATAAAATGATAACCATCTTCATATAATGTTTCATGACCTGTTGCTATAAATGCGCTTCGTAGATTTTTAAAACCTTCATAAATATCTTTTAAATCTCGTTCTTCTAGTCCATCAGGAGTACTGAGATCAATTTTAGTTTCACAGTGTTCAAAGTCATTTTTAGGGAAAATACGTCGATAAAGACCATGTTTATCATAAAACTCAAACTCGTTATTGAATCGCTTTTCAAGACCTTCGAGTAAGTTTACAAACATCTATTTGTGAGTCTGATATTTTTGAATTGAGATGTTTTCTTTTTGGTTTTGCCACATCTCTTCCTGTTTTTTGTCTGCTTTGTCCTGCTTCGATCTAAGGGAAATATTTTGGATTATTAAAAAAATAAGAGTAAATGTCGTACCGCCTGAACCAGCCCACATTGCCCAATTTCCAAACTCAGTAGAACCATAACTACCACCAATTGCGACTAGACGATCAGTTAGCAAGCCTAAAACAAGAAATCCAAACATCCCGCCAAAAACATACCAAAAGACATTCGAACTATTTTTCACTTATCAAACCTGTTGATTAACTACGAAAGAGCACGATACTAACCGATTGACAACATTCAAGCCAGATCATAACCTATTGATGCACTGGCAAAATCCGGTGCCGGGCGTAGGAACCCCGCTTTAAACCAAAGGCATATAGATGCCAGCTTTTTGCTGGCTTTTATCTATGTGTGGCTTCGGCACACCTATACATGGTGAATGTGCTCAAAAAAGGCACAATTGCATCTGAATTATGGTGGGCTGGGCAGGGGCGCTTCGGCGCGCCGCTTCCTTTGGTGCGGTAGTTCCTAACCTTGTTCAGTTCACCACCCATTGATTAGGAACCTTTGGTTGGTGACTCAAATACCAAAGGAGTTACTATGTCAACGTCAAACCAAGTTCAATACCAGCCCGACTTTTATCTGCAGGTCGAAGACTTTATTATCGGTTCCGTCTCCACCGACACCACCGGCGACCATGCCCTGAATAACGAAATAGGTATGTTTCTGCTGATGCTGGTGCACCACCACAAAGTTCAGGAACAAGAGCTGGAACTGAGATAAAGATAAAGCGCCCTACGGGGCGTTTTTGCTTTCACCTGATCGGCCACACTGGCTAAAGTGTAAGAATTCTTTAGAAATCCTGTTTGAAAGTTTAATTTCAGTAAAATGACTGTCCGGAAGGGCGGCACTTCGGCACCTAGCAGAAACAAAAAAGCCCTGATTGAGAGTCAGGGCTTATTTGTTTTGGCATCACGCTATACGCACAAGCTCAATATAGGCGCTTATGTGGCCCATCGTCAAGTACAAAGCAGTACTGGTATTGCCATAACAGTAACTAAATATTACAAACAGAATTCGTTAGCCAAGGCCTGAGAATCTTGGCTATGCCTTCACCGCGGGGCATCACGCTGTACGCACAACAGCATGATAGCCGGGTACGAATAGTGGTAAGGCAATCCCGGCACGTCCTGCATCCTGTATAGGAGTAAGACATGTTGATTCTCGTTCTCGAGATCATCCTGCTTGCGCTGCAACTGGGAGTTAAGCTGATTGACTTGGTGAAGCTTCTAGGTGAGCGGCTGGGCTAATCCTCAAGGCACCTTCGGGTGCCTTTTTCTTATTAGGATTAAGGCTCCTCATAATCCATGTACAGCAAACATTGTATGAATAAATAGCTATTTTCTCGTTTGTTACCTTAACCAACGTTGACCAGATTATTGAGCCCAACGGTAATAAACCCAACCCGAAACGGCAGTTTGAGCTGTGCATGGGGATGTGAGTAAAATGGAAATGATTAGCTTGCCCCTCAAAATAACTAACCTCGGCTTATCACCTTAGCTGGGACAATAATTCTCTTGGAAACCGGATTTTTAACAATGTTCTCTTGCATCAGCTTACATGCGTTGTGAGCTATTGAGGCTGAATCCTGTTGAACAGAGACCACGGTATTGGGTAGGAACTCCAGCATGGTATGTTCATCGAACGTACCGATCACAAGGGAGTTAGGAATAACACCTTTATGAATTTTAAGGAAATGCAGCGCACCTTCTAGTATGGGTAATGACGAAAATACTACCGCTTCAGGTACACGTTTGTTCTCCCTAACCAGCGCTTGCATTCCTTCATAGCCATCCTGAAATTTATTTTTAGGAACCGCGTAGAGCCAATTTGAAACAGGTTGTTGATTGAGAGATTTATAGCCATCAACGAAGCCCTGTAAACGAGCTCGGATAGAAGGCAACTCAGAGTCACCACTCACCACATAAACTTCAGACACTTTTTTTGCTAGGATCTCCCGTGTCAGTTCTGTGAACGCTTGGTAGTTATCACTCATCACTACCGATTGATCTTTAACCTTAAAATCTTGATCTAAGAAAATAATCGGCTTTTGAGTAAATTTTTTTATTGTATCTAATTGCTGGTTTTCAGAGCTTGGTACTATAAATATCCCATCAACACCACGTTCAATTAAATTAACGGTCACTTCTTTTTCTTTTTTTTCACAGCCATCTGTTGATACGGTAATAAGCTGGTAGCCTATTTTTCGTGACTCTTTCTCAAAGTGTTCAATTAAAGAAGAAAAGAATACGTTTGTTACGCTAGTTACTACTAATCCTAAAGTATTTGATTTTTTAAGCTTAAGGCTTCTAGCGGTTTGATTAACTATAATGCCGTTTTTCTCAATGAATTCATTTACTCGTTGTTGTGTTTTAGAAGAAATACGATATTTGTCTGCTTTGCCATTATATACAAGCTTTACCGTGGTAGTTGATACACCAAGGTTTTTTGCTATTTGTTCAATTGTCATTGCCATTGCTAACTGTATTTACCTCGTAATCAAAATATATTTTCTAAAATACCTAAGTCAAAATGTGCGAGAAAGCATGTTTTTAACTGCATTTATATAGATTAAAAAGAGTTATATCACATTTTACCTTTCTATACATTGAGAGAGAGGTGTCTTGTTGCTATAACTTTTGCTAACACGAGTTAGCAAGTATAAAAATAAGCTGTAGAGAAGGATGTTTTCGATGAGTAACTACTTAATAGGTGTTGACGTTGGTTCAGGTAGTGCCCGAGCAGGTGTATTTGACGAGTATGGTAAAAGGTTAGGGATGGCTGTATATCCCATCCTCCAGTTTCGACCTAAAACGGATCATGTTGAACAGTCTTCAACAGATATTTGGAAGAGTGTATGTAACGCTGTTAGAGATGCAGTATCAGAAAGTAAAATAGATGCAAAAGAGGTGTCTGGAATAGGTTTTGATGCAACATGTTCACTTGTTGCATTAGATTCTGACAATCAACCAACCACAGTGTCTAGCAGTAATAATAATAGACAAAATATTATTATGTGGATGGATCATCGAGCAATAGAAGAAGCGAATGAAATAAATTCTACTAAAGATGACGCATTAAAATATGTTGGCGGAGAAGTCAGCCCAGAAATGGAGCTCCCCAAAATCTTATGGCTGAAAAAATATCTACCAGAGAAATATGAAAATATATCTAAGTTCTTTGATTTAGCTGATTTTTTAGTATTTAAGGCTTCAGGTAAATCCGTAAGAAGTGTTTGTACAAAGAGCTGTAAATGGAATTATTTGTCTCATGAAAATAGATGGGCACACAGCTTATTAGAAAAGATGAACCTTACTGACATCATTGACGACGGAAAAATTGATGGAACCATTGAAGACCTAGGTTCATTTGTTGGAAAACTGACTAACGAAGCCGCCAGCGAATTAGGGTTAACAACTCATACGTCAGTGTCGACAGGAATAATTGACGCACATGCTGGTGGTTTAGCCATTATAGGTGATGAGCCCGAATCCACATTAGCGGTTATCGGTGGCACGTCATCTTGTCACATGACTGTTACCAAAAAAGAGACGTTTGTGCCGGGAGTTTGGGGACCTTATTGGGGCGCGATGCTACCCGACTATTGGTTGTTGGAAGGTGGACAAAGTGCCGCCGGTGCACTTATTGATCATGTGATACGAGGTTCATCTGAATACCATTCTTTACGCCAACGAGCGGAAATAGAAAAGCGTTCCGTTTACGAAATACTTAACCAGAAAGTAGCAGAGCTTGAGCAAGACAATTCAAAGTTGATGCTGAATTTTCATATGTTGGGTTACCACCATGGTAATCGTTCTCCTCGTGCAAACCCCACACTAAAAGGAATGATTACAGGATTAAGCCTCGACGAGAGCTTAGACGCTTTGGCGATCGAGTACTTAGCTGCAATTCAGTCTGTTGCTTATGGCACCCGCCATATTATCGAAGCAATGCGTCAAAACGGCCATGACATTACCAAAATCACCATGTGTGGTGGAGGCACGAAAAACCCATTATGGCTGCGTGAACATGCAGATATAACAGGATGTGATGTTGTTCTGCCTTCAGAACCTGAAGCCGTAATTTTAGGGGCTGCGATGTTAGGTGCAACCGCAAGTGGTGTGCATAAGAGTCTAGCGGAAGCCGCAAAAATAATGGGTAGCACAGGGGAAAAAATTGAACCGAACAGAGAGCGAAAAACGTTTCATGATGCCAAATACAAAGTTTTCTTAGAAATGTATCAAGACCAAATGAAGTACAAAACCATGATGGAAAATATTTAACAAAGCCAATTTTATTATCAAATTTAACGGAGTTTAAAGTGGATACATTAACCCTACAATTACCTAAAAAACAGACAGGCGCGCCGGTTGGTGACAAGACTGTTGTGATGGTCTCACCAGGAGATCTTCGTGAAAGTGCAAACAATAAATGTTGGCCTGTACAGCATGCGTTCGAGAATAAATTCACTCAAGTGATGAATGAAACCTTCGGTTATAAGGTTGTTCGTGGTCACGAGGTAAATGCTGACAACGGTCATGGTTTTATTGCCAGCCAACGAGAAGGTTGTGATGTCCTTGCGGGTATTGACGAACATGCACCTATAGTGGTGGTGATGACGGCTTGGCAATACTCACATCACCTTGCTCCATCTTTAGTTTCACACAAAGGTCCTATTTTGTTGCTGGCCAATTTTGACGGTGAATGGCCGGGGCTAGTGGGCGCGCTATGCATGGCGGGTACCTTGACGAGTTTGGGTCGAGATTACTCACGTCTATGGTCTGAAAATTTAGATGATGAGTTTTTCTTAAACAATATGGAAACCTGGCTCTCTTCGAAAAAAATCAATTACGACACATCGTATTTAAATGAAGTCACATTTGAATCGCCAATGATGAGCACAGCAGCTGCAAAAATAGGTTGTGAGGTTGGAGAATACATTGTTAAGAATAAAGAAATTATGGGTTTATTCGATAGTTTCTGCATGGGGATGATGAATGGTGTCTTTCCACAAAAGAGCCTTGTAGACATAGGTATGCCGATGGAGGCTTTGTCTCAGTCAGCATTGCTGCATGAAATGAGTTTGGTCTCACCAGAGCTAAGAGAAGAGTGCTTAAAGTGGTATGAAGATCGTGGAATGACATTCCATTATGGCAGTGACCAAGAAACAGAGTTAACGCGTCAGCAATTGCTTGAACAGTGCGCAATGATGATTGCGATGGCTCGATTTACTAAGCGATTTGGCCTAACCAGTGTTGGTGTTCAATATCAACAAGGCTTGAAAGATAGCTGCGCAGCATCTGATTTCGCTGAAGGTGCTATTGGATCAACTACCCGCTTTCCTATCCCGGATGAAAATGGAGAGATTATCCGTGAGGGTAAACCGATTCCTTGTATCAACGAGGTAGATATGGGAACCGGTATCCCGCAAACAATGCTCTATCGACTTTTAGATTCATTAAGCCTTCCATCAGAAACGACCCTTCACGATATTCGTTGGGGGAGTGAGTATGAAGGAACCTTCTATTGGGATTTTGAAATTTCTGGTTCGGTACCGTTTGAACACCTAAAGGGGGGGATTTCATCTGCTCAAGGTTATCGTCAGCCAGCCATGTATTTCCCTCTTGGCGGGTCCTCGATTGCAGGCCAATGTAAAGCGGGTAAGTTCATTTGGGCGCGAGCTCATTATGAAGGTGAACAAGTGATTATGCATGTAGGTACGGGATCAGCATTTGAGCTGCCTGAAGCTGAATTTACTCGTCGACTTGAAGCAACAACCCGCGAATGGCCATTAATGAACTGCATCTTAGATGGAGTATCGAAAAACGATTTAATGGCTGGTCACCAAAGTAACCATATTACGGTTGCCTATGTTGAGGAAGACTACTTAGAAACCGTAGTCACGGCTTTTGTCGCACAAGCGTTAACTCAAAATATGAAAGTATTTCTAGCTAAATAACAGCGGACGGAAGTATGAACACAACGATCGTACAAATGAATGAGATTACCAAGCGCTTTCCTGGAGTGTTAGCGCTGGATAGCGTCAATTTTGACCTACGTAAAGGCGAGGTTCATGCCCTGTTAGGTGAAAATGGCGCTGGTAAATCAACCCTGATGAAAGTGCTGTCAGGTGTGCATACTCCTGATGGAGGGCATATCGTTTATGAAGGTGAACAAGTCACTTTAAGGAGCCCAATATCTGCTCAGGAAAAAGGCATAACCATCATTCATCAAGAGTTCAACCTGTTTCCTGAGTTGTCCGTTGCTGAAAATATATTTATAGGCCGAGAGCACACGATAAAACATAAATGGTTACTCGATGATGGTTCTCAGGCGCACGCCACTCAGTCCCTATTGGATAAATTAAATCTGGATATAAAACCAGACACATTAGTGGAAGAGTTGACGGTCGCTCAGCAACAGATGGTCGAGATTGCAAAAGCGCTTTCTGTTAACGCTAAAGTTCTGATCATGGATGAACCTACGGCGGCATTAACAGAGTCTGAGATTGAGAGCCTTTTTGACGTCACTAACATGTTGAAAGCACAAGGGGTGGGGATTGTATATATCTCCCACCGTTTAGAGGAACTCGCTCAAATCGCTGATAGAGCGACAGTGATGCGAGATGGCATGTTTATCGGAACCGTTGATTATCACACCGTTCAGATCGATGAGTTGATTTCCATGATGGTTGGACGTGATTTAGGAGACATCTACCCAGTAAGAACTAACAAACCTAGTGACGAAACGGTTCTAAAAGTAAGCAATTTAAATCGTGAGGGAGTATTACGCGATGTGAACTTCGAACTTAAGCGAGGAGAGATTCTTGGCTTCTCTGGTTTGATGGGAGCGGGGCGCTCTGAAGTTGCGCGAGCCATTTTTGGTGCTGATCCTATCGACAGTGGTGAGATAGAGCTGTTTGGGACTTGTTTGAAGATCAATTCTGTTCATGACGCCATTAAGCATGGCATCGCCTATTTGACAGAAGACAGAAAGAAAGACGGCTTAGCACTCGGTATGTCAGTCCAAGACAATATCATGATGAGCAGCTTCGAAGATTATTCAAGCAACTTAGGCATTATCGATGAACAGAGCTCTAACGAGATATCAAAAGATCTGAAACAGAAACTGAGAATTAAAACTCCAAATTTAGAACAGCTGGCGGGCAATTTAAGTGGCGGTAATCAGCAGAAAATAATCATCGCTAAATGGATCTGCAAAAATACCGAAATTCTGATATTTGATGAGCCGACTCGAGGTATTGATGTCGGTGCCAAATTAGAGATTTATGAGTTGATAAATAAGCTCACCAAAGAGGGAAAATCAATCATTGTTATCTCTTCTGAGCTGCCGGAAATATTAGGGATGTGTGACCGAATACTGGTGATGAAAAGCGGAATGATCACGGGTGAGTTATTGGCAGAAAATGCCAACCAAGAAAACATAATGAAATATGCGACTTTAGAGGGATAAAAACATGAATAGCAATGTAACGGCCGCTACTGAACCAAAAGATAAGTCATCAAAGAAATCGCTGGTAAATAAAGGGCTATTAATGAAGTTTGCCCCTTTAATCAGTCTAGTTTTGCTTATGATCTTCTTTAGCTTAGGCACACCTTATTTCTTAAACGTTAACAACTTATTGACGGTGGCCCTTCAAACGTCAGTCATTGGGATTATTGCGATAGGAATGACCTACGTGATCATTACCGCAGGTATAGATCTGTCGGTGGGATCTGTGATGGCATTTTCTGGTGTCGCGGTTGGTCTTGCCGCATCCGCAGGCTTGCCTTTACCTATCTGCATTATTGTTGGTGCTTTAGCTGGCGCACTGTGTGGTTTTGTTAATGGCACATTAATTACTCGGATTACTATTCCACCTTTTATCGCAACCCTAGGTTTAATGATGTCTATTCGTGGTATCAACTTAGTCTTAACCGACGGGCGTGCGCTCTATTTTACCGAGTACCCAACATTTAAATTACTGGCGCAGGGCAAACTCTTTGATGCTATCCCTTATCCAGTCATCTACTTCGGCGTATTAGCGTTTGTCGCCGCATTCATACTTAAACGCACTGTCATTGGACGTTATATCTACGCGGTAGGCAGCAGTGAAGACGCCGCTCACCTCTCTGGTATTAAGGTAGATCGAGTCAAAATGTTTGTTTACGCATTTTGTGGGCTTATGACAGGTATTGCCGGCGTCATCATTACAGCACGTTTGAACTCAGGCCAACCAACTGCTGGTGTCGGTTATGAACTTGAAGCGATTGCCGCGGTGATTATTGGTGGAACAAGTTTGATGGGTGGAATCGGAACCATAGGCGGAACCATTATCGGTGCATTCATCATGAGCATACTAAAAAACGGATTAAACCTGATGGAGGTTTCGCAATTTTGGCAAATGGTTGCAATGGGAGCAGTAGTCATCGCGGCGGTTTACCTAGATACACTTAGAAAAAAAATTAAGTAATACATGAAAAATTGACGATTTGATAACAGTACTACCCTACATATAAATGGAGAATTAATGATGAAATCTATGAAACTTACGTTACTTGCCGCTATAGCAACAATAGGAATGAGTGCCGCGCAGGCGAAAGATGAAATGTATATTCCTGTGGTAAGTAAAGGTTACCAGCATGAGTTTTGGCAAACCGTTAAACTTGGTTCTGACACCGCCGCGAAAGAGTTAGGTGTTAAAACGAGTTTTGTGGGTCCGGCTGCTGAAACGCAGATTTCTGAACAAATACAGTTAATGGAAGATATGATGGCTCGACAGCCAGACGCGATACTATTGGCAGCTTTGGACTCCAATGCACTCGTAGTTCCAGTTGAAGAAGCTAAGTCTCGTGGTATTGAAATTGCGACATTTGACTCAGGCATCAACTCTGAAATTCCGAAAAGCTTTATTGCAACAAACAATGTAAAAGCTGGTGCTGATGCGGCTAAAACGTTAGGTAAAATGTTAGGTGGAGAAGGTAAGGTGGGTATCATTGCCCATGTTGCAGGTACTCAAAATGCGATGGAGCGTTCTAATGGCTTTATCGATGCAATGGCGAAACACTATCCCAATATCAAGGTACTAGAAGTTCAATATAGCGATGGTGATCCACAAAAAGCGATGGATAAAACCATCGATATGGTACGCGCAAACCCAGATATTTCAGCGGTTTATGCTACTAACGAGGGCTCTACTCTTGGTGTTGCTAACGCAATCGATAGCTTAGGTATTGCAGGTAAAGTTAAGGTGATGGGTTTTGATAGTACCGAAGGTATTATCGCGTTCCTTAAAGCCGGCACTATTCAAGGCTTTGTAGTACAAGATGCTTATCAAATTGGCTACCAAGGTTTGAAGACACTCTACAATGTACTAGAAGGGAAGAAAGTAACAAGCGTTATCGATATCCCGGTTAAAGTAGTGACGGCTGAAAACATCGACAACCCAGACATGCAAACTCTGCTTTACCCATTCGGTAAGTAGAATAGTCATTTAGTTCAGGAAAGAGCCTAGCGAGGTTGGCTCTTTCCTGTCTCTTGTCCCTCATGCTACAGCAGCAAAAAAAGAAGCGAACGCCCTGTAGACATTCATGGTAATTTTCAGAAGGTTTTTGTATTTCTAACTTTGCAAAATTTAGTCAATCAAATCAAAGGAATGATATATGCTCAAAGGTATACATCCAGCTATTACTCCTACTCTTTTATCAACGTTGGCGGAAATGGGCCATGGTGATGAGATTGTTTTTGCAGATGCGCATTTTCCCGCACATACCTACGGTAAAAAAGTTATACGTTGCGATGGGGTTGCTATTGATACCCTGCTTGAAGGCGTGATTATGCTGTTCCAACTCGACCAATATGTAGAGCAACCCATACTCATGATGCAACCTGAAGAGGGAGACAGCTTAGACCCGTCTGTAGAACAACGATATATCAAAGCAATGAGTTCGGAAGGGATAAACTCTGCCAATATTGCACGGTTAGAGAGGTTTGCATTTTATCAACGAACGCAATCATGTACCGCTGTTGTGTTAACTGGAGAGTTAGCAAAATATGGCAACATTATCTTGAAGAAAGGTGTAACGGGCTTTTGATGAGATACTCGTTGGAATCAAAAAAGCGACTAGCCCACCACTGAGCTAATCGCTTTTTATCAAGGATAGATTACTAACTTAAAACTAGTCTCTAAGCTCTCGTCTTAATATTTTTCCAACATTGGTTTTTGGTAACTCATCCCTAAACTCAACGACTTTAGGGATCTTATAGCCAGTTAAATGTTGGCGACAATGTTTCTTAATATCGTCTTCGGTTACTGCTGTGCCATTTGTCACCACAACAAGTTTTACTCGTTCGCCAGCGACGTCATCAGCAATACCTACCGCTGCGGCCTCGATGATTCGGGGGTGCAGGGTAGCAACTTCTTCAATTTCGGTAGGGAACACATTAAAGCCGGAGACTAAAATCATATCTTTTTTGCGGTCTTCTATATAGAAGAAGCCCTGTGCATCCATTCGGCCAATATCGCCGGAGCTTATCCAACCCCCTTCGTGCATCACTTCATGGGTTTCAGAATCTTGTTGCCAGTACCCGCTCATGACTTGAGGGCCGCGAATTTGAATTTCGCCGATCTCACCAACGTCTAACTCATTGTTATTACTGTCGACGATGCGCAGATCAGTACTCGGTAACGGAACGCCAATGGAAGGAACAAAGCTTTGTTGAGTGTGAACGCCCCCTGCAACAACGGGTGAACACTCTGTTAATCCATACCCTTCAACGATTGGCATGCCAGTGATATTTTGCCATTCATCGGCCACATGCTTTTGCGTTGCCATGCCTCCGGCGATGGTAAAGTTAGCCTTACTAAAATCAAGATTCTTAAAGCCTGCATGGTTGTTTAAGCCGTTAAATAAGGTGTTTAAGCCAAACATCATGGTAAAAGGGTACTTACTTAGATCTTTTACAAATGAGTCAAGATCTCTCGGGTTGGTAATAAGAAGGTTTGTACCACCAAAAAACATAATGAGCATCATGCTAACCGAGTTAGCAAAGATGTGATAAAGAGGAAGCGGGGTTACCGCATGTTCGTTCTCTAAAGATGTTCTTGGCGCAAAATGTCCATAAACTTGGAGTACATTTGCAATAATGTTTCTGTGGGTTAGCATCGCACCCTTAGCCAGTCCCGTTGTTCCCCCTGTATATTGAAGGTAAGCAAGGTCACTACTAGAAATGCTCGGTGGATCTAAGGTCAAGCCTTTGCCTTGAGTTAAGGCTCTTTTTAATGAGATGGCACCGGGCAGGTTGTATTTAGGCACCATCTTCTTAATATATTTTACCGCGAAGTTGACTAAGGTTCTTTTGTACGGTGCGAGCTCATCACCGATTCGGGTCAAAATTACATGTTTGATGCTGGTTTGAGATACCACCTTTTGTAAGTTGTTACCAAAGTTGGTCACCGCCACGATGGCAGTGGCACCCGAGTCTCGAAGTTGGTGCTGTAACTCACGAGGTGTATAGAGTGGGTTCACGTTAACCACCACTAATCCTGCTTTTAGTGCACCTAAAATGGTAATGGGGTATTGCAGCAAGTTAGGCATCATTAACGCAATACGATCGCCTTTTTTCATTTTTAAGGTAACTTGCAAATAGGCCGCAAATGCGGTGCTTTTCTCTTCTAACTCTCTATAAGTTAACGAGTGGCCCATGTTAACAAAAGCGGCTTTGTCTGCGTTCTTAGCAAATGTCTCACGGAACATATCGTTAATATTCTGATATTGGTCTGCGTCTATTTCTGCTGGAACATCATCAGGAAAGCTGTTTAACCAAGGTTTGGATTCGCTATTCATTACTCTTCTCAATACGACATAAATTTCCCGCCCATAGATTACATTATTCGAAAAGCGAACAATAGAGTATTTGCACTAATGCCGTGCAAGCGTCTAAAAATTAGCCGGACAGTCAACAGATTTAAGACTTTAGTCCAAATCCGTACAAAAACTATGGATTACAACTATCCTTTAAGTAACACCTAAGGAGAGCGATATATGGAACTTAAAAAAGACCCCCGTTGTTATACCGACGTTTGCGTAGATGGTCTTTGGTATCATTATGACCATTGTGGCACTAAAGCGTACATTTTAAGAGGTGGTGCGTCACCAGAGGTTGAGTTGGCAAGAGAGCCACAAACGGAGAATGAATTGATAGAATTGCTAAGAAACTGTGAGGTCAATTTATAGCGAGAGACGAATGATGACACTTGGAACACTCTGATTGAGGTGACTTTGCCAAAGATTTAGTCCATTTTGTATTGACTAAACCGAGCTAAAATAGCTCGGTTTAGCGTCGTTATTACTCACATGGTGGTGCGATATGAATAACCGCTAGGCCGCCAAGTGATGTTTCACGATACTTCTTATTCATGTCCTTACCAGTTTGATACATGGTATCAATAACTTTATCTAAAGATATTAAGCATTTACTGGTTCTTTTTAAGGCCATGCGTGATGCGTTGATCGCTTTCATCGCACCCATAGCATTACGTTCGATACAAGGCACTTGGACTAAACCGCCGATAGGATCGCAGGTCATGCCCAAAGAGTGTTCCATGGCAATTTCTGCTGCGATACAGATTTGTTCATTACTGCCACCACGTAGCGCGGTTAATCCGGCAGCAGCCATGGAAGACGACACACCTATCTCCCCTTGGCAACCCACTTCGGCACCTGATATTGACGCATTTACTTTGTAAAGCATGCCGATGGCACCAGACACCGCAAGAAAATCTTTGATCTGTTTGGTATCGAGCGGTTTGATAAACTTGTGGTAATACATTAACACCGCAGGAATAACACCAGCCGCGCCGTTTGTTGGAGAAGTGACAACTTGACCACCAGCTGCGTTCTCTTCGCTGACAGCAAAGGCGAATACGTTGATCCAGTCCATGATTTCCATTGGATCACTTTCTAAAGCGCTGTTGGCTTCCAGCTTTTTCAATAGAGCAGCGGCACGACGGGTCACATTAAGTCCACCTTCTAAGATCCCTTCGGTTGTGAGTCCGCGCTCAATACAACTGGACATTATTTGCCAGATTTGATCAGCTCTCGCATCGATATCTTCCGCTGAACGGTAAGCGAGTTCGTTACGTAATATTAATCCGCCTAGGCAATATCCGTGGATTTCTGCTTGCTTAAGTAACTCTTCAGCAGATTTGAATGGGAACTCTAAAGTCACATCATCACTGCTTTTGCCGTTTTTAAGTTCATTCTCTGTGGCAATAAAACCACCACCGATAGAGTAATACACCTCTTTGTCGATCAAGTTACCTTGCTCGTCAAAAGCAGAAATAGACATGCCATTTTCATGCAGAGGAAGATTATCACTGTGGAACACAATGTCAGTCTCTGCATCAAAAGAAATAGTATGTTGTCCTAATAGGGCCAGCTTTTTATTGTGAATGCTCTCTTTATGCAGTGCATTCGCTGCCTCTATATCAATAGCGTCAGGGCGGTTACCCATTAAGCCTATTACCGTTGCTTTGTCTGTATGGTGTCCGCGCCCCGTTAGCGAGAGGGAACCGTAGAGATCAATCGTAATTTTGCAAACGTTATTGAGTTTATCGGAAATGAGTTGGCCAAACTGATAACCTGCGATCATTGGACCGTTAGTATGTGAGCTTGATGGGCCTACCCCGATTTTATAGATATCAAAAATAGATAGCATGACTTTACTCTTTATTACAATATGGCGATTAGCCTATTAGAATTAGGAGTGCATACTACATTTTTGTGACTATCTAGTTCAAGGTATTGCTTTCATGGATGGGATATAGTGCATGGTATAAAAAGTTATTTCTTATACTCAAAAATTGGAAAGTAATTATTACTTAGTAAAATGGCACTTGTTAGGTATGATTTGCCACCAAGAAGTAAGATGGAAACAGTATGCGACAGAGTAAAATTCTGGTAGGGGAGTTAGCTACAGAGTTTAAAACAGTCTCTGCAATGATGGAAATTTATTGTAAAAAGCATCATGGCGTTAACAGTGGTTTATGTGCCAGCTGTGAAGAACTGTTAATTTATGCAGAAACAAAACTGGATCGTTGTCCTTATGGGCAAGAAAAACCGACCTGCAATAAATGTCCTATTCATTGTTACAAACCTGAACCTAAAGAACAGATGAAACAAGTGATGATATACGCTGGCCCGAGGATGTTATTGAATCATCCGATCCTAGCGATTCGTCATTTACGACATGAAAAAAAAGCGGTGCCCGAAAAGCCTAAAGCCAATGCATCTAATCGCCATATGCGATTAAGTAAAACAACTGACGATAAGTAGGAAAAAAATGGAAACAGTAGCCATTTTAGTTGATGTACAAAACATCTATTACACAACGCGTGACAGGTACCAACAACACTTCGATTACAATGCATTTTGGCGCCAAGCAACGCAAAATAGAACCGTTGTTCAAGCCAACGCCTATGCCATTGCCAGCAACAACGAAAAACAGCGTCAGTTTCATCACATCTTAAGAGGCATCGGTTTTAACGTGAAATTGAAACCCTTCATTCAAAGACGAGACGGTTCTGCAAAAGGGGATTGGGATGTTGGCATTACCCTCGACGCGATTGAGTTAGCCGCAGAAGCAGACGTGGTTATTCTCGCATCCGGAGATGGTGATTTTGATCTTCTAGCACAACGAATTATTGAAAAACATGGCAAAAAAGTCGAAGTGTATGGTGTGGAAACCCTTACTGCTCAATCACTAATCGACTCAGCCAGTGAGTATTACCCAATTGGCGAGTCGTTGCTGCTTTAGTTACGCTTGCTGATCGTCAGCGGCAGTTGCGTTGTCAACATTGTCGCTGCTTTCAACTTGCTGTGCCTCTTGCTCCTGAAGCTCCAGCTTTGCACGTTCAGCTTTCGAAATATAACGAGGCTTGTTGCTTTTATGCAATTTAGCGTTCATTTTCTTCTGCTTTTTCTTAAGAGTGTCGTTGATCTTTTTTTTACGGTTCATAGAGTGATTATCGCTAAATTATGGCATCGTTAGGTCAACGATTGTTAATAAGTAAGTGCTGTCGGGCTAGGATAAAAGCGCCACTGACAAAGTAGCGCGAAAGAATAAAAGAAAATCACCAAGAACTCAATGCAAGTTTGCCTGTTGGTCGTGAGAATAAAGCGAGTTGCTAAGTAAGGGCTGATCAAGCCTCTATCGTTAGCGTTGCCACTCTAAAATGGCATAGAGCTGAATATACTTTCGTACTAACTGATGGTCAGACGAACGAATGAGCGGGTGACCAAATCTTAAATAGCAAGGTCTCAATTGAAAGCAGTGATCCAAATCGTTTATCAACTTAGATTGGCTTTGATACAGAGAGATCCCCTGTTGGCTATATTCGTTAATATCATCAGGCAGCTCGCCAATCCACCAATCAAGTAACTCTCTGCTGTGTTTACTGCGAGATATCCAGTGATCGCTAAGCAACACCAACAGATCATTAGGCTGAATGGCAAAGCCGTATTCAGCCTGCCATTCACCTATATCTTTTAATAGCTTGTCTCTACAGTTTTTATTGGCGCTGGTTAAGTGGTGAGTGATGACCCATACGGTTCCTAAACCTGACGCGATGCGATAGTGATGAGCATGTTCCGGTGATAACACCGTATCGATAGGCTCAAACTGATTAGGCTGGTTAAACTTGTCGAGAGTACTTGCCATTCTTCGGGCAAAAGCTCTGCCTAAATGGTGCTCACTCATTCCCCGGTTGTGCACCGTAGGATAGTGATTCTCACACAATTTTAAGCAATCTTTTTGAAAATCGTGAATTGATTGAATAACCAGATCTTTAAGCAAACTTCTCTCCTAAGATGAAGAGAAGTCTCTCTCACCTAAATAACCAACGTTCTATTTTATTTTTGCGTGCTATAAGCAGAATCACTGCAACCAATAGATATAGGCTAGGTTCCAGTATTTCAGATTTAGATGACCAATTGTAATGAATTGGACCAAGTATCGCTATGACGTAAATCCAATTATGCAGCTTTTGCCAAGAACTGCCAAGTTTACGGCGCAGTAAGTTTACTGAGGTTATTGAAAGTAATAATAAAAGTATCCAGCTAAGCATGCCAAATATGAGGTAATTACGGGTGGTGATTTCCTCTACAAGTAACGAGACATCCCATGCTAAATCTAGCCACGCGTACGAAAGTAAATGTAGGCTAGCCCAGAAAAAACAGTATAAACCGACCAATCGGCGAACTCGGATAAGCTGTCCCCATTTAAAAAATCGTACTACTGGGGTAATAAGGAGCGTGGCAAAGAGTGCGTGCAGGGTACTTTTGCCGGTAAAGTGTATTATCGCGTCTACCGGTTCGGCTCCTAAATGACCATTAACGGCAGAAAGAATTAACCAGACTAATGACCCGATGGATGCTGCATGAATAGCAAGCTTAATAAGGGTGACTTTGTTGGTTAAAAAGGGAGTATTCATCATCAATCTGGCTCACCAATCGGGATTTGCAGTTAATACTGACGTTTTAGGTCTATATCACTATAGAGCGATGCCACTTCATCAGCGTAGCCGTTAAACATCAGGGTATCTTGTCGCTGTGCGCTGAATACGTTGCCGCTTCCGATAAAACGTTCGGATGCTTGACTCCAGCGAGGGTGATCAACATTGGGGTTAACGTTGGCGTAAAAACCATATTCACCGGGAGAAAGCTTGTTCCAGGTCGTGTTTGGCTGAAACTCTTTTAGGGTTATTTTTACGATGGATTTAATACTCTTAAAGCCATATTTCCAAGGAACGACCAGACGCAATGGTGCGCCATTTTGTGGAGCAAGAGTTTTGCCGTAAAGGCCTACCGCAACAAAAGTTAACGGATGCATTGCTTCTTTAATCGTTAATCCTTCAACATAAGGGTATTCGATCCCACCCCCAAGTCGCCGATCTTTTTGTCCCGGCATTCTTTTTGGATCATACAGGGTTTGAAATGCCACATATTGAGCACTGCCTTTTGGGTTCGCGAACTCAATAAGCTTGCTTAATGGGAAGCCAAGCCAAGGAACATTCATCGACCATGCCTCAACACATCGCAAGCGATAGATACGATCTTCTATATCAATTTTTTTGATGATGTCGGCAAAGTCGATGGTTGTTGGTTTGTGTACTTCACCGGCTATTTCCACACTCCACGGGTCAGTAACAAAGTTAGCGGCGTTCTTCGCAGGTTGATCTTTGGCGGTACCAAACTCGTAAAAGTTATTATAAGTGAGTATTTTCTTTTCTGGCGTCAAAGGAAGTGACGTATCAGAATAGGGAGAAGCTATAGACGCCAGCGGTTTTCGGTTATCAAGGACGGCGTCGTCTGCTTTACTAAAGAAGTCAAACAAACCGGCTGTCGCATTGCTGGCAAAAGGAGCAGTAGCGGTGAGAATGCCCATTTTTTTAATGATATCGCGTCGTTGTTGGTATATGGTTTCTGACGTTGTATCGTTCTCTTTTAGATGCCAGTTTTTAGTTGTTTTGATCAACATAACGTTTCCTAATTGTCTATATATAAACAACAAGACCCCAGTTAACCGTGGTAAATTTCATTAATTATTTGTCGAGAGGAATTAACCGTGTCAGAAATGAGTTTTACTAGTAAGCAGCGTCAGGACATTTTGTTAGAGCTGCAACGTTTTTTTGAAGATGAATTGGATATGGAACTAGGGCAGTTTGATGCCGATTTCCTATTTGATTTTGTAAGTAAAAAAATGGGTCCTGTGTTCTATAACCAAGGTGTGCGAGATGCACAAAAAGTGATTGACGCAAAAATACTCGATATCTCAGATGAGCTATACCAAATTGAGAAAGAGAGTGAATTATAAACTAGTGTGTTGAAAGTGATGTTAACCGGCAAATACTCAACATACGATTAGCGGTACTTGGTGGTATAAATCACTGATCAACAAACGGATTATCTCATTGATAGTTAGATTCAATTTTTTTGAACAATAACAGCAAAAATGATCACTTTTTGTTGTTCTAGATTTGTTTGATACTTACCTGAAAGAGAAACATTCGCATTTAACTTTACTTTTATGCGAATAATAACGTTCAGAGATAGATATGAAACAAGACGTAAAGAACTACAATTTCATTGCAAAGCTGATCCACTGGCTATCTGCTGTTGTTGTTATTGCCATGTTTGCATTAGGTTTATGGATGGTAGACCTAAACTATTACAGCTCTTGGTATCAAACGGCACCCTTCTGGCATAAATCCGTCGGTATATTGCTCGCTGCACTAACGCTTTTCAGAGTGTTATGGAAAACGGTGACGGCAACCCCTTCAATAGAAGGCAAGCCTTACGAAGTGAAAGCAGCAAAAGCGGTGCATCATTTTCTTTATCTATTGTTGGCTGTTCTGTTTCTCTCCGGTTATCTAATTTCGACCTCTGATGGGCGAGGAATAGAGGTATTTTCGCTATTCACTCTACCCAGTTTAGGAGAGTTGTTTCCTAACCAATCCGATCTTGCTGGGCAAGTTCACTACTACAGTGCGTTTATATTGATCGGCTTTGCTGGCTTACACGCAGCAGCAGCGATTAAGCACCACCTTATAGACAAAGACGATACGCTACGAAAAATGACAGGAGTAATAAAATGAAAAAACAACTTTTAACGATGGGACTCGCATTTGCAGTAGCTATGCCGTTAACCGCTAATGCTGCCGATTACGTTATTGACACCAAAGGAGCGCACGCTTCGGTAAACTTCTCTGTAAGTCACCTAGGTTATAGCTTTATAAAAGGACGCTTTAATACCTTTAGTGGAGACTTCTCCTATGATGCTAACGACATCGCAGCATCAAAAGTGAATGTAATGATTGATACAACCAGCTTGGATTCAAACCATGCTGAGCGTGATAAGCACATTCGCAGCGCAGACTTTATTGATGCCGGCAAATTTTCTGATGCTAAATTTGTCAGTAGTAAAGTGACTGACAAAGGCAATGGTATGGTTGAAGTGATGGGTGACCTAACGCTTCATGGCCAGACTCAACCTATTACTATCGATGCGCAGTTCATTGGTGAAGGTAAAGACCCGTGGGGTGGTTATCGCGCTGGTTTTACTGGCACTACAACGCTGCAACTAAAAGACTTTGGTATCAAAGCCATGGGTATGGTGGATACTGTTGATATGGAATTAGTGGTAGAAGGTGTTAGAAAATAATCGTCGGCAACGACGTTTGAACATCACCGTCTACTAAAAAACGCCCCTTATATGCTTTCACTATTTTGTCGTGTTAGCCAATGGAAGGGGCGTTATTCTATCTTATTGGTGAGTAGTGTATTACGCGCTCTCTAGGACAGTATTGCTCTCCACAACGTTAATGCGCTCTCCATATATGGAGCGAACCGCGATCATCACTTCTTTGCGAGAAATGGTGCCTACAAAAATACCATTGTCGATAACAGGCAAGATTTGAGGTCTATTTACCTTCATATTCTTTGCTCTCTCCTCTAAAGACAAACTGGTAAATTGAGTTGCTATACCCATGCTGGTGGTTGGGTAAAGTTGTTCTTTGTCGATACACATAAATTCAATGATATTAAGCAGAGATTCTGTTGACTCTATAGCAACCACGTCTCTTGTCATGATGTCGACCACTTTTTGTTTCGCGGATGGCAAGTAGTCTTGGCACCAAAGATCAATCAGTACATCGTGAACAGAGAAGAAACCAACCAACTCGCCCTGAACGTTTAAAACAGGAGCACCTTGTAAATTTCTGTCTGTGAGAGAATCGATAGCAAGCTCAGTAGGCATGTCTGCTTGTAGAGCAAATGCGTTGCTGTTCATGATTTGACGAGCGATTAAATTAGAGTTCATGGCGATGTCCTTAACTGACGTTGTAAGCGAAATTGATGAAATAGATTTTGTTTGAGTTGTTTTTAACGCTGGGCGTTGATAAATGGACCAGTTTGCCAGTCCAACCAGCACGGCTCCCCCAACTATGTTGCCTAGGGTTACAGGAATAAGGTTGCTGGTAATAAATTGGTAGACGTTCAGATTGGCGTATTGATCAGGGGACAACCCCGTTTGTAACCAAAATGATTCAGGCGCAGTTGATTGAATTACAATACCCAGAGGGACCATAAACATGTTGGCGACACAGTGTTCAAAGCCGCTGCTAACAAACATAGAGACAGGTAGCATAACCATGAGCGCTTTGGTTAAAGCATTGTGACTGCTAAAGGTCAGCCATATGGCTAGACAGACCAACAGATTACATAAGATCCCTAGAGCGAATGCTTGGCTAAATGAATGCTCTAACTTATGTTGGGCGATGTTTAATGCATTTACTCCCCATTGGCCGTGATCAAGCTGGTAAAGTCCTGCGATGGAGACCAATAAAAGCAGCAGTAACGCACCAATAAAGTTACCGATATACACTTGACCCCAGATAGAGACCATTTTGTTTAATCGAATCTGTTTATTTGCCCATGCAATGCTGGTGAGTACCGAGCTTGTAAATAGCTCCGCGCCGCATAACACGATTAAGATAAGCCCCATACTAAAAGCGATACCGCCGACAAATCGGCTGATTCCCCAACTAGAACTGCTTCCTGTGGTCACCGTGATATAGAATAAAAAGGCAAGACCAATAAATATGCCTGCCATAATGGCAAGACTAATGATCATAGCAGTGGATTTTTGCGTCTTGTTATACGCAAAACTTGCTGCTTCCGTCATCATCTCTTTGGGAGACAAAACGGCCTTCATCTCTGGTGGGTTAGCTGTCGACATCGTTGACTCCCCTAAATTTTCTTTTCATAACTGCTCCTAGCGTTAACGCCACCTAAAAGACCAGATGGCTTGAGAGTTAGGTTATGGTGAGAATTGCTAGAGGTAAAATTGATAATATTCAATTACCTCATCAAAAATATTGATGAACTTAAAATGCTTATGTAAGATGGTGCATACGGTAAAATCTACAGGGATCATCTATGCGTTATTCACTAAAACAGTTAACTGTTTTTGAAGCTGTAGCAGACACAGGAAGTGTTAGCCAAGCAGCGGAAAGACTCTCACTAACCCAGTCTGCTACTAGCATGTCTCTTGCGCAGCTGGAAAAAATGTTAGGGCGCCCACTGTTCAACAGGCAGGGTAAAAGAATGGCGTTAACGCATTGGGGAATGTGGTTAAGACCGAAAGCAAAACGACTATTGCAAGATGCACAACAGATAGAACTTGGTTTTGTAGAGCAGCATTTAATCAGCGGAGAAATACGGTTAGGCGCAAGCCAAACCCCTGCTGAACACCTAGTTCCAGACCTTATAAGCATAATTGATAATGACTTCCCAGAGATGCGTATTGATCTGGGCGTACAGAGTACTAAGGGTGTTATTGATGCTGTTCTCGACTACCAATATGACCTTGGCATTATAGAAGGGCGCTGCGATGACAGTCGAATTCACCAAGAGGTGTGGTGTCGAGATCACCTGACGGTTGTTGTCTCTGCCCATCACCCTTTTGCTAAGCGAGATCAAGTCAGTTTAGCTCAGTTAGAACAAGCGAAATGGGTTCTAAGAGAGATAGGTTCTGGTACCCGAAAAATATTTGATAGCTCCATTCATCATTTAATTGCTGATTTAGATGTGTGGCGAGAATATGAACACGTACCAGTATTAAGGAGTATGGTTGCTAACGGACCATACGTTACTTGCTTACCTTATTTAGATGTTGAAAAGCATATCGAAAGCGGCAAGTTGGTCGCGCTGAACGTCCCAGAGCTCACCATGGATCGGACACTTTCATTTATCTGGCGAGTCGATATGGCGGAGAATCCACTAGCGGACTGTATCAAACGCGAAGGGTTAAGGATGATGCAAGATAAACCCTTTAAACTGTAGACTCTAGCTTGTTTTTAACGCGTACAAAAACCTTGCCGTGACAGGCAAAATCATAACCATTTGTTGATCCAGCAGAGATTAAAAGAGTTAGGGTATGCACTCTAACTCTTTTTGCTGTGGCAAAATAACATGGATTGGTAAAACAGAAAGCTAATCGCTTTGTAGCGTGTGATCACTCAAAGAATGCCGTGTGAAAAGCCACTTCGCCAGATGGTATTGTCTGGGTTAGCGATAGAGCTAAGAAATACTCAGCAGGGACGTCCGCTAATGTTAGGCTAGGCTGAGAAATAAAGCCAAATCTCGAATAATAACTTGGCTCTCCGAGTAACACGACACCCTCAATAGCCTGCGCTTTAAGTTGAGACAACCCTTCGCGAATAAGTGCACTTCCAATACCTTCACCTTGACGTTCAGGTATAACAGACAGTGGGCCTAAACCATACCAGCCAGATTTCTCGCCATTTATCATAATTGGAGAAAATGCAATATGGCCGACAACACTTGTTTTATCTTCACACACTAGAGAGAGGGTCAGTGCTTTTGCCTCTCTTAATTTACTAACAATCAAATGCTCTGTTGGTTTCGCACCTGGTTTATGGTGTGGATGATTTTCAAATGCTCGATAAATAAGTGTCTCGATTTTGTTACTATCTGAGTCAGTTTCTACTCTAATGTTCATTGTTTAACCTTTATTTTTTAATATAAATATTTGGTAATTATATTGACCCAAATATTGATCATGTATTTGCAGTTCACGCTGAAGATCATGACCTGCATCGGAAATAAAATCTTCAATATCAACTTGAGAGAGCTTTTTCTTTAACGGTTCGAGATAGTTGCGCCATGACTGTTCACTCAGCGTAAAGCTCTCTATTACTTCATAGCCTGCTTTCGTCATATCTATGATTCGTTGCTCGTGCGAGGCCATGCTAGGGTAGTTGTGTTGCCAAAACGCCTTTGCTCTCTCATCAGGGCTATCAGTTAGCCAAACCAAGTCGCTAATAACTAAATAGCCATTACACTTCAGAAACGCCTTCCAAGTTTTAAGGGCTTGTTTGACCCCCATAATATAAGCGCTACCTTCAGACCAAAGCAGATCAAAATGATCGTTAACAAATGGCATTGCTGTCATGCTGGCACAGACGGTTGTTACTCGCTGTTCATTTGAGTTGTTTGTCATTTTTTCTTTAACACAACTTAGGCTGTACTCATCATTATCGAGTGCGGTCAAGTGAAAGGCCGAATAATTAGCAAGCAAATTTGTAGTTACCCCTTTACCACAGCCAATCTCTAACGCATTTCCACTCTTGATTGGCAGCGAATGTAGTGCTTTGAGTGTATCACTATCATCTCCGGGTCCCAGCCGATCTAACCCTTGAAAAATAGAGTTAAAATCAGCCATATATTGTTCATGTTTATTCATATCTTTTGAAAGCCATTTTAGTCTTAATGCGTTTTTTTCACTGAAGCCTTGCTTTATCAACCAATCTAAATGAGCCGAAGGGGCGCTTTTTTCAATACTTTCATGCCATTTGCGCATCGAACTCATGCCAAGCATGGAAGAAAGTAACTCTTTTGCATGCTGTTTTTCTTTTATCTCAGTGTCTAGGGTTTGCAATCTCTTCATCAAGGTTGACCGGTTGATCTCTCCTTCTAAACAAGATTGACACTCCTTAAGAGATAACCCTCCTGCCTGTAGCTGTTGTAACAACTTCAGTCGTTGCAAATCCTTATCAGAGTAGTGTCGATAGCCATTTAGTTGCCGTTGGCCTGCAATGAGTCCTAACTTTTCGTAATAGAGTAAGGTTGAACGGCTTAGTCCTACCTTTTGAGCCAGTTCAGAAATTCGATACATAGCAGTTGTTCCTCGAAACTTGTGAGCACTATAAAGTGTAAAGCTTTAGACAGGTCAACAGTTAGTATGGCAGAAATTTGTCATGATTGAGGTTATTGAAAAATTAGTGAAAAACGCTAAAGGCGTTTTCTGGGTGACTTGGTTCGATTAATCACAGAGTTAGCAAAATTAACTACGCCAATAAATAAGACTTTATTACAATGATTTTATGCATTTAGGTAGATTAAGGTGCATAGTGTGCTTTGACTGAGTTGATAACACAGAATCGTTAAAATTCGACGACGATTGATTTTAGTAATCATTCGTCGGAGATTATTGGTTAGTAATTTTACACATCTATATTGAGGGATATTGCAAGATGACTAAATATCAATTTTTTTGTAAACCAAATACTCATCGTCAACAGTTTACTTATTTAGCAATGGCGAGTGATTCGTTTTTGGATGATAAACAGCAACTGTTGTCGATCGGCTTTGAAGTGGAAGGGGATGTAATATTTGCCGGCACGTCACAAGAAGCGGTGGATAAGTTTCAATCAAACTATATTCACTTATGCGATGAATACAACAACGCGCATTTAGAGAGCGGTGTCGCGACGTTCATTATAGAAAGTTATCAAGAGATTCGCCGTCGTCTCGCAACACGCAAGTAGCACTTCTATTCTCCTCCGCTGGTGTTGTATTGAGTACGAGACCAATTTGGTGCGGGTAGTGTGATGCAAAAAGCTAGGGATTAAGCTGGTGCAGATCTTTTCCTTTCTGATATTACCTAAATCTGTTGATTAACCGCTTGCGTCACATTTTCAATGCAATTTATATGTTTGTACAGTAATTATTGTGATGAATATCATATTTGTTACCTGAGTAGTCGACTAAAATGCCATCTTGTTTAATGAGTCAACTTTTGGTGGCGTTTATGAACGTATTGCTAGCTATATCAATTACAACTGGAATTCTTTCTGCCGTATGGGGATGGATGTCGATCTCTCTAGGGTTATTAACTTGGGCCGGTTTTCTAGGTTGTACCAGTTACTTTGCATCACCAAAAGAAGGGCTGAAAGGGCTTGCTTCAAGTCTACTGACTAATATGACCGGTGTATTCTGGGCTATGGTGATTATCCATGCTTCGAATTTTCTGGCACTTGAAATTTTGGGTTACGTTGTCACTGGATTAGTGGCCTTTATGATGTGCATTCAGGCTAAGCAAACTTGGTTGGCTTATATCCCGGGTACTTTTATTGGTTCTTGTGCAACTTTTGCTGCAAACGGAGACTGGGGTTTTGTTGTTCCGTCTATTATTGTTGGTGGTATTTTTGGTTATCTAATGAAAGCGTCTGGTATTGCTCTTAAAGAGTGGTTAGAAAAACGAAACAGACAGTCAGAAGCAAAACCGTCCGCAGTGCAGTCAGCTCAGTAACCTTACCTAAATTACCACAGCAGCATGGTAGTGCTGCTGTGATCGTCAGCTTAAGGTTCTTTATCTTAAGTTAAAAAAGAATCCCGTTTTGTTATCAACTAATTTGATACTGTAGCATGCCGTTTGGCATGCTTTTTTTTTGCCCAAATTCACTCGCTATCTGTAGAGGAAACGTTAGGTATTGCTATTAGCCATGGTCATTACACGTTTTAGCGTTTTACGAATAAGTGACGGTACAGATTGCGGCCCTTGTTCTTCGCAGTAGGAAACGATGGCTAATGCAAGATCCGGTTTGGCAAATTTCTTCAATGCTTTAACAATGATTTTTTTGGCTGGTATTGGGTGGTCCTGCGGAATTTTAACCAGCTGTTTAAAGAAACTATCAAAACCATTTGCGTAGAGAAAGTGCTCTATATCTTTATCGGGAAGCTCAGTCAGGCGGTGAGTTTCCATCTCGCCACCGAGTTGAGATTTCACCGCGGTGGCGTATTTTTTACCCGCGGCGTCTCCGTCGGTTACCACGTGCCAATCTATTTCGTAAGCTTTAGCAACTTTAATTAGTGATTTAAGCCCTGACTGTGCAAACTCAATGATCTGAACCCCTTCGGATGCAAGGTTATAACCGCATAGTTTTGCCAGTTCGCTAAATAGCCAAACTTCAGTTTCACCTTCCACCAGCAGCCAGCAACGAGCGTATAGGGCATTGGAGCGATGGAAACGAATATGAAAACCGACTCGGCGAATCTCATCCTTGCTTAGTAGCCGAGGAGGAATGCTTTTAGCAATGGTTTTGTCTGGTTTACGTATTAATCGCTTAATGGATGAAAGGGGAACGGAAGAGAGCAACTCCGCACTGTTTGTGGTTAATATTTTTTGGGTAGGAACCATCTGTAACAAGTTCCAAGCCCGTGATAAATGAGTTGGGTGAAGGCGACCTTCTGGGTCTTCGATTATCAAAATAGGCCGCGCACAGCGGCGTAACTCGTTTGGTCCTTTTGCTTGTAGATAGGAGTTCAATAAAATTAAAACAAGTAACCGAGTTTGGTTGTCTTTCGTCTCTTCAATCACTTGGTTAAGGCCTCCAGAAATGGTGCTGGTGGAGGTCAATAGCAAGCTATCTCGTTGACGTCTTGGATTTTTCCTCGACGTATTTTTAAAAGAAAAGTAATGGTCAACAAGGCTCTTCATCGAGGAGAGGCTACTCTTAATTTCCCCTTTATTAACATGCCCCGGTTTGGCTAACAATCTGCGGCAGGTGTTCTCTATGCGACGTTCGATACGAGAGTTTTGAACATCATCTCCGTTACCAATGATGGTTCGGTCAAATCGGCGTGCGTCACGTAAGCGTATTGCAGGATGAAGACTCATCAATTCTTGTGCTAGTTTTTCTGAGTGATGCAACGACAGCGGCGTGCCTTGACCGTCTAAGAAGCAGTAATTGGTGGTGATCTTATAAAGGTCTCTGGTGGCACTCACGCGGTAGATAACGCGTTTTTGACCTTTTTCGTCCTGTGCCCAAATAGGTTTGAGCCTTCTATAACGGCCAGAGTGTTCTTCACCTTCATAACTCGGCAAGAAAGAGATGATAATTTGTAAGTGCTGGGTTTGTGGATGGGCGATAGAGTAATCCACATGAAAGTCTTGCATTTCAAACTCATACAGAGACCCGTCAGCGGGAAGTGCCACGGTTAATGCATCTAAGAGAGAAGATTTACCCCAAGTGTTTTCACCAATTAAGGTAGTAAGTTCATCGAAAGCGAGTGAAAGACGTCTAATGCCACGAAAGCCAGATATTTCTACACGTTCTAACTGCATATAGTACTCCTGTCTTGTTAACTTAAGCATATATGAGAAACTGACATTTCGCTTAACTTACTATCACACTTCAAGTTTATTTTATTTTGCTCGCTTTTTATCAGACCAAAATTTAAGCACTATTTACGGTTTTAGTTACCGCAAACACAAGGTAAAAGTGTGGCTTGCCACGAAGTGATATTGGAATGACATCAACATGTCTACAGCTTCTATCTCTCCCCCACGGTGAAGTGATTCAAATTTATATATGAAAATGTCATCTTAAAGGAGTAACATGCCTCTCTTACGCTTTTTGATGATTCAGCTATCGCATTGAATCAGGGGTAAATCTCAAATCCAAAATTTTGTTCCGCGAGTAGTAATAACTGATGACCAAACACCAACATAAGCCCGTTCAATTAACATTGGCGCATATCAACGATACTCATTCTTATTTTGAGCCACAATCTTTGCAGCTTGAACTTCAGGTAGAGCAACAAACGGTGACACCGTATGTGAGTAATGGTGGCTTTGCGCGAATTGCAACAAGAGCTAAATGGCTAAGACAGCAAGCTAAGTTGGACGGCCGAGAGTTTCTGTTTTTTCATGCGGGTGACTGTTTTCAAGGAACGCTCTATTTTTCACTCTTTAAAGGGGTGGCTAACGCAGAACTTCTTAATGCGCTGAACATTGATGCCATGGCATTAGGTAATCACGAGCTGGACATGGGTAATCAACCTGTTGCCGATTTTCTTGGACGGATTAATTTTCCACTGTTGGCAGGTAACTGGGATATTTCGACTGAAAATCCTGACAAGCCTCATAAGCTTTCTAGCTACTCCCATCTACTTTGTTATAACGCGGCAAAACAGACCGCCAACTATATGATCAAACAAGTCGATGGCGAGCCGATTGCGATATTTGGCGTATCAATGGACTTGATGAGTGAGATCTCTAACCCAGATCCAGATACGTCGTTTAAAGATGTGTTTAGCACAGTAAAAAACACCATAGAAGAGATACAGGCTAACGATATCAATAAGATCATTATTATTAGCCATTTGGGTTATGACGTTGATATTAAGCTAGCAGAAAGTGTAGAAGGGGTCGCCATCATTATTGGTGGGCACTCTCACACATTAATGGGCGATTTTTCTTCTATAGGATTTGAGCCGCAGCCAGATTACGGTATTGAAGTAAATGGTACCCATGTTGTTCAGGCTGGCTATCACGCGCAAGCCATCGGTCACTGCCAAATAGACTTTGCCCGAGATGGTCGCGTTACTTCCTTTAATGGCCGTAACGAGCTTCTTATAGGCCGGAGACTATGTTTAGACGCAACATTATCAAGTGTTCATGACCAATCGATTCATAGTAAGGCTACCGAAGCGTTATTAGCCAATGACAATATCGTGGTGTGTAAGAAAGACAGTGACGTTCAAGAGATATTATTAGATAAATATATCCCCATTGTGCGTCAGTTACAGCAGACAACCATCGCTGAGATAGACAAACCACTTAGGCATGTGCGTATCCCGGATCAGTCTGGGGGAAGTGATCTGGTTCCTCTAGTGGCAGAGTCTTTCCATTATATGATGAAGAGCAAGGGCCACGCAGTACAGTTTGCTATTCATAACGCTGGCGGCATTAGAAGCTCATTAAACCCTGGCAAAATAACCGAAGCGGATATTGCCGGAAAAGTATTGCCATTTGCCGTTCCAATTGGTGTGTACCAGATAAAAGGGCGCTACCTTGCAGAAGCGATAGAAGGGGCAATAAACAACGCCACCAATAACGGTGTGTTGGGGACAGGGTCGGGTAGTTATCCATATTGCCACAACTTAGATTTTAGTTATCATCCAGAACGACCAATAGGCCAGCGATTAACAGACTTTATGATATTTGATGATGCAGGCGGGTGGGTTAGCGTTCAGCCTGAGCGTATATATACTGGGACATCATCAGCTTATACCATGAAAGGGAAAGAGGGATATTTTGCCATAACCCATATGCTAGACAACGCTGTGGTTACAAATTACTCAATGGCGGATTGTTTTGTGGCATTTATCAAATCTCATCCAGAAAAATTGAACCAACTTCCAAATAATGAGGTCGGACAAACAGGTTAGAAGTATTGGCACGCTGATTGCTTAATAAATGAGCGAGTAAACATCTTTTTATATGTAAGGTGTTGCCATTGAACTGTTTATTTCGGAGGCTGTTATGTGGAGCAGAGACTGGATTGATACTGCGGTAATTGTTGGCTGGGTAAGTGCTTGGTCTGCGTTAGTATATCTTGTACCACTATCAGGTATGTGAAAAAAGAGTCGAAAGACTCTTTTTTATTGCCTAAAAAAAGGCTAAATCGTTTTTTATGCTGTAACTCTTAAGTATTACATCATATACGTCTGCCAGTTTACCAATTGCTAGTTCTTTCTAGCGGATTCCTTACTCTTATCTCTATTTGAATTTAGATAACTTATTTTTATCGTTTAGCCCGTCTGGTTGACAAATTACATGTTAATAAAATGTTTCTTGATTCTGCTGTGTATCGTCAGATACTGTCTTTTATGCACGATTATTAATCGAAATGCTATTATAATTCACTAAGATTGAATTTTTATACCTTGGTTTGTTATCAGCTTGTATCATTAGAAAAACTTATGCGAAATACCAATATTTGTCATTTAATATCTTGCCAATTACCCTCTAAAATTCTCTCTATCAGGTCAGTAATCAGAATTAATCAGAGAGGCGCTTATGGCTCAGGTAATGCACGCTAACGATATCGTTGTACCAACCTCTATGGACAAAAAAACCTATACGGTTAACATCAAAGGATTGATTGCTCACATGTTGGATATTTTGTTTGGTAAAGGAGACGTTGAAAAGTCTTATTACTCTAGTGAATTATCTAACCATATGCAGAAAGATTTGGGTCTTTACCGTTAATCGAATGCAACAGAATACCGAGCCCTTGGCATTATGTGTCGAGGGCTTTTTTTTGTCTGCCGTTTGGCTATGTTGAACAATCAGCTATGTTTAACAACTGGCTAAGTTTAGCCATTGGTTATGTATAACAATTGGCGAGTAGAGTTGTTTACCCTAGAAATGAGTGAGCCTCAACCAGAAAACTGGCCGAGGCTCGATGTTAGAAACCTTTGAGAGAACCTAACGGCAAGCACTCTATCACGCTTTCTCATATTTGAGAACCGTAAAATTCTTAAAAATAATACAAAGGAGTTATTTTGCTTAACCTTTGCTCGATGACTCACTCTTTTTTTGTTTTTTACACGCTCTGATAATATCGGATTTTTGATAAGGCCATAGGTCATCCGCTCTATACGACTTTATTTTCTTCGCTTGTTTGGTTTCAAGCGAGTTAAGAAAAGAGAGCCCAGTTAACTGTTCCACTTCTTTTATACTGGTTAGGTAACGGCTATGGTCAAAATGTTTCTGATAATAGCCAGCGCTGATCTGTGGATAGATAAAAGCGAGAGTGTCGATGCTTTCGCCGTTCTCTTTAATCACAATCTTAAATAGAGCATCTGGAATCGCCACTGGGAACTCATCATCTTGCCCTACAAACGCATAAGCAAACTGATCTAAATAGATAGGGCCTGTAACTACCCAAACGCTACCAAACTTATCTGCCCACGCGGTGGTAATGTACTCAAGGTCTAACCATATTCCGCCGTTAAATTTAGAACGCTGAGGTACAGCGTTTAAAAAGGTGTGGGTATTGGCGGCGGCATCTGCTCACATTCTTTCCGCAATCAATTTCATTTGTAAATGGCCGCGAACGAACCAGTCGGGATTATCTTTACGAAACCCTTTTGAATAGACGTAGGAGTTGTCTTTTGGCGCGATCCCTTGTTCTACAAATTGCGTCTCTGACGCCCATTTAGGGCGTTTTTTAGTAGGAATACACTCACCACCGTATTGCTTGATCTCATAGGCAACCCATTCAGGGGTGCCCATGGCGTTATGTATGGCTGATGGATTATCAATATCTAGCGAGTCCATACTGGCGGTAAAGGCGCGAAACTGTTTAACCGTTTCATGGGGCAGGGTGCCAAACTTGTCGTGTTGGTAACTGTCGTCAAGAACAATCGGTTTTTGGGCGCTAACAAAGCTAGAAAAAAGCGCCCCTAATAGAAGAGTGGTATTCAGTGTATTCATTCTTTTATCCTCTGCTAGCCTTAGGAGATAACGCCAAGATAAAAGTAGAGAAAGAGAGGCCTGAGTTATCCATAACGTCCTAACATAAGAGTTTAGTTTTATATGTAGTACTAGAATAATACATCAAATAGATATTCGCGAAATTAATACACGAAAGATGGGCGAGAATAGCCACACGAACTTGCTGAGATGTGAGTTTCCCCGCCAAATGCTCGCTTAGGCGTATTAGTTCATCTTATTGATGAAGTGTTTCGCTGGGGACAATTGATGAGTGAGGCTCCAGTACTTCCACAACTCGCTATCGCACTTATTTCGATAAAGGGAAATGTTGTTTTGCGCGGTAGGGCTAAGCCAACAAGTCCTAAGCGTGAGTAACCATGCGAACAGTCTCCTAAGGGGAATACAAGGAACTGGCCGATGTTTATCTATGGCAGGCACGGCTAACACTGCAATAGCCCAGCGAGAAGGGTTTTGATTAAGCTTTGTTAGTTGGAAACTACAGTTTATTCCCATGCCTTCAACGATCGGCTTGAGTGGAATAAATGGCTCGTTATTATGATCAATCAGGATCAAAGTGGATCCATGAAAAGGAACAGAGATTTGGTAAGGCATAATTGCCTCCTTGATTTGTGATGAATAGATCACCACGCTCAATGAGACCAATCATAGGGTGGCGAACTGAATGAGATTGGTCTTACCGCAATCAAGTAACGGCGCACCGAAGTGCTCTCACCCAGCCCACCATAGAGATGTGCAGGTGCCGCGTACAAAAAAACCAGCAATACGCTGGCGTTTATACGCCTTGATTTAAGCGGGAGACCAATCCCGTCATTGGATTTTGCCAATGAAAGCTTAGTATAGAGAGTTACTATCGGTTTTTAAACTGAAAAAGAGTGACTTAGTACCACTCCCTTAAAAGTTCTTGATGCTTTTTCATCTTTCGCTGAGACATATTTCTTTAGAAAAATAGCCATGACTCCAATAGGCGAAGGGAGAGTCATATATTCCAGAATCATCATCGGTGTCATCCGTCATTGGGGACGGACACTCTTCAAATAGACGTAAATTTATATGGATGTGCTGGCACTAGCAGAATGCCTTGTAGGAAATTTGATATGGTTTAATAGATAAAAAGGAGTTTTAGCGTATTTCTAAGCTCTCTTTTCAGTAAAGGGAATGGAATGTATTTTGAGATTGAGATGAATGCGAATAATCTTATTTATTCCGGTTGAATCTTGTGTTTATGATGCAATGGGATGGGTGGTTTGCGTTGTTCATCCCTTAACAGCGTGTTATGTGCTTGGAGTAAAAATGGAAATTAAAATAACAGATGTAGTGGCTCAAGATCTTAATGACATTCGAATCTTAGCTGAAACGGTAAATGAAAAGCATGTTGCTCCTTTACTGAATACAGAAGGCAAAGAGGCTTTAAGGGTTGCTTTAAAAGCGGATGTTGAAAGAGTTTTAGATAAAACTGTCTATCAGGCGGTGAAGGCATCATATAACAATAAACTTGTTGGCTATATAGCGTGGCGAGATGGGAATTATCTCGGTCAATTATACGTTGATAGCAGTTATCATGGTTGTGGAATCGCTAGCAAGCTGGTAGATGAAATGAAGCAAAGATGTGATAGCAATAAGATAACAGTTAAAGCTTCAATCTATGCGTTAGGCTTCTATCAAAAAGTGGGTTTTAAGGCGTTATCTGAAGAGCTCAATATCAATGGTATGCGATATGTTCCGATGGAACTTGAGATTTAGCAGGCTTCTGTTATCTCCAAATACCTTGCTCCCTGGCTGCAATTTAGTGACTGCCAAAGCATTATTTTTTCCCGTTCTTTGTGAGTTCTAGGTATGCATATAGCGCATTGATATTGGCTGAGCCTATCTGGCCGTTGACGCCTAAATCTGAATATTGGCTTTGCTTGTTGTAAGCATTCAGCCAACGTTGCAGGAACTTTATTGCTATCGACGGCCCCGTGTTTATTCCGGTGTTGATCAACTTTGCGCTGATAAGCGGCAATATGTTTGCACAACATCGATCCAGAAAAGCTCCCCACACCATAACCGTTGAAGCAGCTAAAATGTGCGGCGTACCTTACTGGCCAACGAAGACGAAGGCTGCTTTAAGACCCTCACTGGCGATCAGCTCTACTCCATGCTTTCCTAGCTAAACGACAAACCTGATGATGCATTGGAAGAGCTGGAGCTTTCAGTCGCGGCATAGGGGAGAGATAAAAGAATGAGCGGCTGCTCAGGCTAATAATATTTTGACACACTATAATGTATATTTGTACATGTGTAGGGATAGATCATCAAACAGCTTTGTTCTAACATACCTGCATATCAAATTTGATTAATGTGTTAAAAGCCGCTGAAGGTGTACATATGGCAATCAAAACCTCTACATTTGGTCGTGTTGAGCTTAGTGGTGAAGATGCTGCGCGTTTCGCTGAACTGGTTCGTACCAAAAAGACCAACCCCCGTGCAAAGCGTACTTTGAAACGTGGTCACGCTGCATTAGCTAAAATGCGCGAAACAACGTGTAACTGAGTTTATCAGCCGCGATGAGCTCTGTTATTGATTACATCATCCGCCCCATTTCAGCACAAGATAGCGCCAAAAATTTTAAAACCGGCGATTCCGAATTCCAGCCTCTAAAAACCTATATACAGAGAGAAGCTTATAGCTCAGTTGTCTCAATGGTATCGCAGACTTATGTTTGTATCCTGAGAGATGAACATGGTAGAGATACTAACCAGATTATTGGTTATATTACGCTAACCTGTAGTGAGGTCGATCTTAAGGGAACCTACATGCTGGATGACTATCCAGGTGTACACCGATATTCCTACTTACCAGCTGTGAAAATTGCACGCCTGGCTGTCGATAGCCGTTATCGAGGCTATGGTATTGGTCCGGAGCTGGTTGAGTTAGCCACAGCAATTTCAGTTGAAGAGATCGCCCCGATGATTGGTTGCCGTTTTTTAGTTACGGATTCAAAACCTAAGGCGATAGATTTTTATTACCGCAATGGTTTTACCTTTCTCGATACCGAACATAATAATCAGGAAAGCAGTCCTGTGATGTTTATGGATCTGCTGGCTGCATCGGCAGTTGAATAAGTGTGACTAGTGCTCAGGCTTTATCGTTTTTTTTAGTTCGTGCCATTTCTCAGCAACTATACGTTCTGCCAGCGTTAAGTTTGAGCCGAGATTGAGAAAAAATATCCCACAAATACCCATTAAAATGAACCATATTGGTAAAATGATGAAGGCGGTTTCACCTGCTTTTTGTAGCACTGTATCAAACATCATTATGGGGACTATAGCTAGAACAACAAAAACTATATAGAAAAATATGAAAAGGCCTCTTAGAATTAGCTTCAATATTTTGGTTATATCTTCTTTTAGTGTTATCTGTTCTCTTCCTGTTTCATCCTGCTTCACAGTAAGAAAGGTTCTACAGTCGCCATAGTGTTGGCACTTGCTCATGGGATCCTTCAGTGACAACAAAAACCTGATTTCCGAAGCATGTAATTGCGTTCCTGTCATGGCTCGGTTAGTGCTTTCCAAAAGATAGTCAGGCATTTCTTTCCACTTATCTTTGTCAAAAAACGCAACACACATCTCGTGAGCATTTATTGAGGTCGTCTTGCGATTAAACAGATTGATTTTTAGAAAGTTTAGTCTTGGTAAATAGTATTCAAAAATGAGAGGCAAGCTAGCAAGGATTCCAACAATGATTCCTATTTTTTCTAAGGCAGACATTACAGTACCTTTTTATTTGTTACTTATATGGTTTTGATTGCATTGTATTTATTCTTTAGCTTGAAGGAAATAGCAACTGTAGTTCAGTTTAGAATCATGGGAATAATAGTGAGTCTTTAGTTAGGCTAAATATGGTTTTTTGCTGACGAGGCACCAATTATGTTTTAAGTTAAGTGCGTCTAGAAGATTTGAGAAGACTTTCTAAACATTTGTAACGTAAGAGCAGCTGAAATGGGTTTATTAGATTAAATCTGAGGCGTGCCATAGGAGTAAGAAAGATGAGAACCGAGACGGTTAGCTATTTAAAAAAGAACGCGGCAGACTTGCCGGTAGATGAATCTTTAGTAATTACACTAAATGGTGTGCCAAAGTACGTTGTTGAATCTTATGAAGAGAAAGAAAGACGTGATGATGCTTTAGCAATGATGAAATTAGTTATGCTTGCGAAACAAGATGTTGCTAATGGTTGTGTAAGTTCACTAAGTAATCTCCATGCTCGTTTGTCAGATAGAAAACAAACGCTGGAGAACAACAATGAACAAGAAATCAGTAACAATTGAAGTAGCCGAAACGTTTGATAAAAAGTTAGATAATGCAATTACGCATTTAAGCCTTTGGTCAGATGAACTTGAAGTCGTCACCAAGGTTGATAGTGTGTTAGATACCTTGGAGACGCAGGCTATGGAGCAACCCTATTCCTACTCAAGGTGTCCGGAATTGGTGGAGTTAGGTGTCAATTTCGTTAGAAATGCCAATATAGGTAATTTCAGGCTTTTGTATGAAATTTATGAGTCTGAGCAAGAGATAAAGGTTACGTTGCTTTTATTTATAAGAACAAATCAGAGTGTAGAAAAACAGTTAGTCGAGTACTGTCTCTACCAATAATTTTGTCATCCGAAGCCTTTAGTATCTCAAGTACTTTTCGGGTGAGTAGAAATATGGAGCCTGAGCATTGCTCGGGCTCTTTTCGTTTACAGGCATAGGAAATCTTATAAAACGCTTTTACCTCGCGGCTGGTGTAATACTGGCTCTGTCATCTTCAGCGCCGCAGGGTGTCATTTATCTGCCTTCCGATGCCGTTAAGGTGGATACCTCAACAAAACGCAGCATCGTCACCATTACCCGAACCGGCAAATTTAACGACTTGCGATACTGCGATTTTAAACTGACCCAGCAGATGTTCGATTCCATGACCAGCAACTTTAATCAGGGAGTGTTAGGTCAGGTCAATCCATTTGCTTGAGCACATTTTTGTTACCCTTTTTGAGCAATCCAGAAATCGATTCCATGCAACAGATATTTTGGAAACAATATCTTCTTAGTCGTTTAAACTTTGGTTTGCTAGGCACTTTGGTTCTGATAGCCACGTAAGCAAGGTTTAAAATAGTGTTGCTCATCCTTCAACAGAGTGCTATGTGCGTGGAATAACAATGGAAATTAAACTAACAGCTGTAGTGGCTTAAGAACTTAATGACATTCGGGTCTTAGCTGAATATGCGTAAGCTTTAGTGATAGTGTCGGTTACTACCTATATGCTTTACCAGCGACTATTCCGTATACAAAGATAAATTGACAACTGACCGCATTTATATAAAAGTAGTTGAATGAAATTTAATCAAGTGCAACTTAACAATCGAATTATCATCATTCCTTAGGAATGGTGGGATTTTGGTATGCTTTTGATAAATCGACCCCACCCTAGAAGGTGGGTTTTCTTTTTCTACCTTTTGGGAAATAGTCTCTTGGAGGGATTTAAATGAAAAAGGTAGCCGTTTTTGGAAAGCCGGGTAGCGGAAAATCAACAGTAAGCAAAGCATTAGCAGTGGTGAGCGGTTTACCGCTTCATCAATTAGATTCCATCGTTTACAAACCAAATGGTGAGTTTGTAGCGCGAGAGGAATTTGATGCTGCACACAACGATATTCTCCGTTCTGAATCTTGGATCATTGATGGTTTTGGTCCTATCAGTTCTTTTAATGAGCGTTTAGCGGCAGCAGACACTTTGGTTTATATAGACTTGTCATACTCAGTTAGCTACTGGTTTGTCACTAAGCGTTTTTTGAAAGGGCTATTTGTAAAGCCGGAAGGTTGGCCTGATGGAAGTTCAGTACTAAAAGGTACATTGAATAGCTATAAGACACTGAAGTTATGCCCTAAGTTTTGGAACGATGACTTCTCTGCGAGGCTAATGGGCTACTCAAGTAGCAAAAAAGTCTACATCATCAAAACCGTGTCTGAGTTGAATGATTTTACTTTAAAACAAATTAATTAGTTCGCATACTCGAGAAATCTTGCTGGGTTCGCCACTTTGATTTTGATAGCCATGTTAGCAAGACTTAAGGTAACAAGGCATAGGGTAACAAGGCTTAAGATAGCAAGGTTTAAAATAGTGTTGCGTACATTGGTACTGTAGCCTTATAACTTCGGAGATTTCATGGACATTTTAAAAGCAACAGAGAAACTCATGTCGATGGATGAGAAAGCGTGGCAACGGCACTCTAACCCCATGAGTGTATATTCTCGATTTACCATTTTACCTCTTTTCACCATGGCTCTTGCTGTCAGGGATGTATTAGGCTGGTGGACTCTCCTCGCTCTGTTTGTAGTCTCCTTTTGGACTTGGCTAAACCCACGGTTGTTCTCGGCACCAACAAATACAAACAACTGGGCGTCAAAGGGCACATTTGGCGAGCGTATTTACCTAAACCGCCAAAAAGAAGACCTAATTCCCCCTCATCACTTAAAGATGTGTCGCATCATCATTGCGCTTCAAGTGATAGGAGTGCCTTTTTGGTGTTTTGCAATTTATACAATAAGTTATGACTTAATGCTGTTAAGTATGCTTTGGCTTATGTTTACAAAAACATGGTTTGTAGACAGGATGGTTTGGTTGTATCAAGATGTGAAAGATCTCAACCCAGTTTACTTGTCGTGGTTGAAGCCATAATAAAGCAAAAGCCGTTTCTTGAGTTGGAGGACGTGTTCACATGAAAGTGGTATGTGAAACAGAAAGGTTAGTTATTCGACAGTTTGAGTTGAGCGATGCTGAGTTTATTATCCGGTTACTCAATGAGGAGTCGTTTATTCGGTATATTGCGGATAAAAATGTTCGTACTCAAGAAGAGGCTATTCATTATCTCAAGCATGGTCCAATGGCGAGCTATGACAAAAATGGTTTTGGTCTGAACTTGGTCTCTTTAAAGAATGACCTCACACCCATTGGTATGTGTGGGGTATTAAAAAGAGATGAACTGGAATATCCCGATCTAGGTTATGCGCTTTTGGCAGAATTTTGTGGAGAAGGTTATGCTAGTGAAGCGGCTAAAAAGACGTTAACTGTAACTATGGACACCTATTTATTAGATACCGTTTATGCAGTCACTCTTCTGGAAAATGTGCGGTCAAATAAACTACTAAAGAAAGTAGGTTTTAGCTTCCAAAAGAGAGTAGAGCTATATGGGTTACAAAATAATCTTTATGAGTATCGAGCCTAAATCGTTACAAAGTGGAATGGACGGATACACAACACTTGGTATTTTGAGGAGAACTAATGACTATTCATATCAAACAAGGTTGGGATTTGCAGAACTCGATGGCCGTCGCTGAGCTCTACGAAGAGGCATTCGGTTCTAAGTTTAGTCGTGCTATTCCTAATAAAACTCGTCGTATCATTACTCTCTCTAAAAGCTTTGTTCCCGAATATTCATTTGCTGCTTATTGCGATGACAATATCGTCGGGCTGTGTGGCTTTAATATCTCTTCAGGTTCGCTTACGGGAGGTATTGGCGCCAAAGGGTTAATGAATCAACTCGGCGTTCTTCCCGGGCTTTGGGCTTGTGCGGTATTTAGCTTATTTGAGCGCCAGCCGGAAAATGGTGAGTTAGTTATGGACGGTATTGCCGTGGAGAGTGATTCCCGAGGTAAGGGTGTTGGTTCTTTATTACTTGAACATATTATTAGTTATGCCTTAAACAACGGTTATTCCTCTGTACGCTTGGACGTTATCGATAGCAACCCGCGAGCAAAGAAGCTTTATGAATCTAAAGGGTTTGTTGCAGTAAAGTCAGATAGTTTTCCGTACTTAAAATGGTTAATCGGTTTTTCAGGCTCAACTACCATGACGCTAGACTTAAAAGAACTCGCAGAATAAAGCGATTGAGACTGATTTAAAATACTTAGTGATTAAACTCAAATTGGTTTAAGTATCTAAGGTACAACGAGTTAGGTTGGGTGGTAAGTGTCGTTCATCACTTAACTCGATGGTATATGAATGGAGTAGAGATAAGCTATGAAATACAAAGTGGTTAAAGACTATCAAGATGCACCTAAATCTCCTATTCGAATAGTAAAAGGTGAGACGTTGCAATTGGTAGAGGAATCCGACTCAGAGGGGGATTGGGCAAACTGGATTTTCTGCCGTGGCGAAAACAAAGAAGGCTGGGTTCCTAAACAAATACTCGTTATTGATAATGGAGAAGTGACCGTACTTAAGGACTATTATGCCAAAGAGCATAATTTAATCGTTGATGAAATACTAGTAAAAGAATATGAGTTAAATGGCTGGATCTGGAGTAAAAAGTTAGCTGATCTTGATGAGTTAGCTTGGGCTCCTTTAAATCACCTATGTGCTGTGTAATTAGCTTTTCGCAAATCTACCGTTAACAAACTATCTAAAAAGATTCATAACACTCGGCACTTTCGTGGTTTTTTCGTTTATGAGCGTTATTGTGAAATCACTTGAGTAACTTAGAATCAAGACATCATAAAAACAGTCATAGTGAAATAATTATGGAATTTAGAATAGCAACAGAGTCAGACTTAGCGTCAATTCAAACTCTCGCGAGAGACACCATTGATAAATGTTATCGCTCATTTCTTGGTGATGAGTCGGTGGACGGGTATTTATCATCTGGTGAATCCGATAAAGAAGTGACGAATAACCTTTCAAACTGTTTAGTTGCAATTGAGCGGGATAGCCTCGTTGGCTATTGCGTGTTGAAAGAGGCGTTTATTCATATCTTGATGGTTAGCCCGAATGTGCAACGTAAAGGATTAGGCTCTACATTTTTGGCATATATTGAGTCAACGATGGCCAGCTCAGGCCATACGTTTTTAAAACTGGAAACGTTCAAATCCAATACACAAGCCATTAATTTTTATCTGAAGAATGGTTGGCAAATCGTGAATGAAGAAACCGATGCGGAGTTTGGATTTGTTCGTGTGTATCTAGAGAAGCACACATAATAAAATGCTGTGAGAACCCGCTACCCGTTTACATTACTTTTCTAGACGTTCGGAATCGAAGGCCTCACACCTTGGCACAATTCAGTGTTTAAGGTGTGAGGGTGATTAATATCTACCGACATTAACCAATAGTAGGGTAGTCGGTATAACCATGTTCGTTGCCACCAAACAACGTTGACCCATCAAGTTCAGCTAACGGTTGGTGAAGCTTTAATCGTTCAACCAAATCTGGGTTAGAGACAAATGGTCGTCCAAACGCGACTAAATCTGCATATCCTTGTTCGATTATTTCACTGCCTCTTTCTTGGGTGTAGCCTCCCGCTACGATTATAGTATTTGTAAAATTCTGACGAAGTTGAATGCGGAAGTTTTCAGGAATCACTGGCGCATCGTCCCAATCTGCTTCGGACAGGTGTAAATAGGCGATATCGCGTGCTTGAAGTTGCTTAGATGCCTCTAAAATCGTTGGGACGATATCGGGACAGTTCATATCTTTAAATGTGATAAAGGGGGCGAGTCGTACGCCTACTTTGTTCACGCCAATAGCGGCAGTTACTGCGTCAACCACTTCTAATAAAAAACGAATTCGGTTGTGACGTGTGCCCCCGTAACTGTCAGTTCGATGGTTAGAATTAGTACGTAAGAATTGGTCGATAAGGTAGCCGTTACCACCATGAATTTCGACACCGTCAAAGCCGGATTCGATGCCTCGTTTTGCTGCATTGGCGAAATCTTTGATAACACGGTCTATGTCTGCTTCAGTCATCGCTCTTGGTTTTACACAATCCACCATTTTGCCACTGTTTTGTTCATCGGCGATCCAAACTTGAGTTTCAACCGGTTCGAGTGCTGATGGAGCTATGGGTAACTCGCCGTTTTGGAAAACAGGATGCGATACGCGACCAACATGCCATAGCTGACAGAATATGGCTGCACCTTGTTCTTTTGCCGCCTGAGTAACGGTTTTCCAACCGGCTACTTGCTCATCGTTGTAAACACCTGGTGTGAATGAATAACCTTGTGCGTCATCAGAAATCTGTGTTGCTTCAGAGATGATAAGCCCAGCGCTAGCTCTCTGCTTATAGTAGGTGGCCATGATTTCGTTTGGGATGTTTCCCGGCTGAGTGGTACGTGCTCGCGTCATCGGTGCCATAACGATTCTGTTTTGTAGTTTCAATTGCTTTAGATGTGCGCTTTCAAATAGCCTGCTCATTGCTGGTTCCTTACTTTATTAGTTGTACACCGATAGTTTTAATGTTGATTCCCACTGTGTTTTTGGGGTCACACTACGATGAAATAAGTATATTGATTTGGAAATAATTGATAATTGGGTAATATGTGAATTTATTATTCATCTCAGTCGAACAATGAGATCGCAGGAGAGAGCGTGGACAAGTTTTCTGATATGACGTTGTTTGTGAGCATTGTCAAAAATCAAAGGTTGGTGGCGGCAGGTAGAGAGTTAGGTTTATCCCCTGCAACTGTCACTGCACGGCTACAAGCGCTAGAAGAACGCTACGGAGTGAAGCTTCTTAATCGCAGTACTCGGCACATTTCATTAACTGACTCCGGCGCGACCTATTATCAAGCTTGTTTGGAGCTCATTGATAGTGTTAAGGAGATGGAGAACCGCCTCCAAACCGGAAATACGCAAGTACGCGGGACGTTAAAAATCTCCGCTCCAAGAGACATAGGTAAACAGTACATCTCGCCAATATTGTCACAATTTAACGCGCTATATCCAGATGTGGTTCCTTATCTATATCTGAACGATAACTTATCCAGCTTAACGGAATCAGGGATGGACATGATGATTCGTTACGGTGAACTGGCCGACAGTAATTTAATCTCGCGTAAGCTCGCGTCGAGTCGACGAGTTTTGTGTGCATCACCTAGATACCTTGCAACAAAGGGCGTACCAAATACGCCACAAGATTTAGTTGATCATGACTGCCTAGCGATGATTCGGAGTAATGAAGAGTTAAAAACATGGCACTTTCAAAGCCAAGAACAGCATAGTGTGATCACTGTGATACCAAAGCGTTATTCTGATGATGGTGAAGTGATTCGCCAGTGGGCATTAGACGGTGCGGGAATAGCATTAAAGTCCATTCTCGATGTTCAAGATGACATCGAGCAGAATCGCTTAGTCACGGTGCTAGACGGTTATATGAAGAATTTTAACTCGTCGACTTCTCAAGCAGGGGCAGACCTAAATGTGATTTACTTAAGTCGTCAGTATCAGCCAAAACGACTGCGTTTGTTTCTTGATTTTTTAATTGAACATTTTCATGAAAAGTTTAAGTAACGAGACTTCTTATATTCTAATTATCGCCATTAGCACCACTTTTTCTGTTATGTGGACAAGTACAATATCAATATTTGCAAAGTTTAACTGAATGCTAGAACGCGACAATTCTAATGGAAATCGTTACAATTCTGCACTAATTAAAATGTAGATATTTGGGACAAAAATGAAAATTTCCGTTGATGGCGGTTCGTTCAAAGTAGCGATTGAAACTGAGTTTGATAACCTAATTGAAGAAGCAACCGTTGTTTTTCACCAGACACGGGGACAAGCGGGTTCGAATGAAAAAGCGATCCTGCGTTTTTTACAGATCATTATTGAGCATAGTGAAGAGGATGACGCAATTGGCTATGCCGTTCTTGGGTTACTGGGTTGGTATAACGAAACCATTACACCAGTGACGGACAAAGACATTGAACTCAACCTACCGAAAATCCTACCACATCTCATAAACCCAACGGGTGACATATCCTTAAGCAACACTAATGTCGTTAAGCATTAATATTTTCTAGGCTGCAACTGTTTAAGCTATAACCTGCCGATAGTTATCTATTTGCAGGTTGTAGGGGCTATTGTTAAAGGGTTCTGTTTCTACTTTTGTAAGGATCAACATGCGCTGGTGGTCATTATTATCTTTGAGTCCACCAACACTAACATGACTTTAGATTTTGAATAGGGGGCATCGGTTTTTCTTGACCATATCAACTATAAGAAGTCACGCAAGTTACATTTCCTACAGTTAGGATCGCAGTTCATGACACACTCTAATCTGGACCTAATTTCCTGAGTAATGATCGGTGATGCAATTACTTTTAATATATCGAATGAAACAAGATAAACTCCGATCTCTGTTTTTGTACTAGACGGGAAGTATTTTATGATCTTTGCTTTAAGCACCAATTTGCAGAAAAGCATCATAGCGGTGAAGTCTGGAATAAAAAAATAGGCTTTATCAAGACGGCTTGAATATTTTAATAAGTAAAGACAAAGGGCTTGATAAACCAATTCAAAATAATGCTTTGAACTTGTGTATTTTCCTAGATGTATAATGCAACTTCTTTCGAAATCGCTCTTTGGAATATCATTAAGAGATTTAAATAAACTTAATTTGCGAATATCTGTAATGCCTGACAAGTGCCCAATGGTATTGTTATGCTCATTATTGATCAGTATGCAGGAGTAATTAATCTCATTCCCCATGCTATTTAACTCCTGATAATAACCTTTTAGTGCCGACGCATTTTTGTCGAAATTACCAAATTTTTCAACGTATTCGCTATGAGTTAGCGCTTTAATTTCAATATCTGCTTCACCGATTATTATGTCATAAGAGAAGTATGATGTTGTTTTATCGAGAATTTTTGATAGTTCAGATATTGCCGTGCTGTGTTTGACTGGTGTTTTTCTTTTACTGAGTTCGATATCCGTAATTAAGTTAACCATGTCTACATTTAAGCATTTTGCTATATACAACTGTTTATCAACACTTGGTGTGCTGTGCCCCTTAATCCAGCGAGATAAAGTGACAGAATCTAATCCTGAAAATTCCGCGTGATAGTGACTTTGTAATAAAGCGATGAAATCTTTTCGGGTTATTTCTTTTTCATCCAACCATTTTGCAAGTTGTTCATGAAATCTAAGACTCATAAGTTACAGTCTCTCCTAATTAATATATATGCAATTGAGTTGCATTTAAATCTACTGATGTCGTTGGTATCAATTTAATGAGTTATTTCTATGATTTATAAGTTTTTATTATACATATAGCGAGGTGATGAATTTTTAGCAGTTCAGTTAAAAACAGTTCTCTAATGCTAATTCGTCAGGCGTTGACTCCAATATAGTATGACGCCCAGAAAACACAAGTACAAATGGAGAATAGTAGTAATGAAGTTTAGCAAAATATTTATAGGTAAAAATAATGGCCAGTCCTTTAAGCAAGCAAGTTTACTGTTGTGCTCAGCAGTGCTATCGAGCAGTGTATACGCGGCAGATGGTCAAATAACCTTTGCCGGGTCAGTTTATGCGCCAACCTGTAGTGTCAAATCAAAAACCCTCAATGTGACACTGGAAAAAATTTCAAATAGTGCATTGAGCGCGAAAGGGACGGCGTTTGGTAGCATGCCTTTTGTGATCAGTCTTGAGAAGTGTGATTTATCTACTGGCAAGAAAACCGTAGGATTGACATTCGAAGGCACAACTGACACCGACGCAACCAATGTACTGGTTAATGAAACGAGTGGCGGAGCGACGGGTATTGGTATCGCCATTTATTCTGGTGGTGGTGACAATAACGGCGACCAAATGATAATCAACGGTGCCCACGATAAAAACCAGATTATCACAATGGATGCCACCTCAAGGCCTATCTCCAATGCTATTCTTAATCTGCCTTTAGTCGCTAAGTATTACAACTATGGCGGAAATTCTTCACCCTCAGGGGATGTAAGTGCAAGCGTTGCATTTAGTGTTACTTACCAGTAATCCTGTCGGTGGCAAGGTTCAAGGTAAAAGCGATGCTTACCTCGGGCTTATTGGCGATGCTGATAAGCCCGGCTGTAAGCAGCGCGGCAGAAACAACGGCTGGTGAGGAGTTTGATATTGCATTCCTCAAATTACCGCAAGGGTATGACCGTTCGCAGTTTAATATGGATTGGTTTGACTTCGGTATTACCGAGGGCAACCACTCGGTAGCGGTTGAGTTGTACCCGAATGCGCCAATTCAAATGGACATTTTATTTGTAAAACGCAATGGTCAGGTTTTGCCTTGCTTCACGCCAGAGCAACTGGATGAGCTGGGTATTAACCTTGAAAAACTGCCCGAGAAAGTAGCTACTTCTTCGTGTCAGATAGCCAGTGATTACCTTGAAGGTGCATCCACCGAGTATCAGTCTAGCTTTTCAACATTGACTTTGAAGGTTCCCAATATCTACCATAAAAATACCAGTGCGTTTTCTTATCTTAATGATGTGGTATGGGACGAGGGGATCAACCACACCAAACTTAATTACAACGGGTTTGCTGGGTTAAATTCAGACGATGATCTGTCAGGTTACCTGTCTCTCAATAGTTTTAGTAAATATGCTAAGATCAGGGCAAGAATTAACGGCTCTGTGTCTTATTCCGCTGATACAGCCAACCTGAATTGGGGTAACGCCTATCTCTACACGGATCTGAATGAGTCAAAACTGCGCATTAGTGCTGGTCAGATCCGCTCTGAAACCAACAGTTCACTAAACAATGGTCTGGCGATAACAGGTATTGGTGTTGAAAACCCGTCCGATATGCTTAGCCGCAAAGAAAGGGAATACTCGCCAGTTATTAAGGGTTATGCCTCAACACAGGCAACGGTATCTGTGTTGCAGCAAGGGAAGCTGCTCTATCAATCTAAAGTGGCTCCCGGTGAATTTGAAATTACCTCGTTAGATCTTCCCGGTACAAGCTCTGATCTGCTGCTGCGCATAGAAGAGTCAGACGGAAGAACCATAGATCGTACAATCGTATACTCGCGCTTGCCCAACCTATTAAGACCCGGTCGCAATGACTATTCACTCTCGTTTGGTCGTTACCATTCTGACTACGGAGAAGAGGTAGTGATGTCCGGCTACTATTCGAGAGGTTTTGACCGGTTTACCCTTGGCACTTTTGCCACTTTAACCGCAGATTCGGATTACCTGTCCGGTGGATATAATGGATATTACAATTTAGGCATGATTGGTGCCGTCGGTATGGAAAGCGCGGTATCCAGCGCTAAATTTGATGATGGTGATCAGCTTGGTTATAAGTTGGGTATTGAATACGCAAAACGCTTTTTTGCTACTGGTTCAGATATCCGTTTAGCGGCGTTGCGCTATAACTCGAAAAATTTTTATAACCTGAATGATTATTTGGCTGATCGACACGACCAACGAAGCGATTTATCAGCACCAAAAAACGAGTTTACTCTCAGTTTATCGCAGCCTATCGGCGAGATAAGCAGTTATATTTCTTACAATATTAAGACCTACCATCAGCAAGACAGAGAAACCAGTCGATCACTCTATGCGTCCCTCGGTTTTGATGTGGCGGGCATTCCGGTGCGGGTTTATGGCCGGCAGGAAGAGAGGAGTGGATCCTCAGAAGATGATGTTGCATTTGGTGTCTCGCTTTCTATTCCTTTGGGTTACTCGTCAGGCCGGCTCGGGCTGAACTCCGACTTTGATAACAAAGGCGTAAACAATCACAACATTTCCTATAGCGGAAGTAACGACGATTACCAATATAGTGCCTCGCTAAATTACGGATCAGATAACGATGTATTGGCGGCCAACACCAATGTTAGTTGGCAGTCAGCCAAAGGACGCTACTCCTTTGGATTGTCGGCTAATGAACAGAGGTATGATTCCAGCCTGTCTGTCAGCGGGGGTGTTCTGCTGACCGGAGACAATGTGCTGATGACCCAAAGCCTTGGCGAAACCAGCCTGTTGATCGACCTTGGTCAGGGAGCAGAAAACGTGCAGCTTGGTTACGGAAACAATAACCGCACCAATAAAGAAGGCCTTGGGGTTGTTCCTTATATTACCGCTTATGACGAGAACCGTGTCTACCTGAATAGTGAAGAGAGCCCAATGGTAGAGCTTCAGGGGCAGATTAAACCTGTTTATCCGTCGAAAGGTAGTTTAGTAAAAGTAAAACCGAACGCCATGATAGGCAACCGCGGTCTTTACAGAATAACTGCAAAGGAATCTCTGTTCGGCCAGCCTGTGTTTAATAACGACAAAAAGATTGTCTCCTATGTTGGTGATGAAAATATTGTTTATTTATCTGGTGTACCAATGGGAGAAAAACTGAGCTACCGGATTGGAAGTTCCGTAGAGAGTATTGAGTGTCGTTTTGAAGTGAACTCAAGTCCTGAGTTTGATGTTAACAATTTAACCAATATTAAGAAGGTTTCCTGTGAGTAGAATTCGTCAACCCATTATTAACAGTACAATGGTTACTCTTTTACTGATGTTATTAAGCACGGTTAGTTTTTCGGGTTACTCAGGTGTTCGGCCTGAACGCACCCGTGAAATTGTGGAGCTAAAACCGAAGGAGCATCAGGTAGATGTTGAGAATAGCTCTTCTTCACCTTATATGGTTCAGGTATGGATGGAAACATTGCAGGGAGAACGAAAAAAAATTCCTATTGTCGTTACCCCACCTATATTCCGAATTGACGGCAATTCTAAAGGGGGAGTGAAAGTACTACCTGTTGTCGATGCACTGCCAAAGGAGAGAGAAAGCGTCTATCTACTGGTATTTCAGGAGATCCCAAAGAAAACAGACGGCGATAAGAACGCCTTGCGTATCGCGGTAAGAACTAAAATCAAACTTATTGTTCGCCCTGAACAGCTAAATAAACTCGATATCAGCAAGCAGTTTGAAAAAGTAACTTGGCAGCTGGTTGAGCGTGGCGAAAAACTGCTGCTGAAAGCAGACAATCCAACCCCCTTCAACTTTGCCATTACCGACTTTGAATACCAAAAAGACGGCAAATTAAACGCCTTAAGCGATGTCTTTGTGAATCTTTCTCCCTACTCTGACTATGAACTTGCTGTAAGTCGGGAAAAACTAGAGAAAGGTAGGCTTACCTTTAACTATGCCTATATTAATGATTTTGGGGGAGTAAGCGGTTTAACCACTCAGCAGATCGACGTTGAAGAGGTAGCGCAGTGATTCCTTTTTCTCCCTTTACTAAAAAGATGACGCTGCTAACTCTCTGTTTCTGGAGTGCTGGCGCTTATGCGAGCCTGTCAGCCGGACAGTGCAATCCGATCTCTGTAACTACTCAGTACGTTTCTCTAAGAGGGCAGTCAGGTAAGATACCGACAGGAACGGAGTTTATGGATTCAAGTTTCAGATCGCCTATTGGAAAGATTGTCGGGCATTTTAATTTTACCTGCAAAACTCATACATCGGCGCCCAGCAATAATATATCGTTAGGTATTTTTTTTTCAGGTTCCAGCCGGAGCTTTATTTCAGGACCTAGCTGGGGAACGGAAGGAATTTATAAGAGCAATATCGATGGTCTAGTTTTGAGACTGCCTCCGAAAAGTGATGTGGCCGGAACACTGACAAAGAATACAGGAATGAGAACCGGAACCTACGGTGGAGAATCGCGATCTATTTTGTTAGAGCGTTACGGCTGGGGAGGGGACTATAAACCGAATGACATAGTTAGAAGAAGTTATAGTGTGACTATGTTCTATGTGCACAAAAATAAGAATGTTTCGTCGTCTGCTTCTACAAGGTTACAAAATATATGGCTGAGCTCTCCGGTCAGGTTTTCAACTTACTTACATGAGCAGAGCCCCCAAAGTGTCTGGCACTCTAATCTCAAAATACAGGGACCGACTATAGAGTTGTATGATCCAAGTTGCCGAAAGGAGGTTCCTTCCTTTGTTGAATTTGATTCTGTAACGCGAGGTGGAGAAGGTGTCAGCAAGAACTTCAAATTAGGTATATTTTGCCCAAATGTATCCTCTGGGGGGACTAAAAATATCAGCTACAGTTTTGATGTAGTGAAGTCCTCTTCGGTTTCTTTTGATCCTTCTAACCCGACATTCGCCTCTTATAGCAAAGATGGCGTAAAGGTTAACTTACAGCTATTCGATAATTCCACCAACAAAAATGTTGTGTTCGGAAGGAAAACCAAACTGCCTTCATTTGGTACGGGGAATAGATTTGAAGTTCCTTTTACCGCACATCTGAAAGCGAACAACGACTCGAAAAGTGGCAATTACGAGATCAATGTTATTTCTACCATTGAATATAACTAGGGATCTGTCGCTACGAGCTGTACCTGTTAGCAATAAATATAATTTCGGAAATAATGACAGTTTAGATAGTAAATAAACCATGTTGTTAGCTATCAAAAAAGGAAGTGCCTTATGGCTTGCGTTCATTTAAACAATTTATTAAGTTCTAGTTCGGATAAGTTATATTCGACGGTATTTGGCTACAAGCTTGAGCCAATAGTTAATCGTCGTGGTGTATCCATTGGTTATGAATGCCTGATTGATTTCACTGATGTTAATGTTGGACAGAAAGAGAGCGTACTTAACTACGAAATTAATAGTCCCTTTTTAGTTAGCAATTTGATGACTCGGTTATTGGGCTCTTTGCTCAATGGCAGGGATTTAAATGTACTAAGAGGGAAAAAGCTTTTTATTAATGTTGAACGCTCCTGTCTCTGTGTAGAAATGCTCATTAATGAAGTCATTCTATTTAATAGTCTATTGCAAGCATTTGATATCATATTAGTTGTTGAAATAACCGAAAGGGAATTAAGTTTTTGCTCCGGGTGTCCTGAAATAAAACAGGCGTTGCTTAAGTTGGATCAATCCGGAGTATTATTAGCAGCAGATGACTTTGATATACAGAAGGATTTTCGGATTAAGGAAGTCGGATTGGGAGTGTATCACTACCTTAAAGTTGATTATTCAAGAAATGAGAACTTTTCAAGGGAGCTACAAAAGCTTACCAGTAAGTTTCCGGAGTTATCTATTATCGTCGAACGTGTTGAAACGAGTGATGATGTAAAACGGATATGCCATGCTAAGGTTCTAATGCAAGGATATGCCTTTGATACAATACGTAGCAGTGCATAACAGTAATAAATGAAAGGCATAACTGCAGTTGTACTTAAATTTGATAGTGCATGGATGCGCCAGTTCAAGACAACGTTCGTCATGATTAAGGTTATATTGAAAGCGAGACTATGGAATGTTTTACACAAAAAAAGGCGCTAAATCAGCGCCTTTTCTCTAATTCAAATATAGCACAGTAAAATTACTTCTTACGGCAATATTCGCAACGTAGCCACATGGATTGGCCTTCTACTTTGCCTGAGAACAGGTCTAAGTCATCCTTGGCAAGGCCAATGTTTCTTACCATTGTGCCTTGTTTTACTACCATGCTAGAGCCTTTAACCGGTAGGTCTTTAATGATGGTGACGTTGTCACCCGCTTTAAGCTCAGCACCGTGACAATCAACGTGTGTTTGGCCGTCTGCGTCCATCCCAGTCTCTGCCCACTTAGCCACGTCTTCTTCTAGGTACATCATATCTAGTAGGTCGGTTGCCCAGCCTTCAGTTTTTGCAAGACGGGTAAGTTGTCGCCATGCCATAACTTGAACAGGAGGTGTTTGGCTCCACATACTGTCATTAAGACAGCGCCAGTGGTTAACATCTACTGTTTCTGGGTTTTCTATTTGTGAGTGACATGTGTCGCATAGCATAACTGCATGATCAACCGTCACTTGGCTGTGCGGTGCAACCACAAAAGCAGATAAAGATGATGAAGAGCCGCACAATTCGCATTTAGAATCGCAGCGCTCTAGCATAGTTGCTTCAGTAGACATATTTATTACCTGTGTATTTTAGAAAGGGAAAGCAAGACCATATCGCAAAGATTCTAAGCGGTATGGTCGGCTAACTAATTGGGCGGAATAGTATATTACGCTGTGATTTAATTCCACAACATTATGGTTTTTGGCACTGTGGCGTTTCTACATCGTAACGAGGTAACGAGTCTGCCTTGTTTTTGAGATCTTTAATTCGCGTACTGTGGGACGGGTGAGTCGACAACAGTTCAGGTGGCTGATTACCGCCAGAGGCTTTGGCCATGTTCTTCCACAAGTCGACACTCTGGTACGGATCAAATCCTGCTTTTGCCATTAGTTCTAAACCAAGAATATCTGACTCTGACTCCTGAGTTCGTCCATAAGGGAGTAGTAAACCGTATTGAACACCTAAGCCCAACGCCGCCATTGTCGCGACTTTATATTCAGAATTATTCATAGCGATATTGGTTATTTGCAAACCGGCGTGAGCCAGTTGAGTCTGAGACATTCTTTCGTTGCTATGATCCGCGAGTACGTGAGCGATTTCATGGCCGATAACCGTGGCAAGTTGATGCTGGTTCTCTGCGACTTTTAGTAATCCGGTATAGACGCCTATTTTACCGCCGGGGAGGGCAAATGCGTTAACTTGGTCGCTATCAAACACCACTACTTCCCATTCAGAAAAACCGTCTTGCTTAGGTACATTAGGCAGTATTGCGTTCGTTACGCACTGCACGTACTCATTGGTTTTTTTATCGGTGCTTATTTTCTGCTTACTTTTCATCTGCTCAAAAGATTGTGACCCTAATGAACTCATCTGCTGATCAGAAAAGAGGATCAATTGACTTCTTCCGGTAGGAGAAGAGGTACATGCAGCAAGCGAAAGTACAACCGACGTTAAAATGGCGAATTTATGTGAGGTCAAAATGCTCTATCCAATTTGATTTTAATTATTACCTCAATTATAACAGCATGCTTTTTATAACGTTATAGTAAAACTGAAAAATGTCTGAGCAAGGAATTGCCTTAGAAAGTCGTCTATGATTAATTTTGTTTTGTTAGTAGTTGTTTGAGCGAAGATTTTTTAGTTAAATTCTTATTACAATATACAAAAATATAATAGACCCTATTCAAGATTATCTGATGCTGCTAAGGGTATTACAAAACGTCACTCATTAAGGACACAATATGTCTATCTGGAAAAGAGAGATCAGCCTTGATCTTCTCAATGCTACATCGAAAAACACAATGATGGAACATCTGAACATTGAGTACTGTCAATTAACCGATAATACTATTTCTGCCACTATGCCTGTGTGTAGTTTTACTCATCAGCCGTTAGGTATGCTCCATGGTGGTGCCTCTGTTGTGCTGGCAGAAACATTAGGCTCAATCGCGGCGAATTTTTGTGTTGATCAAAACCACTACTGTGTCGGATTAGATATTAATGCCAATCATATACGAGCCATGCGCAGTGGTCATGTTATTGGTAAAGCAGAACCGATGCATTTAGGGGCGACGACCCAAGTATGGCAAATTACCATTACAGATAACCGGGAACGACTAGTGTGTACCAGCCGTTTAACCATTGCGGTTAAAAAGCATAAGCGAGAAAAATAATGGTTATCCCAATTGAAGGCGGAAAAATCATTGTTAATGCATTTGAGCTGGTGGTTCGTTTAGATGATGCTTATAAAACAACCTTACAGGCTCAAAATGACGCCATTCAGCTTATCGGTAAGGGGGCAAATGTTATCTCTGTTAATGGCAGTGAGTGCAAATGGTCGGTTAAGCTACCGCAGGCAGAGCAGTTAGAACAAATTGCTAAAGAAATGAGTTTGCCTATTCTTTAGCCGCGCCATAAAAAAATGTAACCGTTGCGTCTAACTGACACAGGGTTACTGTGATAAAATAGGAAATACTTATATTTGCTTAAATAGCGAGATTTCCTCTTTATGAGCAGTCCAAGACTTCGTACTCAATTTGAAGCGTTATTCGAACATTTTAAAGGCAAAGACAGTGATATTCGCCTAGAGGATATTACGGATATTCTGTTTTGTACGCGCCGCAATGCGCGTATTGTTTTAAATAAGTTGAGTGATGAAGGCTGGATAGAGTGGATGCCAGCAGCGGGAAGAGGGAACTTGTCTCGCTTAAATTTCATTCAAAATCAAAATGATGTCAGTGAAAGCTTGGCCAAACGTTACCTCGAAGAAGGTAAAATAGAACAAGCGTTAAATGTACTTGGTAAAGACGTCAGTCGACTGAGTCAAATTCTGCACGGTTATCTCGGCATCCAGCATAGCGAAGGCCAGCAGGTGATGCGCCTGCCGTATTATCGTCCTTTATCTATGTTAAATCCTTCCAAGCCTCATAGACGTTCTGAACAGAATATCATTAGTCAGATATTTAGCGGTTTAACCGTGATGGATGAAAATGAGAAAGTGAAGCCTGATCTAGCTCATTCATGGCAAGCTCTCAGTGCTCGGCATTGGCGGTTCTACCTCCGGCCGGGGGTTCGTTTTCATAATGGCAACTTGTTAGAGCAGGGTCATATCACCGAGTCAATCACGGCTCTCGCGGCATTGCCTCTTTTTTCTCATATCGAAAAAGTAGACTCACCTAAGCCTTTAGTGCTTGATATCTATCTGAACCAAGACGATTGGCACTTACCGCTGCTCTTTACTGAATCGTGCGCTAAGGTACTACCACCATCAGAGTGGATCTCAACGAATGGTGACCTTTATCCAATTGGTACTGGACCTTATAAGGTTGAGAGAAATGATGACCAACGATTGGTGTTAGAAGCATTTGATGGATATTTTGGCTATCGATCGCTGGTAGATAAAGTGGAAGTGTGGGTAGTGGATGAAGCTCACTCCTCGTTTGTTTTCCCAAGTTTATCGCACCCCAGCAAACCAACCGACGTTGGCGATAATGATGTAGCTTTGGATCCAGGCTGTACTTATCTGCTCTTAAATAGAAAGCAGGGTATTGCCAAAGATGATGAGTGGGCGAGATACCTTAGCTCCATTTTAAACTCGTTTAATCTATTCAATGAGTTGCCTGAAGACAAAGTGATTGAACTGGGATTATTGCCTGCTCACGGTTTAAAACCGGGTTGGTACCATACTGTCGGTAGCGCGACGCCTCCAAAAACAGAAAGCAAACAGCCGGTTACAGTGGCATACCATGGTGAGCATCCGGTGTTTCCCATCTTGGCCAAGGTGATTAAAAAGCTGTTAGCTAATATTGGCCTTCGGGTTGAGTTTATCGAGTATCAGCAAACAGTTGATGATTCCAATATTGTCGATATTTGGCTTAAACCTATGGGGCTAGCGACTTATCGGGACGATGCGCTTGCAAGTTGGCTGTTAGGCTATAGCGATATCGAGTTACTAAGTAATTCGGATACTTTTGCCCAATGGCAACGATTAGTGGATCTGTGGCGAGAAGAGAAAGAACAACCTTTCCCAGCAAGAGAGCTTGGTAAGTCACTGGTTGAAAATAACCAAATCATTCCGATGTTTCACTGCTGGTTAGGTGTAAGTAAAGATCAGTGTGGATCTTTACAAAATGCGAAATGCAATGCGTTAGGTTGGTTTGATTTTAGTAAGGTTTGGCTGAAGCCGACGATAAACGATCCTGAAATTGCGCAAAACAGAGCATATCTCTAGGGTCTGTTGATCTTTCGACAATAGATTTTGTTCAACCTGAAAGGGGTTCGAGCAAGGTATGAGGAGAGCAGCATCGTTATTCGATGTAAACGACTCATAACACAGCTCAAGGTATTTTCAGATGAACCTTTCGGGCAGCGTTTGTTGGCACTTTCTACCGCGTTATCACCTGATTTGCGTAGATGACTACTCTGCACAGGTGCAGCCTTGTATAAAACACCAACAAACTGCTGCAAAAAATTGTTGCGAAAGGTCAACAGCCCTTAGGTCACTGTAAGCTTTTAATGTATTCGCTGGGAGTTAATCCACGATATTTTTTGAAAGTGCGTACAAAGCTGGATTTATGCTGATAGCCCAACTGTTTGGCAATTTGTTCTATGTCTGTTTCATGTTGCAGTAGCTGCGCCGCTATATTGCACAATACGTATCCGGTGATATTGGTAAAATTGAATCCAAGTGAGGTTAGCCTCCGTTGAAACTGCTGCGGTGATAACCCTATCATGGCAGAGACTTTGTTTAACGACGGAGTGCCAAAGTGACAACTGTAGTTGATCAGCTCGTAGATGACTTTTATATGGTCGTTGGGCTGAGGCATATTAATATAATTGTCTAAGTAGCCAAAGTTCATCCCAGCTTGGTTATCTGGTTGATACTCTACGTAGTGTTGGTTTGTGACTGTGGTTATATTTAACCACAGTTCGGTTCGAGGACTATTCCATTCAACCTCACAACCAAAAAACGCCTCGTAACGTTTTCTTTGCTCACTGCGGTAGGGAAGGCAAACTTTTAGTGGGCAAAAATCGTCGCCTAAATATTTTCTTAGCAAGCCAATCATGAGCAGCAAGACACGAACGCTGTCGTGAAAGCGCGCACGCCCAGAAAAACTGTCGGTATTATATGTCCATTTCAGAATCTTTCCGTTCTGCACTCCATAAAAGTAAGCACCAGATTGAACACAGCTCATCCCATAATTAAAGCGCCTGAAGGTCAACGCCAGATCTTTTGCGGATAAGAACCACTGCCCTAAGCTACCCAAGCGATCGAAGTGAACGTATTTAGAGAGATTAAACATAAAGTCGGCATCGCCAGATACGACTTCAATATTTTGATACCAGTTGGCGACTTCGTGACAAGGAATCAATGTCATTGGATTACGAAAGATCGATGCAGGCAAGTCTAACTCATCGGGATTAACGCGATAATACTTGTATAAATTATTGTATATCTCTTCAATGGTTACCGATCGAATAAAGGAGATAGGTTCAAACATAGCACAACCCTGCAACAGAAAGCCTCATTATAACAGCTAAATTAAAAGGATCTGTACATTATCATTGAGAATAGAGTGTTTAATAGACAATAATTCAGCCAAGTTATTAATTGAGGGCGTTATCTTGAGTTTATTAAGTGTTCCATTTGTTGGTACTGGCACTGATACGGTGCTTCATGTTGTGGCTGCGACTGTGTTGTTAGGCAGTGTTATTGCCGTTGCCATTGGTTTTTGGAAATTCCATGAAATGCCAATTAATCAGGCTCACAGTAAGCAGCACCAACAAGTTGGTTTGATTACTACATTAACTTGGATAGGGTTTATTTGGCATTGGGTTTGGGTACTGGCGGTCATTGTTGCATTTTTGGATGCTGAAAAAGCGCTGATTCGAATTAGAGATATCTGGAAAAGCGAAGCCAAATTAGAGTCAGACATCGATCCAAACAAAGAGGAGAACAATCATGCTTGAAGGTTTAGCGGTATGGGCTCTGTTTATCTATTTATTGCGACTAGTAGGAATGCCTTGGAACAAGTTTAGCAAAGGGTTTGCCTACATTGGCGGTGGCGCGTGGCTAATATTTGTTTGGATCGGGTTGATCAACTACACGCCGATGGATCTTAGCGGTGGATCCATTGTTCAGTCGCCTCATATTCAATTACGACCGGGCAATACTAATATCAAAGGTAAAGTAGAAGCCATTCATGTTAAACCAAATGAAAGCGTGACTGCCGGTCAACTTATATATGAGTTGGACGACAAGCCTTATCAAATTGCTCTTAATCAGGCTAAAGTGACTCTCTCGTCTGCTATGGTGTCTTATCAAGTTGCGTTAGAAGATGTTCAAGTTGCCATTGCTCAGCTTGAAACAGCAGACAAAACGATTGAGATAAGCCAAAGTGAACAAAGCGCAGCTGAAGCGGATTTAGACTGGAAAAAGACAACACTAGATCGCTATAAAAAACAGAATAGCGCGGTAAAACACACCATTACCGAAAGTATGATTGATGAACAAAAGAATGCGGTTGAGTTAGCTCAGCAAAAACTGAACACCATTATTATTCAGATAGACAAATACCTAGTCGAAAAAGAGAAAGCGGTGATTGCGATTGATAGAGCCAAGCTGACGGTGAAAAACCAGCAAGCTCAAATTGATAGTGCAACAGAAGCATTGGCTCAAGCAGAGTGGAACTTAGAGCAAACAAAAGTGTATGCGCCAACAGACGGCTATGTTACTAACTTTATTTTGCGTGAGGGACAGTACGTTGGGGTTGTACCAAGAATCCAGATGTATACCGATGAAAAGTACATTTTGACTCGTGTTAATCATCAGGCAATTAGAAACGTGAAAGTAGGTCAAGCGGCTGAATTTGCCAGCCCTGTCTATCCGGGTAAAGTATTTTCAGCGCAAGTGGAAGGCATAGTTGAAGCGACAGCAGAAGCACAGTCAAACTTATTAGGGCTAGAACCTTCAGTGGCGAAGACGACAGTGCAGAACTTACAGAATAAACACCATTTTGTAAGGCTTAAGCTGGAAGAGGGGGCGGACTATGACATTCCGGTAGGCTCTGTAGGATTAGCATGGATAAGTGGCGAGAAGCCGAATAGCTTTATGAGTTTCTTAGATGTAATACGCGGAATTATCATTAGAATGAAAGCGCAGATCTACTACATATACTCGATATAGAATGGCAAATAAAAGGAGACTGTAATTTAATTTGTGTATCTGCTTATAATTAAGCCAGTCATGGCTAAGGATAAGCAACATGGATAAGAAAGCTCTAGAAGCATTTGCTCGTGAAGCC
>NZ_VTXE01000085.1 GCF_013114595.1 Vibrio sp. 99-8-1 | reverse complement strand
TAATCTACGCTTATCGCAAGTTAATACGTCCTTCATCGCCTCTGACTGCCAAGGCATCCACCGTGTACGCTTAGTCACTTAACCATACAACCCCAAAGGGTCTTGCTTGGTCTTTTCGATTTATTCTGCATTGCTTATTTTATTTGCTTGGTCACAATCAGACGATTGCTCCCGGCGTCAAATAAAAACGCGCTTTGCCTAAATCAAAAATCCACGTCGCAATACAGTTTGAACTGTAGTATGAGCAACCAAGGTTTAGTGCTGTCTCTTTATTATGAGCGAGACAGCTTTCGATTTTGCCGGACTCAAATATAAACAGCATTACTGAGTAATGTTGTTTCCAAGAACACTTGAATGTGTTTGTTTACCTTCATTTTTCTAAAAAATGAAAACAAACTTTTGGTACCTAAATCTCTTATATTTCAAAGAAAATTAGGATTTGAGAACTTTTAAATTAGATAACAATCAATCAAATTGTTATCTGTCAGCTTTCCAAATTGTTAAAGAGCAAAGATTT
>NZ_VTXE01000084.1 GCF_013114595.1 Vibrio sp. 99-8-1 | reverse complement strand
AGATGGTGGAGCTATGCGGGATCGAACCGCAGACCTCCTGCGTGCAAGGCAGGCGCTCTCCCAGCTGAGCTATAACCCCATCAGTGGGTGTTTCTTTTGATAACTCATAATATGTTGATTAAATCTTTCTTATTTGAGGCAAGTTATGAGGAAGCATATTGAAATATGCGACGATTAACTTAACGAAAAAGAAGGAAGATTTTGGTGGGTCTGAGTGGACTTGAACCACCGACCTCCCGCTTATCAGGCGAGCGCTCTAACCAGCTGAGCTACAGACCCATTCTAACTCGTTCTTTTTGCTTGACTCTTCGTTGTGCTGCCTATCCTCGCTCAGTCACATACTTTTGTATGCTCCTTTACTCGTCAGTTGCACGCCTCGATTCAACCAAAAATCCCGTCGTTATAAACTCAATAAGTCTGAGTTATCTTTCTCTTTGCTTTTCTAAACCATATCAATCTGTGTGGACACTCATAAACGAGCAATCTTCGTATTAAGGAGGTGATCCAGCCCCAGGTTCCC
>NZ_VTXE01000083.1 GCF_013114595.1 Vibrio sp. 99-8-1 | reverse complement strand
TGTCTAAAGAAAAATTTGAACGTACGAAACCGCACGTAAACGTTGGTACTATCGGCCACGTTGACCACGGTAAAACAACTCTAACTGCTGCTATCTGTACTACTCTTTCAAAAGTGTACGGCGGTGAAGCGAAAGATTTCGCATCAATCGATAACGCTCCAGAAGAGCGTGAGCGCGGTATCACAATCGCAACTTCACACGTTGAGTACGATACTCCATCACGTCACTACGCACACGTAGACTGCCCAGGACACGCCGATTATGTTAAAAACATGATCACAGGTGCTGCGCAAATGGACGGTGGTATCCTAGTAGTAGCTGCGACTGATGGCCCAATGCCTCAGACTCGTGAGCACATCCTACTTGGCCGTCAGGTTGGTATCCCTTACATCATCGTATTCATGAACAAATGTGACATGGTTGATGATGAAGAACTACTAGAACTAGTAGAAATGGAAGTTCGTGAACTTCTTTCTGAATATGAATTCCCAGGTGATGACCTACCAGTAATCCAAGGTTCAGCTCTTGGCGCACTAAACGGCGAAAAAGAGTGGGAAGACAAGATTGTTGAACTAGCAGAAGCGCTAGATTCATACATCCCAGAGCCAGAGCGTGCAGTAGACCAACCGTTCCTACTACCAATTGAAGATGTATTCTCAATTCAAGGTCGTGGTACTGTTGTAACTGGTCGTATCGAGCG
>NZ_VTXE01000082.1 GCF_013114595.1 Vibrio sp. 99-8-1 | reverse complement strand
AAAAGTATCCACCGGCATAGCCGGTGGTTTTTCATATGCGCCTATAAGGCTCTCCTACTGGCTGCGCCCTAGCAGGCGCATAGTGATCTGACATTTGCATATGACTATTTCCTGCGGCCCGTAAACGGGCTACCTGAATACGGGATCGACAATTGCTCTCCCATTTTATCCTGCTCTAGTTGATGCTTTATGTAACTTTGAATCTTGCTGGTGTTTTTTCCTACCGTATCTACATAATACCCACGACACCAAAATTCTCGGTTCCTATACTTGAATTTCAAATCCCCAAATCGCTCATATAACATCAAACTGCTTTTTCCTTTTAAATACCCCATAAACGATGAAACACTCATCTTAGGCGGGATTTCTAAAAGCATGTGAATATGATCTACGCAGCATTCAGCTTCAACTATATTCACATCTTTCCATTCGCATAACTTTCGTAATATATCACCTACCGCTCTTCGCTTTTCTCCATAGAACACCTGTCTTCTATACTTCGGTGCAAAAACGATATGATATTTACAATTCCATCGCGTGTGCGCTAAGCTCTTTTCGTTCCCCATTGGGACCCCCTTTCAATTTTTGTTTAACTCTTGTAGTTGCCAGACCACAAGGAGGTTTTAACAAATTGAAAGGGGTTTTATAACTGACTCATAGCTGTAAGCTTTACGGAACCCCCAGCCTAGCTGGGGGTTTTCTGCATACA
>NZ_VTXE01000081.1 GCF_013114595.1 Vibrio sp. 99-8-1 | reverse complement strand
GGTAAAATGTCTACCGGTGGGCGTATGTCGGCTCCGGCATATATTGAAGGCTACTGGGCAAAGGGAAACCCAACACCCAACAGCGGCTTAGTTTCTTATCACGTGATCTCCGCAGAAATCTCCGCAGACGCTGAAGCGAAAATCAAGGTAATGGATAACTATTATAAAAACTACCATCGTAAACAGGGTTCAATACAGGTGATTGTCGATGGCCCAAGAGTAAGGGTGTTCTATACCAAGAGTTGCTTTTCTGTGGTTGATGACTGTACTCCCAAAAAAAAGGCCGATCCAAATGGCTGGGTTGTAAAAGATCCCCGAAACATCCGTGATGTGGTGGTGCTGTTTGATGGTGTGGGTGAATCTTCAGCTACCCCTTTCCCAGACAGTTACTTCTCCCGGCTGAAGAAACGTTTAGAATCCAAGAAAAGTTCCGCTAACCAGACGACGAATACACAGGAAAAATAGCCTGTTGCTTGAGGTGCATAGCAATGATTAAAGCTTATATTATCGGAGCTCTTGTACTGCTTGGTCTGACACTGTTTTTACGCTACCCCGCAGGCCCCTATATTGTCGATGTAGGGTTAACCAATGGTAGCACCAGCGGAAAACATGGTGTCCAAGGTATGTATATCACTACGGTTATGGGTGGGCAGGCAAGAGTGTCCATGGGCTCAGTCAGCGGCTATCCCGGTAAAATGTCTACTGGTGGACGCATGTCTGCCCCAG
>NZ_VTXE01000009.1 GCF_013114595.1 Vibrio sp. 99-8-1 | reverse complement strand
GTCTTTATTTAGTAAAAGATACCATGTGGAGTGGTAGTTCAGTTGGTTAGAATACCGGCCTGTCACGCCGGGGGTCGCGGGTTCGAGTCCCGTCCACTCCGCCATTTATTCTTAGGAATAAGAAAGTAAGCCTTAGCAGAAATGCTGAGGTTTTTTTCGTTTAAGCGCGGTAGTTCAGTTGGTTAGCCTCTTTGTTAGAGAAAGCGGCCTGTCACGCCGGGGGTCGCGCTTGTTTTCAAAGAGTAGCGAGTCCCGCCCACTCCGCCATTTATTCTCAGGAATAAGAACAGTAAGCCTTAGCAGAGATGTTAAGGCTTTTTTGTGTTTAAGCGGTTATAAAAAAATACCGATGGTTAGCTCTAGCAAAGCGGGCAGCGGAGCGGTAGTTCAGTTGGTTAGCCTCTTTGTTAGAGAAAGCGGCCTGTCACGCCGGGGGTCGCGCTTGTTTTCAAAGAGTAGGGAGTCCCGTCCACTCCGCCACTTATTCTCAGGAATAAGAACAGTAAGCCTTAGCAGAGATGTTAAGGCTTTTTTCGTTTAAGCGCGGTAGTTCAGTTGTGCCATCAATGTTCCCGACATTGATTGGCATTCACTCCGTCCATGGAGATTCTAGCCTCTTTGTTAGAGAAAGCGGCCTGTCACGCCGGGGGGCGAGCTTGTTTTCAAGGAGTAGGGATTCCCGTCCACTCCGCCACTTATTCTCAGGAATAAGAACAGTAAGCCTTAGCAGAGATGTTAAGGCTTTTTTGTGTTTAAAATTCACAAAGCCTCGACTTTTAATTTTCTATGGGCTAGTCTGGATATATAGACGTCTAGATAGCTTATGGAGAGAGCAATGCCTATTCGGATACCTGATCGGTTACCCGCTTCTGATGTATTGAAGAACGAAAATATTTTTGTGATGCCAATGTCTCGCGCATCCACTCAAGAAATCCGCCCATTAAAAGTGCTGATTCTCAACTTAATGCCGAAAAAGATTGAGACTGAAACACAGTTCTTGAGATTACTATCGAATAGTCCATTGCAAATAGATGTTGAACTGCTTCGTATCGATAACCGCCCTAGTAAGAATACGCCTACAGAACATTTAGATACCTTTTATCGTCAATTTGAAACCGTGAAAAATCGAAATTTTGATGGGTTAATCATAACGGGTGCTCCGCTAGGGCTGGTTCAGTTCGAAGATGTCATTTATTGGGAACACTTAGAGAGTATTATGACATGGGCAAAAAACCATGTTACCTCTACACTGTTTGTCTGTTGGGCGGCACAGGCAGGATTAAAGCTACTTTATGATTTGCCTAAGAAGACGCGAAAAGAGAAATTGTCTGGTGTATATAACCATCGAATACATGATGAGCATCATCCCATCTTAAGAGGATTTGATGATAACTTTTTGGCGCCTCATTCTAGGTATGCAGACTTTAGCTATGACTACTTGGAACAGCATACTGATCTTGATATCTTGGCGACATCTGATGTTGCAGGGGTTTATTTAGCATCGACCAAAGATAAAAGAAATGTTTTTGTAACTGGGCATCCCGAATATGAATGTTTAACACTGCATTCAGAATATGTCAGGGATCTCGCGGAGGGAATGGACCCAGCGATTCCTGTGAACTATTACCCCAATGACAACACGGATAATACTCCAATTGCCAGTTGGCGAAGTCATGGTCATCTACTGTTTTCGAACTGGTTAAACTATTGTGTATACCAACAAACACCTTATGATCTTGAGCAGTTTTCTGAAGCCAACTTTACCAAGGATGATTAGGGTTAATAAGAATAAATTTCTACACTAAATCATGTTGATTGCAGTGATAGATTGTGACTTTTATCTACCAGACATGGGTATCGTTACCCATGTCTGTCTTACTTAATTGTGTTTGACTGGTTTTAGAGATAACCAGACCACTGTAAGGTTAAATTTGTCACTCTTGCTGAGAATTTATTTGTTCTACTTTCTTTGCTTTATTGATTAAAGGGGTGATGGTTGACCCTTGTATCAGAATAGAAAATATAACAACGGAGTAAGTCATAACCAATAGTATTTCTTTTACATCGATTCCTTTTTCTGGAACCACCATTACTCCTGAAGGGATTGCCAATGCCATCGCTATTGCCAAGCCGCCTCGTAACCCTCCCCAAGTCAGTATTCTTATCGACCACGGGTTATAATGTCTAAATCGATTAAAGCCTTGGTAACAGAGCCAGATACTCAAGAATCGGCTAACAAGTACGAGAGGTATTGCAATTATCATCACAAGCCAGTCTTCCTGATGGAATTTGAACAGCAGCATCGATAATCCGACAAGCAAAAATAGTATCCCATTCAAAAACTCGTCAACAAGTTCCCAAAAATGATCAAGGTGATCGGCGCTCTCTTTAGAGAAGCCGACAAATCGTGTCCAGTTACCAATTAGTATCCCTGATACTACCATTGCTAACGGTCCTGAAACGTGTATAACATCTGCGAAAACGTATCCTGCTGTTGGTATACCAATCGTTAATAGTAGCTCCATCGAATGGTCATTGGTCGCGCTGATTAAGTAGTGAAAAATTAATCCCAGCACAAGACCGTAGACTAGTCCTCCTATAGCCTCATGCACAAACAACATAGTAATTGAGCTTATTGTTGGAGTTTCATTTCCAAATGCGATGGTGAATAGGGTCACGAAAATAACAAGGCCAAATCCATCGTTGAAAAGGGACTCTCCTTCGATTTGCGTGGATATACGTTTAGGAGCATTAAGTTTTTTAACAATGGCTAGAACCGCAATAGGATCTGTTGGTGAAATAAGGGCTCCAAAAAGTAAGCAGTATATGAGATCTAGCGGCATATTGATGATGATAGTGATGCCGTACAGAACAAAGCCAATAAAGAAAGTAGAGAAGAGAGTGGCAAACAACGCCAGCACCGTTATTTCCCACTTCTGGTCCTTAAGATGAGGAAGTTTTATGCCTAGTCCTCCGGCAAATAATAAGAAACCTAAAACACCTTTTAGAAGAAAATCTTCGAAATTTATATCACTCATGGTATCACTGGCGATCTCAGTCAAATGAAACCAATGGTTTTGGCCTGCGACGATTATGGTGAGTGAAAGCATTATTGAGCCAGCAGTGATCGCAATGGTTGTTTGCATTTTGCCTATTTTGCTATTCACAAAAGCGATAGCCATGGCTGCAGCCGCGAGAAAACAGAGAGTATTGTAGACAGGCATGATTCATTTTATTGATTGGTGAGTAGTGAACGGATTTTGCGCTTCTGATGCAAATTATTCAAATCTAAATGAAAAATAATTGTTAACACTTGGATTTTCAGTTAACAGGAAATCAATTGGTTTAGACGTCTAGATTTCTATTTAAACTGTGGTAGGATGTATCGTAGTAAGTAATGGATTGAGGCTGTACTGTGACTGGAAGCAAGGTAAGAGATCGTATTGAAGCGATATTGAAAGAACGAATTTTATTGATTGATGGTGGTATGGGCACCATGATTCAAAGCTATAAATTAGAAGAGAATGATTATCGTGGTGAACGCTTTTCTGACTGGCCTAGCGATCTTAAAGGAAACAACGACCTCTTAGTATTAACTCAGCCTGAAATTATTAAAACCATCCATTGCGAATATTTGGATGCGGGCGCCGATATTCTAGAAACAAACAGTTTTAACGCTACTTCTATCGCCATGGCTGACTATGGTATGGAGAGCTTGAGTGAAGAGATTAATTATCAAGCTGCGCGATTAGCACGAGAAGCGGCTGACGAATGGACATTAAAAACCCCAGATAAACCTCGATTTGTTGCTGGGGTACTTGGACCGACAAACCGCACTTGTTCTATCTCACCTGATGTTAATGATCCCGGCTTTCGAAACGTTAGTTTTGACGAGTTGGTTGAAGCCTATTCTGAATCAACCAAAGCGTTGATCAAAGGTGGGTCGGATCTGATCTTGATAGAAACAATCTTCGATACTTTAAATGCTAAAGCGTGTGCATTTGCTGTGGACTCAGTGTTTGAAGAGCTTGCCATCGAATTGCCAGTGATGATTTCAGGTACGATTACTGATGCGTCAGGTCGAACGTTATCTGGCCAGACAACAGAAGCATTTTACAATGCTTTACGACATGTTAACCCTATCTCCTTTGGTTTGAACTGCGCATTGGGCCCAGATGAACTTCGTCAATATGTCGTTGAAATGTCGAGAATTTCAGAAACATTTGTTTCTGTTCACCCAAACGCAGGCTTACCTAATGCATTTGGTGAGTATGATCTTTCTGCCGAAGATATGGCACAGCATGTTGCTGAGTGGGCTGAAAGTGGATATCTAAACCTAATTGGTGGCTGTTGTGGTACGACACCAGAGCATATTCGTCAGATGGCGAACGCGGTTAATAACGTTGCACCTAGAAAGCTTCCTGATATCGCCAAAGCTTGTCGTCTATCTGGGCTAGAGCCTCTTACCATTAAAGAAGATACGTTATTTGTTAATGTGGGTGAGCGAACAAATGTAACGGGCTCTGCACGTTTTAAGCGATTAATTAAAGAAGAGCTGTATGACGAAGCATTAGAGGTGGCTCGTCAGCAGGTGGAAAATGGCGCTCAAATCATCGATATAAATATGGATGAGGGCATGTTAGATGCGCAAGCTTGTATGGTTCGCTTTTTGAATCTATGTGCCTCTGAACCCGAAATTTCTAAAGTTCCCATTATGGTTGATTCATCAAAATGGGAAGTAATCGAAGCCGGTTTAAAATGCATTCAGGGTAAAGGGATAGTGAACTCTATCTCTTTAAAAGAAGGCAAAGAAAAATTTATCGAGCAAGCCAAACTCATTAGACGTTATGGCGCGGCCGTTATTGTGATGGCGTTTGATGAAGATGGTCAGGCTGACACCAGAGAAAGAAAAATAGAGATCTGTACGAATGCTTATCGAGTTTTAGTGGATGAAGTTGGCTTTCCAGCAGAAGATATCATTTTTGATCCAAATATATTTGCTATTGCGACTGGGATAGATGAGCACAATAACTACGCTGTCGATTTTATCAATGCTGTAGCGGACATTAAGCGGGACTTACCTTATGCAATGATATCGGGTGGGGTGTCGAATGTTTCATTCTCATTCCGAGGTAACAATTATGTTCGCGAAGCCATTCATGCGGTGTTTTTGTATCACTGCTTTAAAAATGGCATGGATATGGGGATCGTTAACGCTGGTCAGTTAGAGATCTACGATAATGTTCCAGATAAGTTGCGCCATGCGGTAGAAGACGTAGTACTTAATCGCAGAGATGATGCCACTGAACGGTTACTCGATATTGCTAATGAGTATCGTGATAATGGCGTTGGTAAAGAAGAAGATTCTTCTGCACAAGAGTGGAGAAGTTGGTCAGTAGAAAAACGCTTGGAGCACGCATTAGTTAAAGGCATTACGGAATTTATAGTTTCGGATACAGAAGAGGCTAGGTTACAGGCAGACAAACCATTAGAGGTTATTGAAGGACCCTTAATGGAAGGGATGAATGTCGTCGGAGATCTATTCGGTGAAGGAAAAATGTTTCTTCCTCAAGTAGTGAAATCTGCACGAGTGATGAAACAGGCTGTTGCGCATTTAGAACCTTATATTAACGCAGCTAAACAAGCGGGCAGTACAAATGGAAAAATCTTGCTGGCGACCGTTAAAGGTGATGTGCATGATATTGGTAAAAATATCGTAGGAGTGGTTCTTCAATGTAATAATTACGAGATTATTGACCTTGGCGTCATGGTTTCTTGTGAGAAAATTTTAAAAGTTGCCAAAGAAGAGAATGTCGACATTATTGGCTTATCAGGGTTAATCACGCCTTCATTAGATGAGATGGTACACGTCGCTAAAGAGATGGAGCGTCAAGGGTTTGATTTGCCATTGATGATCGGTGGGGCGACGACATCAAAAGCTCATACCGCAGTAAAAATAGAACAAAATTATTCTCAGCCTGTTGTTTATGTAAATAATGCATCACGCGCCGTTGGAGTATGTACTTCACTATTATCTGATGAGTTAAAGCCTAGTTTTGTAGAAAAACTGGATAAAGATTATCAACGAGTACGAGAGCAGCACAATCGCAAAACACCAAGAACAAAGCCTATTAGTTTAGAGAAAGCTCGCCTGAATCGAGTGGATATTGATTGGCCATCCTATACGCCTCCTGTGCCTAAAAAAGCCGGTGTGCATGTGTTTGAATCTTGTGACATAAAAACGTTGCGTGGCTATATTGATTGGACACCTTTCTTCATGACTTGGTCACTGATGGGTAAGTACCCAGCAATTTTTGATCATGATGAAGTTGGAGAAGAAGCTAAGCGACTATTTGACGATGCTAACGCTTGGTTAGATAGAGTGGAAACTGAGGGGCTACTTAATGCTAAAGGCATTTGTGGCTTATTTCCTGCGGCGGCAGTAGGAGATGATATTGAAGTGTATACCGATGAAACACGAACTGAGGTGAAAACGAGATTACATCATCTACGACAGCAAACAGAAAAGCCGAAAGGGTTTAATTATTGTTTGTCAGACTATATTGCTCCAAAAGAATCTGAAAAGCTTGATTGGATTGGAACATTTGCCGTGACTGGTGGAATAGGCGAAAGGGAGCTTGCCGACAGCTATAAAGCACAAGGTGATGACTACAATGCCATTATGGTTCAAGCTGTAGCGGATAGACTTGCAGAAGCACTTGCTGAATATCTGCATGAAAAAATACGCAAAGAGATTTGGGGGTACGCCGAGAATGAATCTCTGACGGCCGATGATCTCGTTCGAGAAAAATATCAAGGTATACGCCCAGCGCCAGGATACCCAGCTTGTCCGGAACATAGTGAAAAGCAACAAATTTGGGACCTAATGGAAGTTGAAGAGAATATTGGTATGGAGCTTACATCCAGCTACGCGATGCTACCGGGAGCGTCAGTTTCTGGTTGGTATTTCTCTCATCCAGAATCTCGATATTTCGCTGTTGCTAAAATTCAGTCAGATCAAGTAGAAGATTATGCGGCAAGAAAAGGTTGGGACTTACAGCAAGCTGAAAGGTGGTTAGCGCCGAACATTAATTGATGTGGTTTCAAACAAAAAAATGGGCATTTTGCCCATTTTTTTATTCTTTGAGTTGGGCTGTATGACTGGTCATATAGCTCCAAATTAATACCGTCACTATTCTCTAAGTTCAAATAACTCTTTATGTAGTAACTGAATGGAACGTCTTGAATCAGCTGAACGAACTAAGAAGCATAGATTGTGTTGACTCGCACCATAGCAGATCATACGTAAGTTAATATCTTCAAGAGTACCAAATACTTTTTTAGCGTACCCTTTACACTCACTCATATTGTTACCTATCAGAGCAACCAGACAGAGATCCTGTTCTACTTCTACACTGCAAAGCTGTTCTAGCTCTTGTTGCGCTTGATGAGGAAGCTCGGGAGAGCCGCCGGAAGTATTTGTTTGATCTAATGTTAACGAGACACTCACTTCTGATGTTGTTATCAGGTCAACGGAGATTTTATACTTAGCCAGAATCTTAAATACTTCAGCCAGGAAGCCGTAGGCATGAAACATATTTGGACTATGCAATGTCACCATAGTTTGATTGCAGCGAAGGGCGACAGCTCGAAAGAGTGGAGCACTGCTGACTTGTTCCTTGATCCATGTGCCTCCTTTTTCTGGAGCTTTAGAAGAGCCGACAAACACTGGAATTTGATGGCGCAAAGCAGGAAGTAACGTAGATGGATGAAGTATTTTAGCTCCGAAATTGGCCATCTCAGACGCTTCACTAAAGCTAATTTCTGCGATAGGAGTGGCTTTTGGGGCGATTCTTGGATCGGTTGTGTATATTCCAGGAACATCCGTCCATATTTCTAATCCTTTGGCTTCAACCGATTCTGCGATTAAAGCCGCACTATAATCGCTTCCGCCTCTGCCCAATGTTGTGGTATTTCCCGCGTCATCAGAGCCGATAAACCCTTGTGTAATCACAACATGGTCATTGCATAGAGGAACCAGTTTCTGTTTAGCAAGCTTAGATATTTCGACTAAATTGGGTTCTGCTTTACCAAACACAGCAGATGTTTTCATAATATCGCGTATATCAAACCGGACAGCTTCGATGCCTCGCTCTCTCATAATCTGAGTTAAGATATGAGTCGACATCAGTTCGCCACTTGCGACCAGATGATCCGTTAATTGATCGCTGGGTTGAATCGCCGCTTGTTCAGCAACCATTGCGATATCTTGCAGTAGAAGGTGCACGTCTCTTTCTGTTTGCAAAGGATCCGCGAGTTCATCAATTATGCTGTCATGAATTTCTGCCAATTGACTCAGCAGCGCTTTTCGTCGTTCTGAACTGGTACCATTTGCAAGCTCAACAAGTAGATTTGTTACTCCTGAGCAGGCACTACTTACCACCAATCTCGTGTTGGGGTTGTTTTCTATAATGGCTGCACAACGGCTCATGGCTTCAAAGTTGGCAACACTTGTGCCACCAAACTTCGCTACATTGAATGCGCTCACGGCGTTTCTCCCTATCATTTCATCCATAAAATTGAATATTCAGTAATTATTACTAAGCGATAATTGCGATGTAACCGAGAAGAGAATATAAGAGCAGAGGGGAAAGCGTGATAAAAGCAATATACCTCAGAAGCTCTTCACCAGATACTCTGGCGACAGTTGGCAGGATTCAGCCTACACAACCGACAAATATTTACACTCACTAAATACTCATCTCGGCATTGCTCCCCATAAATGTTATGTATTGGAGTTGAGGCTCCACAATAACACCTGCCTGGGCAATGCTCCTCTTCTGCTATCAAAGCTGACGGAATTAACAACATAGTGTCGGTTAACTCAATCTTCTTCATTGAACGTTTTTGCAGCATAAAAGTCAATGGCTAAATGAATTTTTAGTCAAAGAATATTCACGGATTAAATTTCTGGTTAGACCACTAGACTTGAGTCGCATTGTTGAAAGAGATATTTTCCTTTAGGCTAGTGAACCTATATCTCTCGATAGGCGGTTTAGTTAGTATTGTTGTGAGGTTTACCTATCGTAGCTTCCTATTTATTCGAAATATTTGAGGGGGATATAACGGGTAGTTAATAATTATAAATGACCGCTATTTTTAGAAAGGACTAATTGTTAGAAAGGACTGATTATGACCATACAAAGCTTTATCCCTCCTCAAAGAACATTAATGGGGCCAGGGCCATCAGATATATACCCGCAGGTGTTGCAAGCTCTCAGTCGTCCAACGATTGGGCATCTAGATCCGCTCTTCGTCGCTATGATGGATGAGTTAAAGCAGCTTTTGAAATACGCTTTTCAAACAGAAAATGAGTTCACTATCGCGGTTTCAGCTCCGGGTAGCGCTGGTATGGAAGCGTGTTTTGTTAACCTAGTTGAACCGGGCGATAAGGTCATTGTCTGTCGCAATGGTGTATTTGGCGAACGAATGCGTGAGAATGTCGTTCGTTGCGGCGGGGAAGCGATTGTTGTCGATGATGAGTGGGGCAGCCCTGTCAGTGTTGAAAAAGTAGCTGCTGCGTTGGATGCTAATCCCGATGTTAAGGCTCTAGCATTTGTTCATGCCGAGACGTCGACAGGTGCATTAAGTGATGCACAGTCATTGGCTCGTTTAGCGAAAGAGAGACAAGTACTGACTATTGTCGATGCGGTAACTTCACTTGGGGGTGTTCCTCTGCTGGTGGATGAATGGCAGCTGGATGCCGTTTACTCGGGCAGTCAAAAATGTCTTTCGTGTGTTCCCGGACTTTCGCCACTTACGTTTTCTCAGGCCGCTATCGATAAGATTCAGCAACGAAAAGAACCCATTCAAAGCTGGTTTTTGGATCAAAGCTTGGTGTTAGGATATTGGAGTGGTGATGGAAAACGTAGTTATCATCATACTGCTCCGGTAAATAGCTTATACGCTCTACATGAAGCGTTGTTACTACTTAAGAATGAAGGGCTCGAGAATGCATGGAATCGCCATAAGACTATGCACAATAAGCTTAAGCATGGCTTAGAAGCGCTCGGTGTTTCATTTGTTGTTGATGAACCTTATCGTTTACCGCAGTTGAATGCTATTTATATCCCTGAAGGTGTCGATGATGCCGCGGTTCGCTCTCATCTTCTTCAGCAATATAATTTAGAAATTGGTGCCGGTTTAGGCGCTTTAGCAGGTAAAGCGTGGCGTATTGGTTTAATGGGATACGCGGCTCGAAGTGAAAATGTTGCACTATGCCTTAAGGCATTAGAAGAGACCCTAAACGAGTAATTCATCGCCCATGATAGGATAATCGCCACTAAGATTCTGGTGATTATCCTGTAGATTTATAGTGAGGATAAGTCACAAAGGCAGTGGTATTTTATGCTTTCTTATCTACGCTGTTATCTTTGTTTTTATCTGCGGGTTGAATATTGAATACGGGATCAATATGGATGACCGAGAAATCTTGCTGAGGGTAAAGGTAGCTCGCTTCGTCTCGAATCTGTTCCGCTTTACTTACTTCTCCTACACCTAGGTACGCCAGAATAAGGCTCTTATAGAGTTTAGAGCTTGGTGTCTGTTGAATACTATCCAGTGACCATTCGATATAACCAACAACTTTATCGAGCTGTTTATTTACCAAGCCATTTTTTAGCTGGTTGCTGTGTATTTGCCAGTTCACTTCCTGTTTAAATGTTCCTGAATAAATAATGTTATCAAGTAGTTCCATTCTTTTTGGGTAGGACTGAGCAAACTGCTTTAGCTGATAGTTAGTGTGTAAAGACAAAGTCATATAACTGATTAACAGAATAGGTAATATGACACTTGTTACTTTAAAAAAGTGGACGCTGGTGGTTCGAATACCATAGTGCTTATATTTTGCCGTTCTTTGGTCAACCCAAAAAATCAGGACAATGAAGGTAATCCAGTGTATGGATGATTGATAAAAAGGGTTTTCGAGCTGAGCATGCAAAGCGATAGGCATGAGTAGTGATAAAATAGCAAGCCGTGTCCCTTTGCGTGTTGAACTGATTTTAAATAGAACAAAAAGTGCCGCAAGGATAATACCTATGACAGGAATTAATCCTCCTTCAATACCCCAGAAAAGTACCTCATTAAAAGGATGAGTTACATCCTCTATTGCGACTGGATAATTTGAGTTGAGCTGATGTTGCCTCGCGGTATATAAAAGGTATTCAGATTCGAATTGACCTAAACCATAACCAGTAAATGGCTTCTCGATAAACATATCTATCGCTTGAGGCAGTACTGTTAGCCTTGCACTTTCAATCGGTTTTTCACCGCTGAGAGAACTAAGATTGCCCGAAGAAAAGGCCAATATTCCCCCTAAACAGATTCCCGCCAAGAGGGCAAAAGACCAGCCAATAAAGCGTTTTTTAGTCGAAAATCGGTAAAGGTAGGGAACGATAAGCAGTACACTAACCAGTGAGATAATCCAGCCGATACGAGATGCCAGCAGTGTAATTAAAGGGACGGTAATTAACGGCATAATATAAAGAAGCGCTGTTCGTGACAGTTTTTCTCCATACTTTCGTTGTTGTCTGGCGAGCAAGTATCCGGATAAAACTAAGCCAGTGGCCAGAAAGCTACTCATCGCATTGATATTCTGGAAGATACCAAATGGTTGTTTTAGTGAATCATCAAGGGTGATGATAGCTTGATGATTTAGCACAAAAAACTGCACATAAGCGAGTAAAGCTTCTATACAGACGGCCAAAATAATAAACCACAGCAACCTTTGTTTATGGGCATTACTTAGTGAAAATTGCTGCAAAATAACGAATAACAGCCAGCCCAACCATAGCCCTGCTATTCGTGGTAGAACAGAAGGTAAGTTTGGCGGTGAAGAGAAAAACAGTGGTATTGAAATGATAAGGCAGCTAATGAGTAAGCCAATGGTCAATTTGGAATAGCGAATCTGCTTTGATAGCGCCATTTGGTAGATTCCAATGGCGAACACCCAGCTTAAGCCAAACCATGTGGCATTATTAAAAGGAAGAGCAAGCCCTAAACCGCCGAGATTAGCAATATAAAAATGCGACGCTATAAGGAAGACAAAACCTATAGCGTACATAAATCGACGATTCAATGGTGCCTTAGGTTTTTGAGGCGCTAAGCGCGTTCCGCTAAGGTGAATGATTGCCATTGCTACTTTCCTATTAAAAAGCGAGCTATCGCTCGCTTCTGAAGTTACTGCTTATCTTACCTTTTTTTTCTATTTCATCATACCCAACTGATCTTGAGATACATAACTTCTATGCGCTGTCAGAACCAGTTAACAAAGGAGCTAAGAATCGTGCAGTGTGAGAGCCTTTTACTTTCACTACCTCTTCAGGTACGCCTTCGGCAATGATTTCCCCTCCACCTTGACCACCTTCAGGGCCGAGATCGATGATCCAATCCGCTGTTTTAATTACATCAAGGTTGTGTTCAATCACTACAACAGTATTGCCGTGATCTCGTAATCGATGCAATACATTAAGCAGTTGCTGGATATCATGGAAATGTAACCCAGTGGTCGGTTCATCTAATATATAGAGAGTTTGCCCTGTATCTCGTTTAGAAAGCTCTCTTGCTAATTTGACCCGTTGAGCTTCACCGCCAGATAGAGTGGTGGCGGCTTGGCCTAACCGGATATACGACAAACCAACGTCCATCAATGTCTGAAGTTTTCTCGCTATAACTGGCACAGGATCAAAAAAGGTTCTTGCATCTTCAACGGTTAGTTCTAACACTTCATCAATGCTTTTTCCTTTATAGCGCACTTCCAGTGTTTCTCTATTATAGCGCTTCCCTTTACATACATCACAAGGTACATAAACATCGGGTAAAAAGTGCATTTCAACTTTTATTACACCATCCCCCTGACAAGCTTCGCAACGCCCGCCTCGAACATTAAAGCTGAACCGGCCGGGCTTATAGCCTCTAGAACGAGACTCTTGAGTACCGGAAAACAGTTCTCTAATTGGGGTGAATATACCGGTATAAGTGGCAGGGTTAGATCTTGGTGTTCTACCTATTGGGCTTTGATCAATATCGATAACCTTATCAAAGTGCGCTAAGCCTTCAATTTTCTTATAAGGAGATGCTTCGGCCGTGGTGGCACCATTTAAATGGGTTTGTGCAATTTTGTAAAAAGTATCGTTAATGAGTGTTGATTTTCCTGAGCCTGAAACGCCCGTGATACAACTGAACAAACCGACAGGTAAAGATAAAGTAACATCTTTCAGGTTGTTTCCTGTCGCACCAACAAGTTCGACGGTTTTTTTAGGGTCCCGCGGTGTTCTTTGCTGTGGAATCGCGATAGATTTTTGGCCACTTAAATATTGCCCAGTTAACGAATCCGGAGTATCGATAATATCCTGCATGGTTCCTTCAGCAACCACACTGCCTCCATGAATGCCAGCGCCGGGACCAATATCAATAACATGATCGGCGGATCTGATCGCATCTTCATCATGTTCAACCACCAAAACGGTGTTGCCGAGATCTCGTAAATGAGTAAGTGTTTTAAGTAATCGTTCGTTATCTCGTTGATGTAAACCAATGGAAGGTTCGTCCAACACATACATAACGCCCACTAACCCCGCTCCGATTTGGCTCGCAAGTCTTATACGTTGTGCTTCTCCCCCTGACAGGGTTTCGGCACTACGAGATAAATTGAGATAATTGAGGCCAACATTAACCAAAAAGTGTAAGCGATCATTGATCTCTTTCATCACCTTTTCTGCTATCTGTGCTCGCTGGCCTGTTAATTCTAAGGAGTGAAAAAAGTCCAACGCTTCGCTAATGCTCATCTCGACAATAGAGGGGAGTGGCGTATCTGCGACAAAGACGTTTCTCGCTTCAACCCGTAAACGGGTGCCATCACATGTAGCACATGATTTTGTAGAGATGTATTTGGTTAGGTCTTCTCGAACGGCGTTGGATTCGGTATCTCGGTAACGTCTTTCTAAGGTATTGAGAATGCCTTCAAATGGGTGACGTTTTACTCGGATATCACCTCGGTCATTAATGTATTTAAATTCAACTTCTGTTCGACCAGAGCCTTTTAAAACCACCTGTTTAATCTTGCTTGGTAGTGATTTAAAAGGAGCATGAAGATCAAAACTGTAATGCTCAGCAAGAGAAGAGAGCATTTGAAAATAATAATAATTTTTTTGATCCCAGCCTTTTATTGCCCCTTCTGCAATTGACAGATTTTCGTCATGAATGACTCTGTCAGGATCAAAGTATTGTTGTACACCTAGACCATCGCAGGTAGGGCAAGCACCAGCTGGGTTATTAAATGAAAATAGACGAGGTTCTAACTCTTGCATGCTGTAACCACAATGGGAACAGGCAAAGTTAGCGGAAAAGATAATATCTTCTTTGCTTTTATCATCCATCCAAGTAATTGCTGCAATTCCGCCGGACAGTTCAAGCGTTGTTTCGAATGACTCAGCGAGACGTTGCTGTAAGTCTTTGCGGACTTTAAAACGATCTACGACTACTTCAATGGTGTGTTTTTTATGCAGCTCTAACGTTGGAGGATCGGATAAATCACATGTTTCTCCATCAATTCTAGCTCGAATAAACCCTTGTGCTGAAAGGTTTTCTAGGGTTTTAACATGTTCCCCTTTGCGCTCTTTCACAATAGGGGCCAGTAACATTAATTTAGAACCTTCCGGTAGTTCTAATACCTTATCCACCATTTGACTAATGGTTTGGGCCGCTAATGGCTGTTTATGGTCGGGGCATCTTGGTTCTCCTACTCTGGCGTATAGAAGACGCAGGTAGTCATAAACTTCGGTAATTGTCCCGACGGTTGAACGAGGGTTATGAGATGTTGATTTCTGTTCGATGGATATCGCTGGAGAGAGCCCTTCAATATGATCAACATCGGGTTTCTCCATCAATGATAAAAATTGGCGGGCATAGGCAGACAATGACTCAACGTAGCGTCTCTGTCCTTCTGCATATAAAGTATCAAAGGCTAAAGAGGACTTTCCTGAACCTGATAACCCTGTAATGACAGTGAGTTTATCTCTAGGGATGGTTAAATTAATATTTTTTAAATTATGGGTTCTAGCACCCCGTACTTCTATTTGGTCCATAAACTCAGCTCAATTTTCTTTCAATTTTTCCAGTATCGCACAGAAAAAATATTCCGCAATAAATACTGTATAAAAAAACAGTCATAACAACAAGGGGGGAGTGAAGCAGTTATTAAGCCTGTTTTATACTCAGTATGTAGAAGTTAGCTAAGTCTATAAATAAATTCACCTCACAATGTGTACTTGTGAGGTGAATATTGGAATTGCGTTTATGGTGAAATCAATCCGATAGAGTGGTTATGATTTTTCGGTCGACATCTGGTCAAGCTCTAACTTTTGCTGATCTTTTTTGTATAGGTTTTGGTAACAAAAGTTGGTGGCTTCGATGTAACCATCGACGCTACCACAATCAAAACGTGTCCCTTTAAATTTATACGCCAGTACGCAGCCTGATTGAGCTTGTTTTAACAAAGCATCGGTAATCTGAATTTCGCCACCTTTACCTGGTTGCGTATTTTCAATCAGCTCAAAAATATCAGGTGTCAGTATATATCGGCCTATGATGGCTAAGTTGCTTGGTTCAGTTCCTGGCTCTGGTTTTTCGACCATATCGTCAACGCGGAAGATGTCATCTTTAATCATCTCTCCGGCAATAACACCATATTTGTGAATGTCTTCTTTCGGGACTTCTTGTACGGCGACAATAGAGCAGCGGAACTGTTTGTACAGTGCACTCATCTGTGCAAGCACACCTTGGCCTTCTTCATTGACGCAAAGGTCATCTGCTAATACAACAGCGAATGGTTCTTCTCCTACCAACTCTCTGCCAGTTAAGATGGCGTGGCCTAACCCTTTCATCTCTCGTTGTCGTATATAGGTGAAGTTAGCGGCATCCATTATTCGACGTATATCAAAAAGCAATTCTTCTTTATTTGTCCCGCTAATTTGATGTTCAAGCTCATAATTCTTATCAAAATGGTCAAAAAGAGCGTTTTTTCCACGTCCAGTGACTATGCATATACCGTTCATCCCTGCTTCAATCGCTTCTTCTACACCGTATTCAATAAGAGGTTTATTCACCACTGGCATCATCTCTTTAGGCATGGATTTAGTCGCGGGTAAAAAACGAGTTCCATAACCTGCCGCGGGGAAAAGACACTTCTTAATCATGGTAAAGCCCTTATTATTAAATAGATATCGAGGAATATGACGGAACAATATCATCATTGATGTGGGGGAGTAAATCGACATTGTGCTCTAGTTTGATTAGCAGCAGAAACCGACATTCTCTGGTTAAATAAAGTTATTGCCCCGTTGATGATAATAATTCTGTGAATTCTATAGTTTGTTTAATGTTAGATGGTTTGGTTAATTTTTTGTTTAGCTCTCTACTTCAACCTGAAGGTTAAGGTAAATATTTCTGCGCCCAGACAATGGCCTGATAGCGGTTTTTCACTTTTATCTTTTTGAAAATATTATACAGGTGAGATTTCACCGTGTATTCGCTTAAGTTTAACGCGTCAGCTAGCTGAAAATTAGACATCCCCTTTTTAAGTGTGTTCAGTACATTTTTTTCTTTTGGCGTGAGCTTTAAAGCATATGGGTTGCCAAAGTGGACGATGGTTGATTGATAACACTCAAATAGCGACTCAATAATTTCTTTGGGTAAGGCGTACTTTCCAGCTACAAGCTTTTCAATTCCTTTTGTTATCTGCTTTGGGCTGGTGGTCAGATAGAAGAAACCGCGTAAGTTAGCGAGTGGTGCCAGTTCTATGCTGGAGACCTTCAATGGAGAGTTATAAATGACCAGATAACAGTTATGATGAATATATAGCTGCTGGTTTACGTATAATATTGCTTCATCTTTTGCGTGGAAATCCATCAGTAATAAGTAGTTATATTCATGTGTAATATATTCCGTTATTTCTTGCCATGAGACTTCGATGGTCTCTATTTTTTGTCGTGTGGGTGTATTGAGGTTGGCGAGGTTTAAAGGCACTGTCATATGAGTACTTACAGGGCGAATTAGCAGCAAATAGTCGACTTTAATCATTTAAGGATACTATTTAGTTAATCGTAATGATGGCAAATACGTTACTTCCGTTTTGGTTAATTAGTGATTAATTCTCATACTAAAATATAAAGAATGCGTTTTATTTCAGCTTGTTGCCGTAGTTGTTCTCTTTTAGTTTCAACAAATTGTGTACTGGCTCGAAAAGTTTAGTGAGAGAAAGAGCGAATATAGAGAGAAGGTTGACGATTTTGTATGCAGTAAGAAGAGAATTGATGTATGGGGTTTGAGGGATGAATAGTAATCATGCTATCCTTGCCTTCCAATTTTTTAGATAGATTTTAGACGGAGCGGATCATGGCAAGCCGTGGAGTGAACAAAGTAATTATAATGGGAAACCTTGGCGCTGATCCTGAGGTTCGTTATGCCGCAAATGGTAATGCAATTGCGAATATAACCATTGCTACATCAGAGTCTTGGCGTGATAAAACCAGTGGTGAGCAACGAGAAAAAACTGAATGGCACCGTGTTGCGCTATTTGGTAAAACTGCAGAAATTGCTGGTGAGTACCTTCGTAAAGGTTCGCAGGTTTATGTTGAAGGCCAACTACAAACTCGCAAATGGCAAGATCAGTCTGGACAAGATCGTTATACAACAGAAGTGGTTGTTCAATGGCCAACAGGTCAAATGCAGCTGTTAGGTGGTCGTGGTCAAAATCAGGGCCAAGGTCAAGGTGCTCCAATGGGAGGTCAACCTCAACAGCAACAGCAGCAAGGAGGTTGGGGCCAACCTCAACAACCGGTTCAGCAACCAGCTCAGCAACAACCTGTTCAGCAACAGCCAATGCAAAGCCAAGCTGCACCAAAACCAGCGCCACAACAGCAGCCGCAACAGCAATATAATGAACCACCAATGGACTTTGACGACGATATTCCGTTTTAAAATGCCAGAAAAAAGCTACTTTTTAGTAGCTTTTTTCATATTTGGGACTCCGGTTAGTAAATATCTCTATTTCTCCATTCACAAAAACCATCAATCGCATGATACTTATATCAATGTGACCTCAAGAGCTCTGACATTCTCGCTGAACAAATATTTTGACGTTACTTGGGCATAATAGATAATTAATAAAACCAACAATAATCCGCTTGGGTAGAAAAGGACTTTATTATTCATGCGACATACCCCTACATTAAAGTTAAGCACGCGATTAACCGCTTTTGTCACCATTATTGTGGTAAGTGCTATTGGCATACTGTTTATTGGTGGGACGCTGTCATATAGAAGTGTGGGTCATGAATATATGAACCGATACTTGGATGGAATTGTCTCTGTTGTTGATGAAGAGATGATTAGTGGCGACAAAGTGGCAGCGATGCAGAGCTGGTTACCAAAGTTGTTAAAGAACAGTAATATAGTTGAGATGGATATCGCCTCTTCTGCTGGCTCTATTTATCAGTTTATTGATACCTCGACCATTTATGATGAAAGCCGACTGGTGGAAAGGGATTATTCACTAAACATAAATCAAGGCTACACCCTATACCTTAAAGCCTTACCACCCTATTTAGACCAAACTTACTCATTTGGTGCTCTCTCTTCCATCACATTGGCGATCGCTCTGATTGTTTTTTGTTTAATTCAGGGGGTTCGTTGGTTAAAAGTACAGCTGCGTGGTTCTGAGTTGCTAGAAGAGCGGGGCAGGATGATATTGGCAGGCAGGGTTGCTCAGTATGCCAAAGGGGATGAAAAAGAGTGGCCTTATACCGCGAGTCAAGCGTTAGACCAGTTGATTGAAGAGCTTCAGGATGCACGCCAAGAACGTAGTCGATTCGATACCTTTATTCGAACGCATACATTTTTAGATCAGCTCACTGGTGCCGCTAATCGGGTGTTATTTGATAGTAAACTGGAATCCGCACTGCAAGAAAGTGGCTCTTCTGGTGGCGTGTTACTGCTGCGCATTAACGAATGGGACTCGCTAACAGAGACTTATGCAAAAGAAGAGTGTGATGACTTCGTTGTTGAAGTGGGTAGCGTTATATCAAATATAGTGCAACGTTTTCCTGATGTTGTACTGGCTCGATATTACACATCCGATTTTGCCCTCTTGATTCCTCATCAAAATAGTAAAGATATTGCGATTCTCGCGACTCAGTGTCTTCGTCAATTGGAAAAACTCACATTACTGGATGATATGCGAGAAGATAACTGGTGCCACATTGGTATAACCATGTACTCAGAAGGTGAGAGACGAGGACACATTTTAAGTGAAGTGGATACCGCGCTAAAAAGTGCACAGTTACAAAACAATAATAATTGGAGTCGATTTCAGAAAAAAGAGCATGCGCATAACTCAAGAGGGAGTGTTAGATGGCGTACGTTGTTTGATAAGTCATTCCAAACCAATAATATATTGATATACGAACAGTCTTGCTATTTATCTGGTCAATCAAATGGCAATACAACATTGATGCACAACGAACTTTTTTCACGAATTAATGATGATGGAGTCGGTGTCCTCAAAGCCTCGCGGTATATGGCAGCAGTAGAGCAAATAGGCTATGAAGCGAAAATGGATAAAGTGGTTTTTTCTACAATTATTGGTTTTCTAAAAGCGTCAAATTTAGCAGCATGCTATTCTATTAATCTGCATGTGCTACCTTTTCAAGAGAGAAGTCACTTTCGTTGGTTAAGGGATGAACTACTACAATTACCGTCGAATACTCGAAATAAATTAAGCTTTGAGTTTGTAGAAGGCGCAATAGTCAAACATTTAGATTTTATGCGACCAGTGATCAGAATGATCTCTGGATTAGGCTGTGATGTGATAGTGGATCAAGCTGGGCGAACCATTACCAGCACCCATTACATTAAAGACCTCGGTATCGACTATCTAAAACTTCACCGAAGCTTGATAAAGAAAATAGAGCAGCGTCAAGAGAACCAACTGTTTATTCGTAGTTTGATCGGGGCTTGTGAAGGGACAGAAACTAAAGTCATCGCCGTTGGTGTCGAAACAGGTAAAGAGTGGCATACACTGATGGAGCTGGGTGTTGATGGTGGGCAAGGGAGAATGTTTCAAGCAGAAACTCAACTCATTCCTAAACCCAAAGCGGATAAAGTTCAAGTTGGTCGACGAAATCGTTGGCGGAAAAAATATTAAGGTAATATGGGATCATGAGTTTAACTGACATCATAAGCAAATTGAGATCACCGTCATCGGTTGATCATCGGCTGCATATTATGATTCAGCAAGATGCTATTTATCTTTCCGATACGGCAGATTTGAACGCTGAACCATTACGGTTTCCTATAGAGAAACAGTGGGAAGAGACAATAGATGCTGTCTTAGCATCAAACAATTTCTCCGGATGTCATGCAACTGTGGCATTTTCTTCGAGCTACTATCAGATTTATCAAATAGACAAACCAGAGCTTCCGATTGAAGAGTGGCCGTCAGCTTTGCCTTTTTTACTAAAGGATCTTATCTCAGAGAGAGTGACGGATATTATTGCGGATGCGACTTTATTGCCTGATGGCCGTAAAGTTCAGGCCTATGTCATTAATAAAAAACAGATACTAACGTTAAATAGTAAACTCGATAAACAGAAAGTCATGCTACATCGAGTTGTGCCTGAAGAGATACTTTGGGGTCATGCGCAACATGATATTGCTCATTTTATGTTGCTTCGTCGCAGTATAAAGAGCGATTTTAAAATTGGCGCTTATGCCAATGGGGATAACCGCTTTCAGCGCTCTATTCGAGGAGTGGTTGCTCCTTTGACCGGTAATGCGTCAAGTGAACTGCAATTTGATAGCATTGCATTAGAACTGCAGCGTTCTATTGATTATCTGTCTGCCCAGTTGCGAGATACGCCACTCAATCACTTACTCATCTGTTGTGATGAAGAGTCTTCTGAAGAGTTACTGTCGGCACTTTCTAGTCGGTTGAGTGTTAAAGTGCTGCTGTTTTCTCAATATGAGCAGTGGTTATGTGGTCAGATTCTATGTCAGGCGATTAAGGAATTACCTCAACAAGGTATCAATCTCTATCCTAGTTTTCTTAAACCTAAAGTTGAGCTGCTCTGCTTAAAAAATGTCACTCTATCTTGGGTGGTGTTGGCTGCGGTTATGTTGAGTAGTTATGGCTATTTTGATTACCAGAATCGGCAGAGTAAGCAACAACTTGACGTTTTAATGAATAAAAATAGTCAACTAGCGGAAGAGCTTGAGCTGAACCAAGCTAAATTGCTAGAACACACTCCCTCCGCAGAAAAATTAGTTGCAGCAGAACGCTGGTTAGCCAATATTGACAATCAAAAAGCGAGAATTTCCGCGATAGAAGAGTTTGATGACGCGCTAACCGTCGGCTATTCCGGAGTTATGCAAGCTTTGGCACAGCTCGCTAGAGATGACATTTCTCTTTCTGCGATTAAAGTGAATAACAAACAGTTAAACTTTAAAGGTGAGACCAAATCACCTGAAAATGTTCCAAGTTGGGTTAAGTCATTCAAACATGAGTTAAACCTGAAAGAGAAAACCTTTGATACATTATCCATTGTCCGAGATGAAGATAATGTGGTTACTTTTGAGTTATCTACTCAAGTAGATCTATCTAACTCATCAGAACCTTCTACTCAAACAGGGCTATCTGAAGTTCAAGCGGTTACTCCAACAACGGTTGAGTCGGTTATAGGAGAGCAAGTGAAATGAAACTATGGAATCAGTTCGATGAGACGTTTACTCAGCTATCCTCTAGAGAAAAAGGCTTAATATTCATATTGGGGCTTGTAGCGATATTCTTTATTAGTCTAACTTTTCTTGTTGAGCCTGCAATAGCGGTAAAAAAAATACAGCAACAGCAATTACAGTTAGAAACGGCTCAACAACAGCGATTGCAATTAGAGATTACCACCGCCAACCACCAGCTAAGTCTTGATCCTGATGAAGAGATCAACAACAAACTGGCACAGCTATCTCAATATAGCCAACAGCTCTCTTTACAGTTATCCAATTTCGTTGATCGCTTAATCACTCCGTCAGAGATGGCAGCACTATTGGAAACCGTACTGCAAAGCAGTGATAACTTAACTCTTTTATCACTTAAATCTATGCCTGCAGAGCCCATCATTGCGGGTGATAGTGAACAAGCAGATTATTTTATTCACCCTGTACAAATGGAGTTAACAGGTAAGTATTTTGATATTCAGGCGTTTCTGATCAAATTAGAATCTATGAAGGTTGACTATTTTTGGCGTGATTTTGATTATCAGGTCGATCAGTATCCCAACGCGAAATTGGTGCTGGTGGTGTACACTTTAGGGACTAGGCTGGAGTTTATAGGTGGTTAATAACATACTGTTGGCCGTTTTGGTAATGACGCTCTCTACACCCGTCTTTGCCTTACAAGACCCGACCCGCCCTTTGAGTTGGGCGGCACCGAAAGCATTAGTGAAACAGAAAACAGAACATAGTGTCCCTGTTTTACAAAGTATCATCTGTAGAGAATCTTCTCCATGTTATGCCGTATTGAACAATAAAGTAGCCGAGCAAGGCCAGTACGTAGCTGGTTATAAGGTGAAAAGCATTACATCAAAAGAGGTGGTTGTGGTTAAGGGAGACTCTCAGTGGCAGTTAGCACTTTTTGCATTAGATATAAAACAATAGGAATTCAAAGCTAATATGCGCAAGATAGTAATGGCAGTTATCGTGGCATCTATTCTCGGATGTAGCTCAACAGAGCATCGAGATCCTGTTGAAATAAAACAAGTACTTAACGAAGCCGTTAATGATGCTAATAGCAACAGCTTGGATGAGTTGCCCGCAGCCGTGCGAGCTGATCTTATGCCCGAATTTAATGACTCATTATCTAGTGCACCGACATCTTTAAAACGATTTAGGGTGCAAGCTAATGCGGTGGAAGCGTCGACATTTTTTACCAGCATACTGAAAGGAACGGGTTATAGCGCGGTGATCCACCCCGGTGTGGTAGGACAAATCACCATGAATCTGACGGATGTTACTTTAGATGAGGTGCTTGACGTTACACGAGATATTTATGGCTATGATGTCGTCAAAAATGGAAAAATAGTTCAAGTTTATCCTGCAGGAATGCGAACAGAGACGATAGCGGTAGATTACTTACAGTTCCAACGACGTGGTCGCTCATTGACGTCTATCACCACCAGTACCGTATCCACTAAAGGGGATAACAATAACTCCAGTAACAACTCTGACAATAATTCTAGCAATAACTCTAGCTCTTCCAATAGCAGTAACAACAGTAGCAACAATAACAGCGGTAGTTCGTCGGAGACGGTTACTGGTGGTACGACGATCGAAACCATTAATGAGAGTGATTTTTGGCAGCAATTGCAAACGTCGATCAGTTCACTGGTTGGCACCGAAGGCGGTAGAAGTGTTGTTGTTAACCCGCAAGCAGGTGTTATCACCATCAGAGCTAAGCCTGATGAAATCCGAGAAGTAAAACAGTTCCTGAATATTTCACAACAAAGGTTAGAGCGCCAAGTTATTTTAGAAGCGAAAATCTTAGAAGTGACATTAAGTGATGGTTACCAGCAGGGTATTAACTGGACGAACCTAAGCAGTACTCTTGGCGGAGGTTCGATAAATATCGCAAGGACGGCAATCTCTACGGTACTACCCGGTCAAGACTCTATTGGTGAGTTACTTGGCGGTCAGACGAACGTAACGATCTCTGATGGGAACTTTGAAGCCGTCTTGAGTTTTATGGGAACCCAAGGTGACTTAAATGTGCTGTCTAGTCCCCGAGTGACTGCCGCTAATAACCAGAAAGCGGTGATTAAAGTGGGGGTGGATGAGTACTTTGTCACCGATGTTAACATCGAATATGTATTGGTGAATGGAGAAAATGAACGTCAAATTGATTATGAGTTTACACCGTTTTTCTCCGGTATTTCTCTGGATGTGACGCCACAAATTGATGATAAAGGTAATGTACTTCTACATGTGCACCCTGCGGTTATTGATGTTGAAGAGAAAACCTATGAATTCATCAATAACGCTCCTATGGCGAGAAGCTCTATTCGTGAGTCCGATTCCGTTATTCGGGCGAAAGATGGTGATGTGGTGGTGATTGGTGGGTTAATGAAATCAAACACGCTAGATAAAGTCTCAAAAGTGCCATGGTTGGGCGATATACCTGGCTTAGGTAATCTATTTCGAAATACAACTAAGCTAACTCAAAAAACGGAACTGGTTATTCTATTAAAACCAACGGTGGTAGGTGTGAATACTTGGCAACAAGAGATAGAACGTTCACGTAATTTAATACAAGAATGGTTCCCTGAGTAAGGTATGTATCAGGACTTTTTTGGTTTCGAGCAAGACCCGTTTGGTTTAACGCCTAATACCAAACTGTTTCATGCGCTGCCGCCTCATTATGAAGCGATAAATACCGTTTTGTCATCAATAGAGATGGGAGAAGGCATTATCAAAGTGACCGGAGAGGTAGGGACTGGCAAAACCATGGTTTGTAGGATGTTGATTAATCAATTGGTTGATAAAGTGAGTTTAATCTACATTCCAAATTCAGTACTTTCTGGTGATACTTTGCGTCAAACCATTGCCAATGAACTGCAGGTAGATACAAGTAATGACGTTGCTATGGTGGATAATATTCATAGTCGATTGTTAGAGCTCTGCAGCAGCGGTCAAAAAGTCGTCGCATTAATTGATGAAGCGCAAGCCTTAACCGATGAAGCATTAGAAGTTTTACGGTTGTTTGGCAACCTTGAGACTGAACAAAATAAGTTATTGCATATTGTTTTACTTGGACAGCCTGAACTGGATAGACGTTTAGAGCAGGATCATATGCGCCAATTTAGGCAGCGAATCACTTTTAATGCCAAATTGCGACCATTAACACTCTCTGAAGGGTGTGCTTATATTCAATTTCGTCTAGAAAATAGTGGTGCAACAGAGCCACTGTTTACATTGAGACAGAGAAAATCTATTTGGATCGCGGGTCATGGTATACCAAGGTTGATCAATCAAATTTGCCATAAATCACTTATATTGGCCTTTAGTCTGCGAGAGAAGAAAATTCGTAATAGCCATATATATGAAGCGATCCAAGATACTTTTGATGCTCGAAAGCCAAAACACAAAGCACCATACTTATGGGGTTGGAGATAATTATGAGTGTGATAAACAGTGCCTTAACCGACATTGCAGATAAAAAAGCGTCGAGTTTAGATAGCGATAATCAAGAGAGTAATAACCAAGAGAACAATAACCAAGAAAGTAGCAATCGCACGGCTAACGGCATAAATACGCTCGCCGCCAACAACATGACCAAAGCGAATATTCCTCATGTTCGTCAAAGTAATAAGCTTGTATGGGCAGTAGGAGGCTTTGTTTTAAGTCTCGGAGTGGGCAGTTGGGCTGTTTCACAGCAAGAGGTCTTAGTTAATGAACTGCAACAGCTCTCTTTACCAGTCACAACTTCACTTGTTTCTGGCTCGACAACTTCCCCCACCACGGAGTCAGTGCTGTCTGTTTCGGAACAACGGGTTGAAAGCTCTACCGTTACGCAGCAAAACTTAACGTCATCGCCGACGGTCAGCCTTGCATCTACCGAAACGATTCAACTTTATCCTAATGGTGATAATGACTTTGAAATGCGGGATGCTGAGATGAAGAGCTTTAAGGAAATTGACCTTAAAGCCACGGCTGGTGAAGCAAATGTTCAGCAAGAAAGTGCCGCTAAAGTAAAAAAAATGAACCTCACTGAGGTTACAAAAGCAAAGGTAACCGCAGTAGAAAAAACGCCAGCAGTATCAAATAGCAGCAGTAAGCCTGCACATGTTGTGGCTCAAGTCGCTGTCGCGCCGAAAAAGACGGCGCTTGGTGAGATCGCAGTGGAACAAGTCGAGTTGTCGCCTAATACTTTGTCGGCTAATGCCATTGAGCGAGGGAAAAAAGCGTTAGACAGCAATGAATTGAGTGAGGCCATTCAAGAGTTTGAGAATGCCATAAAGTATCAACCTAATGATGATGAAACTCGTAAGCGCTTGGCTGCCCTTTATTATGGGAAAAAGGATATTCGTCGATCGGTTGAGGTACTGCAACAGGGTATTCGTTTAAACGAATCAAGTCAGGGGTTACGGATCGCTCTGGCAAAAGTTCTGATAAAAGAAGGTCAAGCCGAAGCGGCGCTGAGCCCGTTGGTTTATCTGCCTAGCAATGTAAACATTGACTATCTGGAGTTGAGAGCAGCACTGTCTCAGCAAGTGAAGAACCAAGAAATTGCCACAGAAACGTATCAAATATTAACCCAGCGAGCGCCAGACAATGCTCGATGGTGGTTAGGCTTGGCTATTCAGCAAGAGAGAGCTCTTGAGTATCAGAAGGCGTACCATTCTTATCAAGCGGCCATCAATAAAGTTGGTGTCTCCAAGCAGACTCAGGCTTTTATTCGCGAACGGTTGACGTTGCTGAAAGATTTGCAGGGAGAGTAAAGTGCAGATTAAGTTAAGAAAGAGGTTAGGCGACCTGCTGATAGAAGAGAACATTGTTACTGAACAGCAAGTGGATCAGGCGTTGTCTGCGCAGAAACAGACCGGAAGAAAGCTTGGTGATACGCTTATTCAGTTAGGTTTTATTAGTGAGAAACAGATGCTTGAGTTTTTATCTCAGCAGCTCTCTTTACCCCTTATTGACTTAAGTCGCGCTGATATTGATATTGATGCCGTTCAACTTTTACCTGAAGTGCATGCTCGTAGAATACGAGCCTTGGTCATTGGCCAGAGTGCGAATAATTTACGTGTCGCCATGAGTGACCCCGCCGATTTATCGGCACAAGAATCCTTATTTGGCCAACTAGCGCAATACCAAATTGAGTTTGTCATTGCCTCTGATAAGCAATTGGTAGATGGGTTTGATCGTTATTATCGAAGAACGAAAGAGATAGCTTCTTTTGCTGAGCAGTTGCAAGCAGAGCACCAAACCACAGATAGCTTTGAATTTGGTACGCTGTTGGAAGGTGATAGTGAAGAAGTTACGGTAGTAAAGCTGATTAACTCCCTTTTTGAAGATGCCATTCAAGTTGGGGCATCGGATATCCATATAGAGCCAGACATTAACGAGCTGCGTATCCGGCAGCGTATTGATGGCGTGCTGCATGAAACCCTTTTAAATGAGATCAATATAGCGCCGGCACTAGTCTTACGACTTAAGCTTATGGCTAACTTGGATATATCTGAAAAGCGCTTACCTCAAGACGGTCGTTTTAATATCCGAGTGAAGGGACAGTCGGTTGATATACGTATGTCTACCATGCCCGTTCAGCAAGGTGAATCAGTAGTCATGCGTCTATTAAACCAAACCTCAGGGGTTCAACGGCTAGAAGATTCTGGACTGCCAGATGACATCTTAGTGCGTTTTCGCAGACAGATTCGTCGCCCTCACGGTATGATTTTAGTTACAGGGCCAACAGGTTCAGGAAAGACCACGACCTTATATGGTGCTTTATCAGAGCTAAATGAGCCGTCTAAAAAAATCATCACCGCAGAGGATCCTGTTGAGTATCGGCTTTCTCGGGTTAATCAGGTCCAAGTAAATCCCAAAATCGATCTCGATTTTTCCACTATTTTACGAACATTTCTACGGCAAGACCCCGATATCATTCTAGTCGGGGAGATGCGAGATCAAGAAACTGTAGAAATTGGATTAAGAGCCGCATTAACGGGTCACTTGGTATTAAGTACATTACATACTAACGATGCGGTGGACAGTGCCTTGAGAATGATGGATATGGGAGCGCCGGGTTATCTTGTTGCCAGTTCTGTTCGTGCGGTACTTGCCCAACGGCTGGTAAGAAAAGTATGCCCTGACTGTGCCAAACCAGAGTCGTTAGATATGGCGAAACATAGCTGGCTAGAGAGCCGTTTTCCTAATCAGTCTGAGGCAAGTTTTACTAAAGGTCACGGTTGTCAAAACTGTAATTTGACGGGCTATCGTGGTCGAATTGGGGTTTTTGAATTTCTGGAACTGCAAGAAGATATGATGGACGCCTTGCGGGCAAATGATGCGGTAGAGTTTGCAAAAAGAGCAAGAGTAGCTCCCGGCTATAAGCCGTTATTGGTTTCGGCTATGGAGTTGGCTTTAAATGGGGTCGTTAGTTTGGACGAAGTGATGAACCTTGGTGAAGGTGATGCAAGCGGTCACTTAGAACCTACCTATATCTAAGGATACGGAATGGCTAATTTTCGATATCAAGGTAGAAATATAGATGGTAGCCAAGTGAATGGTGTCGTCGAAGCCGCAACGGAAGAGTTGGCAGCAGAATCATTGATGAATAAAGGCATTATTCCTACATCTATCTCCCATGGCGGCGTTGGTGGAGGGTTAGGCAGTATTGATATTAGCCAATGGTTTGTTCCTGCTCTTCCTTTAGAGATCTTAGTGATATTTTGTCGTCAAATGTATAGTTTGACTAAGGCAGGAGTACCGCTACTGCGTTCAATCAAGGGGTTATCGGCTAATACACACAATAAACAGTTAAAAGCCGCACTTGAAGATGTGGTCAATGAACTGACGAATGGTCGTAGTTTGTCGGCAGCTATGGGGGTTCACTCAAAAGTATTTTCACCTCTGTTTATTTCAATGATTAACGTTGGTGAAAACACAGGTCGGTTGGATCAGGTGTTGTTGCAGTTGAGCGGCTATTATGAGCAGGAACTTGAAACTCGTAAGCGCATTAAAACGGCGATGCGTTACCCCAGTTTTGTTATTACTTTTGTCATTATCGCTCTGTTTGTTCTCAACATCTGGGTGATCCCTCAATTTACCGGAATGTTTAACCGGTTTGGTGTTGAGCTTCCATTACCAACACGGGTTTTAATTACAACATCTAGCTTTTTTGTAGACTATTGGCAATGGATGCTTGCCGCATTATTCTCGGCTGTTTTTGCTTTTAGAGCTTGGGTTTCTGGTGACTCAGGAAGAGAAAGGTGGGATGGCATTAGATTGAGAATACCCATTGTAGGCAGTGTTATAAATCGTGCTCAAATGGCACGCTTTTCTCGAACATTTTCACTAATGTTGCAAGCGGGGGTACCACTGAACCAATCTATTGCATTAGCTGCGGAGTCTATGGGCAACCGTTATTTAGAAGTTCGTTTATTGGAGATGAAATCGGCTATTGAAGCCGGGGGATCAGTTTCGAATACGGCGACGAACAGCGGTATTTTTACCCCTTTGGTGATCCAGATGATTTCTGTTGGAGAAGAGACGGGACGAATTGATGAGCTGCTGGTCGAAGTGGCGGATTTTTATGACCGAGAAGTGGATTACGATCTGAAAACTCTAACGGCAAGAATAGAGCCAGTGTTATTAATTTTTGTCGCATCAATAGTGTTGGTATTGGCGTTGGGAATATTTCTACCAATGTGGGGCATGTTGGATGCTATTCGCGGAGTTTAATATTGGTCCCAGCTATCTCAATGCTCGGTTTATGGTTTGGTTAACGGTCACTGTTTTGCTTATGACCGCGTTGTTATTTAGCTGGCGAACCATTGAGCCGGAGGCAACACAAACGGCTTATATTGTGGCGGCGAAATCAATGCTAGAACGAGCAAATGAGCTTAAGCAAATCTGGTTAGTAAAAAAGAGTCCAAGTCGCTTAATCATTGATGGTGATGAGTATAGATTTAATCCTTATGGTTGGCCTGTTTTTGGTAATGAAAACAGTCATGGGTGTCAAAAAGGGTTGCAAGCGTTATTTCCTGAAGAGGATATATTTGGTGAAAAACTACTAAGTTATGATTTTCATCAAATAGAGGGAGGCTATATATGCCGTTATAACTATCCCGATAATAATGCTATTGTTATTAAATTAGTAAATAGCAAGTTTTTAGTCAGTGCAGAATTTTTTGATTTATAAGTTCTGACACTAAGTTTACAAAGTTTCCGTTAGTAATCTCTATACTGCGTCGACTTGAACGATGGAAGGTTATATGAAAAAACAATCTGGTTTTTCTCTAATGGAACTGGTGATTGTCATTGTAATTTTGGGGCTGTTGGCGGTTGCTGCACTTCCCCGTTTTTTAGATGTTACCGATGAAGCTAAGAGAGCGAGTATCGAGGGGGTCGCGGGTGGATTTGCTACGGCAGTCCTGTCGGCACGAGCTCAGTGGGAGGCAGAAGGTAGGCCGAAAACCAATAACTTAAATGTGGTTGATTATGATGGAACCAATTTCTTGTTGACTGATTCAACAAACAATAATTTTCGTGATGGCTATCCGATATCGCTTTATGGTGGAAGTAGCGTGACGGCAGTGACGGCGGCTATTTGTAAATCATTGATGGAAGAGCTATTGCAGAATCCACCATCCGTAGATGTTAACGCAACAACGAGTCCAGATTATATTGCTTCGGCGCTGAGCAGTACTGAGTGTCAGTATCAGCAGCAAGAGAATGGAACCAGTCATAACTTTGTCTACCAAGTATCGGCAGGTCGAGTGACGGTTAATTTAGTTAATTAGTCATTAATAAAGTGATTTACTGAGCATTATTCCGTATAAATAAGCATTATGATTTATACTAGTTAGTATTGGAGCAGCAAGTATGCCGTTTGCAATACATAGAAAGCTGCAATCAGTGGTAACAGGCAAAGAGAGAAATAAATTATGAAAAGAGCAGGTGGTTTCACCCTTATTGAATTGGTAGTTGTGATCGTTATTTTGGGTATTCTTGCCGTTACAGCTGCGCCACGATTTTTGAATTTGCAAAAAGATGCGCGTGTTGCATCTTTACAAGGTTTGTCAGGTGCAATAAATGGTGCTGCGGGTATCACTTTTGGTAAAGCAGCGATTGAAGGTTTGGAGAGTAAAGCTAAAGCTGATAACCCAGAGATTACGGAAGGGTCAACAACCATTAAGATTACCTATGGTTACCCTGTTGCTACCGACGATGGTATTGGTAAAGCAGTAACAGGACTAGCTAACACAACGGATTGGACGGCATTTGCAAATAGGAATAATGCGAGTAGAGCAACAAGCTATAGAATTACATTTGCTTCTAACTCAATTAATAATTATGCCGGCATCACAACTTGTTATGTGCAGTATGATGAGCCAACCACATCTGGTTCTGCACCCGTCATAACGGTAGAAGATACCTGTAATTAGTAATTCGAAAAGGCCTGCAAATGCAGGCCTTTTTTTCAAATTGTTTAGATCTACGGTTTCCTACAGTTTCTCCCTTTAAATATCTTATATACTCTAATTAGTTAACAAATGATGGAACGAAGATGTATGCGTTTAGCTAAGTGCCGACGGACTGGCTTTACCTTGGTTGAGTTGGTTGTGGTGATATTATTACTTAGTATCCTCTCTGTGTACGCTGCGAGTCGTTATAGTGGTGCCAGTGGTTTCTCTGCATACGCTGCGCAGCAGCAAGCCATTACTGTTATCCGTCAGATTCAGCTAAGTCGAATGCAATCCAATGTCAGTACAGTTTCTTCCAATTACCAGTTATCTGTCTCTGATAGTTGTCTTGGCTCGGTAGCGAGTTGTGCCACTACCGAAGCGCGTAGTAATCGACTAGAGTTACCCGATAATATCCGTTTCTCTCAAACTATGACCGTAGGGTTTGATCTGCTTGGGAATCCGGCCTGTTTATCAACAGCGTGCCCTACAGATTACAAAATAGAGATAGTCAGTTCAGCGGATACGTTAGCGGTCTGTATTAATAACCAAGGGTATGTTTATGGCTGCTAAAAACTGTCGAGGTTTTACCCTTATTGAAAGCATTATCGCTATTATTTTAATGGGGTTAGCCATGACCTCTCTAATCACTTTTCTCTTTCCGCAAGTTCAAGACTCTGCACGGCCTCATTATGAAGTGAGAGCCGCGGCGTTAGCCAATAGCTTTCTAACCGTTATATTGGCAAGAGGTTATGATGAAAATAGCGATATTGATGGTGGTATTGAACGGTGTGGCGAAGGGACAAGAGTCTGTTCCGCGACATTTGGGCCAGATGGCATCGATGAAATTGAAAATAGCGTACGTAAACCACAAAACTTTAATGATGTAGATGACTATATTGGCTGCTGGACAACCAATAGTGCGAGCGAGGCTTATTGCAATAATAGAGTCGGCAATTTAAATGATATTTTTGGCAATAGCATCAGTGATGAATATGCTAATTTTGCCGCCAATGTCGAAGTCACTTCAGACTCGATTGACGGTAACAGTGAGTTTAAGAAAGTTACGGTTACCGTCACGGCGGGACAGTTTGGTGACTACCGTTTCTCTGCGCACAGAGGTAACTTTTAATGAGAGTAAAAGGGTTTACCTTAGTAGAAATGGTGATGGTGATGGTTGTTATGGGCATCATCTTTTTAGGCATTACTGGGTTTATTGAGCTTGGAGCAAAAGGGTATGTTGATACGGTTGACCGGCAGAAAGTACAGAATCAGGCTCGTTTTGCTATAGAGAAATTATCTCGTGAAATTCGTCATGGGATTCCAAATAGTTTTGCTACCGTAACGAACAGTGTCGGAGACAAATGCTTAGAGTTTTATCCTATCGCTCGTTCTGGTTTTTACTCTCAAAACGAGATCAGTGGAAAGGTTGACTTTATTATAGGTAATCAAGGTGAGCGCTTACCAACCAGTAATAGCGAAAGTATGGTCATTAACCCAAGCAGAATTGAAGACTTAACCAGTGAAACTCAGTCAGTGTCATTGGCTAATTGTCGAAACAGCAGCAATGATGATTGCACTGAAGAGGAAAAAAGTAGTGGTGTATTCGTATATTCAGTAGACGATGATTTTGGCAGTCATTCTATTGCTCGACGTTATTATAGTTTTAACGGCAAGGTGACTTATTGTATTAGTACCACTGGAATGATCACGCGAAACGGGATCAGCGTAGCAGACGGAATCAACCATAATCAAAGTAGCTTTAGCTATTTAGATGCCACTTTACAGCGTAGCGGATTGGTACATTTGGATTTTCTGTTTACCAACCCTGAGCAAGATGAGCAGAGTTTTTATAAGCATGATGTGCAGGTGTTAAATGTCCCATAAAAGAACAAAACAGCAGGGAAGTATGATTCTTGTCGCCGTATTTGTCATCGTGGTGATGGGGTTACTTGCCGCTAACTTGAGCCGAATACAGTGGTCGAATCAAGATACCTTGTCTCGTGAAGTGCTTGGCACACAAGCATGGTTTGTTGCTCAATCTGCTAATGAGTGGGCGTTAGTGACGTTATTTCCTATCACTAATCCTGCTAGTAGTGTGACGCTCGCGCAGTTGGATCAGCGTTGTGATAGCGTCAACAGCCCAGCGAATAATGTTGTCAACGATATTACTGATGGCGTGCCATGCCGAATAAACGCCATTCGATGCAGTAAACCTGCCTCCTCTTTGCCTGATGAGCTAAAATACTATCGTGTAACATCCAGTGCTATTTGTAGTTCAGGAACCATTTTCGAGGTTCAGCGAGAGCAGGATGTCTGGGTTCGGGCATTAGGAGAATAAGATGCGATATTTATGGATGACATGTCTGCTGCTATATTCTTTTCCCGGTATAAGTGCCACCACTTGTAATGTGCTTGGACATAAAGATTTTCATCTGGTTTTTGAAATGTATCGCTCTCCTTGGAATCAAGCTATCGATGCTTATCAAAGTGGTAATAATAACGATATAACCATGTTTGCCTCAGACAGGTTTTCTAGCGATCTGCTGGTGGATAGTCAATTACTCGGTTCTATTTTTCCTTTTTCTCGTCGCTATGAAGGGATGATCACTTATGATGCGTCGGAAAATAGACTTAACTACTACAGGCGTAATGTTGGAGATGCTCAATGGGGAGAAGTGAAAGACAGCAAAGACTATGATTTTAAAAATGGCAATATGTTGCTTAATAGTCGAGCTGATTTTATTTGGTTTTTAGCCCCTGATATCACGCAGTGTGAACGTTCTCTCCCTATTATTGATACTCCTCACTTCCCCCTAACGGATCATTGCCCTACGACGGCGGCTCAAACTTGGAAAAACAGCAGTGCTAAAGTCACATTGCAGCAGCCGGGTAAAATAATTAATGCACCGGGGCGAGAGTTAGGTTTCTCTACAATCGATGACAATTATAACCGCTCATGTAATGACGGGCGTTGTATCGCTGAGAGCGGGCGAATAAAAGAGAGCAAGCCTCCGTTTAAGGAGCCAACCTTATTAGCCGGTAGTATTTCAGGCAATACTATTTTGCCCGGACATCATTCATCGTTAACCATCAAAAATAATCGGGTGATGGACGGTGGTGTTTATTATATTGACGAACTACTTAAGATAGACGGTGGAAAGCTCACCATCAGAGGGAAAACCACGTTATATGTCAATAAAATGGAAGTGGTTTCTGGAGGCAAGATTGAGGTTAAATCAGCCAATCCAGATGATCTAGTGATTGTTTCTATTGATGGGCGAAAAGGAAACTCAGAGCTTATTTTAAAGTCGACTTCGACAAATAAAGTTTATGCCCACCTATATTCAGAGCGATACACAGAGCTATCGGAAAGCATGAACCTGCATGGTTCAATCACCACTAAAGAACTGATAATTAAGGACGATGCTCAGCTTACCACTAAGCTTCCTAAAGAGTGTGATGTCTCCCCTCCAACTAGCTATAAGGTAGATATCACACCTTTAAAAGAGTTTGCCTTGGTGTGTGAAGAACCTCAACTAACCGTTACTATTCGAGATCAAGCTACTAATGAGGTGGTTACTGATTATAACGGCCAAGTCTCACTAACCTTACCCGGTAGTTTATCGGTGAAAAGTGTCGTACCAAATCAAACCATTGGTGGAAGTTATGTTACCGATCAGGGGATTTTAAAAGCGACACTAACCAGTAGTGATTATGGACAATTTTCTATCTCTGCACTGCTAGACAGTGGGGAGAATGGGAGCAGCGAGTTATATGTTGCGCCATATCGGTTTGATATCCAAACGAAAGACGTTGTTGATAGTAATGGCGTAGAGGTTATTGCCGCGAAAAACCAAGCTTTTACCATCAGTGCGTTGGCATGCAATGACGGTTCTGTTGATGTTGTCAGTAACTACCAAGGAGATAGAGAGTTATCTTTGAGCAACGAAACGCTAGAAAACCCGCGCCAGAATCAAGGCGCAAAGTGGGGGGAACTTAGGGTAATGAATGAGTCTGGCCAGCAGATGTTACCAAAAGAGTCGTTTCGTTTTACTAATGGCGTTGCATCAGGAATTGTGAACTACACGGAATCGGGTTCCATTAGCGCGTTAATGACCGATCCGGACTTTAGCTGTCCAGAGGGGTTTGACTGCGAAACAAATGATAGCAGTAGTTGGCAAGGCTTATCTGGAGTAGCAGAGATAAACTCTCGCCCTTGGACATTTTCGGTTTGTGATCCGGATAACTCCAATATGGCGGGTACATCCAGCAGTGGAGATGGGTTTAAAGCGGCAGGAGAAGATTTCAGCTTAAAGGTTGCCCCTATTGTTTATCAGGATGGTGGCACGGTATCTGGTGACGTTGATGTGACGAGTTACTGTGGTGCAACAGTGACAGAGAACTTCTTTATCACTGGAGGTCCATCTGCCACCGTTTACTTGAAAGGTACTTTAGCGTCGCCCTCTTCAGGGCAGATCGGAACCGGATCCGATCTCATTCTTGCTAGCGGCGAGTCAAAATTGCATGACCAGCATCAAAGTGATAGCGAAGGTCGTTATTATCTGTTTGATCAACTTTACTGGAATGAAGTTGGTAGTTTGAATGTTACCGCAGATATAGGTGGCGTTGACTATTTAGCTCAACAAATTAATAGTGGTTCTCGAAATGTAGGCCGTTTTTACCCCGGAAAACTAACCATTAATCAGACAGATATAGTGAGCGATATTTGGCAGTATAAACAGGGACATAATGGGTTTGCTTATATGGACCAGCCGATTACTCACCAGTTTATGGTTCAAGCAGAAAGTGCACGAAATGATAGTAGTGGCAAGCGGATATTAACCACGAACTATGGTCGTTTTGATGATAACTATATTGTTGCCATTGATTATTTTGCCATTGCTCAAACTGGAGTTAGTAACGGTTGGCAAGTGATTGATTCGGGCAGCAATCAACGAATAGAAAATGGTGATAGTTATCAATGGGCGGGAAGTGATTGGAAGAATGGCAGTACTAACGACTCTTTTGCCTTGATGCCTGTGGTGATCTCTAATTTTCAGTTCAACAAGCAACAAAAACCAGATGTTGCGAATACTTCTATAGTGGATGGCCCATTTTCCTCTGTCGCCACACAGCAAGCTATTTTTGGTCTTAAGGTGACAACTGCTGATGCCGAAGTGGACTTTGCCAATCTTAATTTTGGAGCGGAACTGCCGGGTGAAACCTCTCATACTGCCAGTCAGTTTTCGGTTCAGCCAGAGTTTCGCTATGGCAGAATGACGTTAAGCGATGTAGGGGGAAGCCAGAACGGCTCGATTTCGATACCGCTTAAGGTAGAGTATTGGAATGGTGACGTGTTTAAGATCAATGATAAAGACAGTGCAAGTGAATTTGTGGCTGACTATTATTGCCGTGAAAAGATATGGAGCGATGGCTCACAGGCATCGAGTGCGGCATTCAGTCTCAATGGTGATAATAAGGTGCTGTTGGGCTTAAACTCTGGATTAAGCGCTCAGCAAGGTTCTAATCGTCGTGAACAAGTACGTTTATGGCTTCGACAACAAAACACGATTCCTAGTGATTTGACTTCGTCTGACTGTTTTTCCTCAGCCAATACGGTTGATCAACCTTGGTTGCGTTATAACTGGCGAGAAAAAGGTGACGAAGATCCCTCTTCAGTTGTGACTTTTGGCGTTTTTCGTGGAAACGATAGAGTGATCTTTCGTGGTGAGTCGGGGTTAATAGGTCAGTAATATCGTAAAAAAAAACCATTTCACTAACAAATTGTTAGAAAAATAGAGATTAACCCCATGTTTATGCGTCAATGCCTTGCTGTAAAGGCAATGCATTGGTACATTTAGTGCAATTTTGTCTTCTAATATTATCCGATGAGCGAAGAGTATGTTTAAGAAACTTCGTGGTATGTTTTCAAATGACCTATCAATTGATCTAGGTACCGCTAACACACTAATTTATGTAAAGGGACAAGGCATCGTTCTTGATGAGCCTTCAGTTGTTGCAATAAGCCAGAAACGTGCAGGTAGCGCAAAGAGTGTTGCTGCAGTAGGGCATGAAGCAAAACAGATGCTTGGTCGTACGCCTGGTTCTATTTCTGCTATCCGTCCTATGAAAGATGGCGTTATTGCCGATTTTTATGTCACTGAAAAAATGCTGCAGCATTTTATTAAACAGGTACATGACAATAGCTTCTTAAAACCAAGCCCAAGAGTATTGGTTTGTGTTCCATGTGGTTCAACGCAAGTAGAGCGTCGAGCAATTAAAGAGTCAGCACATGGCGCTGGGGCTCGTGAAGTTTATCTTATCGATGAACCGATGGCAGCTGCAATTGGTGCAGGACTTCGTGTTTCTGAGCCAACAGGTTCAATGGTTATCGATATCGGTGGTGGTACAACAGAAGTTGCGGTTATCTCGCTCAATGATGTTGTGTATTCATCGTCTGTTCGTATTGGTGGTGACCGTTTTGATGAGTCAATCATCAACTATGTTCGTCGTAACTACGGAAGCTTGATTGGTGAAGCCACAGCAGAAAAAATCAAGCATGTGATTGGCTCAGCCTACCCTGGTGATGATGTCGATGAAATTGAAGTGCGTGGTCGTAACCTTGCTGAAGGTGTGCCGCGTAGCTTTACGCTAAACTCCAACGAGATATTAGAAGCACTGCAAGAACCATTAACGGGCATTGTTTCTGCTGTAATGGTTGCACTAGAGCAGTGTCCTCCAGAACTGGCTGCTGATATTTCTGAAAACGGTATGGTGCTTACCGGTGGTGGTGCATTACTGAAAGATATCGACCGTTTGCTAATGGAAGAGACCGGTATTCCAGTCGTTATTGCTGAAGATCCACTAACGTGTGTGGCTCGTGGCGGCGGTAAAGCTTTAGAAATGATTGATATGCATGGCGGTGATCTTTTCAGTGAAGAGTAGTTCCATTAATCCACAGAACAAAGGTGGATTGGAATGACACCAATTTTTGGCAGAGGCCCTTCTCTGCAATTGCGTTTGTTTATTGCTATATCGATATCAGCCAGCCTTATGCTGGCTGATAGTCGTCTGGATGCTTTTTCAGGAGTACGTTACATACTGAACAGTATTGTAGCGCCCATCCAATATACCGCCAATTTACCAAGAACCATGTTTGATGGTCTCTATCAGCGCTTTAATTCCCGTCAGCAGTTAATTGATAATACCGAATCGTTAAAACGAGAAATTCTATTCTTAAAAAGTCGAGTAGGGTTACTGGATCAATACGAAGAAGAAAATCAGCGTTTACGTAAGTTACTTGGTTCTCCTTTTGTTAGAGATGAAAAGAAAGTTGTAACGGAAGTTATGGCGGTGGACTCTTCCCCTTATCGCCATCAGGTGGTCATTGATAAAGGTTTGACGGATGGCGTCTATGTCGGTCAGCCTGTTATTAATGAAAAAGGCATTGTTGGGCAAGTAACCTTTGTTGCGGCACACAACTCTAGAGTATTGTTATTGGTGGACGCCAATAATTCGATCCCTGTTCAAGTGGTAAGAAATGATATTCGAGTGATCGCTTCAGGTAAGGGTGAGCTAGAAAATATCTATCTAGAACATATATCGTTAAGTACAGATATTCGTGAGGGTGATTTATTAGTCACCTCTGGGTTGGGTGGTTTATACCCAGAAGGGTATCCTGTTGCTTATGTGTCGGAAGTTGACAATGATAACAGCCGACAATTTGCTCAGATAAAAGCTGACCCTGTCGTGGAGTTTGACCGATTGCGTTACTTACTATTGATTTGGCCTAATGAAGATCGTCAGAAAGAGGTGAAATCTTCCGCTGGCGATATTGAACAACAAGCAGGAGACACTAACCGTGGGGAATAGTGTTTTTCGAGGCAAGAGTGTTATTTGGGCAACGTTTTTAGTTGCTCTTATTTTACAAACCATTCCGTGGCCCGGCGGTATGGAACTTTTTAGGCCTTCGTGGCTCATATTAGTAACCTGTTACTGGGTTCTTGCACTGCCACATAGAGTGAATGTCGGAACGGCATTGATACTAGGTTTGATTTGGGACTTGCTACTTGGCTCTACCTTGGGAATTCGAGGTATTGTCATGTCACTAACGATATACTTGGTTGCCGCCAATTTCTTGGTTTTAAGGAATATGGCACTTTGGCAGCAAGCAATGTTTATTGCTCTGTTAACTGTTTTTGCTGAGTTCTTTGAATTTGGTGGCGAATATCTCATTCAGGATGTCTCTTTTAATACCATGTCATTATGGTCGAGTTTAGTTAACTGTATTTTGTGGCCGTGGTTGTTTCTGTTGTTGAGACGTGTAAGACGTCATTGGCACATAAGATAAGGTTTTTGTCACTGTGGGTAACGATAATACAGTAAGCACTGAAGCGGCAGTGAGTGAAACGGATTCCGATAGAGCCATTTATCTGGCGTCATCTTCTCCAAGAAGAAAAGAACTTCTCCAGCAGTTAGGTTATAACTTCACTATAGTTAAACCAGATGTAGAAGAGGTTCGGCAGCACAGTGAGTCGCCGCAAGAGTATGTATTGCGGTTATCACAACAGAAAGCGTTAGCTGGATTAACCATGATCCAAGATAACGGTGTTGTAATTGGCTCTGATACCGTTGTGGTGCTGGAAAATCAAGTATTAGAAAAACCAAAGAATTTTGAAGATTCAAAACAGATGCTTTTAGCACTGTCTAATAAAAAACACCAAGTGATGACAGCGGTTACTGTGGTTGACAATAACCAGAAGTTTTCTGAAGTGACCATTACCGACGTGTGGTTCAAAGCGCTAGATAATAATGAAATAAGCCAATATTGGCAGACCGGCGAACCATGCGACAAAGCTGGCAGTTATGGAATACAAGGACTCGGGGGACGTTTTGTCACTCGTATTGAAGGGAGCTACTATGCTGTAGTGGGCCTACCTCTATTTGAAACTGATCAGCTGTTGCATAAAATTTTATAAGCTTAATGAGGTGCTCTCATGAGTGCAGAGTTGTTGATTAATGTTACCCCAAGTGAAACTCGTGTTGCGATGATTGAAGGCGGTGTTCTTCAAGAAGTTCATATTGAACGTGAAGCGCGTCGCGGTATCGTAGGAAATATTTATAAAGGTCGAGTTTCTAGGGTTTTGCCTGGTATGCAAGCGGCCTTTGTGGATATTGGATTAGAGAAAGCCGCCTTCTTACATGCGTCTGATATTGTGCCTCATACAGAGTGTGTTGCTGAAAATGAGAAGCAGCAATTTCAAGTTCGAGACATTGCTGAATTAGTCAGGCAAGGGCAAGATATTGTTGTCCAAGTCGTTAAAGACCCTTTGGGTACAAAAGGTGCACGTTTAACGACAGATATTACACTCCCTTCCCGTTACTTGGTCTTTATGCCGGGTGCTAGCCATGTTGGTGTCTCTCAACGAATTGATAGTGAAACAGAGCGAAATCGACTAAAAAATATTGTTGCTGACTATTGTGATGAAGATGGTGGTTTTATTATTCGCACCGCTGCAGAAGGTGCCGATGATAAAGAACTGTCTCAAGATGCCATATTTCTAAAGCGTCTCTGGCAGAAAGTCGGAGAGCGTCGTAGTAAATACAAAACGCGTTCTACTCTCTACGGTGAACTTGGATTAGCACAACGTATATTGCGTGACTTTGTTGGCACCGAATTGACCCGTATTCAGGTGGATTCACGTCTCGTGTTTGAAACTCTGAAAGAGTTTACTTCCGAGTTTGTCCCTGAACTGAGCGATAAATTAGAGCTCTATGAGGGAGATAAGCCGATCTTTGATATGTTTGATGCAGAGAACGAGATTCAACGTTCACTGGATAGAAAAGTTGAACTGAAGTCCGGTGGCTACCTTATCATTGATCAGACAGAAGCGATGACAACAGTGGATATTAACACTGGTGCATTTGTGGGTAGAAGAAACTTAGAAGAGACCATATTTAATACCAACATTGAAGCGACTCAGGCTATTGCTCGCCAACTTAGATTACGGAATCTCGGTGGTATTATCATTATCGATTTTATCGATATGATGTCAGAAGATCATCGTGAAAGAGTTATCAATTCATTGCAGCTTGCGTTATCTGTAGATCGGGTGAAAACGAACATTAATGGCTTTACACAACTCGGTTTGGTAGAGATGACTCGTAAGAGAACCAGAGAGAGTATTGAACATGTTCTCTGCTCCGGTTGTCCGACGTGTGAAGGCCGAGGTTCAGTGAAAACGGTAGAAACAGTCTGTTATGAAGTTCTACGGGAAATTACACGTGTTAACCGAGCGTATGATGCCGATAAATTTGTGGTTTATGCCTCTCCTGCCGTTGCAGAGACATTAGAGGGGGAAGAATCGCATGCATTAGCAGAGCTTGAGGTATTCATTGGTAAGCAAGTGAAAATTCAGGTAGAGCCTCTGTATATTCAAGAGCAATTTGACGTTGTGATGATGTAGTGGAGTGGATGTGACTTCATTATTCGCTCGCATAGGGCGTATAGCATTATTAGTACTAGTAACAGTAATGGTGATCTTAGCCCTTGCTGTTACCGCTTTACGTGTAACATTACCTCGGTTAGATAACTATCAAAATGAGATTACTTCATGGGTGGTAGAGTCTACCGGGTTGCCGTTTAGTATTGGCAGTGTAAACGGTTATTGGCGAAATACACGTCCCTCAATTTCATTGCAGAACGTAGAAATTCAAAATATTAGTGATGCAAATATCACTTTTTATGTTGATGAAGTACAAATTCAAGTTGACCTCATTCAATCATTGCTAACGCTGTCTCCTCAAGTTGCTTCTTTAAACGCTAAGGGCCTATCCCTTGATATTAGCGCTGTCTCATTGTTAGACGGTAAGCAGCCGCGATCGGATAGCGTGACCTCCAAAAATTCCGTGATTACTCAGCTAGAGCGCCTGTTTCTTTGGCAGCTTAAAGATTTTAATCTGCAAAGCTCAACGATCACTTATCAAACTTTTCAAAATGAAATACGTTCCCTCAATATTGAGCAATTAAAATGGCATAACCAGCAGAATCGGCATCAGATAGAAGGTGATGTTAGTTTAGTGGGAAGTGAATTTAACAGTTTGGCTGTTATGGCTAATTTTGAAGATTATGGTTCAATTTTAGATGTATCGGGAGACTTCTACGCACAAGGGCGAAACATCAGTGTTGCTCCTTGGCTGACCAAATATTTGGAAGATGAAACGGGCATTGAAAGTGGCCAAGTTAGCTTTAACAGTTGGTTTAGTGTTACGCGTAGCGAGCCAGTAGATGCTTATCTTGAAATTCTTCCTTCAGAGTTAATGTGGAATCAGCAAGGTTCTCATTTACTTGTTGTAGAAAAAGGCATTTTTAAACTGATCCCCGGGGAAAAAGATAAAGAGTGGAAAGTGAGTGGTCACTCCATTGTCGCCAGAACCGATAATATTGAGTGGCCAAGTGTTGATCTAGCGGTTGAGTGGAGTCCTGAACTGTGGACAGTGAATGTATCTCAGCTCAATATCGATGCGTTGCGTCCATTAGCTCATCTTATTCCTGAATCTGAAACCATTGATGAATGGTTAACAAGGTTACAACCTAGCGGTGATATCGAGGATATCCGCGTATCTCAAAACAGCTCTAGTGGAGAGTTGAACTACTCCGCTAAAGTCACATCAGCAGGTATTAAACAGTGGTATTTATTGCCGGAGGTTCATGACCTTACCGCAAATATTACCGGTAATAGAAGGATGATGGTGGCAAATGCTACCTTGGTTGATGATGTACTCCCTTATGGTGATGTGTTTCAAGCACCGCTGAAAATTAAGCAGGGAGAGGTTAATTTTGTTTGGGAAAATGATGACGCGGGTTGGCGCTTGTGGTCGGACAAAGTGGCCGTAACAACACCAGATCTACAAGCGTTGGGTGAGTTCAAACTGGATTTTCCTAACCAAGGATCGCCATTTCTCTCAATTTATGCAGAAGCTGATGCTTTTAATGTGGGTGAAACTTGGCGATATTTGCCAACCTTGGCGCTAGGACAAGACTTAACCGATTACCTTTCTACCGCTATCCAAGGTGGCAAAGCTAAAACCGCCCAAATACTGTGGTATGGAGAAGTAGGACAATTCCCGTATCAAAACAATAATGGTGTTTTTCAGGCCAAAGTTGGACTAAAAAACGCCAAGTTTAGTTTTGATACTCGCTGGCCGACGATTAAAGAGCTTCAGTTAGATCTGCTTTTTGAGAATGCATCTCTGTATATGGACTCTCGACACGCAAAACTGTTGGATGTTGAAGCTGATCGAATTACCGGTCAGATTGCCTATTTGGGGTCGGGCGGTGCTGTTGAGATCACCGCCAAAGCGGTCGCTAAAGGGGACTTAGTCCGAGACTACATGATGGCAACACCACTCGTTGACTCTGTGGGGGCAGCATTAACCACGGTTCAAGTCTCTGGTGATGTGAGTTCTCAATTTCAATTGAATATACCTTTCGATCAAAGCATAGAGACCCGAGCATGGGGCTATGCTGATCTTCCCGGCAATCATATAGAGATCCAGTCTCCTCCTATTCAGCTTGATAACGCTAAAGGTAGAATACTGTTTGATAACGATGTTATTCAATCCTCTGGGTTAACGGCTGACTTATTGGAACAGGCGATTGCGGTTGATTTTCAAGGTGAGAGCTTAGAAAAAGACTATACCGTCGCTATTAATGTTAAGGGTGACTGGGATGTTGGGTTATTAGAGCCATATATTGGGTCTAAGTGGACCAATAAAGTTCAAGGACACGCGCCTTGGCGCACTGACGTTGACCTTCAGTTAAGTGACACGGGTTTTACCTATCAGGTTGAGAGTCAAGCCAACTTGGAGTTTGTCTCTAGTCAATATCCAGCCCCGCTAACAAAAGCGTTGGGGGAAAAGAGCGAACTAAAATTACAAGCCTCAGGCAACCAACAGAATATCTCCAGCCGTTTGCAGTTACCAAACGTGAAGTATCAAGCTGAGATAGATATATCTAATAAGCAACCAGTTTTAACCGATACCTATTTATTAGTGGGTAACGGAGGATTCAAAGTGAGTCCGGTGGTTGGGCACCAATTTTCTGTGCGAGCGGCGGAGTTTAATCTGGATAATTGGTTAGCAATGACTGCAGAGCAAAAACAGACAGAAAATAGATCAAAACTGAATGATATTGTTACACCCGACATTCCTTTCCCACAGCGAATTTCTATCGCGACAGATATACTAACTTTAGGCTCGCTCGATTGGCATAATGTTGATTTTTCAGCTCGAAAGAAAAATTTATCTTGGGTGATGTCTCTGGACAGTTCTGAAGCTAAAGGGAAAGCGAACTACCTAGAGCCTTATGACTTATCTGTCTCGCTGGAGCGTTTGCAAATTTTTGTCCCAGCTCTGGATAATGAGAAAGAAGACGCCATCATTTTCAAAGCAGAAGAAGATCAGCCCCTTATTACAGAATTTGATCGAGAGTTCCACCAACTCATGCCAAACATTACTTTAAACATCCAAGATTTTTGGTTGCAAGGGTATAAAGTCGGCAAAGTGAATGTTGAGATGGAGCGAAAAGGGGAGCAGTTGCAGTGGCGTGATATCAGTATTAGCAGCGGTAACAATAAGATTCAAGCGAATGGTAGTTGGACGTTATCAGGTGAGAAAAGTAACTCCCAGTTTGATATGTTTATTAAAGGGGACAATAACTCTGAGCTGATGGATCGTTTTGGTATCAGTTCTGGCATTCAGAAAGCACCATTCGAAGTGACATCAAAACTTAATTGGCACGGTTCACCTTGGTCTATGCAGATCGAAACTCTACAAGGGACTTTGGATGCCTCTTTTGGCAAAGGCGTTATTTCAGACGTCAGCGGAGCCGCAAAGTTGTTGGGAATGTTTAGTTTGGATTCCATTATTCGGAAAATGAAACTGGACTTCTCTGATGTGTTTGATAAAGGTTTAGCGTTTGACTCTATTACGGGATCAGGAAAGATCACTAATGGCGTATTTGTTACCAATAACTTTGAGATGGATGCCATTGCAGGTGATATGATGCTTAAAGGACTGGCAAACTTAAATAATAGAACAGTGGATGCTGAAGTTGAGTTTACACCAGATTTAACCTCTGGTATTCCAGTCTTAACCGCCTTTGCGGTGACACCACAAACCGCTGTCGTGGTGTTTGCTATCTCAGCAGTGATATCGCCAGTGGTGGATGTATTTACTAAAGTTAGATACCAGATACAAGGCTCCTTGGATGCCCCTGAAGTTAAAGAGCTGTCACGAAGCAAAGGCGAGTACCAACTATCTGAGTAACGAATAGACACAGAGCAAGTCAACAAAGGATTGGAAATGGCAAGCGTTGGAATTGTTCAGATGACATCTGGACCTGAACCGTTACAGAACTTAGCTTTCATTGAGCATCAGCTTCAACAACTTTCTCGTGATGGTGCTAAATTAGTATTGACACCTGAAAATGCGATTGTGTTTGGCAATAAGGCTGACTATCGATTACATGCGGAGCCTATTGGCGACGGCGATATACAGAACGCACTCTCAATAATGGCTAAACGGTTTAATATTTGGCTTGTTATTGGCAGTTTTCCTATTCAACGAGAGCAGAGAGTGACCACAACAACCTTGGTTTACAATAACCAAGGGCGATTGGTTTCTCATTACGATAAGCTGCATATGTTTGATGTGGATGTGGAAGACAAACATTCCCGCTACCGTGAATCAGAAATATTTTCAGCAGGTGATAGCACTGTGGTTGTTGATACACCGATAGGTAAGTTAGGCCTTGCTATCTGCTATGACCTTCGATTTCCGCACTTGTTTTCTGAGCTTGTGGCAAAAGGGGCGCAGGTTATCTCGTTACCCGCTGCATTTACCGCGACGACAGGTGAAGCTCATTGGCAAACGCTATTGACTGCCCGAGCGATAGAGACTCAGTGTTGGATTATTGCAGCAGGACAAACCGGGACACACCCTTGCAGTCGACAGACGTGGGGACATTCGATGGTGATTAATCCATGGGGTGACGTGACGAAACAAATTTTAAGTGAAGTGGGCACGATTCGAGAAGATATAGAGCATGGCGTAACGGACTCTGTTCGCAGCAATATGCCGCTGTCATCTCATGCTCGCTTTCAATCACAATTAAAACAGAATAAAGGTTTAAAATGACCATTAATCGCGTAGAGAAAGAGTTATTTTCCGCAAGTGGGCTTACAGAGCAAGATATTGCAAATACATTAGCTAGCATCAATACGCGTCAAATTGATTACGCTGATATCTATTTTCAATCGAGCTGGCACGAATCTTTAGTATTAGAAGACAGTATTATTAAAGATGGTTCGTTCAACATTGATCGAGGCGTCGGGGTTCGGGCTGTTGCCGGTGAGAAAACAGGCTTTGCCTATTCCGATCAGATCCAGCTTGATAGCTTAATGCAGAGTGCTAATGCTGCTCGAGGTATCGCTCAGCAGGGGCAGAATGGAGAGCTTAAAACTTTTTCTCGTCAGAGTTCGCCTTCTATTTATCAAGCCATTAACCCGCTCGAAAGTTTACAAAAACAGCAAAAGATTGAACTGCTCAAAGAGCTGGACGCCTATATTCGAACCAAAGAACCTCTAGTTAAAGAGGTCTCGGTAAGTTTAAGCGGTGTTTATGAACAAGTACTGGTTGCCGCAACAGATGGCACCTATGCCGCTGATATACGACCACTAGTGCGTTTATCGGTAAGTGTGCTAGTTGAAAAAGGCGATCGCCGCGAGAGAGGCAGTTCAGGTGGTGGTGGCCGCTATGGTTATGATCTGTTTTTAGCTGATGATGATGGACGCAAAGCCGCACTCTATTTTGCTGATGAAGCGATTAGACAAGCATTAGTGAACCTTGAGGCTGACGCTGCTCCTGCTGGAGCAATGCCGGTTGTTCTTGGTGCTGGCTGGCCGGGAGTGTTACTGCATGAAGCGGTTGGACATGGCTTAGAAGGAGACTTCAATCGTAAAGGTTCCTCTGTTTTTGCGGGTAAGGTTGGCGACAAGGTTACCTCGGAGCTGTGTACTATCGTAGATGACGGCACTATGGTTGACCGTCGTGGTTCGCTCAACATTGATGATGAAGGCGTTGCTGGGCAATACAATACGCTGATTGAAAATGGTGTATTAAAGGGCTATATGCAAGACAAGCTTAATGCTCGTTTAATGGGAGTTAACCCTACAGGCAATGGTCGCAGGGAGTCTTATGCCCATCTTCCTATGCCGCGTATGACAAATACCTATATGCTGCCTGGAGAGCATAGCGCAGAAGAGATTATCTCCACGGTGAAAAAGGGATTATACGCGCCTAATTTTGGTGGTGGTCAAGTTGATATCACCTCAGGTAAATTTGTATTCTCCACGTCTGAAGCTTACCTAATTGAAGATGGCAAAATAACCCGACCAGTAAAAGGAGCTACTTTAATTGGTTCTGGTATTGAAGCCATGCAGCAAGTGTCGATGGTTGGCAATGATCTAGCACTGGATAGAGGTGTTGGTGTCTGTGGTAAGGCTGGTCAAAGTGTTCCTGTTGGAGTGGGGCAGCCAACATTGAAACTAGATTCTCTTACTGTTGGTGGAACTGAGTAAAATAAAAAACGGGCATAGTTTGAAAACTATGCCCGTTTTTAGCTAAGTAAAGAACCTTAGAGCATTTAAGGGTCCTATGATTCGTTCAGTTCTTTTAACAGCTGAAAAATTTCACGATAAGCTTTTGGTGGCTTATTGTTTTTCTTTTCACGATTAGCTTGTAAGTAAAGCTGTCGTAAACGTTGACGATCCACCTGAGGGAATTTTTCCATTACTTCAGCAATGGCTTTATCACCTTCTTGTACAACTCGATCTCTAAGCTGTTCTAGCTTATGCAACTCAGCGGTAGCTTGTGAATGTTTATTGCGGTGCTTATCTAATGCTGCTTGAATAGGCTCTTGCTCTACACTGCGCATAAGTTTGCCAATGAACTGCAGTTGACGACGCTTAGCTTCATTCTTAAAGCGCTGGGCATCAGTAATTGCATCTCTTAATTCTTCTGGAAGCGGAAACTTTTCGAGTACCGATGGTTTTAATCCCACCAGTTCTTCACCAAGTTTTTGCAGGGCTTCCATATCATTTTTCATCTCGGTTCTACTTACCCAGATGATCTCCTCTTCTTCTTCCCAAGGAGCTTTCTGATTTTTTCTTGCCATTTGTTTAGTTTCTCAACCTTATCTAGAGAGATATTGCACTATTTTAGCAAGATTTATGGGGAGAATGCGAAAACCTTGTTATTCTAAGTGAAATAATTTAAATCATCAGAAGTAGCTATGGACGTAAAACAGCAAATTGCCCAACAGAGAGTTGAACTTGAAGCCGCCGTAGATAAGGCATTAAAGCTTGCAACCGGAACGGCGGATGCCGCTGAGGTTGCGATTACCAAAACCACTGGTTTAAGTGTGTCGACTCGCATGTGTGAAGTGGAAAATGTCGAGTTTAATAGTGATGGTGCGCTTGGTATCACAGTTTATCGTGGTAAACGAAAAGGGAGCGCCTCTACGTCTGATTTAAGTGAACGTGCTATTCAGCAGACCGTAGAAGCAGCACTGGACATTGCAAAATATACATCTGAGGATCCATTCTCTGGCCCTGCACCTAAAGAGTTTATGGTAAAAGAGATCCCGGATTTGGATCTTTTTCACCCAGACGAGCCGGAACCCGATCATGCGGCAAAGATCGCCATCGCTGCAGAAGAAGCGGCTTTAAATTACAGTGACAAAATCAAGCAGAGTGATGGGGCAAGCTATGATAGCCATTATGGTATCAAAGTGTATGGCAATAGCCATGGCTTACTTGCCAGCTATCCATCTAGCCGACATAGCATGAGCTGTGTATTGATTGCTGAAGGTGAAAATGGCGTAATGGAGCGTGATTACGACTATACCCTGTCCCGTCATATTGATGAGCTATGGTCTCCTGAAACGGTTGGTATAAAAGCTGCGAAAAAAACGATTTCTCGTCTTGATGCACAAAAATTATCAACGGGAAAATATCCAGTTATGTTTGCCGCGGATGTGGCGACTGGGTTAATTGGTCATCTGATAATGGCCATTAGTGGTGGTAACTTATACCGAAAATCCTCGTTCTTATTAGACAAGCTGGGCGAAAAAGTATTACCGGATTGGTTTAATATTGAGGAAAAGCCTCATTTATTACGAGGCTTAGCGTCAAGTCCATTCGATAGTGAAGGTGTATACACCAAAGACGCCAATATTATTACCGATGGGGTGCTAGCGACATACCTTCTTACTAGTTATTCTGCTAGAAAGCTGAATATGGACCCAACAGGGCACGCTGGTGGTATACACAACTGGTTTGTTAAGTCCACAGGGCAGAACTTTGACACCATGCTGAAAGAGCTGGGGACGGGCTTTTTGGTAACTGAGTTGATGGGGCAAGGAGTGAATGTTGTGACTGGGGATTACTCTCGAGGTGCGGCAGGATTTTGGGTTGAGAATGGTGAAATACAATATCCAGTATCTGAAGTCACTATTGCTGGTAACCTGAAAGAGATGTTTACCAATATTGTTGCCGTTGGTTCCGACATCGAAACACGTTCGCAAATTCAGACAGGCTCGATTTTGATTGAATCAATGAAAGTGGCTGGAGCATAAGCGAAGGCAACATGATAAAACAAGGGCAAGATTGCCCTTGTTTTATTGAAAGTGATGCTAAGTTGTGTCTATGTTTTCGACTGGGTAAGCGGCTTGAGTTACTGAATTTATCGCTAAATAAATATGGTAGCTAAGCCTAAAAATATTGATAGTCCAACCACATCGGTGATGGTTGTTAGTGCCATCCCTCCGGCGAGTGCAGGGTCGATATTCATCTTTTTCAGCATAATGGGTATGGTTACCCCAGCAATACCTGCCACGACAAGATTGGTTAGCATAGCGGCAGAGATAATGCCTCCTAGTAGCCAGTTGCCTTTCCAGACGACAACAATACCCCCAATGATGCAAGCCCATAAAATACCGTTTAACAGCCCGATGGCTGCTTCTTTGAGCAGTAGTTCTCGTTTGTTACTGTCACCGATATGACCAACAGCAAGACCCCGAATAACCAGAGCAACGGTTTGGTTACCGGCAACGCCCCCCATTGAAGGGACGATGGTCATTAACACCGCAATGGCGGCCATTTGATCTAAGGTCGCTTCAAACATGTTTGAAACGGAAGCAGCAGCTAGTGCTGCTAGTACGTTGGCACCAAGCCAGATGCTACGTCTTCTTGCTGATTTAACCACAGGGGCAAAGGTATCTTCGTCGTCATCCATACCTGCCAAACTCATCATTGAGTGTTCAGCATCTTCCCGAATAATATCCACCACATCATCGATGGTAATACGCCCAACTAGGTGCTGGTTTTCATCAACCACAGGGGCAGAGACCCAATCTCGTCGTTCAAAAAGGCTGGCTACATCTGAGTCACTGGTATCAACAAGAATGGCTTCATCAGCATCGTCCATGACATCACTAACTTGAACGTCTGGCTGAGTCGTGATTAAGGTGGTTAGAGAAAGGTGCCCAATTAGACGACTCTCTTCATCGATGACGTATAGGGCGTCAGTAACATCGGGTAACTCCCCTTTCATACGTAAATAACGAAGGACTACATCCACATCGACGTCACCACGTATAGTGGTCACATCGGTGTTCATTATACTGCCGGCAGTATCTTCAGGGTAGGAGAGGGCGGTTTCAACTCTATGTCGATCCGCAATATCCATCTGATCAAGAACTTCACGGGAAACATCATCAGGAAGGCTACGAAGTACGTAAGCGAGATCATCGGTATCCATGCCTTCTGTTGCTTCGGCAAGTTTCTCGGGTGCCATTTGGGACACCAGACCATCTTTAACGTCTTCGTTTAACTCATCAAGGATCTCACCGTAATCTTCTGGGTCAGTGAGTTGCCAGAGTACATCACGGGATTTTCTTGGGGAAGCTTCCAGCAGGTGCGCGATATCTTCCGGTTCCATATCTTGCAACTGGCGTCGCACATGGACAAACTGGCCGTTATCTAAAGCATCACTCACTTCTTGGAGGGTTTGATGAGTCTGTTGAGCTTGATCGAGTTCTTGTTGAGGCTCTGCCATTCTCTCCTCCAATTGAAAGGTTTGTTGATATAGATACTAACTTAATTTTAAAGCTTATTTAATAAGTTCTTATGACCAAGAGAAAATAATTTGAAAATAGGGTGAAGTTTAAAGAGAATCATGCTCTGAATTGTTGAAAAATTACTCATCTTCTTCAAATTTGGATGCAATTAAGTGGCAAACCGCTTCCAAGGCCTCACTCGCCTCTTCTCCCTCACAGACCACGGTGACATTTTGTCCTTGAGCGGACTCGAGCATAATCAGTCCCATGACACTGTCTGCCGACATTGCTTTGTTCTCTTCGTTCGATACGGTAATGGAAGCTTGATAGGTTTGCGCGAGTTCAACCAGTTTCACCGCAGCACGAGCGTGCAATCCAAGTCGGTTTTGAATCAATACTGTTCTACTGCACTCCATAGATGAGATCCTTAACGAGGAGGTTAACTGTGATATTTTTCTAAGCTAGTATGACGAACCTGCACTTGTTTCCCTTGCTGCTTAAAAATATGACCCAGCTGTTGAGTTAAATAGACTGAGCGATGTTTACCACCGGTGCAGCCGATGGCAACGGTTAGATAGCTACGGTTATTTTTTTCTAGTAGAGGTAGCCATTTAACAATGTAGTTTTGAATGTCTTTGGTTAGCTCTTGCACACTTGGTTGTTTTTCTAAGAAGTCGATTATTGGTTGATCAAGCCCAGTAAGAGGACGTAATGAAGGTTCCCAGTGTGGATTAGGTAGAAAGCGAACATCGAACACGTAGTCAGCGTCAGTAGGAATACCATACTTAAAACCAAACGATTCGAATACCATGACAAGTTCTTGGCTCTCTCTGCCAAGCACCCGCATTCTGATCAGTTCACTGAGATCATGAATGGATTGTCCGCTGCTATCTATGACCAGATCAGACAACTCCTTAAGATACTCAAGTTGTTGCTTCTCTTGTTCAATGGCTTGCCCTAAAGAAAGTTTATCTTCATTTAGTGACAATGGGTGAATTCGTCGAGTTTCACTGTACCTTTTTAGCAGAGTTTCAGGGCTAGCATCGAAGAAAAATAGAGTAAGGTCTATTTCTGCTCGCATCTGGGCTAAAGCATTGGTGACCAGCTCAGGATTGTTTGGAAGGTTTCTAATGTCGACACTGACTGCGACATTTTGATTTCGGCCACCCACGGTTTTTACAAACTGATTAAGTAAATTGACGGGTAAATTATCAACACAATAATACCCAAGGTCTTCTAAAACTCGTAGCGCAACACTTTTTCCTGCACCAGATTGACCACTGATTATGACCAGTTTTGTATTATTTGTGTGAGTGGACTCTTTCATTACTGACTCGTCATTATGTCGTAGAGTTCTTGATCACTCTGTGCATTTCTAAGCTGTTTTAGAACTTGCTTATCATTGAGTCGTTCGGCCATTGATGACAATGTTTTTAAATGCTCTTTGCACTGTGCATCAGGAACGAGCAGAGCAAACAGCAGATCAACAGGTCTGTTATCAATGGCATCAAATTCGATGCCTTCTTCGCACTGAATTAATATAGCGACAGCTTCATCACAGCTATACATTCTTGCGTGCGGAATCGCGATACCGTTACCGATCCCGGTACTGCCCATTTTTTCTCGGTTAAGCATACATTCAAATAGTTCATTCGAACTCTGCCCAGTATGTTCGGCGGCGATTTGGCTAATGAGCTCTAAAGCTCTTTTTTTACTTGAGCATTGGACGGCACTTTTAGTGCAGTCCAATGAAAGTACTTGGTTAATTTGCATGGTTAATGGCTGTTAAGTTTTTCTTTATGTTTATTCAATTGACGTACTAATTTGTCAACTAAGGAGTCTATTGCTGCGTACATGTTTTCATCATTCGCGGTGGCATGAATATCACCGTGATTAACATGTAAGGTTGCTTCTGCAATCTGGTTTACTTTTTCTACACGTAATACCACATGAACATTATTAATATGCTCAAAAAAACGCTCTAATTTTTGAAACTTTGTATGAACGTAGTCTTGCATTGAATCGGTAAGATCAACGTGATGCCCTTTAATATTGATTTGCATAGACTTTCCTTTTTATTGTGACCTAGAGTAGTCGTTTACGCTGACTAGATGGGGCTATCCCCAGAGATTCACGGTACTTAGCGATGGTTCGTCGAGCGACCTGAATCCCTTGGTCAGCTAACAGTGCAGCAATCTTACTATCACTCAATGGTTTGCCCGTGTTTTCTGCGGCAACCAGTTTTTTGATTAATGCTCGAATTGCTGTAGATGAACATTCTCCACCATTGTCGGTACTAACATGGCTAGAGAAGAAGTACTTAAGCTCAAAAATACCGCGTGGTGTGTGCATGAATTTTTGAGTTGTTACGCGAGATATGGTGGACTCATGCATATCGACAGCGAGAGCAATGTCATTGAGTACCATGGGTTTCATGGCTTCTTCACCATATTCAAAGAAATTTTGTTGATGCTCAACAATACAACGAGCCACCTTTAATAAGGTTTCATTTCTGCTTTCTAAGCTTTTTATTAGCCATTTAGCTTCTTGTAAATTACTACGAATGAACTGGCTATCGGCACTGTTGCCTTTACCTAATGTGGCATATTGTTGATTGACCTTGAGTCGGGGTACGCTATCTGGGTTGATAGAAACGGTCCATTTGCCTCGGTCTTTAAACACAGATACATCTGGAATGACATATTCTGTTTCATCTGGAGTGATAGAGTTGCCGGGACGAGGATCCAGTTGTTGAATGAGCTGCATTACTTCACGCAGCTCCGCCTCTTTCAACTTACTCTCTTTACTAATCAACTTGTAATCACGGTTACCGAGTTGATCAATGTGATTTTCTAGAATCAATTTTGCTTGTTCTAACCACGGCGTTTCTTGAGGGAAGGTCGCTAACTGAAGTAATAAACACTCTTGTAAGTTTCGAGAAGCAACCCCAAGCGGATCGAACTGCTGTATGCGTTTTAATACCGCCTCGACCTCATCAAGCTCTACATCTTCGTTATCAACACTTTCTAAAATCTCTTCTGTTGATACGGTTAAGTAGCCATAGTTATCTACCGCATCAATGATAGCTGTTGCTATGGCGTTATCAGTGTCTGTAAAGGGGGTAAGATCCAGTTGCCAGTGCAGGTAGTCTTGTAGACTTTGGGTGGTTTCACCTTGGTAGACAGGCATGTCGTCATCAATGGCAATACCTGTATTGCCAGTATTTGCGCTGTATACATCGTCCCATGAGGCATCAATTTCTAGATCATCTGAGATCTCAGATTTCTCGATAATATCTGAGCTGTCAGGTGCTTCAGGTTCTGCGGCCGTTTCATTGGCTACGTCAGTTGCGCTCTCTTCTTTTTGTTTGTTCTCTTCTGATGAGTTGCTGTTCTCTTCCTGACCTTCATCGACGTCGAGTAGAGGATTGGACTCTAGCGCTTCTTGAATCTCTTGTTGTAGATCCAATGTTGATAGTTGCAACAAACGTATGGCTTGTTGTAACTGTGGCGTCATTGCTAACTGTTGGCCTAGCTTTAGTTGTAATGAAGGTTTCATCCAGTAATTGCTGCCTTGTTTTTATTATCGCTCAACAAACGTAATCCTTTTTCCATCCATATATTAATCATAGACGGAATTGCTCTCCGAGATAAACCTGTTTTACCTGTTCATTGTTTAGAACTTGATCTGGGCTCCCTTCTGCAATCAAATGACCTTGACTTACAATGTAAGCTCGTTCACATACATCCAATGTTTCACGAACATTGTGATCGGTGATTAAAACACCTAGACCTCGATCCCTTAGATGTTCGATAATTTTTTTAATATCGATAACAGAAATAGGGTCAACACCGGCAAAAGGTTCATCTAACAAGATAAATTCAGGGTTTGCAGCCAACGCTCGTGCTATTTCAACTCGACGGCGCTCCCCACCAGACAGAGACATACCCGTACTTTTTCGGATATGCTGAATGTTAAATTCGTCTAGCAAGTCTTCGACTTTGTCTTGTCTCTCTTCGCGGCTCAGCTCTTTTCGAGTCTGCAATACCGCCATAATGTTATCTTCAACTGAGAGTTTTCGGAAAATAGACGCTTCTTGGGGCAAATAGCCGATGCCTAATCGAGAGCGGCTATGCATTGGTAGAATACTGATATCTTGATCATCGATCATAATTCGGCCTTCGTCACGAGCGACTAAACCAACAATCATATAAAACGATGTGGTTTTTCCTGCCCCGTTAGGCCCGAGTAATCCAACAATCTGTCCTGACTCCACGGTAATGCTAACGTCGGTGACGACTTTTTTATTCTTATAGCTTTTCGCTAAATGTTCCGCTTTTAATATGGCCATATTACTGTTTAGGTGCTTGTGCTGCAGGTTGAAGAACGGTTTTTACTCGTTCATTTTTGCCACCATCAGCGGTTAGCTTTTGGGAAGAAATCTTATAGGTGATTTTTTGCCCGCGGATTGTACTTTCATCTTGAGATAGAGTGGCTTCAGAAATCATGGTTAACTGATCCGTCGCGACTTTATAGTAGAGCTCTTTGGCTTCCCCTTGAAGGGTTTTTCCTTCGTCAGTTAACTGCGAAAAGGTCGCTGGCTCACCATAAGCTTCTATCTCTTTTAAGGTGTCATCTTTTTGATTGCGGATAACAATGAGTTTATCGGCATTAATATTGATGCTACCTTGCTTTAGCTTTACATCCCCAGTGAAAGTCACTTTACTGCTTTTCATATCGAGGTTTTGCTTATCAGAATCAATATAGATCGGCTGTTCTGAGTCTGATGTCAACGCTAATGCATTGTATGTTGTGAATAGGCAAGCAATAAGGCTAAGGTGTAAGAGTTTCATATTTACCTTGTACTTTGTTATATAGGGTGGCGATATTCTCGGCAAAATTGCCTTTCATCGCATTCCCTTTGGTTTTAAATGTTGGGCCAGTTAATAATACTGGTGTGTCGGCCCAAAAGTTACGAGTATCTAATTGAATAAATAATTTTTCTGCCGTCATAGTATCAAAACTAGCGTCAGGTAATAAATTTTTGGCGACAACATTACTGTATAAGGTGAGAACTTGATCTTTATCTAGTACTCCTCGCTCTGCTGTTACCTGCCACTCTTCTAACTCACCTTCACGATATATAAATAAAACGGGAAATTCAAAAATAGTATCGCCACTCTTGGCGTAGTGGTCGAGATATCTAGAGGTGACTCGATAACTTCTGATGCCACTTTCAGCATAATTTGTATTATCCACATTTTGTCCACTTAAAGCAGGCAACTCCAGATCTGGCGTTACCTGAATCGTGGTCACTTTGTTTGTACCATAAAGATAGAACGTCGCGTAAGCGGCGATCATAATCAATAGAGTATAGATAATACGAGGCAAACTCATATACTTAAGCCTTTGTGCTCATCAAGTTCATCTCTTGCTTGTAAAATAAGGTCACATACTTCACGCACTGCACCGTATCCTCCTTTAATAGAAGTCACATAATTAGCTCGCTTGGCTAATAATGGGTGTCCATCCGCGACGCATATTTTAAGTGCAACCTTATCCATTACTGGCCAATCGATAAGATCGTCACCAATATAAGCAATGTTTTTAGGTGCGATATTAAGCTTAGCGCAAATATCATTATAGGCTTCTAATTTATCATTTTGCCCTTGATAAATAAGAGTTATGCCTAAGGCGGTCATGCGGTTTTCAACGATTTGTGATTGGCGGCCAGTAATTATGGCGATCTCAATTCCTGCACTCATTAGAGATTTAACACCATGGCCATCGCGGGTGTGAAACGTTTTTAGCTCTTCACCGTTATTGCCCATGTAGACGAGACCATCTGAAAAAACACCGTCAACGTCGCAAATTAATAATTTAATCTCTTTTGCTATATCAACAATCTCTTTTGAGACGGTTCCATAGAGGGTTTGAACCAGCTCTGACATTACATGACTCCCGCTTTCAGCAGATCATGCATATTGAGTGCGCCAACTAATTTACCTTCTTCACAAAGTAGTAAGCTGGTGATTCTCTTCTCTTGCATCATATTAACGCCGTCGACGGCAAGCATGTTGGGTGTCGCTGATGTTGGATTGTGTGTCATGACTTCGCCTATCTGCGCCGTATGGATATCAATTTGCTTATCCAATAAACGACGTAAATCGCCATCAGTAAAAATACCCACAACCTGATCATCTTTGTTCACGACGGCGGTCATTCCTAGCCCTTTTTGAGATATCACTAATAGGGCATCTTTGACCAGTGCGTCTGGAAGCACTTTTGGTAACTCATCACCTGAGCGCATAATATCATTGAGTTTAAGCAGCAACTTGCGTCCTAACGCACCACCCGGATGAGATAAAGCAAAGTCTTCGGCTGTGAATCCTTTTGCTCGAAGTAAGGCGACCGCAAGGGCATCACCCATAACTAAGGTAGCTGTTGTGCTGGCGGTTGGAGCGAGCCCTAGTGGGCAGGCTTCTTCAGGAACAGTGATTTGCAGATGAATGTCAGCAAGCTTCGCCATAGTCGACGCGGGCTTACCCGTCATGCTTATGATGGTGATATTTAATCTTTTTAATACAGTAAATAGCGATAGAATTTCTGCAGATTCACCTGAGTTGGAAATGGCAATAACAATATCGCCTTGCTCAATCATACCTAGATCGCCATGTGAGGCTTCACCTGGGTGAACAAAAAAAGCAGATGTGCCGGTACTGGCCAGAGTCGCGGCGATTTTCTTGCCAATATGGCCTGACTTGCCCATTCCCATAACCACCACTTTTCCTTGGTTATGAAATATACGTTGGCATGCTTCACTAAAGTCATGATTAAAATATTGTCTTAACTGCTTTAGAGCATTAATTTCAATATCAAGCACTTCGTTTGCGGCTTGCTGATAGTCAAACTCAGACATTACTATTTATTCCTTGCTATTAAACAGTCAGATTTGAAAATAGGTAAACTTGATAACCAACAAAGCAGAAGAAAAATATGGTTCCTTCTATGCGGTTTATGCTGCGGGATTTTCCTAGCGCGAAAATAACCAGCAACAAAGAGACGGTAAGCATCACCCAAAAATCTCTACCCATGGCATGCTCACTAATTACTGAAGGGTTGAGAATGCCGGGAATCCCCATAACCGCTAAAATATTAAAGACGTTAGAGCCAATAATATTGCCCACGGCCATATCGTCTTCACCTTTTAGGACACCCGCTAATGACGCGGCAAGCTCTGGTAAGCTGGTTCCAATAGCGATGATGGTTAATCCAATAACCAGATCACTCATGCCAAAATACTTGGCGATGATCACAGCACTGTCTACCAGTTCATCAGCCGCTAACGGCAGTATAATTAAACCGATAACCACCCACATAAGGGCTTTGCTGTTACTCACCCCTTCAGGAACTTCAGATTCTTGTTCTTCTAAGAATGCATCGCCTTTATTTTTTTCTATGTGGCTGATTCTTAACATAGCCAAAATAAACGAGGCAAAGAGTACAAAAAGTAAAACCCCTTCGTAGAAGCCTAAATGACTATCCCAGAGAATGAGACCTGCTAATAGCGTGACCACAATCATTAATGGGAGTTCACGTCGAATAACAGCAGAGCTGATAGAAAGAGGCTTAACAATGGCGGTAATGCCAAGAATAAGGGCGATGTTAGCAATGTTCGAACCGAGGACATTGCCAATGGCTGTATCTGTTTTTCCCTCTAATGCTGCGGTAGCAGAAACCATCATCTCAGGCGCAGAAGAGCCCATAGCCAAAATAGTCATACCAATAACGAGAGGTGATATACCAACATTTCTTGCTAATGCAGCAGCCCCGAACACAAGCCGGTCAGCGCTCCAAACTAGAAATATTAAGCCAATGATGAGAGTCACTACGGCTACAAACATGATGATTCCTACAAAATTACACTATTAAACATGTGGCCGCTAATTCTACGTTCAGCGAAATAAAAAGAAAGTTTAACTTTGAAGAAAGTCTTAGAGATATGATCCCACCTTCTTATTAAGGAAAGTTAAAGGACACTCCCTTGCTCAATCTGTGAATTATACTCTTAGAAAGAGTACTAATTCTAGTCGAAATAAGGTTAGAATCTTAATCTTATGAATCTCTTTAAACTTTTGGCATAATATTATGTCTATCAGGTTTCATATATAGAACAAATAATTTAATTACTTAAAGTGGATTTATGTCGATTAAGGATTTAGTCACCGTTAATAACCTTACTTTTTCTCGTGGTAATCGAACAATATTCGATAACGTCAGTTTACGAGTACCAAAAGGCAAAGTGACGGCGATCATGGGGCCGTCAGGTATAGGGAAAACAACCATGCTGCGCCTTATTGGCGGGCAAATTTACCCTGAATCTGGTGATATATGGTTTGAAGGAGAGAATATTCCTACTTTAAATCGTTCGGCTCTGTATAAAGCCCGTAAAAAAATGAGCATGCTTTTTCAGTCGGGTGCTCTTTTCACTGATTTAACCGTTTTTGAGAACGTCGCTTTTCCTTTACGCGAACATACAGAACTGTCTGAAGAACTGATTACAACATTAGTTAAATTAAAATTGGAGGCGGTGGGGCTTCGTGGTGCGGCTCAATTGATGCCCAGTGAGCTTTCTGGCGGGATGGCAAGACGAGCGGCGTTGGCAAGAGCGATAGCGCTCGATCCTGAATTAATTATGTATGATGAGCCATTTGTTGGCCAAGACCCAATAACCATGGGGGTGTTGGTAGAGCTAATTGGTAATTTAAATCGTGCTTTGGGATTAACATCCATCGTGGTGTCACATGACGTTCCAGAAGTAATGAGTATTGCCGATCATGTCTACCTGCTTGCGGATGGCCGAGTCATTGCCTCGGGTTCACCTGATGAGTTAACTGCTAATGAGGATCCTATGGTGCAACAGTTCTTGCAAGGACATGCTGATGGTCCGGTACCATTCCGCTTTCCTGCCGTAAATATTGAAGAGGATATTTATAGCCATGATTGATTCTCTAGTAAGCTATCTTGAGGGATTAGGAAGCAAAGTATTATCAAGTTGTCGCTCATGGGGACGAGCCAGTTTTATGCTTTACGGTGCGTTAGTGTATAAACCTGCACCAATTAAAAATTTTCCCCTTCTTTTAAAGCAGCTTTATAGCATTGGTGTTCAATCTTTAGCGATTATTATTGTTTCAGGTCTGTTTATCGGTATGGTTTTGAGCCTGCAAGGCTTTGTTGTTCTTATTGATTATGGTGCAGAAGGCAGTCTAGGACAGATGGTGGCCCTATCTCTATTAAGAGAGTTAGGCCCAGTCGTCACCGCTTTACTTTTTGCAGGTCGAGCCGGCTCCGCTTTAACCGCTGAAATTGGTTTAATGAAAGCAACGGAGCAACTTTCTAGCTTAGAAATGATGGCTGTGGACCCTTTGCAGCGAGTTATCTCTCCAAGGTTATGGGCCGGTCTTATTTCTATGCCTCTACTGGCGATGATTTTTATGATTGTTGGCATTTGGGGAGCAGAGTTAGTGGGCGTTGACTGGAAAGGTATAGACCATGGAAGCTTTTGGTCTGCTATGCAGTCATCTGTTCAATTAGGGCGAGATATAGGCAACAGCCTTATCAAATGTGTGATTTTTGCAATAACAGTTACTTGGATTGCACTATTTAACGGCTATGATGCTATTCCAACTTCTGAAGGGATCAGTAAAGCCACCACACGTACAGTAGTACATTCTTCTTTAGCAGTATTGGCGCTTGATTTTGTGCTTACTGCTTTGATGTTCGGGAACTAAACATGCAACAAACACGAAAATTAGAGCTATGGGTTGGGACTTTTGTGGCGGCTGGAGTTATTGCCATACTATTGATGATATTTAAAGTTGCCAATGTGACGGGTATGGGCTCAGGTGCCACTTATAATTTAAATGCTTATTTTGACAATATAGGCAGCTTAAAAGTACGCTCTCCAGTAAAAATTGGTGGTGTAGTTGTTGGGCGAGTGAGTGATATTTCGTTGGATAAAGAGAATTACACGCCTTTTGTGACATTAGCAATAGAAAAACAGTATGGTTATTTTCCTGATACATCTAGCGCGACTATTCTAACTTCAGGGCTTATTGGTGAGCAATACATAGGTTTTGTTCCTGGCTTTGTTGATGAAGATATCGATATGCTAGAAGATGGGGATATTATTGAAGATACAAAATCGGCACTGGTACTGGAAGATTTGATTGGCCAGATGTTGTATAAAGTGAACGATTCAGGAGAGGAGTAACGAGATGAACTGGTTACGTAAATCGATAAGCATGATGGGGTTGATTGCCCTTACTTTATCATCCGCGTCTTTTGCACAAGAAGTAGATAAAACTAAACCTTATGAGATGATAGAAGTTGTTGCAGATAACTTATTTAGCCGTTTAAAAGCGGAGAAGGTTCAAATAGAAGAGAACCCAGATCAATTAAAAGTCGTGGTTGCAGAAGAGCTAATGCCTTATGTCAATCACCGTTATGCCGCATTGAAATTGTTAGGGTCACATTTAAAAAGCAAAGATACTAAGAAAGAAGACGTGAACGCATTTATTGATGCCTTTCACGATTACTTAATTGCTTCTTATGCGCAAGTTCTAACGCTTTACGTTGATCAATCTGTAGAGTTTGAAAACAAGAAAGAAATTGATGCTAAAAAACGTATTATCGGCATTAATGTTGATGTGATTGATCCTCCAAAACCAAATATCAATATTGAGTTTAAGCTGAGAAAGAATAAGAAAACCAATGAATGGCTCGCCTACGATATGATTGCTGAAGGGATTAGCTTACTTTCTAGCAAGCAGTCAGAGTGGAATGGGCAGATTCGTAACGAAGGTATTCCATATGTTGCTAAAGAGCTTTCTCGTCTTTCTCGACAACCTATTCGTATTGAAGGACGTCAGTAATGGCATCGGTAAAATGGTGGATAGAAGAATCTAACCTTTTTATTGATGGTGAGTTAACAAGAGAAACCGTTCCTCTACTTTGGCAAGAGATGCAGCAGTGGCAACCTGAAATAAATTCGGTTGAACTCTCTCTTAAAGAGGCAAAAAGAGTGGATTCTGCAGGAATGGTATTGTTAATTCACTTAATTCAACATGCAAAAATTTCAAACTGTCATATAATGCTCAGCTTCGTGCCTGATCAACTGAAGATGTTGTTTCAGCTAAGCAACATAGAAAGCATGATGGTTGATCATATACAAAATTAGGCAGGCTTAATTGTGGAAAGTGTAGAAGTAAAAGAAATACTAGTTAACGCATTGGAACTACAAGAGATTATTGTTAAAGGTGAAGGCAGTCAGTTTGAAGTGATTGCTGTTGATCCTTGTTTTGCTGAATTGAACCGAGTGAAAAAACAACAATTAATTTACGCTCCTCTGATGGAATACATTCAGAGAAATGATATTCATGCCGTCTCAATCAAAGCGTTTACTCCAGAAGAGTGGGCTCGCGATAAAAAACTGATGTCGCTATAAGGTTTTTAATGGAAAAGTTTAGAGTAAAAGGTTCTAGCACTCCACTGACAGGTGAAGTGACCATTGGCGGTGCAAAAAATGCAGCACTGCCTATTTTATTTGCCGCAATATTAGCGGAAGAACCTGTAGAAGTTTCGAATGTACCCAAATTAAAAGATATTGATACAACCATGGAGTTGTTGAAGCGTTTGGGGGCAAAAGTTGAGCGCAATGGTTCGGTCCATGTAGACAGCAGTGAAATCTCAGAGCTATGTGCCCCCTATGATTTAGTTAAAACCATGAGAGCATCAATATGGGCTTTAGGGCCTTTAGTTGCTCGATTTGGTAAAGGGCAAGTGTCACTGCCTGGTGGTTGTGCTATTGGTGCTAGACCTGTGGATTTGCATATTCATGGTTTAGAGCAGCTTGGTGCCACAATCACGCTTGATGAAGGGTATGTAAAAGCAGAAGTTGATGGACGTCTGAAAGGCGCTCATATTGTTATGGATAAAGTCAGTGTTGGCGCAACCATTACCATTATGTGTGCTGCAACGCTTGCGGAAGGCAAGACAGTACTGGATAACGCAGCTCGCGAACCTGAAATTGAAGATACTGCAAATTTTTTAAACACTCTTGGTGCCAAAATTACAGGAGCTGGAACAGACACGATTACTATTGAAGGTGTTGAACGCCTTAGTGGTGGTAAGCATACTGTGGTTGCTGATCGTATCGAAACCGGAACGTTCTTGGTTGCCGCAGCAGTATCTGGCGGTAAAATTACCTGTAAGAATACGCAATCACATCTTCTAGAAGCGGTACTGGCGAAATTAGAAGAGGCTGGGGCACTTATTGAGCTAGGCGATGATTGGATTAGCTTAGACATGACAGGTAGAGAGCTAAAAGCGGTCACGGTTCGTACTGCTCCTCATCCAGGTTTTCCTACCGACATGCAAGCGCAATTTACCTTGCTGAATATGATGTCTAAAGGTGGAGGCTTAATTACCGAAACCATCTTTGAAAATCGCTTTATGCATGTGCCTGAGCTACAGCGCATGGGCGCTAAAGCAGAAGTTGAAGGCAACAGTGTTATTTGTGGTGATGTTGATAGCTTAAGCGCTGCGCAAGTGATGGCAACAGACTTACGTGCGTCGGCGAGCCTTGTTATTGCGGGTTGTATAGCAAAAGGTGAGACGATTGTTGACCGTATTTACCATATTGACCGTGGCTATGAAAAAATCGAAGACAAGTTATCTCAGCTTGGTGCAAATATAGAACGATTTAGAGAGTCGGATTGATGATAGCGTTTTTACGATTAGTCGCGTTGGCAATATTTGCAGTTGTTATGTTTATTTTCGGTTGTGGTTATAGCCTATTAACACCAAGAAACCCTAAATTGGTGTTTATCATTGGCCGTCAGTTTAGCCGTATGGCCAAGATATTTGGTTTTACTCTAGAGTTACGATTTCCTGACGATGTCTATGATAGAGGGCAGCATCTCTATATTGCTAACCATCAGAATACTTGGGATCTCTTCACAATCTCTGCGGCAGTAACACCAAAAGTTGTAACTGTTGGCAAAAAAAGTCTGGTTTGGATTCCGTTATTTGGCCAGCTGTATTGGTTGACGGGAAACATATTAATAGACAGATTTAATCGTTCTAAAGCCAAAGGCACTATCGATCAAGTTGTTGATACAATGAAAGAAAGTGACGTTTCCGTTTGGATGTTTCCTGAAGGAACTCGCTCCCGTGGTCGTGGACTTTTGCCATTTAAAACGGGTGCATTCCATGCTGCAATCGGTGCAAATCTATCAATCATCCCAATAGTCTGCAGCACAACTCAGAACAAGTTGAGCTTAAATAGTTGGGACAATGGGCATGTTATAGTAGAGATGCTACCCCCAGTAAGTACCGAAGGGTATGAGAAAGGGGACGTAAGAAAACTTGCGGATCTCTGCCGAGAACAGATGAAGAACAAGCTAGAAGAACTAGACGCTGAAGTGGATGCACGTAAAGCTAAGAAAGCGAAATAACTTAATCGCAAACAAAAAAGCACTGAATGTTCAGTGCTTTTTTTATGTTTAAATGATCTCGAGTTGAGATTAATTAAGGTTAGTTAATACTTACATACCTTGTCTAACTGCAATCGCTTCGATTTCAATTTTTACATCTTTAGGTAAGCGAGCGACTTCAACACATGAGCGTGCGGGATAATTAGCGACCTGATGCTCATCAAAAAAAGCACCGTAAACCTCATTTACAGTGGCAAAATCATTAAGATCTTTAACAAACACCGTCATTTTTACGATGTCCTTTACTTGTAATCCTGCTGACTCTACCACGGCTTTTACATTATCTAGAGATTGTCGAGCTTGCTTAGCAACTTCTTCTGATACCACTTCTCCTGTTAACGGGATCACTGGGATTTGACCAGAAGTCATAATGATATTACCAAGGTCTACGCCTTGAACGTAAGGACCGATGGCAGCAGGAGCTTGCTCGGTATGGAGAACTTTTGTCATTATTTATCCTTATTTAATGATATGACCTGAGCTAAGTTTTTGCCTGATATGTCGTCAGGTTTATACAAATAAAAAGCCAAAAAATAGTAACTATCTTTTGGCTTTAGTGTGCATTTTTAGCAATTTGGGGTCAATAGCTTTACACAGGAACACCTAAACGCTGACGTACAATAGCTTCACACGCGTCTATGCGGTTAATATCTTTAGGTGCAACCATTACGGTGTCATTACCACCTACTGTTCCAAGTATTTCCTGATGTGGTTGCATATCAATAATTCTGGCAACTAGCTGGGCGCAACCAGGGTGAGTACGAACAACGACAAGCAATTGGTTGTGAGTAATAAATTCAATTTGAGACGAAATGGCAGAGTCAACTTGTACGCCTTCGTTTTCAATGGTTAAACAGTAGACTTTTTTACCGTAAGCGTTAGGAACTTTTGCAACACCTAAACGGGTTAATATTCTTGATACCGTCGATTGACTAACATCAATAAACCCCATTGCAATTAGCGCTTTTCTTAGGTCATCTTGGGTGGTAAAGCTACGTTGTTGCAACAAACGTTTGCAAGCCGCGGTGATATTTTCATCTTGTGAGATGTCGAGCGTGCTTGAGTTACTGAAATCATTCACAGTGAACTCCTTAAGTTCTTGAAGTAATAGAAACTCAATGTCCTTTTGTAACTTGTCCTATTTTAATCACAATTATCCAGTCGGAGCAGATCGTAATTAACGTATAAAAATGAATAATGAGAATATATCTATCTATTTGTTATATATTGCATTTAATTCAAAATATGCAGGCATCTTAGCAGTAACAAGACATTGATTATTTGACCTTTATCACCAAATAATAAACTGATAATTGCATAAAAATTGGTATAAAAATGCAATTCTTATGCAATAAAATAGCGACTTTACCCAGTAGGGAGGGGGTGATTATAGACTATTGATAGATGTTGCAATGGGTTAGCGTGAATATGCAAAACCATTGATACGGTTTGTTATGCTATTTTGGCGAGTTGAGGCATGAAAACGGATGTCAAAAAACCGCTAAATAGTAGCGGTTTTTTGTGTTGAGTTAATTAGCTAAGTCAGGTCAGTACGCCCTTGTCTGCGCTGGCTAACCGTGAAAGGAGATACTCATCCATCCATTGCCTTTGCTTGAATTAAACTCATTGATGCCACCTTTTACGTCTCTTTCGCATAGGATGCTAGCGACGCTCAGTCACAACTTCGCGTGAGAAGACTTTTTCACAGTATTTGCACTTTAGCTGTACATCTTCTTTTTTGGTGATGACATTAAAGCTGCTGTCTACCGGCTCTCCATGAGAGATGCAGTTTGAATTTGGACATTCAAATACCGCTTCAATTTTTTCTGGTAGTGTTAACGCCAGTTTCTTGGTTACTTCATAATTTTCAATCTGGTTCACCGTTGCTTTTGGCGCATAAAGAGCCAGTTGGCTGGCTTGTTCTTCGGTGATATAGACATTTTCTATCTTGATTAAGTCTTTTGCACCTAGAGCAGAAGAAGGCAAGTTTAGCCCTATCGTTATGCGCTGATTGCTTTTATGCATCTTAAACAGCTTAAGTACTTTGATGCCAATATTGGCAGGAATATGGTCGATAACTGAGCCGTTATTAATTGCTTCAACTTGCAGTTGTGTTTTATTCACCATGATGTCATTCCTCTCTTATAGTTCTTTGTTTAGTACTAGGGCCAATAGAGCTTCACGCGCGTATACGCCATTTTCAGCTTGTTGGAAGTAATAGGCGTGTTTAGTTTTATCTACATCAGTGGCAATTTCATCCACACGAGGAAGAGGGTGAAGGATTTTTAAATTATCTTTTGCGTCAGTAAGTTGCTCAGCAGCAAGAATAAAGGCTGACTTGATATGAGCATACTCTGATTCGTCGAAGCGCTCTTTTTGCACTCGAGTCATATAAAGCACATCCAATTCAGGAATGACGGATGACATGTCTTGGTGCAAGCTGTATGGGATTGACGCGTCATCCAACTCTTCACAGATATAGTCAGGCATTGCTAAGGCGTCCGGCGCGATGAAGAAGAAGCGGTTGTTGTCAAACTTTGCCAATGCTTGCGTTAGGGAGTGGACAGTTCTGCCGTACTTTAGGTCACCCACTAGAGCAATATTCAGGTTATCTAATCGTCCTTGTGTTTCATAAATGGAGAAGAGATCCAGTAAGGTTTGCGTTGGGTGCTGGTTAGCTCCGTCGCCGCCATTTATCACGGGAGCACCATTGGAGAACTCAGACGCTAATCTGGCGGCTCCTTCTTGTGGGTGGCGCATAACGAATGCATCCACATAAGATGAGATGACTTGCACTGAGTCTGCCAGCGTCTCTCCTTTCTTCGCTAGTGAGGTATTGCCACCATTATCAAAGCCTATAATAGTGCCACCTAAACGTTGCACTGCTGTTTCAAATGATAAACGTGTACGAGTTGATGGCTCAAAGAAACAACTTGCAACGACTTTGTTTTTAAGTAGTTCTGGATTAGGGTCAACTTTTAATTTCCCAGCAGTAGTAACAATAAGTTCTAGCTCTTCACGACTTAGCTCTGGTATTGAGATAATGTGCTTGTTAAACAGCGAAACTGTCATGGCTATCTTCCCTCTTCAATTGACGTACAGAAGTACGAATTCTGGACAAAAAAAAGCCCCCTAATTAAGGAGGCTTTTATAAAAATAGAAAAAATAGAAAATAAGTCGAATGCCGATATATTACGGCGGTGAATCAGTTTTTGTAAAACCAATAAGCTCATTTCTATCTCTCTCTAGACAAATTGCGAAGGATTATACGCTCTATTTTTGTGAGCGCAAGCGATTACGTTGGTTTTTTTTTGAAAAATAATTCTAAGGGTAAGAATGATGATTTTTATGCGTATAGTTTACTATGTGGGTGAGAGGTTTTCTGCTGCTGTTAAAAAATAAAAGCGCCAGCAATAATGCTGACGCTTTAACTGATTGACTAAAACTAATGCTTACAATACGAGTATGTGAGCACTGTTAGGGTAATTACTGACCTAACGTTGCAACCATAACAGCTTTGATTGTGTGCATACGGTTTTCAGCTTCGTCGAATACGATAGAGTGCTTAGACTCTACAACTTCATCCGTTACTTCAACACCGTCTTTAAGCATTGGGTATTCTTGAGCAAGTTCTTTACCTACAGTGGTGTCTTCACCGTGGAATGCAGGTAGGCAGTGCATGAATTTAACATGTGGGTTGCCTGTTGCTTTAAGCATGTCCATGTTTACTTGGTAAGGTAGCATCATGTTGATACGCTCTGCCCATGCTTCTTTTGCTTCACCCATTGATACCCAAACATCAGTGTATAGGTAGTCACAACCTGCAACGCCTTCTTTAACGTCTTCAGTTAGAGTGATTTTTGCACCAGTTTCTTCTGCAATAGCAAGACACTGTGCAACAAGCTCTTCTTCAGGCCAGAATGCTTTAGGAGCAACTAGACGAATGTCCATGCCCATTTTAGCTGCGCCAACCATTAGTGAGTTACCCATGTTGTTACGAGCATCACCTAGGTATGCGAACTTCATTTCGTGAAGTTGCTTGCCACGGCCGTGTTCCATCATAGTTAGGAAGTCAGCTAGGATTTGAGTTGGGTGGAACTCATCAGTTAGACCATTCCATACAGGAACACCAGCGTGTGCGCCTAGCTCTTCAACGATCTCTTGACCAAAACCACGGTACTCGATGCCGTCATACATACGGCCTAGAACGCGTGCAGTATCTTTCATTGACTCTTTGTGACCAATTTGAGAACCAGATGGGCCTAAATATGTCACTTTAGCGCCTTGGTCAAATGCAGCAACTTCGAATGCACAGCGAGTACGAGTTGATGATTTTTCAAAGATAAGTGCGATGTTTTTGCCAGTTAAACGAGGTTGCTCGTAACCGTTGTATTTTGCTTTTTTCAGTTCCGCAGAAAGATCCAACATGTGTTGAATTTCACGTGGAGTAAAGTCAAGTAGTTTAAGGAAGTTACGGTTACGTAGGTTGAAAGCCATGTTTGTATCCTCTAAATAAATTTGTTTTGCTTGGTTATCATTGCGTAATGTTGCGATGATAACCAGCCATGTTGTCTAATGTGTAACGTCAATGGAATAAAAGTGAATAACTATGCTTTTATTCTGCAATAATATTTGTTCCTGCTTCACCTTTCAAGATGCGTAGGCCATCTTGTAGTGAACCAATACCAACCAGCTTACCACCTTGGTTAACAAATTCGCATGATGCATCAATTTTTGGTCCCATAGAACCTGCATCAAATTCAAATTTAGCTAACTCTGCTGGTGTCGTTTTGCTTAGTGCATTTTGAGTTGGTTTGCCCCAATCAAGATAAACCGCATCTGCATCCGTTAGGATAAGTAGTGCATCAGCTTCTAGTTGCTTCGCTAAGAATGCAGCTGACATATCTTTATCGATTACCGCTTCAACACCAATTAATTTGCCTTTTTCAAGCTTAACTGGAATACCGCCCCCACCAGTACAGATAACTAGGTGATCACGTTCGATTAGTGCTGTGATTGCATCGTCTTCTACGATACCAGTCGGTAATGGACTCGGAACTACACGACGGAAGTGTTGACCGTCAGGCTTAATTGTCCACTGATATTTTTCTGCCATTTCGCGAGCTTCGGCTTCTTCATAGATAGGGCCGATAGGTTTCGTTGGGTCAGCAAATGCAGGATCTTTAGGATCGACAGTCATTTGCGTCAACATGCAGGTAACATCTTTTTGTGGAAGGATGTTTTTAAGTTCTTGCATTAGCATATAGCCAATCATACCTTGGGTTTCACTACCCAAAACATCCAGTGGGTATGGACTTACTTTTTTGTATTCCAGACCTTGCAGAGCGAGTAAACCAACTTGTGGGCCATTGCCGTGAACAAGTACAACATTATACTCTTCTGCAATTGCAGCGATGGTTTCGGCTGCTGTTGCAATATTTTTACGCTGCGTGTCTGCTTCTAGTGGCTCACCACGACGAAGAAGCGCATTTCCGCCAAGCGCAACAACTACAGTTTGCTTAGTCATAACTTTGTCTCTCTTGAATTCTTTGGTATGTCGCTGGCAATAGTGTTATTGCCAGCGGATTTTATTAAGCGGATTACGATTAGATTCCGTCACGCTCAATTGGGCAGCTCATGCAGCGAGCGCCACCACGACCACGGCCTAGTTCATCACCTGGGATAGGAAGAACAGTGATGCCAGCTTTGTCGTATTTTTCGTTAGTGTATACGTTACGCTCGTAACCAATAACCACACCTGGTTTAACAGTAAGAACGTTGTTCGCGTCGTTCCATTGCTCACGCTCAGCTTCAAAGCTATCACCACCAGTAGTGATTAGGTTTAGCTTGTCTACTCCTAGTGCTTTTTCAATCGCTGTAACGAAGTAACCTTCTTCTTTCACATTTACTGTGCCAGATTCGTCACCTGTTAAGCTCCAGCACTTAACGTCTTTACGGATAACTTCAGGATAGATAGAGAATGTATCTTCACGCATGTGAGTCATTACTGTATCTAAGTGCATGCAAGAACGGTGCTTAGGAAGTTCCATTGCAATAACTTGTTTCGCTTGACCGTGCTTAAATAGGCCAGCCGCTAGTTGTTCAACACCTTGTGGAGTTGTACGCTCAGACATACCGATAAGTACGCTATCGCGACCAATAACCAATACATCACCACCTTCGATTGTCGAGTAATCGTAGCTTCTCTCTTCGTCGCCAAAGTACTTGATAAAGTCTTGGCCAGCGAAGGTTGGGTGCCAGCGGTAGATAGCGCGAACATGGTTTGTTTCACGTTGACGAGCTTCTTTTGCCATTGGGTTAATTGAAACACCGCCGTATACCCAGCAAGATGTATCACGAGTAAATAGGTGGTTAGGTAGTGGTTTGATGATGAAATCGTTGTCAGCATGAATGCCACGCATCATTGAAGATGAAGGTAGAGGCATTTCAGCGTAACTTAGACCACCTAAAAGAATAGAAGCAAGCTCTGAGTTAGTTTGGTCATTTAGGAAACAACGTACGTCATTTGCAAAACGTGGACCGAAACGGTAATCAGATACTTGAGTTGATAGTAACCATTCCTTGGCTTCTGGTACTTCTAATGTCTCTGCAAGTAGATCGTGTAGAAGTAGAACCTCAACACCTTGATCTCGTAGAGTATTAGCAAAAACATCATGTTCTTTACCAGCTTGCTCTACCGCTAATACGTCATCAAATAAAAGATCGTGACAGTTTGACGGTGTTAGGTGCGTAAGTGCACGCTCTGGACGGTGAAGAAGAACGCGACGTAACTGACCTATTTCAGAGCCAACGTAGAAATTACTCATGATTCTATCTCTCTATATCAATGCTAATGTTAATTAGTCTTTCTAATCAATTTAACAGAGGAATTAAATGTATTTTAAAATTAATCTTCTGTTTCTCGTTGGAGTTAATATTACGACTTGGGGAATATTAAACTAAGACATAGATCACATAAGATTTAAACTTCTTAATCTAGAGAATAATTATAAAAGTGGGTTTTTTATTCTTATGTAATTTTATTGTTTCTGGAATTCGTATGTTAAAAAAAAGCATTTGTAGTCACGTAAGTCATTGATAATAAACTGTTGAATATATATTCGTGGAATAATATGCACTAATGGTTTTTTTGCTGTTACTGAATGAAATCAAAAATATGCACTTTATCTGTTTGACTATATGAATATTGATTAAATATGGACTTTAAAATGGAATTAAAACTTTACAATATGTGACTAGTATCATCTTTTCACCTCAGCCTGACATATTGGTTATTGTTTTGTTAAATACGTTAGATATGTTTTTAAAGTGAATGGATAATTAAATTTATAGTTAATTTTATTGCAATAATATTCAATGAATAATATCAGTGAATTAATTAATTATCTATTGGGTTAGCGATATATGATTAATATCTTAAGCATTATTCTCGTCTACATCAGTGATGCGATGTTTAAGCGTCATCGCTTTGTTACTAACGGAATAAAGTAAATATTGATAACGGTACAATGAATGACGCTTATTGCTTGAGCGAAGTGGTTGGCTTTGGCGGTTAGTACTGGCTGAAGGTGAATTGCTTGTAACAAGAACCGTCATTGAATGAAGTAAGATAGTGATTATTACAGGTTGATTAAAGATGAGTTTATTCATTTATGCAGAGAGTATTTTCTAGCGATAAAAAAACCGCCATTACGGCGGTTTTTCTTGTATCAAATGGCAATTAAAGGATTGCACCAATACTTAGCATACCCATGATTAGAACAGTTAGCATTCCAACTAGAGGCATTACCCATTTAACCCAGCGTACATATGGTACACGAGCGATGGCTAGACCACCCATTACAACAGCAGATGTTGGTGTCAATAGGTTAACAATACCAGATGCAGATTGGTAAGCAGTCACTACTAGGTCACGACCAACACCAGCGAAGTCAGCAAGTGGAGCCATGATAGGCATAGTCAATACCGCCAGACCAGATGAAGAAGGTACTAAGAAAGATAGTAAAATTTCTAACCAGTACATTACGTTGATGAACATGATAGAAGATAGGCCAGTTACAATATGCTCTGCAGAGTTCAAAATTGTATCTGTGATCATGCCGCGGTCCATAATAACTACGATACCACGAGCAATACCAATGATTAATGCAACGCCTAGTAGGTCTCTAGCACCATCAATAAAGCTAGTTACAAAATCTTCTTCGCTCATGCGAGCAACCAAGCCAATGATGATTGTTGCGCCAAGGAACATCGCAGAAATTTCTGCCATCCACCAGCCTGCAACAGCAACACCGTAGATCATGATACCGAATGCTGCACCAAATAGGCAAAGAATCAGTTTACGAGTACCTGTGAACTCTAAAGATTCACCCGCGTTTTCACCTAGGAAGTGAGCTTTGTTTTCTTCGTACTTATCAAAAACGATAGATTTAGTTTTGTCTGCGCGAACCATTTTTGCATAACGCATTACATAGCCAACACAAAGAACCCAACCGATAACCAGGATACCGATACGAAGAGCCATACCTGTAGTAAATGGAATACCTGCTGCATTCGCCGCAATTACAGTAGCAAATGGGTTGATTGTTGAACCAAGAGTACCAATACCAGCACCAAGAAGAACGGTTGCTGCCGCTACAACTGGGTCAAAACGAGCTGCCATCATAACTGGAACAAGTAGGGTATAGAATGGTAGTGATTCTTCAGCCATACCGTAAACAGTACCGCCGGCAGCAAATAGTGCCATCAATATTGGTATCATTAACTCTTCTCGCCCTTCTAAGCGATGAGTTACTCTTTCGATACCCGCATCAATTGCGCCTGTCTTAGTTACTAACCCTAAGAAGCCACCAATGATTAGGATAAATAGTGATACGTCAATTGCCGCTGCTTCATAAGAGTTATGGTCATAGAAACCATCAATAGGAGCAAGAAGAACGTCGATAACACCTTGTGGGTTACTATCAACAGCTTTATATGTGCCAGCAATCGGTACTTCACGACCAAGATCTTCGTTCATCGCACGGTCATACTGACCAGCTGGAACAATCCAAGTGAATAAAGCAACTATTGCGATTAGCGCAAATAGAATGGTGTAGGCTGAAGGAAATTTAAAATTGGCGAAAAAGCCTTTTTTTCCTTCGTTTTTTACGGTTTCAGTTGTCATGGTTATCTCCTTACACCCAAATCAATCATATATTTGGGGTGTGAAATAGCACGCTAAGTATTTCATTAGCGCAAAAGAGGACTCTAAGCAGGTGCTTAGAAAAAGGGTAAATTTGTAACGCTTGTCATTTATGATGAATTGAAAGTCTGTTTTATTTTCATAAACGCTTTGCACTCACTTGAGCAAATTAAAATAGTCATGAAATTTATCTCACTAATCGAAAAAGTATTTACTTTTTGCTCTAAGCTCGTAACCACAGTTTGGTTAATAACTTGATGGGTAGATATTAGGACTTAGTTGAATAGTGAACTTTGTGGTTCTTCACATTTTATGTGGTACAAAATATCTAAAAAAAATCTAAAGATAGTTGTTTGTGGGTAAGTCTTAATGAAATGTGGGTGAATATGTGTTTGTTACGTATTTGATCATTTGGAGATTATGCAGTTTTTTTACCAGTTCTTGCAAATTTCTTCATCAACAGGCCGTATTAACATGAAATCGAATAAAGTTTTATGCGGTAAGATTTACTGAGCTAACCATGTACTTGTCTGCTAGTTCTGAATAAAACGCAACTTTATGCAATTTATTTGATGGATAGTGAATAGAGAACTAAATGATGGATATTTGACTTGAATCAAACTCTTTCAAGTAGAAAAAACCACGACATCAGCATATTCGTGGTTTTTTAGTGTGATCTAGTGCGAGGTTACTGGCTTAATCCTCTATTAACTAGCGATTGTGCCAATACTTAGAAGGAGCATTATAACCACGGTTAATGTAATGAGTAGGGGGCCAATAAACTTTAACCAGGTTGAATAGCTGACTCGGCCGATGGCTAATCCACCCATGACAACACCTGAAGTTGGTGTGACCAAGTTGGGCAATCCAGAAGCTGACTGAAATGCCGTAACAACTAACTCTCTTCCTACTCCTGCAAAGTCTGCTAGTGGAGCTAAAATAGGCATAGATAGCACGGCTAAACCGGACGAAGAAGGAATCACTAAACACATCACGACTTCTATCCAGTAAATGGCATTAATAAAGAGAATCTGCGGGAGATCGGCTAGCAATCCTTCTGCATAATTTAGGATAGTGTGTGTGATATTACCGTTGTCCATTATGACCACTAAGCCACGAGCAATCGCAATAATAATGGCGACCCCAAGCAGATCTTTAGCTCCGTCAATAAAACTACGGGTTAACTCTTCTTCTGACAATTGACCAATAAGCCCCACAATAATACTCGATGCGATAAATAGGGCGGACAACTCTGCCATCCACCAGCCACCAACAGATACTCCCCAAATCATTAGTGCAAAAGAGAAGCCAAATATGGCTAAAATTAATTTTCGAACAGATGTCAGTTCAGGAGCGCTCTGTGCTTTGTTGTGCAAAAATATCCGTTCATTATCGAGCTTTTGATGGTACACAACTGAGCATGATGGATCTTGTTTAACTTTCTCTGCGTAGCGCATTACGTAGTAAACACAAATTATCCATCCAATAAGAAGTATCGCTATTCTTAGCCAAATACCTTCCATAAAGTTTACTTCGGCCGCGTTTGAGGCAATAACGGTAGCAAACGGGTTAATTGTTGAACCTAGACAACCAATTCCTGCTCCAATCATGATGATGGCGACAGCAACTATCGAGTCATACCCTGCGGCAATCATGACGGGAATAAGAAGGGCATAAAATGGGATCGTCTCTTCCGCCATACCGTAGACGGTGCCTCCTAACGCAAATAATCCCATCAAAATTGGAATCATCCATTTTTCTCTACCATGTAACTTGTTCATAGTTGCAGATATACCTGCATCTATTGCCCCGGTTCGGGTCACAACGGCCAAATAGCCACCGATAATTAAAACAAAAAGTGCAACGTCAATTGCTCTGGCTGCGTAACTCGAGGGGTCATAGAACCCTTGTATAGGTGCCATGATGATATCAATAACAGTTTGAGGGTTGGCTTCTACAGAGTGATAAGAACCCACAACAGGGACCATACGGCCTAAAGCTTGGTTCTCTTCCATCTGATATTGTCCGGCGGGAATTAACCATGTTAATGCTGCCATCAAAACGGTAAGTATCATTAAAATCGTATAAGCAGAAGGAAATTTTAGTTTTTTCATTGGATAATCCTAAGGTAATTTCGATATGAAATGCATTAGTTAGGGTCTGTTGGTCTTATAGCTGTTGCCTTGTATTAAGTGGCAACAGACCTTAGGTAACTAGGCGACGTATTCTTTTATTTCCTGAAGTGACATGTCTTTTAGCCCCATTTTTTCTAAAGTTCGGCCATGGATAAAATAGTCTGTATCGTTGTATGCGCTATTTATGTGTAAGCATGAAGAGACGATGGGAGTTTCAACGCCAGCTAATTTACCAAGCTCAAAACAGGGAACTAATAAATAAGCGGCGTCTTCAGTGATGTATCGACTCTGTGCAGAATCTGGAGCACTGTTGAGTTTTCCATGGGTTTCTGAAGTACGGTTTATTTCATATACGCTATTGCAGTTCATCGCATAAAGGGCATTCATGGCATTAAGCTCGCTTTGCAAGTTCAACCCTAATGCATTGCCTACCGCTAAGCGCTCTTTGTCCATAACCGCAGCAGCCTTAGCAGTGGAAACGGAACAACAGTCTTTGTAGTAGTTGAAATTGCCACTGAAGTTTTCCAGCAGTCCAATATTTAATGTCGTAAGTAAAGGATGTCCTCCAAAGTTGATATTCTCTAATCCAGCACAGAGGACATTTTCAAGAGAGGTTAACGGAAGTGGCATGAATGGAGACAGTTTATCTATAACTGCATCGATTCTATCGGAAGGAAAAGTCGCAATAGGTAAGAACTCTTTTATTCCTAGAATCGCGATCTTGGCAGGTTCAACGATACGCGTTGCCCAAGGTATAGATATAGCATCGACGAAAGTAATGTCTAAGTTGCCGTAACCTTGCTCATTTTTTATTTTGTTGAGAACCAGAGAACCATAATTTCCGGGCATTAACACTATGATTTGCCCATCTTTAAGATGGGGCAACATATCGATAAACAGAGGTTCTTGAGCAAATGAAGGGACAGGTAAAACGAGAATATCTGAATATTCAACGGCATCTTTAATGTCCCGTGTAGTCTTTTCTATGGCTCTATGACCAGAGAAACACAGTGGTACGTCATTATATGACGCTAATGCTTCGATTCCACCGTTCTGCTCTATATCAATAAGCGGTTGATCAAAACCTTTAGAGCCAAATAAACAGACCTTAGAACCTTGATATGAAAAATGATAAGCCGCCGTTAAGCCTGCATTACCAGAGCCAATAACTGAAATATGTGTCGTCATTACTTTTCCTTTTACGCCAGAGTGTTTTTTTAGCCTAAAAGGGGGGAGATTGAATGAACAATGATCTGTCAACAAAGCAGTATGTGGTTTGGTTATACTGAAATGCAGGTTATGTTTAACCTATTGAATGTTATCGTTATTTCTTGGTGATTTTTATTATTGTTAGTCCGTGTTACTTGTGAGGTGGCGCAATATCATCAGATAAATTTCTTATTGCCGATATCTTTAACTCTATTCCTAAGTCATTTGCTAATAATACAAATTGTTCTATAAATTGTTCTGAATATCTGTGAATAGGACGTAGTGCGGGGTAGAGAATATCGAACTGAAAAGTGAGATTAAATGCTAATGGTCGCATGACGACACTACTATGTTCACTCGCCATAATCGCGGTAAAAGGATCGGTAATAGTTAAGCCCACTCCCTCTCTTACTAAAGCGGCAGCTGTATTCGCTAAGGATACTTCAACCTGCTCAACGGTATTTAGATTATATCTCCGAAATAAATTATCTAGGTGTCGTTGATTATTGTCTTTTTCATGCCTGATCAGTCGTTGTTCCGCTATATCTACAACATCAATGATCTTTTTTTGAGAAAGAGTAAAGGACGCAGGGATTAAACAGACGCATTGGCATTCAATACGTTGAGCTAACACTCCTGCTATTGGCTCATTGACCAAGGCAAAGCCTATATCGGTAGTTTGGCTCTGTATTTGACGTATAACTTCTTCCGAGCGATAGGTTTTAAAGCTCACTTTTAGCTGTGGTGCATGCTGTATTAGTGTTGCTAAAATTCTAGGCAAGAAGGCATTGGATAGTAGTGGCATTGCGGCAATGTTTAGAGATCCAAAGTGTCCCTGTTTTATTGCATTGGCAGAACATGTTAAACCTGACACTACATCGAACACTTTCGCTACTTCTAAATAAAAAGCTTGCCCCTCATCACTTAGAGTTAAACTGTTTTTTGTCCGGTTAAATAACTGAAAGCCAATTTGTTCTTCCAGTCCGGACAATAGTCGGCTGACTGCGGGTTGGCTGATACTTAGTTGATCAGATGCCGCTGTAACGGTTTTGCATTCTACTATTGCTCTGAATGCATTCAATTGAGAGAGTTTAATGTTGCTTGCCAAAGATTACATAACCTCTGTGTATGAGAAAGGTGCAAGCTAACAGAAATACTCTCTTTTTTTTTCGAGCGGAAATACATTACTGAAAAATAAATGCCTGATAGGGCAACCTAAATCCCATCTCGTTCAATTGGGCAACTCATGCATCTTGCGCCACCTCGTCCTCGTCCTAGTTCATTACCTGGAATGGTCAGTACTTTAATGCCCGCTTTATCATACTTCTCATTGGTATAAATATTGCGCTCGTAGCCAATAACCACACCCGGTTTAACCGTTAGCACATTGTTGGCATCATTCCACTGTTCCCGTTCCGCTTCATAGCTGTTGCCACCAGTGGTTATTAACTTCAATTGGTCGATATTGAGAGCACTTTCAATCGCCGCCATATAGCTTGGCTTCTGTTCTACTTTCATCTCTTGGTTATTTTTGGGACTTAGGCGCCATGTTTCTAAGTTTTGATTAATGATCTCTGGGTATACAGAGAAAGTATCGATGTCCATATGGGTCATGACGGTATCAAGATGCATACAAGAACGGTGCTTGGGCAAATTCAGTGCAATCACTTCCTTCGCTTGACCAGATTTGAACAGCGAGGCGGCAAAGTTTTCTACCCCTTGTGGTGTGGTTCGTTCTGACATACCGATAAGTACTGCGCCTTTACCTATCACCAGTACGTCGCCACCTTCGATTGTGGAGTTGTCATAATGACAGTCGTCGTTACCAAAGTAGTTAATAAAAGGTTGCTCTGCGAAAATCGGGTGCCAACGATAGATGGCACGCAAATGGTTTGTTTCTCGCTGTCGAGCGGCTTTCATCATAGGATTGAGAGATACGCCACCATAAACCCAGCAAGAGGTGTCTCTAGTAAATAGATGATTCGGTAGTGGTTCAATAACAAAGTCGAGAGGACGGTGCATTTTTGGCAGCATAGAGTTGGACTGAATCGGCAGCTCAGAATAGGCTAAACCTCCGAGTAGGATTGTGGCCAATGATTCATTGGTCATTTCTGCCAGATAATGTCTTAAATCGCTGGCAAAAGTAGGCCCAAATCGATAATCAGATATTTGATTGGTTAACAGCCACTCTTTTGCTTGTTCAACTTCAAGCGTTTCAACCAGTAGGTTATGTAGCAGCAGAACATCGACACCTTGTGATACCAATGTTTTGGCAAAGATATCGTGCTCTTCTCCTGCCGCTTCTACCGCTAACACATCATCAAACAGAAGTTCTTGGCAATTTGAAGGAGTAAGGTGAGTTAATGCTCTTTCTGGCCTATTTAACAGTACACGTTTTAACTGACCGACTTCCGACCCAACATATAAACGATTCATTATTTATCCTAACCTCTATTTAATGTGCCTCTCTTTATATATGGCAAGCTTGCTGCAAATATGCAAACTGGTGGAATAGTGATAATAACTAAGAAGGTAAGAAGTTTTAGTCTACTACTCTAACTTTGTGCTTTTTTAGTGATTGTAGTGGAGTTTTATAATGAAAAATACAAAGGTGGGATTTGAGTTATTATGCAAATTCACAACAATAATGAAGATCTAGAAAAGATTTTAAGTTGTTGTTTATAAATGAATTAATCCTATTTTTGATGAGGTTCGGTCATGTGTGATTGGTTAATTGTGGTAACCATCCACTTTTAGTGAATGACAAAACGGCGAAGGCAACATGATTTTGTTCTGAATTGCGGAGTGCCTTAATGAAAGGCTATTTTTCGAAGTTCTGACGTGGAGCCGTCGTCTGCTCTTTATAGACATGCTCGTACTATAATAGAAGGATGATCAATGATGATCATTTTGAAAAATCCTCAACAAGTAGATCAATAAAAGCCGCTTTTTTGCTATGCTATCTGCGATTGCTGGTGGCATTTCAAATAAAAGCATGCCATATTCACGGCGATCTTTTTTCCTCAATTGTTATCCGGAGTACACACATGTCTCATGAAGATGAATATCTATCTGTAGAAGAGTTATTGGCGATCCAAAAAGAAGAGACAAGGGCGATTATTGCTGCTCTGTTAGAAGATGGAAGTGATCCTGACTCTCTTTACGATATTGAGCATCATTTTTTTGCTGAGGATTTTGATAAGCTAGAAAAAGCCGTGGTTGAAGCGTTTAAACTGGGTTTTGAAGTTTTAGAAGCAGAAGAGACAGAGGATGAAGACGGCAACCGTTTGTTGTGCTGCGATGCCACTATGGAATCTGCGTTAGATGCTAAACTTATCGATGAGCAAGTTGAAAAACTGGTTAATCTAGCTGAAAAATACGACATTATTTATGATGGTTGGGGCACTTTCTATGAAGGTGAAGATGCCGTTTATGAAGAAGAAGGTGAAGAAGAAGAGTAAAGCGTATCCCTCTTCTATAATATCTTGAAAAAGTGATAATTGATTAACAAACTTACTCAGTAGTTTCGGTTATGGTAGCTATGACATATACCGTATGATAATTCTAATAAAATGTTATTTTTACAATATTTTAACTAAACTATCAGTATGCTAGGCCGATACAATCTTTTAGATGTAACTAAAAGTTAAATTTACTTAATGTATAGAGGTTTGTGATGCAATTATCGCTTATTCAGCGCATTGTACTGGGGTTTGCCGTCGTTACTTTGTTTGTGATAGCAATCAGTACATCGTCATATTTATCTCAAGTTAAAATGTCAGCTCAACTTGAGCTTACCGCTTCCACGCTTACAGGTCTTCTCGACCGTTCTAATACCCTTAGCCAACATTTGCAAAACGTCAATCGTTCAATGTTAGTACATGCTAATAGCGAGCAGGAATCTCGTCGTACAGAGCTTAGATCGGCATTTACTCAAGCTAAACAATCTTATCTAGATACGGTGTCTGTTTTTCAAAAAGATCTAGCGGCTTATCCAAATCTATTAGATCAACTGAATAAACTGGAAAAGGATGCTGGTAACCTGCTGGTTAAGGCGACAGAGCATTTGGCTGTGCACGATAAGAGGGTGGCAGCTAGAGCACTGTCTGCAGCAGAACTCAACGCTTTTGATGGCGAGTGGATTTTTTTCCAGCAAGATTTAAATGATCTTATCGCCGATGCAAAAAGTGACTCGATGCAGCAGGCTGCATGGGATTTAGAGTTTATTCTCACTCAAGGTCAAGGTGCGGAAGGGTATCTGCAAAAAGTTTTGGCGGTGGTTAAAGAGGATGAAGTTACCGCGCTTAAGAAAGAGTTAGCTTCTTATCTTGATCGGTTTTCTGAAAAAGCGGAGCGAGTAATAAAAGAAGTTCCTTACAGTGAAGAGAATATTAGTTTCTATCATGGCTTGTTAACCCAAGCTATTGCCAATGACAATGGCTTGCTACAACAGCACTTACAGTTTATTGCTTTAAATGAACAAAGCACCCGAATGCTTGGTGAAATAGCGCGAGATATGGATACGATTATCGCCGAGTCAAACGGCATTATTGCTGATATTCGAAACTTGTCCCAGCAAGCATTAGAGAACGCAGAAGCAGAATCAAGCCGTTCTTTGTCTATTAATTTTATCCTTGCACTTGTCTCCATTATTGTTGCGATTGTCGTGACGATTACGGTGGTACGTTCAATTAAACAGCCTTTAAACGTTATTATGCAGGCAATAGACAAGCTTGCTAATGGCGACCTAACTCATAGAATTAATGTGAGTTTTCATTCTGAATTAGGAATGATTGCAGATAATATTAATGACTTTAGCGGAAAATTGAGTGAGCTAATTAAACAGATTCACCAATCTTCAGATACGGTCAGTAATGTTGCCAATGATAGCTTCAATATGAGTCAAAAAACCAGTGAAGAGGTCAACCATCAACGTCGTCAAACAGATTCAATCGCAACGGCAGTGACGGAAATGGAGCATGCGGTCAATGAAGTGGCGGCTCATGCCTCTGATACCAGTAATGAAGTTGATATGGTGACAGGTCTCGCACATTCCAATATGGAAAATATGCAGAAGAACCTCCGCTTTGTAAGACGATTGCAAGAGTCTCTAGATGAAGCGACCCAAGTGATCACTCAGCTCTCTTCTGAGTCGAACCAAATTGGTGAAATTCTGACGGTTATTCAGTCTATATCTGAGCAAACTAACTTGTTAGCACTGAATGCGGCTATTGAGGCGGCTAGAGCCGGTGAGCATGGACGAGGCTTTGCGGTTGTGGCCGATGAAGTTCGTTCTTTGGCAACCCGTACTCAACAATCTGCTAATGAGATTGGCGATATGATTGGTAGCTTGCAAAATAAAGCAGAGCAAGCGGTGGAGATCGTAAGTAACAACTTAGAGCATGCAGAGCAGTCTGTAAAACAGACCAATGAGACCAATGAGTCGTTGCAAACCATGTCAGCCAGCTTAGCGCACATTAATGATATGAGCCGCTCTATCGCCACAGCATCAGAGCAACAGAGTGCCGTTGCTAAAGAGGTTGCACAAAATATTGTCGGTATTTCAGATATGACATTAAATATTGCTAATGATGCAGAAGATGCGGCACGCAATAGTGAATCACTCAATCGTTTATCCACAGAGCAAGCGGAGCTTATCTCGCAGTTTAAAACAGACAAGTAGTTTTGTACTGCCTTTGGTTAATCTGATGTAAGGTCAGAAATCGTCAGCGGTATAGCAAGTTTGATGAAAACCAGTGGTCATAGGCCGCTGGTTTTTTTTTGCTTGATTGATTGAGTCAGGCTAGCTGTTCGTTTGCGGGTTGTGTTTTACTATGAAAGTTATCTATAATGGCAAAAATTGATCTACCTCAATAAATTTATGCAATTATCTCTCGCTGGTCAGTGGCAATTATCACCTCTTACTGATTTATCTATTCCTCAAGATGACATCTATTTTCCAGCCCCCTTAAGTGATGTTTTACCTTCACAGCTTTCAGAGCAACAAATTGTTGATCAAGAATGGCATTTGATGCACGACATCGAAGTCGATGAAGCGATGCTTGCTTACCCTGTTGTGAACCTTATGGTGGGAGGGATCGACTACTTTGCTGAGGTAAGGTTAAATGGCGAAGCGATATTCGACTGTGATGGCAGCGAAGTCAGTTACAAGAAAGATGTAAAGCAGTACCTTCAATTGGGTCGAAACCGCTTTGAAATCTTGTTTTTGGAACAAGAGGAGGATTGGTTATTAGACGATGATATCTGTATGTTAGGGGACAGTTTACCTAAGCAAAGAGATAAAAGGTTAGGGGTTTGGCAAGCACCATGGCTGCATTTTGTGCGTAACGTTAGCCTAGATTATATTTCCACCGAACAGATTTGGCATCACGGTGGGGGATGTGAGTTTAAAGTGGATCTCTTTTATCAGGTTTTTTCTCCCGGATTGGTTTCAGCTACCGTTAAGTTTAACGGGATGAGTTATCAGATACCATTAGATACCCGTACCAATATGGCGAGTGCACTTTTCCAAGTGGATGCTCCGCGTTTTACCGACAATCAAAAGCGACAATATTTTTATCTATTAGAGGTGGAACTGGGAGAGCAAAAGCAGATGCATCAGGTGAGCTTAATGCCAGACAAATCTGCCCAGCACTTCCCCGTTTAAAGAGGTTTTAACATTCGGATTTCACAGTCGCAATGACCTGTGCTGCCCATTGCATGTTCTATTTGTTGAAAGCCCAGAGCCTTATAGAGAGAAATTGCTTCTTTTAGGTCGGCGGTCGTCTCTAAATAACAGTGTTTATATCCCTGTTGCTTCGCATATTGAAAACACATTTGAGCCAATTTTTTTGCCAGCCCTTTTCCTCGTAGTACTGGCAAAAGGTACATTTTTTGTAGTTCACAAGTTGCCTCTTCCCCTTGTAGAGGGGCAATACCTGCACCACCAAGCACCTTGCCATTTTGCTCTATGACCCAATAGTGAGCCTTTGCTGTTTGATAAACTTGATAAAGGTTATCAAGAGTGGGGTCGCCAACACTAAAGCCTTTGTCTTCTGTTAGTCCATACTCATAAGAGACTTGTCTGATTACCTGAGCAATGTCTGGGTTATCAGAAGGGGTAATTGATCTTATCTTAAAAAATGCCATTCAAGCCGCTCATAGATTACAGATAGTAATAAGTAAACTATGAAACTACACCGCTTTGGTCAAGTAGTGAGAAGACAAAAAATAAAAAAGCCGACCCTATTCGCTAGGATCGGCTCAATATTATTGAACTAGATGATTATGGTTTTACAGCGCAGCGATGGTTCCTTGCTGCTCAGCCAGTTTAACCAGTGTTTCTTTGTAGCCATCCAGTTTTTCACGTTCTTTAGCAACCACGGCTTCAGGCGCTTTTGCTACAAACCCTTGGTTTGAAAGTTTGCCTTCAATGCGCTTGATTTCACCTTCGATCTTCTTCACTTCGCCAGTTAAACGAGCGAGTTCAGCATCTTTGTCTATCAAGCCTGCCATTGGAATCAATAGTTCAGACTTGCCAACCAATGCTGTTGCGCAGGCTGGTGTCTCTTCACCTTGTGCTAACACTTTTACGGTTTCAAGCTTCGCCAGAGACTGAATTACGGTAAGGTTCGCTTGCAGGCGTGCATTATCAGTAGAGTCAGCGGCTTTAAGCATAACATCGAGCGGTTTGCTTGGCGCGATGTCGTATTCTGCACGAAGGTTACGGATACTTGAGATAAAGGCTTTTACCCACTCGATATCAGCAATAGTACTTTCATCAAATTTGGCTTCTTCAAACTGAGGAAGAGCTTGATTCATGATGGTGTCACCTTCAACGCCATCAACCAACGGCTTAACACTTTGCCAGATGGACTCAGTGATGTATGGAAGGATTGGGTGAGCAAGACGCAAGGTCTTCTCAAGTACAGTAATTAGCGTGTGGCGTGTGGCGCGTTGTTGTGCTTCGCTGCCTTTCCATAGTACAGGTTTTGTTAACTCTAAATACCAGTCACAGAATTGGTTCCAGATAAATTCATAAATGGTATTCGCCGCCATATCTAAACGGTAGTTGTCGATATGAGCGTTAAACTCTTTAGCGGTCAGCTCAAACTGAGACTCGATCCATTTATCCGCAAGAGAAAACTCTAACTCTGCACCCTTGGTCATGCCACAGTCATGCTCTTCAGTGTTCATTAGAACATATCGGCTAGCATTCCATAGCTTGTTACAGAAGTTACGATAACCTTCAAGGCGTTTCATATCCCAGTTGATGTCACGGCCTGTTGAAGCCATTGCCGCAAGGGTAAATCGCAGCGCATCGGTTCCGTAAGGTTCGATACCGTTTTCAAATGTTTTACGAGTGTTTTTCTCAATTTTTGCAGCCAGTTTTGGTTGCATCATATTGCCACAGCGTTTTTCTACCAAAGATTCAAGATCGATACCATCAATCATATCGATTGGGTCCAGAACGTTTCCTTTGGATTTAGACATCTTGTCGCCATTTTCGTCACGGATAAGGCCAGTAACGTAAACGGTTTTAAATGGTACTTGTGGTTTGCCATTCTCATCTTTACAGAAGTGCATCGTCATCATGATCATACGAGCAACCCAGAAGAAGATGATGTCAAAGCCTGTAACCAAAACATCAGATGGGTGGAATGTTTTTAAATCGTCGGTGTTTTCTGGCCAGCCTTGTGTACCGAATGTCCAAAGAGCCGATGAGAACCAAGTATCAAGAACATCATCGTCTTGATTTAGTACCACGACAGGTGCAAGACCATGCTTCTCACGAACTTCTTCTTCTGTTCTGCCTACGTATACATTGCCATCATTGTCGTACCATGCTGGGATACGGTGACCCCACCAAAGTTGACGAGAGATACACCAATCTTGAATATCACGCATCCAAGAGAAATACATGTTCTCGTACTGTTTAGGAACGAACTGAATCTCACCATCTTCAACTGCTTTGGTTGCAGTCTCAGCAAGAGGAGCAGCACGAACGTACCATTGATCCGTTAGCATTGGTTCAATAACGACACCACCACGGTCACCATAAGGTACCGTAAGATCGTGATCTTTAATTTCTTCTAATAAGCCCAGTTCATCAAACTCAGCCACAATGGTTTTGCGAGCGGCAAAGCGCTCCAGACCTTGGTATTTTTCTGGAAGTTCTGCTGAGTAAGCTTCACTTGCTTCACCGTTGGTAGTGAATACTTCCGCGCTATGACGAATATCTGCATTGAAAGTTAAGATATTGATCATAGGCAATTGATGACGCTTACCTACTTCGTAGTCATTGAAATCGTGGGCAGGAGTGATTTTTACACAACCGGTGCCTTTTTCCATGTCTGCGTGTTCGTCGCCAACAATTGGAATACGACGATTAACCACAGGAAGCAGAATCTCTTTACCAATAAGGTCTTTATAGCGAGGATCTTCTGGGTTAACCGCAACACCTGTGTCACCCAACATGGTTTCTGGACGAGTAGTTGCGACGACAATGTAGTCTTTGCCTTCTGTTGTTTTTACACCATCTGCTAATGGATAGCGGAAGTGCCACATATGGCCTTTCTTGTCTTTATTTTCAACTTCTAGATCAGAAATAGCAGTATGTAATTTAGGATCCCAGTTAACGAGACGCTTACCGCGATAAATCAAGTCATCTTCATACAGACGAACAAACACTTCTTGAACCGCATTTGATAAACCATCATCCATGGTAAAACGTTCACGATCCCAATCGACAGATGCGCCAAGACGACGAAGCTGTTTTGTGATGGTGCCGCCCGATTCGCCTTTCCATTCCCAAATCTTGTCAATAAAAGCATCACGACCATAATCGTGCTTGGTTTTGCCTTCTTCAGCCGCAATCTTACGCTCAACAACCATTTGTGTTGCGATACCTGCGTGGTCTGTACCTACTTGCCAAAGAGTGTTTTTGCCTTTCATGCGCTCTGCACGAATTAGCGTATCCATGATGGTGTCTTGGAACGCATGGCCCATATGCAGGCTGCCAGTGACATTTGGCGGTGGGATCATGATGCTATATGCGTCTTTTGATGTATCACCGTGTGGTTTGAAATAGCCTTTCTCTTCCCAAGTTTGGTATAGAGACTGTTCAATCGATGTTGGGTTATATGTCTTTTCCATAGCGCTCTTCTATCCTTTTTTTTCTATTGAACTTATCGCTTAGCCGATTGATAAACCTATATATTTATATAGCGTTACCTGTCGTCTTACTCTAAGCCCAACGGTTTAAGGATGGGTTCTGAATGTAGTTAATTTATGTCAATCGTTATAAGTGAACTCTCTATTGGGAGAGCTTAACTATAAGGATTGACTACTTTTGATGGTTTATGTCGATCGTCTGCAATTGATAGCCAGCTTGACGGTAGATTTTATATCTTTCTCGAGCAAGTTGCTTTGCATTTTCATCACAAGGAACGAAGTCTACCACTTGATTAAAGGATCCCGCAAAGTTTGTCTTATCATTCGCCACATTTATTACTAGTTGCCTATTCCAGCTAGGCTTCAATTTGCTGTAGCCAATTTCTATTCCTGTGCCGTTTTTGGGCCCTTCACCAATTAAATGATGCGGTAAAAAACGCTCTGTTGGCCGTTGCCAAATCAAGTTATCCCAATGTTCTGCTTGCTGTTTATCTTCGGTATTGAGGTACAACTTGGCACCTTGCAAAGAGAAATGCTCAATGAGAAACAGAACATACTCTTCAAAGCCCGCCTTGGTGCATTGAACAGAGTCAGCTTGAATGATGTAGAAAGTTGCAGTATTCATAATTTAGATAAAAGAAAAGGGCCTTGTGGCCCTTTTCTAAATTGAATGTTTACTCTTCAATTTCTTGGCCACTGCGATTTAGCAGGAACTGGACAAGCATTGAGACGGGACGTCCGGTAGAACCTTTCGCTTTGCCTGATTTCCATGCTGTTCCAGCAATATCAATATGTGCCCAATTGTATTTTTTAGCAAACTTAGACAGGAAGCAACCAGCAGTAATGGTACCTCCCGGGCGTCCACCAATATTTGCCATATCCGCAAATGGACTGGCTAACTGTTCTTGGTACTCATCTGCCATAGGCATGCGCCATGCTCGATCACCCGCTTGCTCAGAAGCATTAACCAGTTCATGCGCGAGTGGATTGTGGTTCGATACTAATCCACTGATATGGTGACCTAGTGCGATAACACAAGCGCCGGTTAGGGTTGCCACATCAATCACACATTCAGGCTCAAAACGCTCTGCATAGGTGAGGGCATCACACAGAACTAAGCGACCTTCAGCATCGGTATTAAGAACTTCTACCGTTTGACCTGACATAGTAGTGAGAATGTCTCCCGGACGGTATGCATTGCTGCCCGGCATGTTTTCACAACCCGCTAAGATCATGATGACATTAATCGGCAGGTCCAATTTGGCTAACGCTTTCATCGCACCAAAAACAGATGCTGCTCCGCACATGTCGTATTTCATCTCATCCATGGCTTCGCCTGGTTTTAATGAGATACCGCCGGAGTCAAATGTGAGGCCCTTACCAATGATGACGATCGGTTTGGCTTCTGGATCAGGGCTCCCTTTGTACTCCATTACCGACATCATGGACTCATTGTGAGAACCACGCCCAACGGCAAGGTAAGAGGTCATTCCTAGCTTTTCCATCTCTTCTTCACCGATAATTTTACTGGTGATGGACTCATAGTCATCAGCAAGACGACGGGCCTGAGAGGCTAAGTAGGCAGGGTTGGCAACGTTTGGTGGCATGTTGCCTAAATCTTTGGATGCTTTAACACCGGATGAAACCGCTAGCCCGTGAGCAATGGCCTTTTCACCTAAATTTAGCTCGCGGCGTGTAGGGACATTGAATACCAACTTACGCAGAGGGCGGCGAGTTTCTGGCTTATTACTCTTAAATTGATCAAAAGTGTAGAGACCATCGTTGGTTGACTCAACGGCTTGACGTACTTTCCAATAGGTATCGCGTCCTTTAACGTGCAATTCTGTTAAGAAGCATACTGCCTCCATCGAGCCTGTTTCGTTTAGGGTGCTGATGGTTTTTTGGATAATCTCTTTGTATTGACGTTCACCGAGTTCACGTTCTTTACCACAACCGACAAGAAGAACTCTTTCTGAAAGTACCCCTGGAACTTGATGCAATAGCAACATTTGACCGGGTTTACCTTCTAGATCACCTCGACGCAGTAGTGAACTAATATAGCCGTCACTGATCTTATCTAGTTGTTCAGCCACTGGAGAAAGTCGACGAGGTTCGAATACGCCTACGACGATACAAGCGCTGCGTTGTTTCTCTGGGCTGCCACTTTTTACACTGAACTCCATGCAAACTCCTACATGTTAAAGACAAATCAAACTAAATGTTGGATAATCGGAACTTAGCCTTTTAAAATCGATCCAAGTTAGACATCAACAATCAGTTAAAAATTTATAAAATAAAAGGTTTAACGAGAAATTATAGTGATTAGAGCAAAAAAACAAGTTTTGTATAGGTACTTTTAGCGTGATTATTGTTAGATATTTGATCCGCGAGACAATCAAAAGCCAATTGGCCATCTTTTTTATACTGTTTCTGATTTTTTTAAGTCAAAAATTCATCAGTATTTTGGCACAGGCGTCAGACGGTGATATTCCCGCCAATTTGATACTGACGTTTGTTGGTTTAAATATGCCCGCCATGGGAGCTATGATGCTGCCCTTAAGTATATATGTGGGAATATTAATCACTTTTGGGCGTCTTTACGCTGAAAGCGAGATAACTGTAATGAATGCCACAGGAATCGGGAATAAGTTCTTGATACAAGCTGCATTTTATCTTGCTTTGATTACCGCAGGTGCGTCCGCTTTTAACTCTTTATGGTTAACACCTTGGGCTTTAGATAAGCGGGCTGAAACCATGGAACAGCTGCAAGCGGATACCAGTGTTGAGCTGTTACAGAAGGGGCAATTTCAGCGAACACCGGATGGATCGGCAGTTGTGTTTATTGATGATGTGAAAAATAAACAGTTAACCGATGTTTTCGTTGCACAAATATTACCTAGAGACTCCATTTTACCTAGTGTGATGATGGCAAAGTCTGGTGTGGTAAAAGAGTTGGCCGATGGTCGACAGATCCTATCTCTTATTGAAGGTACCCGTTACGAAGGGGTTCCAACTCGCCTCGATTATATGGTGACAAAATATGATCAATACGATGCTTTGATTGGTCAGCGAGAAGTAAAAAAAGGTGGGCGAGACTGGGAAGATATGCCAACCATTGAACTATTGGCTTCTTCTGAAAGGCAAGCACACGCAGAACTTCAATGGCGGATTTCATTAATTGTATGTATTCCACTACTAACATTAATCGTTGTGCCCTTGTCGTCAGTAAACCCAAGACAGGGTCGATTCGCCAAAATGGGGCCTGCTCTTTTGATTTATATGACCTATTTCTTGGCGCTCAGTGCTTGTAAGTCTGCTATTGAAGAGGGAAATATCCCCGTGGTTATTGGTATGTGGCCGGTCAATATCGCCTTATTTATCGCTGGGCTAACTCTGAACTATATGGACAGTGTTGCGGTGAGACGAATTAAAGATAAATTTAGACAAAAAAGGTTAGTTAAACGTGTTTAAGATATTCGATCTTTATATTGGTAAAACCATTATTGCGACGACATCGCTCACATTGGCTACTTTGGTTGGTTTGTCTGGCATCATTAAATATGTAGAGCAGTTAAGAAAAGTAGGCAAAGGTACCTATGACATGATGCATGCATTGTATTATGTTCTGCTGGAGGTGCCGTGGGACATCAGTATGTTCTTCCCAATGGCAACACTACTAGGCTCTCTTATCGCTCTTGGCATGTTAGCTTCTAGCTCTGAATTGACAGTTATGCAGGCGGCCGGTTTTTCTAAACTGGATATTGGTGTTTCTGTCTTAAAAACAGCGCTTCCCCTTATGCTTATAATTATCGCCATTGGCGAGTGGGGCGCTCCTCAGTCTGCTAAGTTGGCAAGGGAAGTTCGTGCTTTTGCTCTGTCTGGTGGCAATATTGTCTCGGTGAGAAGTGGGGTATGGGCTCGTGATGCTAATGATTACGTATTTATTGCCAGAGTTGACGATGAAGAATTAAATGGCATTAATATTTGGAGCTTTGACAGAAGTAACACGCTTAATACCATCATTTATGCAGCATCAGCGCAATATATGGGTGATCAGGTATGGAACTTACAAGATGTGCAAAAGACTTACATGGATGGTTCTATTCAGCTATATAAAGAAGTCTCACCTAACTATCAGTGGAAGACCAACTTAGAGCCAGACAAGTTGTCAATTGTGACGGTGAAACCTGAGGAATTGACACTTACCGGTATTTACGATTATGTAAATTATCTGAAGGCGTCGGAGCAAGATGCTTCTCGCTATGAATTAGCATTTTGGCGCAAGTTGACGCAGCCATTGGCGATTGCAGTGATGATGCTATTGTCGTTGTCGTTTGTTTTTGGTCCTCTGCGAAGTGTGACGATGGGCGCAAGGATAATATCGGGTATCGTGGTTGGGTTTTCTTTCTATATTTCCAGTGAGTTTTTTGGACCTCTTAGCTTAGTGTACGAGATCCCGGCCATTGTTGGGGCTGTGGCGCCGAGTATTCTCTTTTTAGGGGTGGCAATTTTATTGCTGCGGCGAAACGTATAATAAAGATTCACTGTTTGACTGAAAAAGGAGGCCAAATGCCTCCTTTTCTATTTTATATGACCTATTCTAATCGCAGTAATTAGGTCGTCAAATTGCGTTTAAGCGTGTTATTCATTGGCGAATAACTTTGCCAATACATTTCTCTTTTAACTTAACCTTGGCCATTAAACTCTGCTCAGTACCACTACTTCCGTTTTTGCCCAAAGGTCGTGAAAACCTCTTTTTTTAGGGTGAAAAGGTACCAGTAAATTGGCTAAGCCAAAGCAGGATGTTCCTACTCTTATCAAAGCTTGTCGCTTACTAATTAAGCGGCCATCAAGGCTTTGTACGCGTAATTTCCATGCTCGCATCCCCAACGTTTGCCCAGCTTTGGTCCAAAAGAAAACAAAGAATCCAATCCAGACAATGCCGAGATAAGCGGTATATACGTAGCTCCAAATAGGGTGATGAGCTAATAAGTCACTCACATCTTGATAAGGGCCATAGGTCATCAATCCGCCAGCGACAAAAGCTTCTAAAATGGCGACAACCAGTCCGCCAGCTAGCATTTCAATCGCTAAGATGATTAATCCGTCATACATTAATGCGGCTAAACGCCTAAATAAACTGGCTGGAGGGTTCATGTTTTGAGTAACCTTGATGTTTTGAGAAAGAAAAATAAATGAACTTGAGAAGTTTGCACAGGATATAGCGATGATAAATTGATTTCCATCTATTAAAGGTATTGTTATCAGTAATATGTGATGTAACAAGTTGATAACGCATTGTTGTTTTCTATTATTAAATTGTACTTTAGTGATTTTAGATTACGTGCTCAGCCTGATTTTATTGGCTTTTGAGCAAGGCATTGGTTTGAGCATGCAGTTTTTTTCCGTTGTTTTTTAAGATAAGCATCATCAATGCGGGACTGAATACGACATCTTAAGGTCATTGGAGTGGATACCTAAATTGTATAGATAAGGGGACTGAATGCGTAACAACCAACCAATTACATCAAAAGAGCAGAAATTTATCTCTTCAGAGGATCTTGTTTCTGTTACGGACCTTGATGGGAAAATTCGCTATGTAAATGATGCGTTTTTATCCATTAGTGGTTTTAGTTTAGATGAGCTCATTGGCCAAGATCATAATATTGTACGTCATCCAGATATGCCTAAAGCCGCTTTTGAAAGCTTATGGGAAACGGTTCGTGAAGGCTCTGCATGGCGAGGGATCGTAAAAAATAGATGCAAAAATGGTGACCATTATTGGGTAGAAGCTTTTGTAACACCAGTATTTAAAGACGGTTCAATTACGGGTTATCAATCGGTACGTTCCGAGCCATCTAGGGAACAAATAGCGAAAGCAGAAACCCTATACTCGAAAATGAACAGTGATGGCAGTTTGAAGCTGCCTAGACCCAGTATTCTTCGTCAACTCTCATTTAAAACTCAATTCAACTCAATCTTCAGTTTCAATATTGTCGCCCTTTCTATTGCTCTTTATTTTAGTTTAAAAGATGCGCACCCAGTACTGACAGTGTTGTTATCTATCTCTATTTTAGCGACCGCATTTGCATGGTGGCGCTCTATAAAAGGACTTCTCTATCCGCTAAATGACATTCGTGCTCGATTAAGAGAGATGACCAGCGGTGATTACAATCAAAAAATTGAAATAGGGACAATGAATGAAGTGGGTAGAACGATAGCGGCAGTAAAACTACTGCAAGCAAGAAGTAAAACTATCCTCGGACAAGTTGTTTCATCTACTCAGGACTTGATTGTATCGGCAGATCAATTGTCTGCAGCAAGTTTTAGTATGTTGAGAAATATGGAGCATCAGGCGGGTCATACGGCTCAAGTGGCCACTGCCATGAATGAAATGAGTGCAACGGTTGAAGAGGTATCAAAGAATGCCGTTAATTCGTCAGATACTACAAACGAAGCGAATGCAACGGTGTCTGAAGGGGATGATGTGGTTAGAAATACGCTGCATTCAATGGAAGCTTTTTCGGCGGAGCTGTCTGCGACAACTGAAAAAATCAACACCTTATCTGCTGATAGTGAACAGATCAGTAAAATCACCGATGTAATAAGTGGTATCGCAGATCAAACCAATTTGTTGGCGTTAAATGCGGCTATTGAAGCGGCTAGGGCCGGGGAACAGGGGCGCGGCTTTGCAGTTGTTGCCGACGAGGTACGTGGACTCGCGGTTCGAACACAGGAGGCGACTCAAGAGATACGCTCGATGCTCGACAGTTTATCCGAAGGCATCGTGGATTCGGCGAAAACCATTGAAGTAAATAATCAAGAGGCACAAGATGCCCTATCTAAAGTGGCTTCTTCTCGTGAAATTTTTGCCAAAGTTGCTGATGGTATGAATTTAATTAACGACATGAGTACTCAAATTGCAACAGCAGCGGAAGAGCAGAGCTTGGTGGCAGTGGAGATGAGCCAAAGCATTGAAACTATCAGTGAACAAGCCTCCATGACTCAAGGCGAGGCGAATCAATTACAAGAAAAAGCCAACCGTATTAACTCTAACGCTATCCATTTGCAAAGTTTGCTTAGTGACTTTGATCTGGGTAAAAGCAAGACCATTGACTTTAGCAATGCAAAACAAGCTCATTTAGCTTGGAAAACTCGAGTGCGATCTTACTTAAATGGTGACACCAGCGCGATAACTCACGATCAAGCCTGTTCTCATCATGAATGCATATTGGGTAAATGGTATTACAGCGAAGGAAAGCAAAACTACGCGCATTTGACGGCATTTAAAAACATTGAGCCTCCTCACGCTAGGTTGCATGAAGTGATCAAGTTGATTTTAATTGAGTCAGAGAAAGGCAATATTGAGCAAGCAGAAAACTTATATAAAGAAGTCGAGCCATTATCGAAAGAGGTCGTAAGTAACTTGGAGAAACTTGAGAGAGAAGCGAGTTAAACAGAGGTCGCGATAGCGGCTTAAGCCAATAGATAAACCTCTAGAAGTGATATCACCTCTAGAGGTTTTTTGTTAGCCAAACGGCTTATTTTAGCCCGTGACGACGATTATGATTACGAGTACAACTGATCGCCATTAGCGCAACTTGAACCGGCTGACTAGCTGGGTTATCTGCGAATTAACCTCAGAAATGCTTTGAGTTTGCATCGCTGACTCTTGTCCGTTGCTGTTCAATTGATTAACCATTTCATTTATTGAGGCCATATTGCGACTGACTTCATGAGTGACACTACTTTGTTCCTCTGCTGCTGTGGCGATCTGAGTACTGAGATCATTGATCTCTGATATATGCGTAGTCAGGCCATTAATTCGTTTACCTACCATTTCAGTACTTTGGAATGTTTCATTGCAGGTTGTTTTGGTTGTGTCCATGGAGTTGCTGACAGACTCACTACCATGGATTAGACTGCCTAGCGCTTTTTCAATTTCACCAGTGCTGGTCTGAGTCCGGCTAGCGAGCGCTCGTACCTCATCGGCAACGACTGCAAATCCTCGTCCTTGTTCTCCCGCTCTTGCGGCCTCAATAGCGGCATTTAAAGCCAGTAGGTTGGTCTGTTCCGCAATTTCGCCTATTACCGTTAGTATTGAGTTTATTCCTTTAGTTTCTTCACTCATCTCTCGAATGCTAGTGGAGGTCCTGTCAACCACATCGACAAGAGAGGTCACTTTGGTCTGAGCTTCTCCAACGACGGTTAATGAGTCTCCTCCCATTACCGCTGCTTCAGAGGTAAATTGTGCGGTCTCTGCGGCATGATGTGCAACGGTCTCTGCAGTAGCATTCATCTGTTCGATTGCGGCAACGATTTGCTCAGTTTCAACGACGTGCTTTGCTAGGATCTCCGAATTGTTTTGGCTTTGCACCATTAATGCATCAACGTCAGTTTTGAGGGTTAATGTCGATGTCTCAATCTCTTGCATCATAGATTGTAGGCTTTCGATAAACTCATTAACACCAGTGGCAATTTGGCCAAGATCATCATTCGATTTCACCTCAAGGCGCTGAGTAAGGTCGCCATCACCACTTGATAAACTCTGTATCGTTGCCTTTAGCGCCAGTATTGGGCGATATAAGTAATTAATAATCAAAAGAGAGAGCACAATACTGATTAATACATAAATAAATGAAGAGTAAATCGCCGCCTGTTTGGCTTGATCTATCGGAGCAAAAACGATTTTTTTATCTAAAGCTACCAGTAGATACCATGTTTTATCACCAAGTATGATTTGACGTGAAAACATGATCTTGTCTGCGCCCTTTAACTGGTACTCAACCATAGCATGTGTTTGCCCAACAACGGTTTGAACGGCATTTTTTAAAGAGGCGAAATCTGTCAGCTTATTGCCGTTTTTTACAACATTAGATGTGCTTGCTAGAGCCGTGGTATCTTCTGACATGATGACGGACAGCGCCCCGAGCATGTTGATCTCTTTTACGCTTTTGTTTAAAACATCCAGAGATACATCAGCTAATACCACCCCTTCGTTAAACGACTTCCCGATGCTTACCATTAAATTGCCTGATGTTGCATCGGTATAGGCATCGGTATATATCAGTTGTCCTGTCTGTTGCGCAGCCTGATACCATGGTCTCTGTCTTGGATCGTAACTGCTGGGGTTTTTGTGATCGACCCAGCCTTCATAATTATAAGAAGCATAGGCATCGCCATTTTTAAAACCGATCATCATATTTCCAACATCGGCAGTAATGCCTGCAACACGCATGCGTTGTGCGTGATCAGAGGTGTACTGGAAAGTTTTATAATCATCGGCGAGGTTATTGACGGCGGTAGCTTTACCATTCATAAAATCTTGAATGCGTTTTGCTTCTACCTCTACTCGTTGTTCAGCATTTATAAAAATGTTGGATTGCAACGCATCTCTTTCATTTATATAAGCCAAATAGTTTGCGCTACCAACGGACACCGCTATTAAAACTGAAATAGAGACGAGCAAAGCACCTTTGAAACTAAGTTTTACCATAGTGGGAGTACCCCGAACTTAAGTGTTTGAGTAATAAGTGAATTTCAATAATAGTAATGGGTCAATATTCGCGAGCTGAATTTATAATAAGTAAATTATAATATTAGACTATATGTGCTGTTCATAACGATAGTCAGATAGCGTCGTTCATATTTGGTTATTGATAGTTTTGTTATTTTCTTCTATTTGCGACTGGAAGGTTAATTGTGTCAAATTTAATTTTTCAAATTAACTGGTTATATATTTTCTATAGATGAATAAATATTGGTGTGTTTTATTTACTAATCTTCTTAGTTAGTTTGTTGTCATTTAATGTTGTTGATAAAAAACACGATAATATTTTCTGATAATCGCCAGTTAAATGGTCAGAGTGTGATGAAGGCTACGTTGCTGCATCGGAGCGTTTTGCCAGATTTGATGCGTAATTGAGGATTTAATGTCTCCTTTAACCGATCGAGTTATCGTTGTGCCTATTGATAACTTGCTATAACAATAAGAAAACTTTTAGTATGGCTTAATCGCGCTTTTCCTAAATGTAATTGTCATGTCACTATCCAAATCTTATCGCCTCCACGCTTCCTCTGAAATGACTTTTAATGCCGCAGAGAGCTATCTCATCGTGGATGGAGAGAAGCACCATTTAGAGCCTCTTCAATCACGAATGTTGATGTTTTTTATAGATAAACGAAAAGAAGTTATCAGTGCTCAAGAGCTTGCGGATTGTGTTTGGAAAAGGAAAGAGGTCTCTGAGAATTTAGTCCGTCAGGTGATCAGCCTATTAAGGACTCAGCTAAATGATAGAACGAGACCCTATCAAATAATAAAAACCATACCAAAACAGGGCTACTTACTGGATATCGAAGTATCGGAAATAGAGACTAAAGAGACAAAACCCGTAAGTAACAACAATAGCAAAAGCCCTAATAAAGGAAGGCTGGTTGGAGCTCTACTGTTTTTGGTAATAATGGTGGCTGGAATCTCCGCTTATGAAGCGATAAAAACGGATAAACAAGACACTATTGAAAATAGTGTCTTGTTGGAACAAGGTGTCGTGCCATTAGTCTTTCATAATATCGTTCTAGATAATAGTGCCGACTATAGTATTGCCAAAAGTGTCTATGAATATATATATTTCGGGCTTAACTCTTCAAAGAACATTGTTGGATATCGTGGTGAGCATCTTAAAGACATAGAAACGCTCACTGTGCTGGAAAGTGATTATGAATTAAAGTCATGGATGAGACGAGATGGCGATGGTTATGTCATTAACTTAATGCTTCAGTTTTTTAGGAATAAAGAGATACAAACAGTTAAGTTTGAAAAGTACTTTACAAAAGATGAGTTTTTTTCGTCAATTGGTGATTTAATTCTGGAAATTAAAACATATATGGTGCCTGAACAGACCGATTATAATGTAGATAATCACAGAATTACCTCAATAAAGAATTATCAAGACTGGGAAATTATTGCAAGAGCTATTTCTCTATTTTATCAAGGAAAAGGTGCCACAGAGTTAGAGGTAATGGAGAATGAACTGAAAAAACTTAAGAACTCAGGTCGTTCTTATTATTTATTAGATTCATTAAGCTCTTATATCTCCACAATGAAATTTTTAAATGATAGAGATGAGAGCAATAGACAACTCGCTTTATTACAAGCAGAAGAAGCATTTGAACAAAACCCAAGGTGCAATATCGCCAATACCACCCTCGGAATGGCATTGTTATTAAATAATGAGGTTGAAAAAGCGTACCCATATCTGTTTTTCGCCGCAGAAAGTTCTCCTAGTCCTGTTAACTATTACTTACTTGGTGTAGCGGATGAGCAAGTAGATAACCAAAGAGGAGCGGAGTACAACTATCAACGATTTTCAGAACTTAACAAGGCTGGTATCGGCCAAGTAAGAGAGATTCAGGAGTATTTACAAAATCCAAACCTTTCCAAACCTATCCTAAAGGAGTAGAGCTGAAGAGCCTTAACATGTGTGAACTCAACGGGTGCCGTTGATATGCTGCCTATTGCGACGATATCAGATCGTTTTTAATTTGTTTGTTTTCTAACGCACTTGCCTTGCATCATCATTCTGTGTTTTTTTCTATTTAATAATAGTTTCGAATTTACTGATTTTAGTTTTATTAAGGAAACTATTATGAATACATTAATATATGTTTTTATGACATTAGTTTGTTGGTGGCTTATAAAAAGCCCAGAAAAAGAACAGTCTTCAATTCGTTGGTTTGTAATCTCTTTAGTTACGCTTGTAGGATATATCATTGCTTATATCTGGAAGCACCCATTTATCTATGGTCCAGTATAAGGAGACGATATTATGTTTAAATTAGATATTAGTGAGAATAGTTTTTATAACATAGTTGCAATTGCTACTCTTATTTTAGGATTTGGAATATTCACCGCAACATTTTATGAACAACTATATCTAGGTGATATGCCTTGCGCGAGCTGCTTAATTACAAGACAACTTATATTATTGGTCATGTTGGTTTCATGTTTAGTATTACGATATGGACCTAGACCACAATTTGTTGGTTTCGTATTAATTCTGGCGTCCATCGATATTTATATGAGTATTCGCCACTCGACTTTCCACTGGTTTGTGTTTGAAGGTACTGAAGGCCGATTTATGGGTGTTCATATGTATTTTTGGGGTTACTTACTTCAAACAGCAGTGGTACTCGTTGTGGGTTTACTAATGACGATGATGCCAAAAGTATTTGATTTCTGTAAAAATGTTCCGGCTACAGGTCGAGTACTCAATAACTTACAAACATTCACTTTTTATGCGGTATTGTTCTTGATTGTTGGTAACTTAATATTGTCATTTGCTCTTGTTGGGCCACCGCCATTGAAAGCGCCATATCCGCCAGTTTACTGGGGTTGGTTAGAAAATGGTTGGAATTGGTAGAGTCAGTACTAATTGATGACTTTTGAAGAAAGCGCCACGATTTGTCGTGGCGCTTTTATGTGTATTGGCTTCTCATTGAAGTGTTTATGGTGAATTATTCAACAACTAACTCACAACTAAGGAATTTCCTCTTGCACGCGTTAGTTTCATCCGTATAATGCCAGACATCAAAAGGCTTCTGCCTTAAGATGCCGGTGTGGTGAAATTGGTATACACGACGGATTCAAAATCCGTTGCCTTCGGGCGTGGCGGTTCAAGTCCGCCCACCGGTACCATATTTATACAACAAAGCCTCGACGAAAGTCGGGGCTTTGTTGTTTCTAGAGTAATCAAAAGGCCAGCTCGATCTTCTTTTCATCGCTGTATTATTTTATAGCAGTATTGTTTTATAAAAGTATTGTTATTTGCATTAATACATTTGATTAATTCGTTATCCATGACGGGTTCTGAAAGAACTTATCTGAGTGATAAGCATGGATAATGATGAGAAATTGAATGGACAGTTTTATTAAACTTTTTATATAGCAAGGCCTTCAGCTGTATGGTACTCAGAGTAGCTGAAGGCCATGATGGACATTGTACCGAGAAAGAACCTTCTACATCGTGTCTTATCTGGAAGTATGATGAACAGATGTAGCGTAGTTCAATCTATGGATTAATTACCATAAGTTAAATTTCGGCACGAAGCTGATAATATTAGATATTAATGAGGTAAGGTTTGTAAGTGCTTTTTCTGCCCATGAAAATAAGTTGTTGTAAAATCCGCCACAAACAAGTTCGGTTTCTTTGTTGTTTAGTTCTTTCATATAGATTCTCCATTGAATGGTTTTATTGGGTTTATTTTTAATTGCTTTCTTTGAAAACAATTAAAAAATATATAATATCTGTATGTTTTTACTTGCGGTGTTCATCATCGTTAAATAATGTTGGTAAGTACACTACCCAAAAAGGTAGTATTGACTATTATTTTTTTCGCGAGTCTTCTATTTTTAATTGTCAGACCTTGTGAAAATATATGGCTATTACTTTTGATTACTCCATATTATGGCTGCAGAGCCAATACCTGCGGTTAACATGGTTAAAAGACTGATATATCCAGTAGTAAAAAATATTATATTGAGTATAAAACTACCAGAAACAAGCTCAACCCCACCAGAAACAAGCTCAACCTGATCTTCAGTTAACGTTTTCATCTGCTTTTCCTTTAATTTAATAGTTAAAGTTTTTGACCAAAAATGTAGCCAGCGGCAAATAGTAAAGAAAATGCAATTGTAGTAATGAAAACGCCACCAGTTATGGTTTCTGTTTCTTTGATTGTGAGTTCTTGCATAATCCCTCCCTAATCGCTTTGTGTTCCGGTAATAAAGCCCGCAACAGCTGCTGTTGCTGTGGCTCCTATTGCGGCTACGTGACCCGTTATTACTGCCGCTGAATATGCAACATAAAGAACGTGAACACCAATCATGTACCCAATATATGCAGAGAAAAGTGTCCCACCACAAATTTTTTCTTGATCTTTGATTCCAATTTCTTTCATGACTTACCTCCTTAATAAATATAGATAAAATCTTTTCAATCGTACTAATGTTATGACTAAGCGTTATTATTACGGTTTCTTTCAACAGCCCTTAGTATTGTGCTGATAGCGGCCCCTGCGATGCTAACTGCGACGGTAATTCCTAGTGTTAGTTCTACCATTCCACTGTACACAAAGTAGGATGAGAAGAGTCCAGCAGAAACAAGTTCTGTTTCATTGCTAGTGAGTTCTTTCATTATCGTTCTCCAATTATTGTGAGGTTATGAATAAGTTTCTAAATTGCCGACCTAATAAGTAGTTGATTCCAAAAATTAAAGCTAGTGATACGGTAATTACTACGCCACCATTTATTTTCTCGGCTTGTTGAAGTGTCAGTTCTTTCATGGATGAACCCTTATACATTCTGAGTGGTATTTTTTAGCGTTGACTACCTAAAATATAGCCGAGAGCAGTAGCAAATAGAGCTACAGTTAATGCCGCAGCATATCCCAAATTTACTGCTTTGATAACATCGAAATAGGTCACCCACCCGCCGCAGATATGATTTTGTTCTTCTGAGCTAACTTCTCTCATAATTTATATCCTTTATGAATCTTATTTAATCTATATTCTTTAATTGAATTTTCATTTAGGAAAACCATGATCAACCATTAAAGATAATAAATACACTACTCAAATGGGTAGTTATAACGATGACATTACAACCGAATTATACGTTCAGCAGAGTTAATGGTTTCCTTTCGGTGAGCCACAATAATTCTAGTGATATCTAATTTTTTAATATTGTCGTTAACAATATTTTCATTATCAATATCGAGATGAGACGTCGCTTCATCTAAAAATAGTATTTTGGGTTTTCGATAGAGAGCTCTGGCTAATAGCAGGCGTTGTTTTTGACCTCCTGAAAGAGATGAGCCCATATCTCCGATAAAGGTGTTGTAATTCATTGGCATCGCCATGATTTCATTATGAATATTGGCTATGGATGCGCATTGGTGCAGCCATTCAAAATCAATGTCGGTTTCTGAGAATGCGATATTGTCCGCAATAGAGCCGGAGATAAGTTGATCATCTTGCATAACGGCGGCTATTTGGCTGCGATAGCTTCCACTCTGCTCAATGGGAGTGTCGCCAATCAATACACTTCCTTTGTAAGAAGAGAATAGCCCCATTAAGCACTTTAACAGTGTTGATTTTCCACATCCTGAAGGGCCAACTATAACCACTGATTCGCCATCATTTATGGTGAAATTTAAGTTCTTAAAGACTTCGGGTTCTTCTTCTGAATATCGATAGCATAACGATTTAACACTTAGCGTTCCTTCAATCGAGCTGTGAATTGACAATTCGTGAGAGGGATCGGTAGGTGTCAGGGCGATATCGGAGAGCCTTTCTAAGTGTAAACTAAGCATTTTGATTTCAATGGCTTTTGTAATCAGCGAGTCGACACTTGTGGTAAATTGAGATTTATAACTCATAAAGGCATATAGCATGCCTAAAGAGATAATGTTACCCATAACCGCATCTGCGGCTAAATAGATGACGATAATATTTTCTAAACCAAACAGTAAGTTGTTGATGAAATTAATGCCGATTACCCAGCGGCCCAGCTGTATTTCTTTGTTCATTGCCTCCGCATAACGGTTTTGCCATAGATTTTGTCTGTCATGCTCTTTACTGAATACTTTAATGCTCTGAATCGCTCTTAAGGTCTCCATAAAGTTGGAGTTCTCTTTGGCTCTTGAAACGATGCTCGCTTCCGTAATTGTTCGAACTGGGCGATAGAATGCCACTCGCAACAAGCTGTATATTGCAACAAACAACAGCACGACACTGGCCAGCAACTTGCTGTAATAAAACATCACTACTAAGGTGACGATGGTCAGTGCACCATCGACGATCACCGCTACGATACCTGAGCTGAGTAACTCTTTGATCTCATTTAGGGAACCAAATCGAGAAACGATGTCACCCATATGACGTTTTTCAAAATAGTCTAGAGGAAGACGAATAAGATGACGGAAGATGTTGGCGGCCATTTGAATACTTATTTTACTGGAAAGGTGAAGTACCAGAATGTCTCTTAACCACTCTGTCATGGCTTTAATTAGCATGACTAAGCCAAACCCAACCGCCAACACCATCAGCAATTGGTAGTCGTTTCTGAGTAGAACGTCATCCACTATCGTTTGCAGATAAAAGGGGGCGGCAACAGTGAAAAGTTGCAGCAGCACAGACAGTACTAAAATCTGAATGAGGTAGCGCTTAAGGCCAATGATTTTGCTCCACAACTGGCGGAATCTCAGACGCTGTTTCTCTTCTTTTTGTACAAACTCTTCAGATGGCGTTAGTTCAAGCGCAATACCCGTAAAGTGGTTCGCAAACTCCTCCAGCGACATGGTTTTTTCACCAGAGGCGGGATCATGAATAACGGCTTTATTTGCTGAAACGGATTTTAGTACCACAAAATGGTTCATATCCCAGTGAATAATACATGGAAGCTGTAACTGGGGCAGATGCTCAAGATCAAGTTGTAGCGCTCTGCCAATAAGGTTGAGCTTGCCAGCCATAGCGATCAATTGTTTTAAGTTGATACCATGGTTAGAGATAGAGAATCGACGTCTCAGTTGGTTCAGATCTGAGCGATAGCCATGATAATGCGCCACCATAGCAAGGCAGGCTAAGCCACACTCAGCAGCTTCGGTTTGATGAATGACAGGCAGATATGGACGAGAGTTAAGTTTAAGTAAGGTATGGTTTGACTGTGACATTAGGAGAAACGTCCTCGTAGACTAAAGATTGGTTCAAGTAGCCATTCAAATAGGCTGCGTTCATCGAGTCGGATATTGGCTTGTAACTGCATTCCCGATTGCAACGGGAACTCTTCGCCGTAAGCAAAAACGCTTTGTGTATCGAGACTAACAGTGACTCGGTAGACAGGGACGTCAATCGATATTGGTAAGTTGTGTAGTTCATTTGGTAGTAAGGCCGTACGGCTGATCTGTTTTACTTTTCCCTGATATAAACCAAATTTTTGGTAAGGGAATGCGCCGTATTGCAGTGAGACTTTTTGGTCTTGTTGTACAAAACCTATTGCCTGAGTGGGAATTAACAGCTCTGCATGCAATTCACTATCTTTGGGAAGAATACTGGCAAGAGGCGTATTTCCTGAGACAATTTGACCAAGTTGGAACTGTAAGCTGCTGATTGTTCCTGCCTGCTCCGCTCTAAGTACAAATTCATAATTAGCTTTAGCGTCAATAAGTTGCTGCTCTAACTGTAATATCTGCATTTCTAACGAGTCTATCTCTTCTTGCTGTTTTACCGGAAGAGCGTCAATTTTACCTTCTAATAAATAGTACTGTTGTTGGCTTTGTGAGCGTGATTGCAATACTGATTCTTGCGCTGAAGCCAATTCAAGATATTGGCGGTGTGTTTCGTCTACTTGAGTGGCGTTAATATAATCCTTTTGTGCAAGCTTCTTGACCGCAGTAAGCTGCTTTATTTGAAGGAATAACTTTTCTTTATTATGTTCTGAACGCCGCGTTAGGTGCTCAATTTCAAGTTGCTGTGCTTTTTTTTGAATTTCTAATTGCTGCTTTTCATTTGCAAACAATGTGTGTTGTCGTTGCAATTTGTTGTTGAGTAATTTGATTTGTTGTTGTAGCGATTTAATACTGAGTTGCTGTGCTTCTTCTCCTGTGCTCATGATTTTAGAGGTACTAAGTACTGCGATGGGGTCACCTTGTTCAACAGTGTCTCCTTCGCTTACAAGTAACTCTTTAACGACACCTGATTGTTGCGCATAGACATGTATTACACCGCCATTAGGAGTAATAATGCCAATAGCACTCTCCTGCCGAGCAAACTGAGCGTTGAAAAGGAAAAGCAACGTAATAAGTACAATGGATGTCAGGCCACCCACAAGCAGTGGTTGGGAGATAGGCTGCAGAAGCAGTACCTCTCCCTCTAAGCGAATTTGCTGTTTATCCAAAGCTTGCTTTCTAAATAGAGATTTCGTCACTTACAAGGCTCCATTTTTGTGTTTTTGGAGCAAGTTAAGAGATGTGCAGTAAGTTGGGTACGACACTGTACGTTATGGGTTTTAAAAAGCTGTTTGCAGTGGTATTTGACCGTGTTTTCCGATATGTAGAGTTGGCGAGCAATCTGTTTGTTAGACAACCCCTGACATAAAAGGGTGGCAACTTGTTGCTGTTTTATTGTCTGCATTTATTGTCCATAGGTGAGTGAGTAGTGCTCCGTTTATACTTGAACAGAAATATGGAATCGACAGCAGGAGAGGTGAGACTGAAAAAAATTCGACAAGGTTTGGGTTTTTAATAGTCGTCTGAAATCTTGTTGCATGAAAGCTCATGACATTGTGCGAAAGTATTGTTTTATTTGGGGTTTTTATGGTTATTTTTGAAAAATGGTATTGCTTTTATTTTGAGGATGCAATGCTTTGAACGATCGTCATCGGTATTAGAACTCAGGTCGCAGTACTTTAATAAATGAGCCTCGTTTTAGATGGGGATCTTTTGTTACGGCGCTTTTATACCTTGTAAATAGCTCTGACATTGCTGTTTAGCGATAGCAAAAAAAGACTGAAGATATTGACGCTCAAGCTCCGACGCTCTAATTGCTGCAAATAACCTTAGCCATAGCCCTTCACCAAGAGATTTGCTTACCACTAATTTTTGTCTAGCAAAATCATGCACAGCCCAATTGGGCAGGGCAGCAACCCCCAATCCGGCAGAAACCATCTGAACTAGCATTAGAGTATTGTCAGCTTGTTTCCATACTTTTGGTTCTACTCCTTCTGGTTGTAAGAAGTGTTTTACGATATCTAATCGCTGCTTTTGTACCGGGTAAATAAGGATAGTTTCATCAGCTAAGTCTTGTGCTGTAATAATGTCTTTGTTCGCTAGTGGGTGGCTTGGAGAGACGAGCAGTTTCATCTCAAAATCAAATAGAGGTTCGTAATGGATTTCACTCTTTATCTGCACATCAGATGTTATTACTAAATCCAGTTCGCCAGACACAATGGCAGGTAGGGGTTCAAAACCAAAACCGGATGAAAAATCGAGAGTTACGTCGGGCCAATGGCTTTGGTACTCCTTGAGTGCAGGCATTAGCCATTGGAAGCACGAATGGCAATCGATCGCCATATGTAAACGTCCATTTGTATCTTCTTTTAGGTTGGCTAATTGATGTTCGGTAGCCGCAATTTTAGGAATAAACTCATCAGCAAGTTTTAGTAAAATATTACCTTCTGGAGTAAATCGAACAGGGCGAGTTTTTCGAAGAAAAAGAGGGCAGCCTAATCTTTGTTCAAGATCTTTAAGTTGATGAGAAAGAGCGGACTGGGTTAGACAGAGAATATTAGCTGTTGCTGTCAAAGAACCGGTATCTCGGAGAGTTGAAAGAGTACGCAAATGTTTAATCTCAATCATATAATATTTTCAACTTAACCTGAATCCGCCTATTTAACGGTAATGTAGCGTGACCACCGTTTGCTGTAAATGAGGTCTATTGATTATTGTCTTCTAGATTGTATTTAGTGATATTTTTCTTACTTCGTAACTAAAACAGAAACCCTAAATAGGGTTTCTGTTTGCTAGGAATATCGGTTTTACATTTAATAGTCCTATTTTACTAACTCGTTATACGACAAAATCCTTGATGTAAATCTTCAATTAAGTCGTCACAGTCCTCTAGGCCAATATGCAGTCGAACCAATGTTCCTGTGAACTCAACTTTACCAGCAGGACGAATGGCATTTAGCTCATCTGGCTGATTCGCTAATACCAGTGATTCATAACCTCCCCATGAGTAGGCCATGCTGAAATGTTGAAAATTATCTAAATAATGTGCCAGTTGTTGATCTGATAAACGTTGGTTTAATACGAAAGAAAATAGGCCGTTACAACCGTTAAAATCTCGAACGTAAAACTCATGACCTTTGCAGCTAGGTAGTGCTGGGTGATTGACATAAGCAACTTCTGGACGTTCACTTAACCATTGCGCAACTTTAATACTGTTCTCAGCATGTTGTTTTAATCGAATGCCCATAGTGCGTAGACCACGGGAGGCAACATAGGCAGTATCGGCATCAACCATCTGCCCCATCAAATATGAGCGTTCACGTAATTGCTCCCAGCAGCGTTGATTCGATACTGCGGTACCTAGCATGGCATCAGAATGACCAACAATGTATTTGGTTCCCGCTTGAATTGAAATATCAATATCGTACTCAAGTGCCGGGAACAAAATACCCGCAGCCCAGGTATTATCGATCATTATGATTATTTCAGGATTTACTTTGCGAATAGCGGCAACCATTGCCGGAATATCTTGTACCTCCATTGTTATCGAGCTTGGGGACTCTAAGAAAACAACTTTGGTATTTTCCTGTATTAATTCGGCGATACCAAAACCAACCATTGGATCGTAATAGGTTGTAGATACCCCCATATCTTTGAGAATGACATTACAGAAGTCTTGAGTCGGCTCGTAGGCGCCTCCCGTCATTAAAACGTGATCGCCATTTTTTACAAACGATAAGATGGCGTTGGAGATAGCCGCTGCTCCGCATGGGTACAAGGCACAACCTGCTCCTCCTTCTAGTTCACACATTGCTTGTTGAAAAGAGAAATGAGTTAGTGTACCGCGTCGGCCGTAAAACAACTCACCTTCGCCACGTTTTGCTGTTGCCGCTTTTTTGGCTTTAACCGAGTCAAAGACCAAAGATGATGCCCGTTGAATGACAGGGTTTACAGAGCCTTGCTGAAATCGTGTTGTACGTCCAGCCGTTACCAATTTTGTGTCCATTTTATTTGACGTCATTTTATTCACCGTTATGCAATTTGAGTTTCAACAGAAACATCGTGTTGTTTATCTTTACTCATAAAACGCTCCACAATTTGAGTGGCGTTTAAGTCGTGGATGACATTGATGAGTGTTGCTGGTGCATCGGTAATTGTTCCAATAACCACTAGCATAGGGATGGTTTCTAAAGGTAGACCTAGGGTTGTAACTATGAAAATTTCACCTAAGAAAGCGCCGCCAGGTACCCCGCCGACAATAATTGCAGAAAGTACGGCGATGGCCATAGCCATAAAGAACACGTCAGGTGTAAAAGGCAGACCTAGAACAGAGTAAATAAACACGATTTTAAGCGCTGCAATCATTGCTACCCCACCTTTGTTTAAGTTAACAAGTAGCGGTAGGCAAATGTCTACAATATCTTCTCTGATGCCCATTTTCTTTGCGGCGCGAATGTTTACTGGCAGAGTTCCGAGGGATGAGCAAGTACCTAATGAGGTGATACTTGGCTCCACTGCATTGGTCCAAAACGCCTTCACCCCTTTTGAACCACCACCAATGTAAGAGTATATGGTGGAGCCTACAACGTAGTAGATTGCTGATGCAACAAAAAATAAGCCAATCGCTCGTGCAAATGTACCTAATAGTTCGGTATCTTGCTCTGCCATTGTTGCCGCGAAGAAAGCACCTAGACCAATAGGAGCAACGGTCATAATAATTGAAACGATTTTCATCACTACTTCGTTTGCACATTCTAGTAAATATGCAATGTGCTTTCCTTTCTCGCCTGATTGACCAATAGCAATACCTGCCAGAATACACATGACGATTAATGCTAAGATGTTTGATTTTGAAAGAAGGCCGGAGAAATCGTTAGTGGTAAACATACTAACAAAGTCCATATTACCGTTGCCACCAGAGAACTCTTGGCTTAGGTCAATTGTCACTCCTTGAGCAGGATCGTAAATGTTAGCAAGACCGATAATGCCTAGTGCAGGGATGATCGACATAGCAATTGAGACAATAAATATAATGGCTAATATTTTGCCCAGTTTCTTTAGATCACTCATGCCTGCAATGGATGACATTACACTAATACCCACTAGTGGGACGATGATCATAAATAGTAAGTTAAGAAAAATTTTACCTAGAGGCTTTAAATTTAATGCTACTTCTGGTGCAATAATTCCGAAAGTGCCACCTATAAATAATGCCATTAACAATATTATTGATGACTTATAAGGTTCGAGTTTTTTCCACATAATTATTTCCGTTATTTTAAGTTTAAATAAAAAGTTTGTTTATAGGGTTAAGATGTATTTATTTTATTGGTTAAATAGCTACAATCGCTTCTATTTCAACGAGTGCATTCATGGGTAATGCTTGAACTGAGAAGCAAGATCGTGCTGGTGTGTGTGAACCAAAAAAGGAGCTATATATTTCATTAACTTCTGAAAAGTCGGAAATATATTTAAGATAGATAACCGTTTTAGCGACAGATTCTTTTGATAAACCATTTTCATTTAAAATAGCTTGCAGGTTATTCAGAGACTGAATGGCTTGTTCTTTGGCTGTTTCTCCTTCAATTTTCATTGATATTGGGTCAAGTGGTAACTGGCCGGAAATGTAGCCTGTATTGCCGATTACGGCCATATGACAATAGCAGCCAACAGCTTTTGGTGCCGAATCTGCAAATACAACGTCAACTTTCATGTTGATTCCTTATTTTAAATATCGATATAAAGTTTGTTCGGAAATTCCAATCATTTTGGATATTTTTTGAACGTTACCTTTAATTGTAAATAATCCTGTTTCATCAATGTTCTTGACGAAATTTATTTTTTCATCGAGTAATAGTCTAGATAGGTTATTGATTTTCATGTTGTTCATGGTTTTCTGGATGATGTTGTTAGTGACATCTTCAACAGAGTTATGAAAGGTTTCATTTTTATATTGCTCAACGTTATTGTGTGGCAGGATTGCTTTGATTGAGCTTAGGGCATTTTCTATTTTGCTATCATCGATATTGATGCACAGCATGTAGGTAGGTTTCTCTCCTTTGGAGATAATGAGAGTCGATGAACGAAGCTTTACGCCACTTTGTACTCTGCCTACATAATTTAACGAGTATGGATCTTCGCTGCCATTTTGTATGTTTTTTATCTTCTTTAGAGCTAGATCGGTGGCAGGAGAGCCAACTTCTCTATTTGTGAGATGTCCATTTTCGATAATGACAACTGAATTTGATAAGTCGGTTAGATCATGAATAACAATTTCACAATGTGATCCCATCACGCCAGCTAGAAACTTGGCTAAAATGTTTAAATCGACTTCGATCTTCATAGGGTATCTTTCCTAGAATTTATTGAAGGATGATATTCCTTCGCCTGTCTGTTTATTAATAACTGAGTGTTGCTGGTGCTTAATGTTTCTGGTGATAAAACTACCTCATGATAATAAATATTTATATTGATAAATTATCCACATCATCATGAGGAAAATTCATCATTAATTATTTTTATGAACTTAATGATAAGTTGTTAAATTTACTGATAGGTATAAGTGAGCTGTTTGTGTTTTTTTGTTAATAAATTCATTCGAATTTTACTAATATGTTTTTTACTATAATGCGATCAAAATTAGTTACTGAATATATATGCAGAGAGATATCCCCATTTCTATCTGCAATAGCTTGTTGATGGAATTGATTTCTTGATTAATTGATAACTGGTTTTTGGATGATAAAGAAAACACCGTTCTTTTTGAGTGTTGCTACTAGGATAAAACCATGTATCGAATTTAGTGTATTTGAGCCAGTGATTAGTTTGACCAGTGGCTAAATTATTTCATAAATAATCATACCCACACCGATACTTGGTTCTAATCAACATGCTTTTTATGATTTATTTTAATGTTACCTGCCAAGCTGTTGCCGCTTAAATGTTAAAAATAATTCTGCTTTGTTAGGTGAACATTTTTAACTGGCCAAAGGCTAAGCGTAGATATACAGACATCATATAAATTCATATCAAACAGGAGATACTAGGTATGACTGGCGGTATCATTAAACTTTCAAGAAACACAACAAATGCACCTACAAGCTCTCTATCAACACAGACAGTTGCTTTCTCTCACTACAATAATATCTCAGCGCAGTTGCCGGTAGATCCTAAAACAAACGAGATAGTTGCGGGTGGGATAAAAGAGCAGGCTGATCAATGTTTGCGTAACATTAAAGCCATCGTAGAAAGTATTGATCATGTCATGGACGATGTTGTTAAAATCAATGTGTTTGCAAAAAACATTTCAGATATCGAGGCGATTAACGAAGTCTATTCAACCTTCTTCCAAGAATACCTCCCTACTCGAACTACTGTTGCTGTTGCTGCTTTACCTTTAACTGGTGCTTTGGTACAAATGGATGCGCTTATCTCTAATGGTGAAGGCACTGCACCACAAGATCCTTGCCCATTGGTAAAAGTAGCCAAAAATAGCGACAACGCACCAACAGGTTTATACACCCAAACCGTCGCTTTTTCTCACTACAACAACATCTCTGCTCAGCTACCTGTAGAGCCGAATTCAGACACCATTGTTGCTGGTGGAGTGAAAGAGCAAACTAAACAGTGTTTACGTAACATAAAGTCTATTTTGGAAAGTATTGATGTACCTTTTGACGATATCGTGAAGATTAATGTCTATCTTGATGATCTCTCTAATCTTGATGCTGTTAACGAAGTTTATAGCACCTTCTTCCCTGATTCAGCGATAGCGAGAACCGTTGCGTATGTTCCAGCAAGAACGATTATTGCTGCGGAGGCATTACCAATGGGGGCATCGGTTCAAATAGATGCCGTTGTGTCGCATGGTGATGGTACTCCACCGCAAGAAATTGAAGATAGACACGGTATCGTAATCAAAGCTAATAATACCGATAAAGCGCCTTTAAATGCCTTACATACTCAAACCGTCGCTTTCTCTCATTACAACCATATTGCGGGACAGTTACCTATTGATGCAGAAAGTAATCAAGTGGTTTCAACTGCAATAAATGAGCAAGCAAGACAGTGTTTAAGCAATATCAAAGCGATAGTAGAAAGTATCGGCCATGTAATGGACGATATCGTAAAAGTAAATATTCAGCTTAAAAACATTGATGACCTTGAGGCCGTTAATGATGTTTATGCCTCTTTCTTTGAAGGTGAACTTCCTGCAAGAACGGTAGTTGGAGTGTCGGCGATTGCTATGGATGCGTTAGTACAAATTGATGCTGTAGTTTCAAACGGTGAAGGTACACCACCAGACGCATAAGTTTTGCTAAATTAACAAGATTGGGATTGTTGAGATCGAATTTAGATCTGGTTATCCCATGACGATGTTGATACTAATAGCCACTCAAAACTTTGTTTTGAGTGGCTTAAATCGTTTTTACACAATAGGAATGTACAAAGAAAGTTAAATTATCTTAAGCTGAGATTTAATGACTTATGTACTATTATCTGATGCCATTATCTGGTTTAGGCGAAATTTAGATCAGTATCGATGTATGCTAAAAGAATGAGGGATTAAAAATGAGATTGAATACGGTTTTACTGCTGACTTGTTCTATCTTCATGTGGGGCTGCCAAACCTCTCCAAGTATAGTGGGTGAAGAGACGGCTTCATATATAGAAGCAGATGTCGCTCAGCTTGTTGATAGGGTAATCTTAGCTCCTGAAGGTTTATCGCTTGAGAAGGATAATATTCAGTATCTATATGGACAAGCCGACCTCAATGGTGATGGCAGCAAAGAGCTGTTGGTGTTACTAGATAGTTCCTGGTTTTGTGGCAGTGGCGGATGTACCGCTTACCTGTTAAGTGCGCAAGGAAATGTGCTGTCAAGAATGACGGTAGTGCGCACTCCAATACTGGTCGACAACAAAGTAACTAATGATTGGAAAGATCTTATCGTTTGGAGTAATGGCTCCTATAGACGTATGCAGTTCAATGGTACTCACTATCCGAGCAACCCCTCTATCGAACCTAAGTTAAGCCGAGATTCTCAGTGGAAAAATGCAGAAAAAAAAGTCAAAGAAACTGAGCTGTATCAACAGGACGGTTATGACTTAGCTAAAGTTGAACAGAGTGATATTTTGGCCCCAGCTTCTGAGTATCGATTCAGTTTTAAGCATTATGGTGATCCTATGTTCCACTACTATGCAGTGGTCAACATGTTGGACGACACGGTGAATATTATTACCGAAGAGAAGAGTGACAACACGTTATAGCTCAATGGTGAATGAAATATTAATGTTCACTTTATTAGTGCAGTGTTAATGGTACGGCCATTAAGCATGTTGGAGTGCGGTGATAAAAGTTAACAATAAAAAAGGTCACTGACTCAGTGACCTTAAATCAACAACATTAGTGGTTACACCTTTTCGATTTTTACAGGTGTACCATGACGAGCAGTGGAACCAAATGTAGAGTCTCGATACAAACTTGCCCCCTTTCTTGTTGGGTCAACAGCATTAAACTCATTCACCGCCATTCCACCTCTTCGTTGTGATATAGCAGACAAAGTCTTCCCATCAATCGTGATATCGCTGGCACCAAATGCGGTATGACCAAAACCAAGTGGCACCACAATGGCTCCCTCCGCTACGGTTTTGTCTGCTTGAACCACGCCTTGTATATATTTACCTTTTGGTGACGTCACTCTTGCTATGTCGCCGCTTTTCAATCCGTACTTTTGAGCATCTTTTTCATGCATTTGGATATAATTTTCAGCACCTAAAGCCGTAATACTTTTTAGGTTTACCGAGTAGGGGCTGCGAAGTTGATGCTTAAACGTTGAAAAGTAGAATGGATACTCTTCTTCACTCCAAAGATCGCGAATAGCAGTACCATCCCAGAAGCGTTGTTTATCGAACACGGGTAATCCATCTAAATATTCGCCTGAATGGAAGTTGGTTACATGTGCTAAGCCTTCGTTGTATACCTGAAATTGAGCATCCCAACGCATCATTTCATTAAAGAACTCTCCTTCATAGCGACTTTCAACAGAGTAATGTCGGCCACCTCGTGTAAAGAGGAACATGGTTGGCCCAATTTCCTCGCTCTTTAGCCGCGACTTTAAAAGCGGGTAGATACGGTCGACACTGGTAAAGCTGACATCTTCTTCTGTTGGTGTTGGTAGTGCACCATCGCTGTGGGCTAAGTTCGCTAGCACAGGAATGTAATAGTCTTCTGGGGTATGTAATGACTGTTTCTCTCCTTGAGCATCTTTAAACGCGTTTTCACCAAAGCCATTAAGTTCGACCTGTTTAGCGATATCAATTAAAAATTGCTCCATGCAAACTCGGTTACCTTCAGCATTTAACGGGGTTCTTGGTGTGATGATAGGAAAAGAGACCACATCACCCATTAGTTCGCTTCCCCACTGGCGGGAGGCTCCCCACTGCTCGTATTGAGCCAAGTCAGGTACAAAGTAGTCTGCGTAAATATTGGTTTCATTAAAATAAGGATCAGAGGCGATAATCAGTCCTAACTGTTTAGGATCTTTTATGGACTCTTCTACTTGATCTTTTAATCCAGAGCAGGCGTAAAGAGGGTTATTTGCCCAAGCAATCCATGCTTTGAACTGAAATGGATTGGCATTAGCATGAGCGAGCAGTAGCTCTCCGGCATTGTCCTGAATAAAGGTTTCGTTCCATGGCATATCGGATGGAAATGGATTTTTGCCTTGCTTAACTTTTTCTTTGTATTCATGACTTTGGCGATAATCACCAGAGCGCTCTGCATTAAAACCGTCTATATGGGCATGTTCAAACGCCATTAAATCGTAAAGTGGGGAGGTATTTTCGTAACCCATGCTACCGGTATGAAGCATTCCCCCTTTCGCATTGTGGGCACCAACTAAGGTTGCCAGCATTATCATGGCGAAAGCAAACTGTCCGCCATCACTGGCGTTGCACCCTGTATTGGTTTCAATGGAGACACGTCGGCCATGAGCACTGAACTCATTGGCCAATTGGATAATTTTATCCACGGGTATTTGACACTCTTGTGAATAGTCATCTAAAGAGTGCTCATTGACTCGTTGTGTTAATAGAGAAAAAGCCGTTGCAACGTCGATCTTTTTACCATCTTTGTCGATAACTTGGCCTTTAAAGTTAATATCGCAAGCGCCATCATGGTTCGAGGTGAGTAACGTCTGACTGCTCTCATCAATGACCATTTTTGTCTCACTATCTCCAACACCACAGCTTTCAGCCGTAAGAAACTTTCGATAGAGCGGATGCTTGCTGTCTGTAACGACCAGATAAGGGGCATTGGTGTAGTTAATTTCACCAGACTTCTCTGCGCCTTGTTGGCTGCACGACGATAAATAGCGTTTGTTGTATCGTTTACTGTTGATGATGTGCTGCATCATTGCATGCATCAATGCGGTATCACCGCTTGGACGAATTGGAATCCATTCTCCCTGTTCTGGGGTGGATGAGCTGGTTAATGAACGTAAAATCGGATCAATGACCACATAGCTAAAATTTGGATTTTCAGTTCTAGCATCGGCTAAGCGTCTGGACGCAGAGTTGAGACTAATTCCGCTTAGTCCCGGATTTGTGCCGATAAAGATAGCAAACTCACAATGTTCGAAATCCGTTGTTGGCAGAGCGCCGCTATTGGCGCCGTCTTCAACACCAAGCGCACATCCAGCAACTTGTTGGTGGCCGCAATATGAATCTTTATTTCCTACATTGGGTGTGCCCCAAGCGGCTTCAGAGAAGCGTTTGTAAAAATTCCATCGGGCAGGATCTTCTGAACAGCCCGTCATTAATAACTGATTTTTGCTTGGACCGAAATCAGGGTAGGCTGAGTTCGCAAGATTTTCGTTGCGGTAAATGTCCGCTAAACCTTCTACATTGCCCTCACCAAATAGGTCTCCGCCATTAACGACTTCATCTATTAATTGTTCGTAAGGGATCGATTTCCACTGATTGTCACCACGTTTACCAACACGCTTTAAGCATTGGGTTACTCGACGAGAATCGGTGACCGCATCGGGAACCGCATTCCCTCTACCGCAAAGCGTTGATCGGTTCTGGTTGCCATTTTCAGCCATAAGTTGTGACATGGCTTGTTGTGGTGGCACCTCCATTGGGGTTGGGTTGCCAGCTTGAGTAGATAGGGCATAAGGATTTCCACATACCCGTATAATTTCATCTGTCTCGTTATCAATACGGATGCGTGCACCACACACGTTGTAACAGCCAAAACATTTAGTAAATGCAAAACGTTGCTTGGGGTTATTAACCAGCCTGTTGTCTGGCCCGATAAGAAACTCTGGTTCAGCACTTAATGGGGCATATCGACTGATGTTGTGATCGTTGCTGTTAGTAGATGCAGAAACAGCAGAGCTTACTCCGCCAGATATGGTCGCTGCTACACCCGATTTTAAAAATTGTCTACGGTCCATAATTAACGCTGCCATGTTAGTGCTGAATTAAGGTTATAAGGGAGGTCACTCTGCTGTTGGGTTAAACCAATATAAAAAACATTGGGTTGCGTATTCTTGTCTGACTGCAATACCAAGGCTTCATGTTCTGTCAGTAATTTCGATATGTCGCTACTTGCATCATTTAAATCGCCAAAAGTGCGTGCGCCACCGGTGCATGTTTCAACACATGCAGGCAAAAAGCCTTTCGAGGTACGTTGAATACAAAAGTTACACTTATCAACGGTATCGGTTTTACTGTTGGTAAATCGAACCCCTTCATAAGGGCAGGTATAAACACAGAAACTGCAATTGATACAACCAGTGGAGTCAACAACGACAATGCCATCTTCTTCACGCTTAAAGGTTGCCCCTGTCGGGCATACTTTTGTGCATACTGGGTTTTCACATTGATTGCACAGTAGAGGAATATTTAAAGTATATTCCTTACCATTAATCGCCGTGCTGCTTTGCAATACTTGGGTTCTATTCTCATCAGGTTCTGTACCATTCTCTCGACCACATGCCGTCACACAAGCTTTGCAGCCATTGCAGCGGCGAAGGTCTATAACCATAGCCAATCGTTTTTTCTCTTTTTTGGATTTGTCTGCCATTACCGATGCTAATACAGTAGATGCAGATACCAGTGATACTGTGGTTCCGCCAGCTAGGAGCTGAATCGCTTTACGTCTATCCATCTGATATTCGCCCTTATTTATCGTTGTTTAGTGTTTTGTACCAGCGGTTATGGTGCTGTTTTGCCCAGTTTTTATCGCACTTTCCAGAAAGCATATTGCTTAAGCCACCTTCAGAAATTATGGTTGCCATAAAAATATGAACAACGGCAAAAGCGCCAATGACTATGGCGGAAAGAATGTGTACAGAAATAACAAAAGGAGCATTATTAAAAGAGGGGGATAACTCAGGAAAAAATAACATTACTCCCGTAAAAGAAAGTAGAACGACATTAATGGCAAATACCCAAAACCAAAGTTTCTCGCCACCATTTGCAAATCCAGCATCAGGATGTTGTTTGGTGCCAAAATTAATGTAACCACCTGCCTTTTTAAACCAATCTATATCGTATGATTTAAATGTTTGGTTTTTCCACCATAAAGCAATCATTAATAAGGCACCAATGATAAATGGAAAGGCTGCTATTTCATGAAGTGTAGATGCGATGTGAACAGCACTACTCCAACTGTCACTTCCTGGTGAAAATATTACCTTTGAAGAGCCAATGAAAATACCGCTTAAGATTAGAGTGATACATGGTATCGCTCCTAGCCAGTGTATGATGACACTCTTTATAGACCAACGTTGTATCTCAATGCCACTAAAGCCGTCATCTAGTTTTGAGCTACCATTGATTAGTACAAATAGCCCCATAACTATTGCTACTAATACGACACTGGCAATTAACAACCATGGTAAGAGGGTATGGCTAGATAATATATCTAACCATAAAGAGGATTGATTCATATTAAACCTTCACTACTTTTAAATATGTCAAATTAAAACTTGATAGAAATATTAATTCCCATAAGTTACTAGTGGTAACATGTATTTCGTCAAAGGTTACCACTAGTAACTTTAGCATTTTGTGAAGTGAGCAATGTTTTGAAAATATGACTTGCGAGTCTCTGTATTGACTATTTTATAATGAGGTATTCTTTGATTTTAATCATGATTGAAACTTTTACTTTAGATCATTTGTGCGATCTAAGAGTGCATGAGTAAATCATTAGACATGAGCAATAAATAGTAGCGAAATAAGACAGGAATGAGGTTAATAGTAGTCTATTGAGCAAGGCGCTCAATTCCGTATCTTGGGGGAGGCTGGCTATAGATATTAGCGCTGAATGATCTGTATAACTTGTTGTTCTAAATAAGGTAGTGCTAGATCACGCGGTATTTGTTGAGAGACGACGGCTGCTCCGATGGATTCGATGATACCGTAAACTGCGATTAGCTTAAGCCGGTTTTGATTACTGCTGCCAGTGACTGGAAGCTGGAAAATGTCAGAATACGCATTAACAAAGAAATCTTGAATCTCTTTAGATAGTTCTGAATTATGAGGGTAACCTTTTAATGCCGCTACTGTTAGATCATAGATCTCCGCATTGATGAGCATGCAATCAAGATAGGAGTTACATAATAAAGAGACCACCTCAGTTAATGATTGCTTACCGGACTCTCTAGCCAATTGAATGGACTCAATTAAGCGGTTATCAATATTTTGATAGATCTGTTTAAGAAGGTTCTCTTTGGTTTTAAAATGATTGTAAGCTACAGGTTTAGTGACCCCTGCTTCTTCTGCCACCATAGCTAAAGTGAGTGCGTCTGCTCCTTTGTTCTTTATTATTGAAACAGCAACAGAGAGTAGCTGTTCTCTTCTATCATTTTTCAGCATGCGTTTTGACATAGTTCTCTCTGAGGTAATCACAGTTATTGTGACGTTTTACTCATCACATTGACGTTAATCCGGCCGATCAACCACTTAGTGCTATGAGTATACTTTTGCTCTCTTTATCTGACCAGATAATTAGTCAACTTGATGAGTTTCTATTCGGCTCAACAGACCCTAGTTTAAATATAGAGGAAAACAAAAAAGGGCTAGCCATTGTGGCTAACCCTAGTTGGATACGTTTTAAAGATTAGTTAAGTCGACGGTTGCTCCACCGCTGTTGTTTCATCTTTATCCGCTGTCGGTGTTTTGCCCGTTTTACGTTTGTATTTTTCTTCCCAGTAATCAGCACCTTTAATGCCTAGTTTAATGGGGTTGAAAGTAAAGTCAGTCACACCTTGCTTTTGTTGTTCTTCGTAATCTTTAAGAGCTTTAATCGCTGGCTTAGACATAAAGAAGATAATGATGATACCTGTAATGTTCAACCAAGCCATCAAACCTACACCCACATCACCCATTGCCCAAGCAAGGTTAGCCGTCTTAACGGTGCCATAAAATACCGCTGTCATAAGGACTAACTTGAGTATAAACATGAGACCGTTAACTTTAAATGTACGGCGAATGTAGGCAATGTTTGTTTCTGCAATATAGTAGTAAGCCAGAATGGTAGTAAACGCAAAGAAGAATAGCGCAACAGCGATAAACGGTTTACCAATGCCCGGTAGCGCGCTCTCAATTGCAAGCTGAGTAAATACTGGACCATTTGCGCCAATATCTGCTGATAAGTTCTGAACTAAGAATGCACCTTCGGCACCACCGTGTACATTGTATGCACCAGTAATTAAGATCATGAAGGCGGTTGCAGAACAAACGAGTAGCGTATCAATATAAATTGAGAATGACTGTACTAGACCTTGCTGTGCAGGGTGATCAACACTTGCTGCAGCGGCAGCGTGTGGGCCTGTACCTTGACCTGCTTCATTAGAGTAAACACCACGCTTAACACCCCAACCGATTGCTGCACCAAAACCCGCCATTGGAGTAAATGCATCAGATAGGATCATGGAGAAGATACGTGGTACTTCACCAATGTTAAGTAAGATAATAACGAAAGCTGTGATGATATAGGCAAGAGCCATAAATGGCACAACAATCTGAGTGAAGTTAGCAATACGCTTAACACCACCAAAAATGATAAAGCCAAGAATAATGGAAACAACTGTACCAGTGAAAATTTTAGCGAAACTGAATGTACCGATGGCTGTTTCTATCATTGCGCCCGAACCAAATGCAGCCTCAACAGCATTACCGATACTGTTTGACTGAACACCCGGAAGAAGGATACCGCAAGCGAAAATAGTGGAGATAGCAAAGATCCATGCGTACCACTTCTGTCCCATCGCTTTTTCAATATAGTAAGCAGGGCCACCGCGGAATTCGCCTTCATCTTCTTCTTTATATATTTGTGCCAGTGTAGATTCTGCATATGCTGTTGCGGCACCAAAGAAGGCGACCACCCACATCCAAAATACTGCGCCAGGACCACCAAACCCAATCGCGGCTGCTACACCAGCGATGTTACCCGTACCTACACGGCCTGATAATGAAACGGCTAATGCTTGGAATGAGGAGATCCCTTTTGCGGAACTTTTTCCTGAAAGTAGCAAGCGCCACATTTCAAAGAAATGACGAACTTGGACAAAACGAGTAAGAATCGAGTAGAACAGACCAGCGCCAAGGCACAAATAGATAAGTACCGGGCTCCAGATAATCCCATTCAAAAAATCAACTATAGACTGCATGTAATTTTCCCTGTTTGTATGAATGTAATGATTACTTTGTAGGCGGCATGTTATCTGGTTTGTAATGCAAATGTTAATTAAAAGTATCATTTAGATCGGCATTGCGTGACTCTGTACACAAAATATCAAATAGGAAGAGGATATTAGAACAGATGGTGGTCGTTGATATTGTTAATAGCGAATTAGTTAGGTATAGCGATTGATATTAGTGATTACTAAAGTAGCAGGTGGCGTTACTTTTATGGAGTTCACTCTATCTTACTGTTTGAATGCACAATTGGCTGATAATTAACTTGTTGTAAGTTATATTGTTTTTTAACTAAATTTATATTTAGATGAAAATATCTGTTTGAAGCTCTCTTTTAGAATTCGCTAGTATGATGTTCTGTATTAATCTACTTAATTGAACAATAGCTCGAATAATCATGCAGTTTTTTGGCTGTTTTTTGCAAAGCTGGTGGTTGCGTATGGCTTAGCATAAAGTTAAGGATATGTAGTTATTATTGTTTGTAAATTTGAGATCTATCAAATAGTTAAATGTAACTTACTTCAGGGGGTTGCCTTACAGAGCCTTTAATAATAGGTTGTTTTTAGAATAATTATATTTAAATAAATGATCGTGATTAGTTTGTTATTCTAGCAATTTTGACTGCTGGTTAATAAGAAGCGATTTAAGGTCATATGTATTGGTATGTGTCAGTGATTGCTTATAATAATATGTGCAATGTCTAGGTGTTAATTTGTTTAAAACAAATATTGTTAGCTATAGAAGTAAGGTGATAGTTCAGATCGCGTTGATCTTTATTCTTGTCATGCTGATGGCGTGGTTAGGTGCATTATTTTCGGCAAAACGTCATGCGGAAGTTGGTGCAAAGAAAGCGCTGGAGAATATAGAGTCACACTTTGATGCTGTCATTGATGAATTGTCTCCTTTACTGTTGCCATCAGAACAGAGAGTTTATTGTTCGAATGTTCTGACTGAGTTAAGGCAGTATGTTTTTCGTTCAGATACCCTAAAAGAAATTGGACTTTTTGACGATCGCGGAAACGTATATTGCAATAGCAATAGAGGGGTCGTTTCTTTTTATTTGTACCAAACAATTTTGGATAGATTGCAGCTCGATAACGTAACTCTTTCCTATACCAAAACCAAATTAAGTCAGCAAAAAAGTGTTGTATTGCTGTTTACTGGCGCTTCAGGAAATGGCATTAGTGTAGTTATCCCTCCTCGTTATATTCTTAGAATAGTTGAATCGACCTTAAATCAACCATCATTGAATTATAACGTTAGTATTATTTCTCGACATTTAGTAGAAGAGAATCAACAGAAGTGGTTACAGAGTTACCGCTTTCGATCGGAGAGATACCCTTTAGAAGTCGTTGCAAATACTAGCTTAGATTATTATATCCATTATTTTTTAAGCTTAGCTTGGATCGGTATTGTAGTCGCAAGTGTCTTGTCGGTTATCTTACTCTACCGAAGACAAGATAAGTTCACACAGAATAGTTTAGAAGCTTCATTGCAAGAGGCGATAAAAAACGACTATTTTGATATTCATTATCAACCTATTACTAACGTTCTTGATCAGCAAACGATAGGCTGTGAGGCGTTGTTGCGTTGGAATGATCCTGTACAAGGTACAATTGCGCCCAATATATTCATTCCATTGGCGGAAAAGGTAGGATTAATCGAACAGCTTAGTAATCTGGTTATCGCTAAAACCTGCTCGTTTATTGATAAAAATCACGCCTTATTCAGCGATAAATATATTAGTGTCAATATTAGTCGCTCGGTCATTTTGAAACACTCATTTATGCAAAAATTGCTGGTGTTTTTAGAACGGGTTCCGCATTTAACTCCGCATCTTGTTTTTGAAATCACAGAAGATAATAATTTTTCTACTCAAGAATTGGTGGTGTTGAAACAGCATCTCGATGCCATATCGAGCCATGGAATTAAAATTGCTGTTGATGATTTTGGAACGGGTTATTCAGGGTTAGATTTTATCCGTCAATACCCATTTCAGTTTGTCAAAATAGATCGGGTATTTATTAAGAGTTTATATAACGATTCAAATGTCATTCCTCTGTTGGAATCAATGTTAATAATTGCTAATAATCTTAATATGAAGGTTATTGTTGAAGGTGTAGAAGAGCAATATCAACTGCAAATTCTACAAAGAATCGGTTTTACTTATATTCAAGGCTTTTACTTTGCCAAACCATTACCTGACGCCGAGCTCTTGAGTTACCTTAGTGAGAAGCCACAAGGCAATGAGTTTTAGCTATGAAAAACGGAAATGACTTACTTACTAAATTTATTATCAATGTTTAATAAGTGTTGATGTAAAATTTCAATGAACGCGTTAGTTAGCAGTGATGCTGGTCGTTGAGAAGGGGTGAGAATACCGACAGATAGCATCACCTTTGGGGTAAATGGACGGAAGGTTAACTCTGGGTTAGTCATTTTATACTCAAAATAGCTATCTGCTGTCATAGGATCACAGATTGAGTAACATAACCCTTCTTCAACCAGTTTCAACGCAGGTTGAAAATTTCTCAATTCGAATCGCGCATTAAACTTTGCACCATGTTTTTCAAATACTTTTCTCGTCGCCAATAAGTTAGGGTGCTCTTCTTGTAATGTTGCCAATGGTTTGCCGCATAGATCCTTTGGGGTTATCTGTTTTTTCTTTGCGAGAGGATCATCCACTCGTAAAGCGCACACACAACTCATATCCAATGGAATAGTATTAATCGCGCTATTAGGAGCTGGCATCTCAGCAAGGCCAAGATCGTACTGTTGAGAAGCGACCCACTCTTCGATCACTGATGATGCTCTCATCATAATAGAGACTTTGACCTTAGGTTTGTCTTTCACAAAGTCGGCGACCAATTTAGGAATCAAAAATTGTGACGAAGCTGGCATACATGCAATGCGTAATTGACCTTCTTGTAAATTGCTAAGCTCTTGCATTGTGCGGGATGTTCGTACCAAACGTTCTAGTATCGCTTCGGTCTCCACTAAGAAATAAGATGCTTCCGGTGTGCGTGCCAATCGGCCTCTTTGTCGTTCAAAAAGAGCAAGTCCTAACTCTTCCTCAAGGCTTGATATCATTGCGCTTACCGCAGGTTGTGTTCGGTTCAGAGCGCGAGCTGCGTCAGAAATAGATCCCGTTCTCATAACTTCTCGAAAAGCTTGCAGCTGACGAATACTCAAATTCATTACATTTCCTCAAGTTAGGTTATTTATGCCAGTAACCCATAAGATTTATTTATAGTTTAATCATTATTATTGTTTTGATTTTATATTTTCGAATTGTAACATTGTTAACAACGTAATAACAAAAAGGCAATGTGGAACCATGAATCGATTTGTGAGCCTGCTGCTTACAGGACTAATTTGTTTGGTTGCTGTCGGGCAATTTGTACAGGTAATAACGCGATATGTGTTAGAGATTCCTGTTATGGGGTTGGATGAAACTTTGTTATACCCAACGCTATGGCTGTACGTGCTAGGAGCTGCAAATGCATCGAGAGAAAACTCCCATATTCGTGCCAATGTACTGGATATTTTTCTACACAATGAAAAACATAAAACTGTACTGGCAATAGTGGGAGAAACGATCAGTTTGATCGTCTGTTCGTGGTTAATTTACTGGGCATGGGATTTTACAAAATATTCACTTCGAGTTTGGAAAGAGAGTCCAACTTTATATATTCCGACATTCTACGTTGATATTGCCTTGCTGGTTGGATTAGTGCTGATGATGTTCTATACAGCCATTCATTTGATTAAACACATCCGTAGTTTATCTACTTCTAACGCATCTTAAGGACGATTTTACAATGGTAGAAATAGCATTATTAGCTGTGGCTGTTTTAGTCATTTTACTGACATTGGGTATCCCTTTACCGTACTGTTTTGGCGGGGGATTAGCGGTGATGTATTTTCTTGGTGATGTCACTATGAAGGGAAATATGTTGTGGGGATTTCAACAACTGGGGAACCCTGTATTGCTCGCCATTCCACTGTTCGTGCTTGCAGGAACCATAATGAGTGTCAGTGGCATTGCTGCCAGTTTATTGCGCTTTGTGAATATATTTGTCGGCCACCTTAGAGGCGGGCTCGGTGTTGTGGCTACGATTAGCTGTGCTTTGATCGGTGCAATCTCTGGTTCTGGTCTAACAGGAGTTGCGGCAATTGGTCCATTGTTGATTCCTGAAATGGAGAAACAAGGCTACCCGAGGGCTTATGCCACAGCATTGATTGCTAATTCTTCGTTGCTTGGGCTACTCATTCCACCCAGTGTGACAATGATCGTTTATGGCTGGGTGACTGACACCTCCATTTTAGCCTGTTTTTTAGCAACGTTGGGGCCTGGTTTATTAATCATGACCAACTTTTCAATTGTTAATATTTGGCAGGCTCGTAAGTTTCCCTTGGTACTAGAAGAGCCACTTAAAGGCGCTGATTTTGTTGCTGAGGCAAGTCAACGCGGTTTGAAAGCAACCCCTGCGTTGTTAATGCCAATCATCATTTTAGGTGGCATATATGGTGGTGTGATGACACCAACAGAGGCCGCTGCTGTCGCAGTTATCTATGCCATCCCTGTCGGATTTCTAATATATAAGGGGCTCGATGTTAAGACCTTTTTAGGGGCGGGAAAAGAAGCATCAACATCGGTAGGGGCAATAATGCTAATGATTTTGTTCAGCATGATTTTGTCTCAAATGTTTGTATTAGAAAGTGTTCCTCAGGAGTTAGTTGAGGCGATTTTCTCAATCACCGATAACAAAGTTATTTTACTTATTCTTATTAACTTCCTGCTCTTTTTTGTCGGCATGGTAGTGAATGATGTCACCGCTATTATTTTGATTGCACCGCTGCTGCTGCCTCTAATGCAAGCTATTGGCGTTAGCCCAATTCAATTTGCAGCCATTATGGGAGTGAATACCGCTATGGGAGGTGTAACGCCACCATACGCATCCATTCTTTATCTGGGTGCGAGAGTGGGTAATGTTGAAGTGACTAAAGTGATTAAACCAGCGCTTCTTCTCATCGTAACAGGTTATCTTCCAGTGGTGTTCTTGACCTCTTTTTGGTCGGACTTATCACTCTTTCTTCCGGCGTTCTTTGGCTATTAATGCCATTAAGTGGTGAAGGGAAATTAGCAACTAATCATTGGTTATTTAAAGCCAATTATAAAAGAGATACACAGTACAAAAGTAATTACAAAAATAATAGAAATAGCAGCAGGATTGCTGCCAACACGTGAAACACAACGGTAATGCAAGGAGAACCTTATGCAAGGTGTAACAATAAAGAGAGCAGTAATAGCGAGTGTGATTGCTGGTGCGATGGGGTTGAGTGGAATCGCTCAAGCCAAGACATTAAAAATTAGCCACATTCGTCCACAAGGCGCCATCATCGATTTAGAACTTAAAGAGTTTGCTGCGGATGTGAAATCGGCAACGGATGGTGATGTTAAAGTGAAGATTTTCGCTGCGAGTGCATTGGGCGACTATACAACGGTACAAGAGAGAATTTCTGTAGGGGCCGTGGACATGGCGGTGCAGCCAGCCGCAACTGCCGCATCCCGAAAAATGCAGATCAGTGCTTTCCCTTATGTTGCTGAAAACTGGCAGCAAGCTCGTAAAATTTACGGTCCAGGAGGCGCTATTTATAGCGCAATGAAAGATCTTTATAGCAAGCAAGACATCACAATGCTGGCTGCTTATCCTGTTTACTTTGGTGGTGTTGCACTAAACAGAGAGGCGGTTTCTCCGGGGGATCCTTCGGTTTCTAAAGGAATAAAAGTACGTGTGCCTGGCATTAAAAGTTTTCAGCTGACAAGTGATGCACTGGGTTATATCAGCTCACCAATCCCTTTCTCTGAGGCATTTACAGCGGTACAAACTGGTGTTGTGGATGGTGTTATAGGTTCTGGAGCTGAAGGTTATTATGCTTCATTTAGAGATGTAACGAAAACCTATATCCCAGTAAACACTCATTTTGAAGTATGGTACATGATCGTCAATAGTGAGACGTTAGCAGATTTAGATGAAGCGGATCGAATGGCGTTACAAAAACAAGCTGAAAAGTTTGAGCAAAAACGTTGGGGTAAAGCAGAAGCAGATCAGGCTGCATATGAGCAAAAGCTTGCTGACTATGGCGCAACCATCGTGAAACTGTCTGATGCACAACTGGCAGACGTTGCACAGAAAGTACGTACAGATGTATGGCCGCAAATTCTAAATGATGTTGGTTCCGACTGGGGACAGCAGATCCTAAATCAAATTGATCAGTAAACCTGTGATCAATTTTTACCACTAATAAACCTGCGCTGTGATAGCCAGTAGAGAGTCTAGCTACATTCTCTACCGGTTTCGCACGCGCATTTTTTAGAAAAGTTAGCTTTGGAGAGTGACATGTTTCGGGTTCTTTCGTCACCTAAATCGGATTATGTAGAGATCAGCATAAACGATGTTTTTTATCAGGTGCCACAAGGGATATCAGTATGGACTGCTTTGGCTTTGCATGATCAAACTGTGACCCGATTAGCACCGGTCACTGAGCAAAATCGTTCCGCCTATTGTGCGATGGGAGTTTGCTACGAATGTTTAGTCGTGATTGATGGAATGCCAAACCAGCAAGCGTGTCTTGCGACTGTTTCTCCCGGAATGGTCATTTGTCGGCAACAAATTACTGAGGTCTCCGTCAGTGATAAATGCGAGTAATGAGGCAAAGAGAATGAAAAGTTATGATATTGCCATTATTGGGGCGGGACCATCGGGAATGCAAGCGGCTATCACGGCAAGTTCTTATGGGGCGTCGGTGGTGGTTATTCATGATAAAGCGACGGCTGGTGGGCAGATTTATCGCAATGTTAGCGACAGTTCGTTACCCGATATTAAGGCATTAGGTACTGATTACCTTAAGGGGCAAACTCTAGTCGAGCAATTTGTGCAATGTAGTGCGGAAGTGATTTATAACGCGTCAGCATGGCATGTTGGTGATGATGGTGAAGTATTATTCTCAATGAATAATCAAACTCATCGCTTACAAGCGAAAGAGATCATTGTTGCTACTGGTGCAATGGAGCGTCCATTTCCGGTTACTGGCTGGCATTTACCGGGAGTGATGTCTGCGGGTAGTGCGCAAGTGATGCTTAAAACAGATGGCTTAGTAAAAGATCATGCTGTGTTTGTCGGCAGTGGCCCTTTATTGTATGTGATCGTTGCTCAGTACTTGCGACTAGGGGTTAAGGTTGATGCTGTTGTAGATACCACGCCGAAAGCACACTACTTGCAAGCGGGTGTGCGGATAACCGACAGTTTGTCTCAACTAGATATGATATTTAAAGGTTTAGGGTTACTGAATGAAATTCGCCGTTCTGGTACCCCTTTTTATCGGTTTGCCGATAAGTTGTCTATTTCGGGGGAAAATAAAGCTCAGTCACTTCAATTCTATCAAGGAACAAAGCGTGTTGAACTCTCTGTTCAGCACCTATTTCTCCATCAAGGTGTGATACCAAATTTAAATCTTACCCGAGCGCTAGGGGTCGAACATGAGTGGTGCGAACAACAGTTATGCTGGAAACCACTTATAGATGGATGGGGACAAAGTTCTATCCATAATATCTCCGTTGTCGGTGATGGTCGTGGCATCGTTGGTGCGGATGGTGCAGAACAAAATGGCGTGATTACGGCGCTCAATTTGTTGTGTCGATTGCAACGGGTCTCTGTTACTGAAAGGGATCGTTTAGCAAAAGAACCCATTGCTCGTTTAGAGAGATTAAATCGTTTTAGACGATTTATTGATGTACTTTATCGACCTGCAGAACAAAATCGCATTCCTACTGACGACGATGTCGTGGTATGCCGCTGTGAAGAGCGCACGGTCGCACACTTGCGTATTGGTTTTCAGCAAGGTGCGATAGAGCCCAATGCACTCAAAGGTATTACTCGTTGTGGTATGGGGCCTTGCCAAGGTCGTCAATGCGGTCATACCGTCAGTGAATTATTGGCAAAATGGCAACAAAAATCAGTCTCGGATATTGGTTATTATCGCCTTCGTTCACCTATGCGCCTGTTGACACTAGAAGAGTTAAGCCACTTTCATCAAAGGGAACCTCAATCCCTGCCGTTAACTCACAACTCAAACGATCAGGATTCAAGCTATGAAGGTTGATGTCATTGTAATAGGGGCTGGCATTCAAGGATGCTCGACTGCGTACCATTTAGCAAAACAAGGGGTGAAAGTCGCGGTTATCGAAAAAGATCATGTTTCTAGACATGCATCGGGTGTTAATGCTGGTGGTGTTCGTGTTCTCGGGCGACATCAAGCGGAGATTCCTCTTAGCTTAGCATCGATGGAGCGTTGGCAGAATTTAGATGAAGAGCTGGATGGTGATACAGGCTATCGACGTCGTGGTTTAATTAATATTGCGGCAGATGAAAGCGACATGGAGACGATCTTTCAGCGACAGAGAGAACTAAGTCCACTCGGTTTTAAGCATGAAGTGGTATTGAATCAATCAGAATTAAGAGAAAGGCTGCCTCATGTAAATCGTGATTGTGTTGGGGGTGTTCTTTCTGAAAATGATGGTTATGCCATACCGTATAAAGCGACATTCTCATTTCGAACCGCTGCGCACCGGTATGGGGCTGTGTTTTATGAAGGACAAACGGTTAAACAGATACGTCAAGTTGGAGAAACTTGGTTAATCAATACTCATAATGGTCAATTTGAGGCGGGACATATCGTTAATTGTGCTGGTGCCTGGGCGGATAAGATGGCGGTTATGATTGGTGATAATGCGCCTATGTCGTACAGCGCTCCTATGTTGATGATTACCTCAAGGATGCCACATTTTGCCGGGCCTGTAGTGGGGGCAGTGAGTCGCCCTCTCTCTTTTAAACAGTTTGAAAATGGCACAGTACTTATTGGGGGAGGAGCGAAAGGTTTCGCCGACCGAGAAGCGAACAAAACACGCTTGGATTACAGTAAGTTAGCTGTTGGAGCCAAAAATGCCATTGAGTTTTTCCCCATTATGAAATCAGCCTCCATAAACCGAATGTGGGCAGGGTTAGAAGCTTATATGCCTGACAATTTACCGGTTATTGGTAAAAGTGTTCGTAGCAGCAATGCTTATCATGCGTTCGGTTTTTCTGCACATGGTTTTCAAATGGGGCCTATCGTCGGACAGGTAATGAGTGAACTGATTGTTCATGGCAAGAGTGAGTTTAACTTACACGCTTTTCGCGTCGATCGGTTTGAACGAAAAGTACTGTAACTATTAGTAATAAGAGGATATTAAAGCATTATGAATATTGAGCGAATGGACTCTACAGAACGTATGAGCCGCATTGTAAAACATAACAACACCATATATTTGTGCGGACAAACCGCGGGTGATGAAAAGTGGGATATCGCAGAGCAGACTCAGCGTTGTTTGGATAAAGTTGAAGCGTTATTAGAGCAAGCGGGCAGTGATAAAGATAAAATCTTGTCGGTGACCATTTATATTCGAGATATCAAAGATTTTGCATCAATGAATCAAGTATGGGATGCATGGGTTGCTCGCGGAGAAAAACCCGCCAGAGCTTGTGTTGAAGCTAGAATGGCTAGGGATTCGATATTGGTTGAATTATCCGTGATTGCAGCGCAATAGTGAATTAGTGGCCGCGAGATAAACTTGTTATCATAGCGGCACTTTTCAATATGACGGTGAGTTACTTATGATCTGGCGGACTGTGTTACTGTTTCTTTCTTATTGGATATTAGCGGCTCATTTTTTGCGCTACGACGGTATTTTCCCGACCGCAATTGTTGCCTCGATACCTCTGTTAATCATTATTCGCCACAGGATGGTTGTCTATCTATTGCAGGCGGGATTACTTGTTGCTGTAATTGCAGTCTGGATTCCAACGACCATAAATATTGCTCAGTTTAGAATATCAATGGGGGATCCTTGGTTAAGGATGTCGCTTATTATGTCTGGAGTTATGCTGTTTAACCTAATTACCATCTGGAGCATGTCGACGTTTTATAAAAAGTAGAACTGTAGGTAGAAAGCTTTGGTAAATTAGAGCGTAGAACGATCTATTTGCGAGAGAGTGGCTTTAATGTTCGACACTTTTAAAACGCGCACCATTCTCTTTCTCTGTCTGAAGTATTCTTGTTACCCGTACTCATTAATCTCCCCTTCTCACTTATCTTATTCTGAATAACTTCTATATAAAACAACATGGTACCTATGGTGATGTTGCTCGCAACTAAGGGTGTAACTTTAGTCTTTAGATGTTTGTTAGAAGCACATCACAGTAACTTTATTTTCGTATGAGCATTATATGTTCGGTTTTGTTTTCGAGTGAGTGTTTTTTGGCTCTCGAAAAAGAGGATATCTAGGGTTAATCAACCTAGAAATGGCTATTATTTTTGCTGTTTAGATCGTGATTTTTAGTAGAGATGGTTTTGGTAATGTTGGCTCGTATTTGAGTTTTCTGGTGGTAATACGCCAGCTTGTTTAGTGATTGGCAGAGAAATAATGGATGAGATTTTAATCAGTGAAATCTATTTTGTGTGCGAATTAAAAGGGATAACAATGAAAAAGCAACTTCTTACTACACTTATTTTAGCAACATTGGCCGCTCCAGCATTGGCAAATGAAGACAAACTTGTGATTGCTCATCGTGGTGCGAGCGGGTATTTGCCGGAACATACTTTAGAAGCTTACTCAGCTGCATATTTTATGGGGGCAGATTATATTGAACAAGATGTTGTCATGACGAAAGACAACAGGCTGGTGGTATTACACGACCACACTTTAGATAGAACCACTGATGTGATGAAGAGATATCCAGATCGCTACCGAGTAATTGATGGAGTAAAACGTTGGTTTGCTATCGATTTTACTTTAGATGAAATCAAGACTCTGCGCGTCACTGAAGGCTTTAAAATTCCGGATAACTCAGATGCCGATCAGGTTCAGGATCTTTCTAAAGCTGGTTACCCTGAGCGATTCCCTCTATGGAAATCTAACTTTGAAGTGGCTACGTTTGAAGAAGCCATTGAGTTAATTCAAGGGTTGAATAAGTCGACAAAAGGCAATGTCGGTATCTATCCTGAAATTAAAGCGCCTTGGTTACATAGAAAAGAAGGCAAAGATATATCTAAAGCGGTATTAGAAACGTTAAAAGCGTATGGCTATGACGATAAAGATGACAAAGTGTATGTGCAATGTTTTGATCCTATTGAAACTAAGCGTATTGCTCAAGTATTGATGCCTGCTATGAATATTGACCTTAAAGTTGTGCAGTTACTGGCTGAGACCAGTTGGAATGAAACCATGGTTGTCGACGATAAGGGTAACGTAACACCATATAATTATGACTGGATGTTCAAAACAGGAGCGATGGCTGAAGTTGCAAAATATGCTGATGGTATCGGTCCATGGAAGCCTATGTTAGTGGATGATAAGTCAAGCTATGACAATATTATTGTTAAACCATTGATGACAGAAGCCAAGGCTGCTGGGTTACAGGTTCATCCATATACTTTCCGTAGCGATAAAGGACGCATCGCCCCCTATGCTAAGGACTTCGACGATATGTTGAATGTGTTTTATTACAAAGTGGGTGTAGACGGTGTCTTTACCGATTTCACCGATAAAGCAGTCAAGTTTTTAGCTGACAAGTAACACTCTAGCGTTCATCAATTGCAAACCAGCGTGGGTAGTTTTTACGCTGGTTTTTGTTTATAAATCACACTCTCACCTCAGTAGTAGAGGATTGTTTTAACATCGATCATTTAGATGATATTTGCCGCTATACAAGATTAATCGAGCTAGGTAGTATGCGAGCTCTTACTACAGTCAGACAATAGCCTCGCCAGTATGGATAATGAAATTACAGCAAACAAGACTCTTTTATTGCAGCGGTATGCCTCGGTAGCGGATGGTGTTGCTCTGCTATTTTCCGATTATGTGGAAGTGATTATTCATGATTTACACAGTCAGAGTGTTGTGCATATAGCCAATAACATATCAAAACGAAAAATTGGTGATCCTTCTTCGTTAGACGATGTGAATTTTGAGCAGACTGAAACGGTTATTGGACCATATGAAAAGCTAAATTGGGATGGAAAAACAATCTGTTCTACCAGTATAGTACTGCGTAATGATGATGATATTCCCATTGGCATGTTGTGTATCAATATGAGTACAGGGCCCATTCAAGCAGCTCAGGATGCACTGGCATTATTGCTCCCTATTAAAAAGTTGATCCCGCAACCTGAAAAACTCTTCCATGATGATTGGCAAGACAAAGTAAATAGTTTTACTCATAGTTGGTTAACGTCTAAGAAATTAACCATTGCATCCTTGTCTCGTCAAGAGAAGAGAGAGTTAGTCGAAGCTCTATATGATAAAGGCGCGTTTAATGGCAAAAGCTCGGCGGATTATATTGCTAGTGTATTAAGTATGGGACGTGCAACTGTGTTTAATTATCTGCGAGAAATAAAACAGTCTCGTGGTGGTGGCCGTTAGCAACAACGAGTTTTTCTATCGGTTTCGGTAAAGTAAACAATCCCCAAGTAACATGGCACGTCACTTGGGGATTTTATTATATTCATTCCACTAAACTATCTAGGGTCTGTTGAACTTTCGAGAGCAGATTTTGTTCAATCTGAAAGCGGTTTGAGCAAGGCATGAGGAGAGCAGCATAGTTATTCTATGTAAGCGACTCATAACACAGCTCAAGGTGTTTTCAGATGAACCCTTCGGGCAGCGTTTGTTGGCACTTTCTACTGCGTTATCACCTGATTTGTGTAGTTGACTACACTGCACAGGTGCTGCCTTGTATAAAACACCAACAAACTGCTGCAAAAATAGTCGCGAAAGGTCAACAGACCCTAGCCAGTCAGGTTGAATCTATGACTGTTGTTCTGCAAGGAACTCGGAGACTTTCTCTAATCCTTCAACCAATACTTTAGGGTTGTTGGCGTAGCCAATTCGAACATAGCCTTCCATTTCTAATACGCTACCTGGGGTAAACATTACGCCTTTTGACTCAAGTAACTGGACGCAAAACTCTCGGCTAGTCATAGGGAGATGATATTTGAGTAGAGCAACAGTACCCGATTTCGGTTTAACGTAGCTGATTAATGGCTCATTTTCGATCCATTTGTCTAATACCTCACGGTTGGTATTACAAATATCACGGCCTCTTTGCAGAATTTTATCGCGACACTCTAGTGCGATAGAGGCAAAGTGGTCATCCAACATACCAACACTTATGGTGTTGTAATCTCGGTGAATGGTTACTGCATGGATAACATCTACAGGAGCGGCGATCCAGCCTAGTCGAAGACCTGCAAGGGAGAAACTTTTTGACATACTGGCAGTACTGATGCCTTTTTCATATAAGTCAGCAATAGACGCTGTGAATCCGTCACCTTCGGCATCGGTACCTCTGTACACTTCATCACAAAGCAGATAAGCATCACAAGCGCGTGCTATATCGACCACTTTCAGTAAAAACTCTTCTTCCATTAACGCCCCTGTAGGATTGTTAGGGTTGTTGATGGTAATTAATTTTGTATTGCTGTTTGTGGCCTGCTGCAACTCTTCTAAGTCAGGCAGAAACTGATTTTCTTCTTTCAGTTTTACTATTTGTACGTCTGCACCATAGCTTTCTGGAATTGAGTAATGTTGTTGATAGGTGGGTAGAACGGATACCACTCTATCTCCCGGTTCCACCAAGGTTTCGTGTATGAGCGCATTGGCACCAATCGCTCCGTGAGTGATAAGAATGTTGTCTCTTTTTTGCTGACGGTAAATTTGGGTAATGTTATCTCTTAGTCTGTCCGAACCTTCAATTGCGCCATAGGTGAGCTTCATTGGTAGCAGTTCATCGAGAATCACGTCTCGTTTACCTGCCATATCTAACAACTGCTCAACGGTTAATGATTCAACGCAAGTCTCTGCTAAATTATAGAGACAGGTGTTTTCGTACTCATTCATCCAAATTTCAACGCCAAATTCTTTAATTTTCATCGTGGTTCCTTAAATATTATTTGTTATTTTTTGTTGCTAACTGCCAAATCCCATGGGCAATGGCAACATCTTCAAGGCCCAAACCAATAGAACGGAAAAATACAGGTTTATCATAATCGGGTAATGGGCAACGTTTTGCTACTAGATCCGCAAGATCGCCAATAATTGCAGTTTGATCCCACTGATGTTGTTCTGCTGCTAGGCGCATTTCACCTGCACTATCCGGAGTGGTTAGCTTGTAGTCACAATAAACATCAGCAGTGGTTAGCATGGCTGGTGGTACTTCATGGGCATTAACGGCATTGGTGCTAATCGAAGTAACGAGCGCAGACGATGGTATTTGCTGCTCAGTGACGACGGGATTAGCCGATGACGTACATAGCATAATGACATCGGCGTTTTCTGTCGCTTCGCTTGATGAGGTAACAATAGTGATTCGATCATCCATTGCCGAAATATCTTGTTTTCGTTGTATGTCTTGTTGCAATTCAGGTGCATATATTCTTATTTGCTGCCATTCCCTCAATGGTAGTACATGCTTTAAATGTGCCATGGCAACATTACCGGCTCCAATTAGGGTGAGATGTGTACTGTCATGTTTAGCTAGGTAATCAATCGCTAATGCTGTTGTTCCGGCGGTTCGTTCAACGGTTAATTGTCCTGAATCACATAGTAATAAAGGAAGTCCTGTCTGCATTGACATGAGTTGAGTCCATGCCGTGATGATAGGTGCTTGCTCGGTAACAATATATGGTGACAATTTGGCACCGAAAACCTGTTTATCTGCGAGTACACCAAGATAGGTAATGAAGTCGCCTTTGTTGTCAGGAAATGGCGTTAGAGTTTGGCTTGGCTGAATGGCATTACCTTCAGCTAGAGATAAAAATAAGCTCTCCATTAACTCTGTTACGTTTAATTGCGCAGTAAGTGCGTCAATATCATGCTGATTAAGCACTATAGGTGTGTCTGTTTTTTTGATTTTATCGGTCATTTTCTGATCACTTTTCGATACTTGGTAGTACGGAGTATACTTTTTAGTATAAATTATACTGTGAGGTATTCTTGGTTTTAGACAGAATGACGAATAAGGCTTGGTTGAGTTAATTGAGGCCGATAAGCTGAGGGGATAGGTGGAGCCAATAAAAAACCCAGCATAGCTGGGTTTGTGAGATTGAATAGTAACTCTATGTTCTTATAAAGATACTCTATAGCTTAAATTGTCCAACTAGCGCCTTAAGGTTCATGGTCATTGCGACCAGTTCTTTGTTGGCGGTAGAAAGCTGTTCAATGCCAGCTGCCGACTCTTCACATATTTGACTAATATCGGCCATATGGTGACTAATTTCGTTACTGGTTTGGCTCTGTTGTTCGGTAGCAACGGCTATTTGGTTATTCATGTCTGTAACAATTTCTACTGAGCTAGTAATACTAATGAGCGCATCATTTGCAAGTTTGGCTTGAGCTACCGTGCTCATGGCCTGTTTCTCATTACTGACCATCACTTTGGTTGCGGTTTCTGCATCCGCTTGAATTCCATCGGTAATGGTGAGGATCTCTTTGGTCGCTTCCTGCGTTCTCATCGCCAATGTTCGGACTTCATCAGCAACCACTGCGAATCCTCTTCCTGACTCTCCAGCTCTAGCCGCTTCAATTGCGGCGTTCAACGCCAGTAAGTTAGTCTGGTCGGCAATTTCCTGAATCACTTTAAGCACGCCACCAATATCCTGACTGTGGGTCACCAATTTCTTAATGACTCCGGTAGTGCTACCTACATCATTTGCCAGTTCAGTGACATTGTTAATACTGATATCAGACACTTCACAGCCTTGGTAAACTTCTTTTCTGGCATTGGTTGCCGCTTCTTCCGCTTGTGTTGAGTTTAACGTGATGTCTTGAACTGTCACGTTCATCTCTTCCATTGAAGCGGAGATTTGACTGATGTCGTGTTGCTGTTTATAAGCCCCTTCTTGCGCTTGTGTCATTACGACGGACATCTCTTCAGAAGTCGTTGCAAGTTGTTCTGCGGAATGAGCCACTGTGGTTACAGTGCCATGAATTTTACCAACAAAGATATTAAATGCTTGGCCTAATTCGGCAATTTCATCTTTGCCTGACTCATCCAGTTTGACGCGAAGATCTCCTTCTCCTTGCGCGATGTCATTCATCGTATCGGTGACTTGTTTTAGTCGTGATGTAATTCTATTTGCAATAAACAACACCAATACTGAGATGAGGAGGGCTAAACCAATACTTAGACTTGTTAGCGTATATTTAGTCTCGTCTCTGACCGCTGCCACCTCTTGTTGTAGCTTTTCCGCCTCTAATGCCAGCAAAGTTTCAGTCTGCTTTATGGTTGCTCTTAACTTGCCAATCACTCCTTGATTGTCATTTAGTCCTTTTTGTTCAGAGAGAGAAACAAACTGTTCGAATGATGCATGGTATGCATTTAGCATGGAGGATAAATCTGCACTGATGGCAGCGTACTGGCTGCTTTTTAATGTAGATAATGTGCTTGAGACTTGTTGAGAAAACTGCTCTGCATACTTGATATCATAGCGGAGCATGAAGTCTTTTTCATATTTACGAAGTAGCAACAGTTGACGCTCAAGTTCTGGTTCATTGCTTTCTTGTGTTATTACTTGAAAGTTGTGAGCGGCATTTCTTAACTTACCATATGCGCCACTGTTTTCATCTAGCCCGATTTGCTGTTGTATTTTGGTAAGCTCTTCAAAGCCTTCTTTGTATTGATTAAAGGCATTTACCAGATCTTCTTTTTCTGAAAAATTTATCTCAGCGTCGGCTAACTTAGACTCCAGTAATTTGAGGTTATTGTTTAGATCTTGAAAGTGGCTGTCGAACTGTGTTGTGTATTTAATTGATTTTCGGGAGAGAAAGTCTTTTTCATCTTTTCTCAGTATGAGCATATCGGCCTTAACATCGGCGACATATCGAGACGCTTCAATAGAGGATTCAATTTTTTGTACTAGTTGTTGGGTGCTAAACATTAGAGCAAGCATCCCTAGCACGATAATAGCCATTATCGTTACGAGCATTTTTTTTATTGACATTGTTATAGGGCCTATCTGAATGAATTTATTAGAATATTATTATTGAGCTATATGTTATTAACTCTTTGTATTTTATCGTGATTATACATTCCTTAAACGATATTTGGTACATAAATCAATAGCTAAAAAATAGATCATAGAACTCATTTTTGATTCATTTATAAAATAAAGAGAGAGTGATTATATTGACAATGTACTCAATTGATTTCACTTTATCTGGTTGCGTAATAAGCTAAAAGAGGTGCTCATCAAGTTTTTTTTCTTTTTAACTGGGTAATATAACTTCGATTTATACATGCAGGTAAATATATACATCATTGGCTGTTTGGGGTGGCGTTTTACGCTATCTACTTCTGAATTCAGTAGTTATTCAATGTGGAATAGAAGAGTCTCCGATGCATATAAAGCTTGTTGCTGTACTTGAACTGATAAAACTAGAATTATTTAAGAAGTTCAAACTGAAGTAATAATTGAAGCCGGACTCATTGAATACTTTAACCAGAGGGAAATAATTGTGTTAATTCGTCATAAATTGTTAGCAGGAGGTCTCTCCTTATTGGTCGCAGCGTTGTTGATACTGTTTGTGGTTATCCAGTACTTTGCAACCCCTGTTATTCGTCAACAGTCGATACGAAATGCTGAACTACAAGCGCAAACCACAGGCGAAAGTATTGCTAAAGAGCTAGCTAAAACCGCAGTATTAACCAAAAACTTGGCTTCATTAGCACAAATATTACCCATTGATACGTCACAATTTATTAGCCAGTTGGAACCCCTTATTGCCAGTGGTACGGGAGTAGCCGGTGGTGGAATTTGGCCAGAGCCAAATAAGCTGATAGCAGGACAAGACAAAGCGTCACTATTTTGGGCAAAAGCTGGGCCAAACCGATTTGAGTTATTGGATGATTATAACTCCGCCTCAAGCAGTCCGTATCAGCAGGAAAGTTGGTATCAAGATGCGAAAGGAACGGCTCCTGGAGAGTGTGTTTGGTCAGCGGTATATACAGACCCTGTCTCTAACATTCAGATGGTGACTTGTTCTGTAGAGATAGAAAGAGACAGCCAGTTTTGGGGCGTCGCTACCATTGATGTTGAGTTGGCCGGGCTGGATGGTTTGTTGACGGAAGAGAATAAAGCTTCTAGCTCTTTTGGCTTTATTGTTGACCAGTCGCAGCAGTTGATCTCTATGCCGATGCTTCGTTCTGAAAACCTATCCATGCAAACTCTTGATCAAGTAGCTCAAAGTGATCGAACATTACAACCTTTCGTTAATGCATTAAACAAAAAAGACAACCAACCTATTGAGTTAGAAGAAGGGGTGATTGCAGATGATTCATCCATTCTAGTTACATATACTTTGCCAGAACAAGGCTGGCGTACGGGGATTATTTTGCCCGCTTCTGTTGCTATGGCCTCGGTGTACTCGTTAACAAAAGCATTATATAGCTCGTTAGTCACTCTCATTGTGGTGTTTGTTATTGTCTTACTGTTTGCTGGAAATCGATTAATTGCTCAGCTTCAGTCGACAACAAAACAGGTGCGTAAGTTAGTGGATGGCAATATCGATAATAAGTTGGAAGTGAGAAGTAAAGATGAGATGGGAGAACTCTGTTCTGCCATTAACGATTATGGTGATAACCTTGTCGATATTTTATTTAAAGTTCAAAATGAAGCTGAGAAAGTAAAAAATAACGCTGAGTCTATCAATCAACTAAGCTCTTCTTCTTCCAGCCGTGCAAGCTTATTGATGGATGAAAACCATACACTTGCTACCGCGATTAATGAAATGGCCGCGACAGCAACAGATGTCTCCCAAAATGTTATTTCTGTCGCGAATATAACTGAACAGTCGGCTGAAATGGTGAATAGTGGATTTAAGTTGATAGAGAGCAGTGGTCAGTCAATTAATCAGTTATTCACCAATTTGAGTGATGCTTCTGGGGCTGTAGAAAAGCTTTCTCAAGATTCTCAGGAAGTGGGTTCGGTTCTGGATGTCATTATGAATATTTCAGAACAGACCAACTTATTGGCTCTTAATGCGGCCATTGAAGCTGCTAGAGCAGGGGAGTCTGGCCGAGGTTTTGCCGTTGTTGCTGATGAAGTTCGTACGTTAGCAAGCCGTACACAAAAATCAGCGGTTGAAATTGAAAGTATGATTAAGAAGCTGCAGGAAGCGGCGAAAGATGGTGTCAGCGTGATTGATGGCTGTCGAGAATTGTCAGAAAAAGTCAATGAGCGTTCTGAAGAGACTCGAATTCAATACGAAGAGATTGTTATCGCATTCAATGATATTCGTGATAGAGCAACCAGTATAGCGGCGGCGACTGAACAACAAGCCAAAGTTACTGACAGTGTTGATGAACTGGCTGAACGTATACGACATATTTCTAATAAAAATGTAGAGGATGCGGAAGTGTTTAGCAGCGTTAGCTCAGAATCGATGGATCAAGCTCAACGACTGTATGCCATTAGTCAGAAAGGTTAGTCGTGATTTTAGCTTAACTCATCTCTAATCTGGTGATAGATAGCCCTCTTTTTAAGAGGGCTTTTTACGCTTTTACCACATTAAGTCATCAGGCACGACAAACTGTGCGTAAGGATCGTCTTCATCCATAACGTCATCAGAAGCAGTATTGTTTTCAATAATTGAGTCTGGGTCGCGCTCTGCAATCTTATTGGCAGCTGAAGACGGAATAACAACATAGCTCTCTTCGCTGCGAGCAATAGAAAGAATCCCTTTGCTTAATTGATCTTGTACTTGTTGGCTAACATAAAGAGACTTAACAAATTTATCATCAGTAAAGTTGTATTTAATGTCACCATCTTTAGTATCAACTTTATTCATTTCAATTAACTGTTTTACTTGAGCCTTAAGTTCTTTACTTAACTGCTCTTCAGCTCTCTGTTTATTGAGCTCAATATCTCGCTCGCGCTGCTCAGCCTTTTTTTGTTCAACAGCTTCTTTTGCTTCTCTGGCTTGAACCCGAGATTTCTTAGAGCCTTTCTTTGCTTTTTTAAGTTTTTTCTCGTTAACGAGCCCTGCTTTTAACATCTGCTCTTGTAAGCTTAGTTTTGCCATTTTGTATAACCTAAATTACTGAACCAAAAAATTTATTAATGCCAATTGTGGCATTGCTAACATGCTAACCTACAATAAGTTATGTGCAGACGGATTCTTTAATTGTATTGATTTCGCCCACGGTGTTTATCGTAAAAAATACAAAGCAAGTTGTAAGGTACTGGTTGTGACCTTCTTTATGCATTTGTAGCAACGTAAAAATTATAAAGGATTATTTATGAAAAAGTTAGCAGTGCTTACGTCAAGCCTTATGGTATTGATGCCCCAAGTGGTGTCTGCCGAAGTGTATTTAGGAGGCAAGTTAGGACAAACGTGGTTAAATGACTCTTGCTCTGTGAGTGCGAGCAGCTCGTGTGATGATGATGCGTTTGGTGGTGGTCTTTATGCAGGGTACGACTTTAATGACATTTTTGCATTAGAAGCGGGTTACGATATTTTTGGTGACTTTAAATCAAACTTTACTCATGTTGGCAATAACTATGTCGTTGATGACACTTTAAAAGCTTTTACTTTGGCTCCTAAGTTATCTATTCCTATGGGGTCGTGGGACCTGTTTGCCAAAGTAGGTGGAGCATGGGTGGATTACGATGACAACAATGATATCGCGCTACTCGCGGCACTCGGCGTTGAGTATGAATTTACTGACAACTGGGCAGCTCGTTTAGAGTATCAACGTATCAATAATATTACCGATGATTTTATTAGCAGTTTGGATGTCAATTCTGTATTTCTTGGTTTAAGTTATAAGTTTGGTGGCAGTGAGCCTAAGCCAGTCCCAATGGTAGTGAAGGAAGAGCCTAAACCAGAACCAGTGGTTAAAGCAGAACCTGAACCTGTGAAACCAGTGCCGCAGAAAAAACCGATGAAGCTCTTTAAAGAGTACGGAGTGGAGTTATTTGACAATGACAGTGCTCAATTAGCGGCAAATAGCGAACAATATTTTGATTGGCTAATTGGGGTCATGAAGAAATACCCTCAAGCAACCGTGGAAATAGTTGGTCATACCGATTCCAATGGTTCTGAAGCCTATAATCAAACCTTATCGGAGCAACGTGCTCAGTCTGTTGCTGATTACCTCATTTCACAAGGCGTTGAATCGTCACGAATCAGTTCTTCAGGCGAAGGGGAAATGAACCCTAAAGCGTCCAATGATACCCCTGAAGGTCGAATGGAAAATCGTCGTGTAGAAGTAACCGTTAATGAGTTTGAGTATCAAGAATAAGCCACGTAATTAATTGATTTAACTTAGTGAAAAAGTGAAGACAGTAAAATGTCTTCACTTTTTTCTGGTGAATGAAATGTTAACCGGTGTTGTGTTGCCTTTAATCTAGCGCGAATAACTATTCGCATTTTATGCTGCCAATGGTGGCATTAAGCTTATTGTCAGAAGTAAGTGTGAAAACTTATGCAATTGTAAAATTATTGTGAGTTAACGTTTACACTGAGTGAAAATTGATCTGGATCATTTTTAATTCTATAAAATTAGGCAGTATTAGCAATAGCTTTAATAAATATGATACCAGATGCAAATATGGCTGGGATAATGTTCTACAGGGGAGGTATGAATGTTTTCAACAGGAGATAAGCCGGGTAAAGGCTCATACGTATGTGAAACTTGCAGATTGGCTGTTGTGATTGACGATGACAGCAAAGTATTGCCTTATTGTCCTTGCTGTGAAGCTCGTAAATATCTATCAAAAGATTGGAATAAAAAACAAGACTGACGATTACGATTAGTTGCGTTGCTAAATTATTGCCAAAACTAATACATCTAAACACCCCATTTTATGGGGTGTTTTTTTGTATGCAGAAAACCCCCAGCTAGGCTGGGGGTTCCGTAAAGCTTACAGCTATGAGTCAGTTATAAAACCCCTTTCAATTTGTTAAAACCTCCTTGTG
>NZ_VTXE01000080.1 GCF_013114595.1 Vibrio sp. 99-8-1 | reverse complement strand
CTGGGGCAGACATGCGTCCACCAGTAGACATTTTACCGGGATAGCCGCTGACTGAGCCCATGGACACTCTTGCCTGCCCACCCATAACCGTAGTGATATACATATCTTTGACGCCATGTTTTCCGCTGGTGCTACCATTGGTTAACCCTACATCCACAATATAGGGGCCTGTGGGGTAGCGCAAAAACAGTGTCAGACCAAGTAATATAATGGCTCCGATAATATAAGCTTTAATCATTGCTATACACCTCACGCAACAGGCTATTGTTCCTGTGTATTCGTCGTCTGGTTAGCGGAATTTTTCTTGGACTCTAAACGCTGTTCTAACCGGGAGAAGTAACTGTCTGGGAAAGGGGTAGCTGAAGATTCACCCACACCATCAAATAGCACCACCACATCGGTAATATTGTCAGGGGAGCGGATAACCCATCCATTCGGATCGGCGTTTCGTCTGGGGTTACAATTGTCGTACATATCTACACAGGACTTGCTATAAAAAACCCTTACTCTGGGGCCATCAACAATGACTTCGATGGTTCCATAATTACGATGGTAGTTTTTATAGTAGTTATCCATTACCTTGATTTTCGCTTCAGCGTTTGCGGGGATTTCTGCGGAAATATAGTAATAAGACTCAAAAGGGTAATCCCAGCCCTTAGCCCAGTAGCCTTCAATATATGCTGGGGCAGACATGCGTCCACCAGTAGACATTTTACCGGGATAGCCGCTGACTGAGCCCATGGACAC
>NZ_VTXE01000079.1 GCF_013114595.1 Vibrio sp. 99-8-1 | reverse complement strand
TCTTATGAGCAACCAAGGTTTCTATCGTTGTCTCATTATTTGAATGAGCGAGACAACATTTCGATTTTGCCGGACTCAAATATAAACAGCATTACTATGTAATGTTGCTTCCAAGAACACTTGAATGTGTGTTGGTACCTAAATCTCTTATGTTTCAAAGAAAATTAGGATTTGAGAACTTTTAAATTAGATAACAATCAATCAAATTGTTATCTGTCAGCTTTCCAAATTGTTAAAGAGCGATGTTTTTTCTACTTAAAGAAATCACATTTTCTAAAGACTTTCGACGACAAAAATCCGAACCAAGATAAACAAACTTATTTGGTTTGGATAATATCCAAAAATATTTAGAGAATGGTGGGCGATACCGGGCTCGAACCAGTGACCCCCTCCTTGTAAGGGAGGTGCTCTCCCAACTGAGCTAATCGCCCACGAATGTTTATCTCTACCTTAAGTAGACATAAAACGTTTTAATTCCTTCGTAGGAAAGAATGGTGGGTCGTGCAGGATTCGAACCTGCGACCAATTGATTAAAAGTCAACTGCTCTACCAGCTGAGCTAACGACCCAATGGTATCCCGTAGGGGAGTCGAACCCCTGTTACCGCCGTGAAAGGGCGGTGTCCTAGGCCTCTAGACGAACGGGACATAGGTGTGAAAGTGTTGGGCACTTTCAAAACATCTCTTTACTTTTCTAAACCATATCAATCTGTGTGGACACTCATAAACGAGCAATCTTCGTATTAAGGAGGTGATCCAGCCCCAGGTTCCCCTAGGGCTACCTTGTTACGAC
>NZ_VTXE01000078.1 GCF_013114595.1 Vibrio sp. 99-8-1 | reverse complement strand
TAGTTCAGTTGGTAGAACGGCGGACTGTTAATCCGTATGTCGCAAGTTCAAGTCTTGCAGGGGGAGCCACTTTTAAAAAGCCATCTCATTGAGATGGCTTTTTTTATGCCTTTTCTACAATAGTCCGCCATTACTCCTATCCAATTTCAACCGTTATTGCCTTTCAATAAAAACAGCAAAATTAACATCGAGAAACTCATCACTGCTTTTAGCTGTTTTATAACAAACAACTTACAATTATTGGCATTGAATCTGAACTCAAACCGCATAGCGGGCACCTTTAAGAGTTTACTTTTAATACATTGCCAGCCAACAAAGCTCAAAAACAGAGCGTTAAGTATAGAAAATCAACAAACACACTTTTTTTTGCATTTTTCTATTGACGTTAAAGCGTAAAAACCGTTTAATACAGCCCACGCCCGGATAGCTCAGTCGGTAGAGCAGAGGATTGAAAATCCTCGTGTCGGTGGTTCGATTCCGCCTCCGGGCACCATATTCTGTTTTGGTGCAATTGCAACTTAACAAAAAAATTAATGAGCCGACTTAGCTCAGTAGGTAGAGCAACTGACTTGTAATCAGTAGGTCACCAGTTCGATTCCGGTAGTCGGCACCATTAATTTATATGAAAAGAGATAATTCCCCCTTAGTTCAGTTGGTAGAACGGCGGACTGTTAATCCGTATGTCGCAAGTTCAAGTCTTGCAGGGGGAGCCATTTTCTGGAGCCGACTTAGCTCAGTAGGTAGAGCAACTGACTTGTAATCAGTAGGTCACCAGTTCGATTCCGGTAGTCGGCACCATTTATTCATATATAAAAAGATAATTCCCCCTTAGTTCAGTTGGTAGAACGGCGGACTGTTAATCCGTATGTCGCAAGTTCAAGTCTTGCAGGGGGAGCCACTTTTAAAAAGCCATCTCATTGA
>NZ_VTXE01000077.1 GCF_013114595.1 Vibrio sp. 99-8-1 | reverse complement strand
AGACTTTCGAAAAAGTGCTTAGGAAATGGTGGCTACTGCGGGATTTGAACCTGCGACCCCATCATTATGAGTGATGTGCTCTAACCAACTGAGCTAAGTAGCCAATCTGTCAAAGTATGGTGCGGAAGGAGAGACTTGAACTCTCACACCTTGCGGCGCCAGAACCTAAATCTGGTGCGTCTACCAATTCCGCCACTTCCGCATACTTTGTTATTCCTAGATATAATTTGAGATGGTGCGGAAGGAGAGACTTGAACTCTCACACCTTGCGGCGCCAGAACCTAAATCTGGTGCGTCTACCAATTCCGCCACTTCCGCGTCTCAATATCTATATCATCAACAGTTAATCGGTAAAAACTATTGAATGAATTGTGGTGGCTACTGCGGGATTTGAACCTGCGACCCCATCATTATGAGTGATGTGCTCTAACCAACTGAGCTAAGTAGCCATTAAAACTGAGCGAGACAATATAATACAATCTCATCTGCAATAATAGTGTTAATCACACTATTATCTAACTATGTTTGAGTTAATGTAACTTGAACATAGAAAATATGACTGGGTTACCTGCTAGATTCTAGAACAAAAGAGAACCAAGGAATGCCGGCATCAAATGTTTTTCTAGCTGTATCACAATCACTTTTTATTATGGCTGGGCTACCTGCTAGATTCTAGAACAAAAGAGAACCAGGGAATGCCGGCATCAAATGTTTTTCTAGCTGTATCACAACCACTTTTTAATATGATTGGGTTACCTGCTAGATTCTAGAACAAGAGAGAACCAGGGAATGCCGGCATCAAATGTTTTTCTAGCTGTATCACAATCACTTTTTAATATGACTGGGCTACCTGCTAGATTTTGGAACAAGAGAGAACCAGGGAATGCCTGTATCAAATGTTTTTCTAGCTGTATCACAACCACTTTTTATTATGGCTGGGCTACCTGGATTCGAACCAGGGAATGCCGGCATCAAAAGCCGGTGCCTTACCGCTT
>NZ_VTXE01000076.1 GCF_013114595.1 Vibrio sp. 99-8-1 | reverse complement strand
TTTTCGAATGTCCTGAGGGTAATTAAAGAGCGTATTCAGGTTGTCCCAGTGAGCAGTCCAAGAACGACTGATTTGAGGGTACTTTTCATCCCATTTATCACCGAAGCGCTCCAGAGCGAGTAACGCTTCGTCTTCCGTCGCTGATTGATAGATTTCCTTCAGGTCTGCCGTTATGACCTTGTAATCCTTCCATGGAACGTACTTCATCGAGTTTCGAACCATATGCACGATACAGAGCTGTATTTGAGTTTGAGGGAATACGGCATTAATGGCATCAGGAAAGCCTTTCAGACCATCGACACAAGCGATGAGGATATCTTGGACTCCACTGCTCTGTAGTTCAGTCTATACATTTAGCCAGTATTTCGCCCCTTCCGTTTCCGACATCCACATGCCAAGCAGTTCTTTATGTCCTTCCGTGTTGACACCTAGAGCCAGATAAATGGCCTTATTGATGACCTGTTTGTTCTGACGAACTTTAACAACGATGCAGTCGAGATAAACGATAGGATAAACGGCATCTAAAGGCCGAGATTGCCACTCTATGACTTGTTCCAGAACGGCATCTGTCACTTTTGATATAAGGCTTGCAGAGACATCTGCATCATACATTTCCTTGAAGGTAGCGACGATTTCACGGGTGGTCATTCCTTTGGCATACAAGCTTAATATCTTGTCGTCCATCGACTGGAATCGGGTTTGGTGTTTACGAACGAGCTTAGGCTCAAACGTGGACTCACGGTCACGAGGGACATCTAGTTGGATCTGGCCATCGTCAGTGATGAGCGTTTTGGAGGAATAGCCGTTACGGCTGTTATCGTCAGGTTTAGCGGAGTGTTTTTCATAACCAAGGTGCTCATCGAGTTCAGCGTTAAGCGCTGTTTCAACGGTCACCTTGGTTAACATTTTACGAAAGTCATCAAGATCAGAAGGTGTCTTGATTGACTTAGCGGCTTCACGAGCAAATGCTTCTAGAGCTTTCTTATCCATGTTGCTTATCCTTAGCCATGACTGGCTTAATTATAAGCAGATACACAAATTAAA
>NZ_VTXE01000075.1 GCF_013114595.1 Vibrio sp. 99-8-1 | reverse complement strand
ATAGAGAAACAAAATCAAAACTTTAAATTGAAGAGTTTGATCATGGCTCAGATTGAACGCTGGCGGCAGGCCTAACACATGCAAGTCGAGCGGAAACGGCAATAAAGATTCTTCGGATGATTTATTGGACGTCGAGCGGCGGACGGGTGAGTAATGCTTAGGAATTTGCCCAGTCGAGGGGGATAACTATTGGAAACGATAGCTAATACCGCATACGCCCTACGGGGGAAAAGAGGGGACCTTCGGGCCTTCTGCGATTGGATAAGCCTAAGTGAGATTAGCTAGTTGGTGAGGTAATGGCTCACCAAGGCGACGATCTCTAGCTGGTCTGAGAGGATGATCAGCCACACTGGAACTGAGACACGGTCCAGACTCCTACGCAATTATTTGACGTTAGCGACAGAAGAAGCACCGGCTAACTCCGTGCCAGCAGCCGCGGTAATACGGAGGGTGCGAGCGTTAATCGGAATTACTGGGCGTAAAGCGCATGCAGGTGGTTTGTTAAGTCAGATGTGAAAGCCCCAGGCTCAACCTGGGAAGGTCATTTGAAACTGGCAAACTAGAGTACTGTAGAGGGGGGTAGAATTTCAGGTGTAGCGGTGAAATGCGTAGAGATCTGAAGGAATACCAGTGGCGAAGGCGGCCCCCTGGACAGATACTGACACTCAGATGCGAAAGCGTGGGGAGCAAACAGGATTAGATACCCTGGTAGTCCACGCCGTAAACGATGTCTACTTGGAGGTTGTGGCCTTGAGCCGTGGCTTTCGGAGCTAACGCGTTAAGTAGACCGCCTGGGGAGTACGGTCGCAAGATTAAAACTCAAATGAATTGACGGGGGCCCGCACAAGCGGTGGAGCATGTGGTTTAATTCGATGCAACGCGAAGAACCTTACCTACTCTTGACATCCAGAGAAGCCAGCGGAGACGCAGGTGTGCCTTCGGGAGCTCTGAGACAGGTGCTGCATGGCTGTCGTCAGCTCGTGTTGTGAAATGTTGGGTTAAGTCCCGCAACGAGCGCAACCCTTATCCTTGATTGCCAGCACTTCGGGTGGGAACTTCAGGGAGACTGCCGGTGATAAACCGGAGGAAGGTGGGGACGACGTCAAGTCATCATGGCCCTTACGAGTAGGGCTACACACGTGCTACAATGGCGCATACAGAGGGCAGCCAACTTGCGAAAGTGAGCGAATCCCAAAAAGTGCGTCGTAGTCCGGATTGGAGTCTGCAACTCGACTCCATGAAGTCGGAATCGCTAGTAATCGTAGATCAGAATGCTACGGTGAATACGTTCCCGGGCCTTGTACACACCGCCCGTCACACCATGGGAGTGGGCTGCAAAAGAAGTAGGTAGTTTAACCTTCGGGGGGACGCTTACCACTTTGTGGTTCATGACTGGGGTGAAGTCGTAACAAGGTAGCCCTAGGGGAACCTGGGGCTGGATCACCTCCTTAATACGAAGATTGCTCGTTTATGAGTGTCCACACAGATTGATA
>NZ_VTXE01000074.1 GCF_013114595.1 Vibrio sp. 99-8-1 | reverse complement strand
TGTAAACATCCCTTCTTTAGTGGCACTCAAAATTAGAGTTTTTCCTTTGTTGTGATTTAGCCAAATATTCCCATGGCGTTAGGTCGCCCAGTGAATCATGTGGCCGCTCATCGTTATATTCTTTAACCCAGACTTCCGTTAATTCCCGCACTTCATTCAACGTCTTAAATACATACATATTCAGAATGGCATCACGATAGGTTCGATTAAATCGCTCAATATAAGAATTCTGAGTGGGCTTTCCTGGTTTGATAAACTCCAGCTCAATCTGATTGTTCTCCGCCCATTCAGCCAGTTTTAACGAGATAAATTCAGGCCCGTTATCCATTCTTATCTTTTGGGGGTGCCCACGCCATGCAACAACTCGATCAAGCACGCGAAGTATGCGAACCGTTGGTAAGCTCAAGTCGATTTCTACTACCAATGCTTCACGATTAAAATCATCTAAAAGGTTGAACGTACGAAAACGTCTTCCACACTGTAAAGAGTCGCTCATAAAATCCATAGACCAACATTCATTTGCATGGTCTGGCACGCACAGCGGCATAGGGTGACGAGTTGGAAGCCGTTTCTTACCACGTCGTCGTATGTTCAGGTTTAACAAACGATATACGCGATGGACTCGTTTATGGTTCCATTTGTGAACCCATCGTTTTAGAGTCTTAAATAACTTACTAAATCCGTATGCTGGATAGCGTTCAACCGCTTTTTGAAGCGCTTCAATGACCTCATCGTCTCGATGTAAATCTGGCTGGTACCGATAAACTGAATCGCTAATGCCAACAACTCGGCACGCTCTGCGTTGGCTGACGTTATATTTGTTTTTCACATAATCAACCAACTCACGGCGAACCGATGGCTTTACAGCTTTTTTTCGATAACATCTTTAAGGATGGAGTGATCTAAGCTTAAATCTGCATACATCTGTTTTAATCGACGGTTCTCTTCTTCAAGCTCTTTCAATCGCTTGATAGCGATTCTGTATAGCGTGACTTTTTCATCATCTTTCTCCGTTTTACTTAGTTTAAACGGAAGAACTCTAAATCGGAATACACCTATTTTAGGGGATGGTTACAACAAGATATCCTCATCGCTTGTGTCGATGGCCTGAAAGGCTTTCCTGATGCCATTAATGCCGTACTCCCTCAAGCTCAAATACAGCTCTGTATCGTGCATATGGTTCGAAACTCGATGAAGTACGTTCCGTGGAAGGATTACAAGGGCATCACGGCAGACCTGAAGGAAATCTATCAATCAGCAACGGAAGATGAAGCATTACTCGCTCTGGAGCGCTTTGGTGATAAGTGGGATGAAAAGTACCCTCAAATCAGTCGTTCCTGGACTGCTCACTGGGATAACTTAAACACGCTCTTCAACTATCCTCAGGATATCCGAAAAGCCATCTACACCACCAATGCCATCGAATCTCTGAACAGTGTAATTAGAAAGGCAACGAAGAAACGCAAGCTGTTCCCTACGGATGAATCGGCAAGAAAGGTGGTCTATCTGGCGATTCAGGATGCTTCCAA
>NZ_VTXE01000073.1 GCF_013114595.1 Vibrio sp. 99-8-1 | reverse complement strand
TTTATTTAGTAAAAGATACCATGTGGAGTGGTAGTTCAGTTGGTTAGAATACCGGCCTGTCACGCCGGGGGTCGCGGGTTCGAGTCCCGTCCACTCCGCCACTTTCTTCTTTAGAAGAAAGAGACAAATAGTTTTAGGGGTGTAGCTCCAATTGGCAGAGCAGCGGATTCCAAATCCGCGTGTTGGGAGTTCGAATCTCTCCACCCCTGCCATTATTTCTGCATATTTATGCAGTATGTAGAAAAGCCAGCTTATAGCTGGCTTTTTTGCATTATTAATAAATTAAGTCATTTAAGACGATGAAAAGAAAAAAACAGACTAGAGATATTTATTCGAAAGCCCGCTCATATTGAGTGGGCTTTTTTGCGTTTAAAACCTAAATAATAAGAAGGTTAATAATATGTTTTTTATTTGGCGAGGTGTTGGTTGGCTAGTCCCTCTTATCACATTTGGTTCATTTTTGATGATGGAGTTAATTGGTAATGCTTATCATGAGGATGCATATGATGAGATGGTTGTTTTTAAAGCTATTGCTACTGTAATGTCTACTTTGTTGATTGCGTTACTTGGTTATCGAGTCAATATAAAACAAGTGCCTAGTGATGAAAGCTCTTCCCAAATGATTATGAACGAAAAGAAATCAATCAAACGAGTCTTCACTGGTAGAAAAAGCACATTCATGTTTATCCCAGTTCAATATTGGGCGGTAATCATAGCGGTGTTCTCAATATGGGGCTATAACGATTACCTTACTGAGAATGAATTGACAAAAACCTATCTGAAAAAACCTAAGATAGGAGATATCTACATTGTGGACTTAGATAAGCTCTTTGAAAGTTACAATGACAAAATATCATTTAGTGCGTGGAGATTTAATGATATTTCTGACAATAATTTAGAGTTTATCATTTCAGACTATGCATATAAAAATCAGTATCACGTTGAAAAGGCTTTGCGAGAAGGAGGTGTTATTCCTATGAATGCAGAAAAAGATGATATGAGGTCTATTTCATTTGACGCTCTAGAAGAACTTTTCGATGAACACAGTATAGTTAGAGTTATTAGAGACACTGATAATATTTAAAATTAATTTAACCATGAAGCAAACCAAACAAAGGACAATTATTTAGCAACCTTTGTTTGGTTTATATGTATTAGTTCCGAACTCTCATGCTTCATACTAGCAATCCAATCATAAAACACAAAGCAGGCCTTCTTAATCTCGCAGAAGAATTGGGGAATGTATCCAAAGCCTGCAAGATCATGGGCGTATCCAGAGATACGTTTTACCGTTATCAAGAACTCGTAGAGGATGGTGGTATAGATTCACTTATCAATCAGTCGCGTAGAGCCCCTAATATCAAGAACAGAGTAGATGAAGAGACTGAGAATGCTGTTGTAGCATATGCCATCGAATTTCCTGCTCACGGACAAGCTCGTACAAGTAATGAATTACGTAAGAAAGGCGTGTTTGTTTCAGGTAGCGGAGTTCGTTCAATCTGGTTAAGGCACAACTTAGAGAACTTCAAAAAGCGCCTTTTGGCACTGGAAGCTAAAGTAGCGAATGATGGAATCATCCTTACAGAAGAACAGGTCGTCGCTCTGGAGAAGAAAAAACAGGATGATGAAGCTTGTGGTGAAATTGAAACGCATCACCCTGGCTATCTTGGTTCTCAGGACACATTTTATGTTGGAAACTTAAAAGGCGTGGGGCGGATTTACCAACAAACCTTCGTCGATACTTATAGCAAAGTTGCTTTCGCTAAGCTCTACACGACTAAGACGCCAATTACCTCTGCAGACATACTCAATGACCGAGTCCTCCCGTTTTTCGAAGCTCAAGAGCTTCCAATGCTTCGAATCCTGACCGATAGAGGAACAGAGTATTGCGGTAAAGTTGACCAGCATGACTATCAGTTGTATCTGGCCATCAATGATATCGATCATACGAAGACAAAAGCCAGACACCCTCAAACAAACGGTATCTGCGAGCGGTTCCATAAAACCATACTCAATGAGTTTTATCAGGTAACGTTCAGAAAAAATCTCTACAGTTCGTTAGAGGAACTACAAAAAGATCTGGACGAATGGATCGATTACTACAACAATCATCGTACTCATCAGGGAAAAATGTGTTGTGGCAGAACGCCAATGGATACATTACTAGATGGGAAATTAATCTGGGCTGAAAAGAATCTAGCCCAGATATAATCTGACAGGCACCAACAAAGTGGGTAACTGTCAGATCAGGTCTGAGCTAGTACA
>NZ_VTXE01000072.1 GCF_013114595.1 Vibrio sp. 99-8-1 | reverse complement strand
GAGTAGGGAGTCCCGTCCACTCCGCCATTTATTCTTAGGAATAAGAAAGTAAGCCTTAGCAGAAATGCTGAGGTTTTTTTCGTTTAAGCGTGGTAGTTCAGTTGTGCCAACAATGTTCCCTACATTGATTGGCATTCACTCCTTCCATGGAGATTCTAGCCTCTTTGTTAGAGAAAGCGGCCTGTCACGCCGGGGGTTGCGCTTGTTTTCAAGGAGTAGGGAGTCTCGTCTGCTCTGCTATTTATTCTTAGGAATAAGAACAGTAAGCCTTAGCAGAAATGCTGAGGTTTTTTTCGTTTAAGCGTGGTAGTTCAGTTGGTTAGCCTCTTTGTTGGAGAAAGCGGCCTGTCACGCCGGGGGGGGCGCGTTTGTTTTCAACGAGTCGGGAGTCCCGTCCACTCCGCAACTTATTCTTAGGAATAAGAACAGTAAGCCTTAGCAGAGATGCTGAGGCTTTTGTGTATGTAGAGTGATTGTGTATTCGATCTCTGCCCTCAATGAATTATCTTTCATTTGAGAGTACGGCTTGCCATGTTAAGGCCCGAGTAGTCCCCAGTTCTGAACTTGTTGTTTGAATTAACAACCGGATGTCTTTAGCCAGAAATGTTAATGCTATTTTTAGTGAGTACGAAGCTATATATCCATGTTATAGATTTCTGGTAATGATGTTGTTTCCTTTGTTGTTATCGCGCTCATAGCGTCCGCCTAAGGCTGATTGTCAGTAAAGATGATAGAAGGGGTTCTATTGAAGTAAAAGAGAATAGCGTGCTGTATAGCAATTTACTATGCTATTGGAATTCGCTTGATGTTTTGTAAGCGTGTTTCTTTTTGGCGGAAATACATTTAATTATTTTCTATTGCGCTAAGTAACGCAGATCAAAGAGAAAGTTTGATGATATTTACTATCGGTAATTATCAATGTAAGCGTTCCTTGGTCTAAGGTACTTTTGCCAACATCTATTACTGGGTCATTTCCTACTTTAGTTAATGTTTAATACTCAATGTTTAATAATCGATGTACAGCATTTGAGGTGTTTTTATCTTTGAGTGGACAAGTTTACGGGCCTGATGATGTAAGCATGGATAAAGCAGATGTCAGAGATGTCCCTTAGTCAGGCTGTAAGGCTTTCTAATAAAGTTAAGAGGGAAGTTATCATGGTGGTTTGGTATTACTCTTTTTTAGGCTTAGCGTAGCTTATAGGAAGAGTAATGATTGATTTCTGATGCATTGCAAATGCAAAAAAGCCATCTCAATGAGATGGCTTTTTAAAAGTGGCTCCCCCTGCAAGACTTGAACTTGCGACATACGGATTAACAGTCCGCCGTTCTACCAACTGAACTA
>NZ_VTXE01000071.1 GCF_013114595.1 Vibrio sp. 99-8-1 | reverse complement strand
AATGACAAACCAACACTAGACCTTAATGGTGCTACATCTGACGTGATTTTCGAAGGGTCACATGCAGGTTTCCATAATGTTATTGGTGTCTACTCCTATGATGCAGACGGAAAACCCGTTAATCCTGTAATTATTTCTGATGATGCTCGCGGGGAAACTATTGGGGACGTTATTGCCTCTTTAGATACCCCAGCTAATGAGTTGCACTTCTTTATCGTTGCGGATGGACATTCTCAGTTGAAATCTGTCAATGCAGACCAACTGTCATTTGATAACAGTACTGTGCCTCCAACATTGGTTATAGCAGGAGATAACTCTTCAACTACCGTGACAAAACCTATTTATTTTGACAACCCAAGCTTAAATGCAAATGGTGAAGATCACTTTATTGAAATTGTTGATAGTACCGATGGCTCAGTAACTCAAATAGAAATTGAGGACTTACCACTGCATCCTACAAATGACTTTAATGATGTTTTATTGCGTGTTGAAGAAAAAGGAGCGGGAGTCAATTATCAAACTGTATTTAAAGAGGGTGATGGTCCTGTTTCTATAGTGGATCAAGATGTTTCAATTAAAGATGTTGATGATACTAATTTAGAATCTGCAACCATAACACTAACAAATGGTAGAATTGGTGATAGCTTAGCACTGGGTTCAATAGATAGTGGTATTGAACTGCGTAGCAGTACTTCAGTGGTAAATTTAGATGGTACACTTACGCTTACGCTTACGCTTGTGGGTAGTGCATCACTAAGTGATTATGAAGATGCACTGAAAAATATAAGTTTTACATCAAACAGTGAAAATCCTGACACAACTGACCGAATAATTGAAATTACTGTTAATGATGGCGATATAGTAAGTGATAAAGCTATATCGACAATCAAAGTCATAGAAGTTAACGATGATCCGACTACATCAAATGTAGCACTTGATGCGATCGCTGAAGATAACAAAGGGCAATTAATTACTAGCGAAGAGTTACTTAAACAAGCGGGTGATCACGAAGGTGATAATCTTAAAGTGACAAATTTGGAGGTGGTTTCTGCTAAAGGCACCTTAAGCTCAGGAAGTGAGCCTGGTACTTGGGTATATATTCCAGCAAAAGACGATGATACAGAAGTTACTTTCACTTATACCATTACTGATGACGGTACGACAGCGGGTAGTTTGGATGCAAAATCTGTTCAAGGTACAGCAAGCTTAGATATCATTGCTGTTAATGACGCTCCGACTACAGATAATGTCATTCTTTCAAATATTGTTGAGGATAGTGGTGCTCATCTAATTACTAGTGCTGACTTATTAGAAAACGCTAATGATATAGAAAATGACAATCTCGTGGTGACGGACTTAAAAGTCGACACTGGTAACGGCTCTTTGGTTAAAGGAAGCACAGAAGGTACTTGGTTGTATACTCCAGCGGAAAATGACGATAGCGACGTCACTTTCACTTAT
>NZ_VTXE01000008.1 GCF_013114595.1 Vibrio sp. 99-8-1 | reverse complement strand
GGCTTCACGAGCAAATGCTTCTAGAGCTTTCTTATCCATGTTGCTTATCCTTAGCCATGACTGGCTTAATTATAAGCAGATACACAAATTAAATTACAGTCTCCCATGGGCCTGCGGTTTGTGTTTCTGATGTAACAGCCAGACAGTAGCTATTATCCGCCTGTAGTCTAATTGTTTGATCGTCTTCTTGGTAAACAAAACCCTGATGCTTTGCATCACTACAATCTAGTAATGCGAGTTCGCTTTTTCCTTTCGCTAGAAGACCTTGCATACATAGGCCCTCAAAGGCGTAGGATTGAATTCTATTGGTTTTGCTATTGTACTCAAACCTGACATCATGCCCGGAATGGTTTCTAGGTGAGCCTTCATCTGGTCTCGGTTTACAGGTGTGAGTTTGCAACAATTCAGAGTGGCCACGACCGTACGTGTCAATGCAAAATCCATAACCGTTTGGCTCATCTAGATTGTCACTTAACACAATATATGGGGGTTCTGTGGGGACAGTTGGCTCAGCTGCCATAAGAAGTGAAGGAGAAAAAACTAAGCTAAAAGCGATTATAACGTTGGTCATGCTGTTCGGTTTCATATCTATATCATCCTTGTTATGAGTACTATCGTTGGTGTTAACATTCCACCACCCTTGTATTGGTAATAACGGTTTTCGTAATCGGTAAATCATTTACTGGTTAAAGCTATCCGTGAACTCGACAATTCGAGCGGCATTAACCCCCTGATCACTTCGTCCTACTCGAGACACACTACGAATGTCGATACGGCTTTGGCTATTTATCGGTGTTACTTGGACGACGATGTCATCCATAAAGGCAAAAAAGGGTGTTTTGGCGGTCGCTTCAAAACGCAATGTTTCGGGGTCTTCTGCTATGATCTCCCACCCTTTGCTGTGCGCAATGCCCAAGACTTTTTGGTAAGCTTCTGTTGTGGTGAGGTTTGATTGAATCGGCTTGATGTATGGATAAGCTTTTCTCTGTATTGTCGCCACCTTTTCTCCCGCGTAAATCAAAGAGTTTTTCGCACCAGAACGTGTGTTATCCAGCACTAAAAATTCAGGAGGGTTGGTGGTATCCGTTGTAATATCATGAATTGCGGGGGCACGCTTTGTTGGATTAATGGTGCCGTAAACCATGGGAGTGACTAAACCCAGTCCGATTAGCACAGCAACAAAGGATTTTATTGCCCCATTGCGGTTTCGTGCGACCAATTGAAATATAAGCCCCAGAGAACTTAAGCTAAGCAGAGAGATACCAATCGGGTTAAGGTAATTTCGGAAATAGCCAAAGCCTACGATGGGCTCCCACAAGCCCAAATGCGCACCAAAGATCATCATGGCAATAATTAACACGGCTGCGATCGCTAATAGTAATACTATGGTTCCAACATGAGATGTACGACTGTTCGTCATTTTCTATCCTTTGACTGTCATTTTCGAGAAACGATGAGCAGTTCCTTAGCTCATCACTATAGATAAAAATAGCAGTAAATGGGGTTAAGGAAGGGTTAAGGGGGACTTATTTGTTGGTTTGATAATTACTGTCTTTGCTATCTTGTAACAACATCAACACTTCTACAAAAATTGGACTCTAAGCATAGCACTATTTTCTTAAGACAATCGTCTCCTTCTAAGTGGCCGTGGTGATCATTATATTGCTTAAAGAAGTCTACATCACAAATGGCTACCGATAGTTCAAGGTGCCCTCTGAATGTCCTATCCAGCTCTTTAGAGAAAACCTCATCAAAACCACGCCTGTTGAGAATACCCGTTAACCCATCCGTTATTGCCATCGTAACGTCGAGTCATTTCTTCCCAGCAGTTGGCGATATTTATAGTCTTATGTATGGAGCGGGAATGAGGGTATGTTGTTTAGAATGAACTCTAGTTTGATGTTCACTCCCACGCTGGCGTGGGAGTGAGGTATTTTTCTCTTACAAATATAACTAGGCGCCAATCACACCGCCATCTTTACGGGTAATAGCAATAACTGAAGAGCGTGGAATACTGTCGCCACCTTGCGGGAAATGAGAAGGCGCCAGCTTTTCTCCTGGGTGCTGAACACCAACAAACATGGTCTTGTAGTCAGGTGAGAAAGTAAGGCCGGTTATTTCACAAGCTATAGGCCCCGTTAAGAAGCGGCGGATTTCCCCCGTGTGTGGGTCACTACAAAGCATTTGGTTGTTACCCATGCCAGCAAAACCATCTTTGTTTTTGTAGTTGCCGTCTGTTTGAATCCAGAGACGACCAAAGCGGTCAAATCCAATCCCATCTGGACTGTTGAACATATTGTCTTTATTAATATTATCAGAACCAGCCATTAAGCCCGATGGGTGAACTTCAGGGTTACCTGCTAACACATAGATGTCCCACTCGAAGGTATTATCTATATGGTTGCTGTTAGTCGGGCGCCAGCGAATAATATGACCATAGGGATTTTTTTCACGCGGATTTGATGCATTTAGAGGCTGTGTATCTTTAACACCACGGTACTTGTTGTTAGTCAGCGTACAAAATACTGAGTTATTGTCTGGGTGAACTGATACCCATTCAGGGCGATCCATCGTGGTAGCACCAACCTGAGTAGCTGCAAGACGTGCAAATATCATCACAGAAGCCGCGTCTGGAAAACCGTTCTCTGGAGTCAGGCCATTTTTACCCCATGTCAGTTCTAGCCACTCACCCTTACCCGTTAGTTCACCTTCAGTACCGTTAAACTTAGCGACGTAAAGCGTACCTTCTTCAAGAAGATCCAGATTGGACTTTGAACCTGGAATATATTTGTTTTTAGAAACAAATTTATACAAATGTTCGCCACGTTCATCATCTCCTAGGTAAACAACCGCATGACCTGAACCATTAATCGTCAGCGCTGCGTTTTCATGTTTGAACCGGCCAAGTGCGCTGCGTTTTTTCGGGGTGGAGTTTGGATTCATTGGGTCAATTTCTACAACCCAACCCATTCGATGTGGTTCATTTGGATGTTTAGAGATATCAAAACGTTCATCATGTTTAAACCAGTCATAGCCCCAGTCATTACTCTTCAGGCCATATCGCGTATAGTTTTCATCTAATTTGTTTTCCGCAGACGCTCCGAAGTAACCGTTAAAGTTCTCTTCACATGTTAGGTATGTTCCCCATGGTGTCTGACCATTAGCACAATTGTTCATTGTGCCAAGGATCTTCATACCTGATGGGTCTGCATCCGTTTTGAGAAGTGCATGTCCACGAGCTGGGCCGGTCATTTCCATCTCGGTAAATGCAGTAATACGACGGTTTGTACGACCTTCAGGGTTTACCACCCATTTGGCATTTTTCTTAACGAGTTCAACAATAGACACACCGTGAGCGGCTTGTGCTTTACGTACATCGTCAGCGGTAATGCTTTTGCCTTGATGTTCATATAGATATTCATTATTGGTGTACTCATTGTTTACCGCCAATACAGCACGCGTATCTGAAATTGGGAAGAAAGTCATCCCGTCATTATTATCACCAAACTGCTGTTCTTGTGCCATGGAGTTATTTGACTGGCTGAACTCAGGCGCTCCTTTAACAACAGGATCTCCCCATGAAATTAGGACATCGGCCTGATAGCCAGCAGGAACTTCAATCGTATCTGAAGTTGAGATTGGAATGGCTTCGAACCCTAATAGTTCAGACTTCGTAGATATAGAACTAGCTACTGCCTGGCTGATTGGACTTGCGGCAAAGAAACCCACAGTACTCGCGGCACTTGTCGTTTTCAGAAAATTACGGCGGGACATTGCAGCTTCAACAAGGTGGTTGAACTCAGGCTCGTGATCTAATGGGCGCTGATCGCTGTTTTGGTTAAAGTGTTTCATTTAGTGACTTCCTTTTACGTGCTGATTTTTAGCCTTTTTAGGCATTTATAATTTCGCCACTATATTGCAAGCCGAATGTGATGGTTACGTTACATTTACATAACATTTAAATTGCAGCTGTAAATAGGAGTCCCTAGAACAATAACAAAACGGCTCTTACCAAAAGCTTGGTAAGAGCCGTCTACTACTAGTTAGTGTCGCTTTTAATCAGTCGCCTAAATTATACTGTTTAAGCTGCAGTTTTAGTGACACGGACATCTTGGTGAGTGCATCGATCTTTTCTTCTAACTGCACCACACTGTCGGATGTTTTGTAAGAGAGTGCGCTAATGGAAGTGACGTTCTTGTTCATCTCTTCGGCAACGCTAGATTGTTCCTCTGCTGCGGTAGCAATTTGCATGTTCATATCATTAACATCGGTAACGGAATCAACAATTTCAGAAAAGGCATCTTCAGTATTTTGGATTTGCTCCACGGATAAGTGGACTTTTTCTAACCCTTTTTCCATGGCATTTACTGCATTGCTACTGCCGCTTTGTAGCCTTTCAATCATGCTGTTTATTTCTACTGTCGATTGTTGAGTGCGTGAAGATAATACCCTTACTTCGTCGGCTACCACGGCAAAACCTCGGCCTTGTTCACCCGCTCTTGCGGCCTCGATTGCAGCGTTTAACGCGAGCAAGTTGGTTTGGTCGGCAATACCGCTTATGGAATCTGTAATGTCACGAATTTGTTGGCACTCTTCCGCCAGTAAATTGATGGAGTTGGAGATGTTAGAAATATCTTCAGACAGCTCTAGAATTGTTTCACGAGTCGATGACACCATCATCTTACCGTTGTTGGCTGCCATATCGGCAGTGGATGCCAGTTCAGATGTTCTTGATGTATTTTGAGCGATCTCTGCAACGGTCGCACTCATTTCATTCATCGCGGTTGCCACCATTTCTGTCTCGGTATGCTGGTGGTTCATGCTCTCTTTGGTGGTGTGGCTATTTTTCGACAGTACGTCTGTGGCAACAACGAGATCTTGCGATGACTCACCAAAACGTCCTATCACCGCTTTTAGTCGGCCTTGAAGCATTTTGGCTGACATGACGGTTTCACCAATTTCATCCTGCTTAAGTATCTGGATATTATCCGCTAAGTCGCCTGCAGAGATGCGTTTGATAATGTTGTTTAGACGATGGATTCGTTTAACAACATCGTGATTAAATAAGTATAGAAGCGTTGAGAAAACCAAGATAACCCAAATGTTTGTGGCTATATCCAGTGGCGCGGAACTGAATAAAAAGCCGCCATGCCATTGGGCAAGTAAGAAAGTGACAAAAGCTAAGCATACGAGTGCGTTTACTTTGGTTGCCATTTTCATGGTAGTGAAAATACTCGGTTTGGGAATGGATTTTTGTGGGTTACTGTTTAGCTCTTTATAGAGCGTTTCTGCTGCGGAAATTTGTTCTCGAGTCGGGCAACTTCTAACCGATTGGTAGCCAATCTTTTTTCCCTCTTCAAACACCGGCGTAACATAGGCATCTACCCAGTAATAGTCACCATTTTTACACAGGTTTTTTACCATGCCTTGCCAAGGTTTGTCAGCTTGAATAGTCGCCCATAGGTCAGCAAATGCGGCTTTTGGCATATCACCGTGGCGAACAATATGGTGGTTAGAGTTGATCAACTCTTGCTCTGAGTAGCCGCTAATTTCAACAAAATCACGATTACAGTATTGTATTACCCCTTTTAAATCGGTGACAGAAACTAAGGTGGAGCTTGGCGAAAACGTTCTTTCTTTTCCATTCATGGGCTGTTACCTATTATTTTAGTTATAAATACATTGAGTTTTATTAATGATAGTGTCAATAAGTTAAATATACATGAAATTTTGAGCTTTATTGTTAATTTTATCGGTATGAAAACAGAAAACTGTAGTCGTTTTTTGAATTCGACCTCCATCAGGTACATTTTGTGATTATTGAATGAATTTTTCTTGGTCACTATTTACGGGCAGGCAGGCGTTTTTTAGTTCGTGTCTATCTACTAATAGTGAGTTTATTCTGTCGTTATCTGTTCTCTTCTTGGTAGATAAGATAACGGTTTTTTCCGTTGATCTTAGCGTCATACATGGCTTGGTCGGCTTTGGACAATAAATCTTCAATGTCTCTGCCGTGCTCGGGGAAAATGCTAATACCGATACTGCTGCCTAGTTGGTAATGTTGGTCGGCTATTGAAAATGGCTGATACATAAATCGAGTGATGTTTTTTGCTCTACTCTTAATGGAAGCAATGTCGGTAATATTTGGGATGATGATGACAAACTCATCGCCGCCAAATCTAGCGACAACAGCACTCTCTTCAAGCTGCTGTTTAATACGATTGCTGACTTGCTGCAATAGTAGGTCACCTGTACGGTGACCAAACTGGTCATTTACTGGTTTAAAGTTATCAAGATCGATAAACAGTATGGCAATTTTACTGCCATTGCTCTCCGCTATCGCCGTTGTGATTTTTAACTGTTCCATTAACAGTCGCCGATTGGGCAAGCCGGTTAAGCTGTCGTGATTAGCAAGTTGAAGAACTTTTTGATTGGCTTTTTCTAGCTCAATATTTTTTAACCGGTAGATCTCTGCAAGTTTTTGCTTCTGCTCCAGCTCGTGTTCAAAACCGAGGCTTTTTAACTTCAATTCTGTTTCCATTAGATCGTATTTTTTCGCCATTGCGTTATAACTTTTTAAATACTCTAATGCGTGTTTATAGTCTTGTTTCTGCTCGTAGACGAAACTCAGTTTTTGATAAGCGTGGCAGATAAATCGGCCAATATCATGAGTTTGGGCTAGCATTTTAACTTGGTCAAAATAGGTGAGTGCGAGCTCGATATTTTCATTCATTAGAGCCAGACAACCCAGCTCATATAAATGCTCAGTTTCTATCTTTTTATTTCCCAACTGCTTGGAAATATCAAACCCCATCATAAAACAGTGCTGGGCGGCTTTTAGGTTTTGTTGGGCAAGATTGAGCTTACCTTGCGTGACTAGCAGTTCAGATTCAAAGTAAATATCGAGATTTTCTCGGCTGCGCTTCAGGGCAGAATCTAAGTAGTGTTTGGCGTTTGTCCAATCAGCTTTGTCTATGTAGTACAAAGCAATGCATTTTGATGCGGTATAGAAGCCGGTACTGTTGAGTTCCGGAATGTCGAGAGCGCTGCTAAAAAACGAATAGGCTTCTTCAATATTGTCCAGTCCTTCGTATAGCAAGCCTAGGTTTGCTAGTGCAGAGGCTTCACGCTCTCGATTGCTTTTTTTGCGGGCTCTTTTTAGTGACTTTAGAAAATAAGGTAGGGCACTTTCGTAGTTGCCCATATCCAAATGAATGGCACCTAAGGCGTTAATGGCCTTTAGATAGCCGACCTCATCGTTAAGTATGTTGTACTGCTCAGGGAGATTTTTAAGTAACGGAAAAGCAAGATTAAACTCGCACTTCCATAGGTGATACCATGCTTGATTGAAGTCCGCGTCGAGTATCCCTTTCTGATAATTCAGCTCTTTAGCTGCATCTCGAGCTTTGTTACATTGAGTCAGTGCCAGCTCCATATCCTGAGTTAGGATGTCATGGAAATTGTCATTAAGTGAATCAATGGCGGCAATGCCTAATGTAACTATATCATCCATACGCCAGTCTATTGGTTTTGTTCAAGATCGTTTATTCGTTTTCTCTAATACTTCTACTCCTATTTATCATTTCATAACATGATTTTTATCAATAATTTAAGAAACATTCTATTTTCTTAGGTTGGACTGTTTTTACCGACATGATAATTGATAGATGCATATGAGCGGAAATGGTCTTCTGATACCGAAAAATAGTATGCTTGGTGAGTCTTTATAGACGAACTGAGAGTGACTAATTGCTTAACATTAGTTGATTCTATTGGCGAAACCGCGTTAGCCTTAACAGTGAATGATAAATTAACAAGGTAGTGTTGACGTGCTGCGAAGTATGATGGTTTTGTTAGGTTTGGTGATGACTTTCTCCAGTTATTCTGCCAGTTATCTTCTGCCTGAAGATGATAGTCAGGTAGTGGGGCGTTTACAGCATCATGTCGTTGAAAAAGGGGATACCTTTGCAAAACTAGCCAAGATCTATGATGTCGGTTTGTTATCGCTGATGGCCGCGAATAAAGGTATTGATCCTTTTTTGCCCGATATTGGTACAGTATTAACGATACCAACGATGTTCATTCTGCCAACAGAAGACCGAAGCGGCATCGTTATCAATCTCGCGGAACTTCGACTTTACTATTTTGATGACGATAAAAAGCAAGTACATATATTTCCCGTTGGTATTGGTCGTATAGGCCGAGACACTCCAGAAATGAGTTCGTATATCAACGAAAAAATCCCCAACCCCACTTGGACTCCTCCAAAATCGATTCGTGACGAATATTTAGAAAAAGGCATTGAACTGCCGAAAGTAGTTCCCGCTGGGCCGGATAATCCATTAGGTGAGTACGCGTTGCGGCTGGCCTATGGCGTTGGTGACTATTTGATTCATGGAACAAATCGAGATTTTGGTATTGGGCTAAGAGTAAGCTCAGGGTGTATTCGAATGGAGCCGGTTGATATTAAATGGCTGTTTGAGCAAGTATCACGAAAAGATCGGGTAAGGGTAGTTAACATTCCAATTAAAGTCTCTCTTGAACCGGATAGAAGTGTGTTTATGGAAGTGCATGAACCGCTAACAAACAGTGATGGTGTTCAGGAGCCTCTGGTTATGCCACAAGAGTTACAGTGGTGGATGATGGAGTTTGATATTTCAATGAACAAAGCCAGAGCGGCAATGATTGTTCAAAGTGGTGTGCCAATTGAGATAGCGGCTCCTTCGTTATAAAGAAGCCGCTATCTCTACTTAAGTCACTTTAAGGTGCTTATTCAGCAAGAACAGACAAGATTACTTAGTGTAAGACTGAGCGATATTATCAATACGCTCATTCGCTCTTATCGCTTCTTCTTGAGCTGAGAATGCGTTCTCTTTTGCTGAGTTCGCAGTATCTCGAGCATCCGTTGCTTTCATTTCAGTGCGAGACTGATTCTGTTTTAGCGTGGCTATTTCATTGTTCAGTTGTTCTATTTGACCGTTCAAGCTTTTAATTTGACTCATTGTTTGGTCATCCGGACCAGAAGAACAACCAGCAAGTAAAAGTGTTGAACCAATGGCCAATGTTAATGCTATTTTCTTATTCATTTGAGCTCCCTGTTACTATTATCTCTTCAATGACTGTTCATACTTGGCCTGAGCTTAAAGTGAACAATCGCGCTGATAAATAACGCCATCACATAAACTCGTTGAGCAACTTAAAGGTGAGTATATGAATGGTTTATGAATTACTGCGTTTAGTTACGCCATTTAGAGAGTTTACCTCTCCTATTCTCTCAAGTCATAAACTTGTTAACTATTAGTTTAGTATATAGTTTAAAAAGAGCAGATACTTTATGACTCTTCGATGCTAGTGAGTTGATGATAAAATAATCGTGATTATTTAATGTGATCTATATCCATAGATGGTGTTTTCACGGTATCATTGCGGGCTATTTTTATCATCACAATCCGTGGAGCGCACTTTGCAGTTTAAAGAACTAGGTCTTGATAACCGCTTACTTAAAAACCTTAATCACTATGCTTTTAAGCAGGCAACTGACATTCAGCAGCAAGCCATACCGGTTGCAATTGCTGGAAAAGATCTACTGGCGTCTTCCAAAACCGGATCAGGTAAAACCTTGGCGTTTGTTTTACCTATGTTACATAAAGCATTAAAAACAAAATCATTTTCTGCAAGAGATCCTCGTGCCGTTATATTAGCCCCAACTCGTGAACTGGCTAAACAAGTTTATGGTGAGCTGCGAAGTATGCTTGGAGGCTTGTCCTATACCGGAGCACTTATTGTTGGTGGTGAGAACTTTAATGATCAAGTAAAAGCGCTACGTAAGTACCCTAAATTTATAGTGGCCACCCCTGGACGTCTAGCGGATCACCTTGAACATCGTTCAATGTTTTTAGATGGTTTAGATACCTTGATTCTAGATGAAGCTGATCGCATGCTTGATCTAGGTTTTGCACCTGAGTTGCGCCGAATTCATAAAGCAGCAAAACATCGTCGTCGTCAAACATTGATGTTTTCTGCTACGTTAGAACATACAGAAGTTATTGATATCGCAATGGAAATGCTCAACGATCCTAAGCGTATAACGGTAGGTTCTGCCAGTGAGCAGCATAAAGATATTGCTCAGTCATTTTATCTTTGTGATCACCTTGATCATAAAGAAGCTATTCTGCACCGTCTTATTGAAGATGCAGATTATCGTCAGGTCATTATTTTCACCGCCACACGTGCGGATACGGAAAGACTGACAAAAGAACTCAATGATAAGAAGCTAAAAGCTATCGCCTTGAGTGGGAATCTAAATCAAGCTCAACGCAATACCATCATGAGTCAGTTCGAGCGTAGTGTCTTTAAGATACTCGTCACGACAGATGTTGCTTCTCGTGGACTAGATATTGCCAATGTAACCCACGTAATTAACTTTGATATGCCGAAACACACTGAAGAGTACGTGCATCGTGTGGGAAGAACAGGAAGAGCAGGAAGCAAAGGAACAGCGTTATCACTTGTTGGCCCGAAAGACTGGGATAGCTTTAAGCGAGTAGAAGCGTTTTTACATCAGGACTTATCTTTCTCTGAATTAGAAGGCCTTAAAGGTAAATTTAAAGGCATAAAACCTCGCCAGCCAAATGTTAAAAAGCGAGTCACAGATCAGAAGAAGAAAAAAGCGACACAGAAGAAAACTGCGAAAAAACCCGCTAAACGTGATAACAGCTTTTACAAGAATGTTTCTGTCGGTGATGAGGTATTCGTACCAAAGAAAAAGCCAGCAGCGAAACCTTCGGAAGAGTAATAGCGGTAGCGACTCTATTGCTATAGCGACACTCTGAATAGGCACTTTGTGGTTAACTGGCCAGTAACGTCAGCTAATGAAGCACTTTTAGGTGACAAGAGAACAATGTTCATATTAGGTTCATGTTGAACGGTATATGCTCTTTAAAGTCGCTTAGTTATAAGGCTGAGCGACTTAATTGAATCATCAGAGGTAGAATATGAATAGAGTATTGTTTTCAGTGTTGGCAATTTTTACCACTATTATCACGATGGTTTTTAGCTTGATAATGGTTATTCCACTGACTATTGCCGCCGTGATTACCGGCAAGCAACTGCAAAATAAATTTAAGGCTGATGCTGAGGCTGCGTCATATCAGCAGCGTTCCGCTATAGAAGGTGAGTTTGAGGACGTTTCAGAAAACGAAGTCAAATAATGAACTGTGATTCGCTTTTATTGCTCCAACTAGGATGTCAGTAAAAGCGAATTTTGCTAATCAACCGCGTTAAAAGTCATCATTCGGTGCGAACGTGAAGCCTTGACCACCAATAGAGGCTTCGTACATAAGTCCTCCTTTCGTTACTGTAAATACCGCCATATCATCAATATATTTTGCCACGCTCTGCTTTTCACCAGCGGAAGCACTGACGCCATTTGATCCTGCCGTCGCGCTTGCTCCGATTGTAAGTGCGACTGCTGAGGCTTGTGCTCCAAACTCAAAACTGTTGCTGGTAAACGATAGAAATGCCGCTTTATTTTTAAAGAATATGATTTCACTGTAAGCTTGCGCACCAAACTGTAAGCCAAAAGTAAGTTGGCTTAGTGACGTATCACCAACATACTTGTTTTGTCGATATACTCGCCCTTCACCATATGCGCCACCAATCCCTATACCACCTTTTCCTACCGTGGGAAAAATAGCAAAGCCATAACTTTCATTAAAAAAACTATCTACCTCAGGGGCTTTTTTGAAGCGATTGATCGCAGACTGGTACTTTCCTGATTCAGCATTTGCCATGGTTGGCACAATGAAGGTAACTACCGCCAACAAAAATAGACTCAGAATTTGTTTTATTGCACTAACCTGCATTTGAATAATCCTTTCAATAAGTTGAAGCCATAAATGGGGCTTATGGTTTAGGCAAAACAGTGGCTCTGCTTCGCCGATTTATGATACCAGTTTCTGTAAATTAGTCAGCATGTTCTCTGTCGTATTAAACGATGGTTACATTTAAGTACTTTGATCTTAATAGAATTGGAACACCCCAAGCCCGTTTTCTAAAAGTGTGAGCAATTTAGTGGCTGTAGCGTCAGCCTGCTTTGTTGTTCACAGATTCTATTAGGAACTTGTAGCAAAGTACCATGCAAATCGCTTTGTCTAAGGAGGAAATCTGAGTGTATAAACAGTTAACGGAAGATAAGCGTTTACAGATTTGGGCCATGCGTAAAGAAGGGAAATCCCAATCAGAGATAGCCAGAGTATTAGCTGTGCATCGCTCAACGGTTAGTCGAGAACTCAACCGCAATTCGGGCCCGTATGGCTATGAGCCACAGTTAGCGCAAAGAATGGCTATTTATCGTAAAAAATTTCATCAGCAAATTGTTGAAAGGCAGTATGAAGAGTTGCTCAAGGAGTTACTCAGTCTGGGATGGGATAGAGACCAGTGCCAGACATTTATTGTTCATCATCATCCCGAATTGACAACAGAGCAGCTTAATAGCTTGCTCGATAGCTTTGAACCAGCAATTTAATATTATTTTTTAGAGCAAGATCACGTGTTGCACTTGCTCTAACTTTCCCTCATTTGACTTATTCTAGTTTGTTGCACTTGTCATGTAGATATCGCTAAAAATGTTGTTTTTAAAGGATGATTTTGTTGCACTTGCCCCTGTTGGTTTTTTGTGCGCATTTGTTGCACTTGCTTGTTTACTGAATAAGAGTAAATAAAATTAATTATATAATTCAATAGTTTATCTCTTATTTTTGTGTGTGATATATGTCACATTCAATCGAGGGAGTACTCACTATATTAAATGCCGTACCCAAAAAACAATTCAAGGAGGGATAGATGAAAAAGTTTAATCATGTTGGTATTCCGACATCAGTCGTTCATGAGGGGGAGACATTTAATGCTGATATTGGCTTGTATGTGACCGACTTTTCTAATAGCGATAATCGTATTGAGTGGTTACGATTTTTACCAGAAAGCCCAATGCCTGAAGCGTTAAAAACGACCGCTCATGTTGCTTATGAAGTGGATGATTTACAACAAGCAATGGTAGGAAAAGAAGTGCTGTTGGAACCATTTGATGCCAGTGAATCATTAACCATTGCTTTTATTTTGGAAGATGAAGCCCCTGTTGAGCTAATGCAGTACCATTAGTGGGCGCTAACATCGTTATGATTATAGGTCAGTCAGATCACAGTGAAATAAAGCGGATTTAACTGATTTTCTATCTATTCAGTTCAGATTAATAACTGAACAAGAACGTGATAAAGAGAACCCTACAATGAAAAAATTTATCAATAATAGCGAAAATATTACGGTAGAACTTCTTCAAGGTTTGGCTATGACTTTTCCTCACAAAGTGAAAGTTCTGTCAGATAAAATTGTGGCTAGAGCGACAGCTAAAGAAGCGAATAAAGTTGCGCTTGTTACCCTTGGTGGCGCAGGTCATGAGCCAGCATTAAGTGGTTATGTAGGAGAGGGAATGCTCGATTACTCTGTCGTCGGTGATATCTTTGCCGCTCCTGGTGCCCCAAAGGTATTTGAAGCGCTAAAGCTTGCGAACTGTCCGGCGGGTGTTCTATTGATTGTGCTTAACCATGAAGGTGACGTCATGGCAGCCAATATGGCGATGGAAATGGCTAAACGAGAAGGTATCAATGTCAAAATGTTACTTACGCACGAAGACATCAGTGCGGGCTTAGATGCTGATGAAAAAGATAAGCGAGGGTTGGCGGGTTGTGTACCCGTTTATAAAATTGCCGGAGCTGCAGCTGAAGCAGGGCTTTCTCTAGACGAAGTTATACGCATTGCTGAAAAATTTAATCAAAACATGGCAACTCTAGCAGTAGCAATGAGTAATGCAACGCACCCTCAGTCAGGAATGGCGATTGGCGATTTAGCTGATGATGAGATGGAAATTGGTATGGGACAGCATGGAGAAGGTGGCGGTGGTCGAATGAAGATTCAGACGGCAGATGATACCGCTAATATCATGCTAGCGCAGCTAAGCAAGGCACTTAATATAGAGTCGGGTGATGACCTTATGTTAATGGTCAATGGCTCAGGAGCGACTACATTGATGGAAATGTTTATTGTTGCCCGAGCATGTCACCTTTCATTAGAAGAGCAAGGTGCCAAAGTAGTCCGTTCAAAAGTCGAAGAGATTTTGACGGTTCAGGAAATGGCAGGTTTCCAGATGTGTATCGGTAAGTTTGATAATGAAACACTTCAATATTGGGACAAACCTTGTAACACACCGTACTGGACTCAACAGTAGTGATTAATTGGCTTGCTGGCCTAAATCGCCAGTGAGCTGAGCTAAACCCCACCCTAAGTTAAATGGTTATGCGTCTTTGGCGTAGGGTGGCGTTTTGCCTGAATTCAGGAGAAAGGTAATGACAGAGTTCAACCAAAATGTGCTATTTGGCATGTTGGAGTATGCCGCTGAGAGCATTGAGCAACAGGTACCTCATCTAAATGAGTTGGATGGAAAAACAGGTGATGGGGATCATGGCACCACCATGATGAGAGTGTGCCATTGCATCGAAGAGTCACTCAAACAGTACGGTAGCGATTGGAATAAACAAGTCGATGATCTTGGTTGGTCGATCATGAGTCAGGATGGTGGCTCGGCAGGAATGTTAGTGGGTAATTTCTTTTTGGGTCTGGCTGAAGGCTTAACAGAACCCGAGTTATCACCCTCGCAAGTTGCCAGCACCTTCCGTGCTGGGTTAGACAAATTAATGCAATTTAGTGGTGCACATGCGGGTGATAAAACCATGTTAGATGCGCTTATCCCTGCTGTGGAATCATTAGAGCGATCCTCGTGGGATGGTGAGTCTATCGAATCTATGTTTGCCCGTGCTGCGGACTCGGCCACTCAAGGTGCAGAAGCGACTAAACAAATGATTCCAACACGTGGACGAGCAAAAAACTTGGGTGAAAAAGCCGTGGGATTTATCGATCCAGGCGCGACTAGCATGGCAATCCTGTTTGAATCTTTTAATCAATATATACAGAACGACAAAAGCTAGGAGTAAGAAAATGGCAGATAAAGATGGAATGAAGCAGGCTAAGAATTACGGCTTAGATACACCACAAGCGAATCAATCGTTCTATGTAAAAGGAATGGATCACGTTGACTGGGGTATGAAGGACAGACTGAGTCGAATATTCAGACCTGATACAGGTAAAACAGTCATGCTCGCGTTTGACCATGGTTACATCATGGGGGCGACAGCAGGATTGGAGCGACTCGATTTAGCGATTGAACCGCTTGCTCCGTATGCTGATGCGCTAATGGCGACTCGCGGTGCTTTACGAAGCTGTATTCAACCGACTCACAATAAAGCCGTCATTCTGCGTGCGAGCGCAGGCAGCACGGTTTTGAAAGATGACATGAGCCACGAGGTGGTGGGTGTCGATATTGATGACGCTTTACGTATCAATGCTTCGTGTCTTGCGATTCAAGTGTTTGTCGGTTCTAAAGGAGAGTGCAGCAGTTTACAAAATTTAGTCAATACCGTTGATGCTGGTGCCCGTTTAGGCGTGCCTACCTTGGGCGTGACCGCGGTCGGTAAGGAGATGGAAAGAACCACTCGCTATTTCATGTTGGCAACCCGAGTCATCGCAGAGCTCGGCGCTCATATTGTAAAAACTTACTACTGTGATGACTTCGATAAAGTAGTGGCCGCATGCCCTGTACCCATTGTGGTTGCTGGTGGTAAAAAGCTGCCTGAAATGGAAGCGTTACAGCTTACTTACAATGCGATCCAATCTGGTGCAGCGGGCGTAGATATGGGACGCAATGTATTCCAATCAGATAGTCCTGTAGGGATGATCAAGGCTATTAGCGGTGTCGTTCACGATAACCTAACTCCTGTTCAGGCGTACGATTTATATCAAACAGAGAAAAGTATCCAATCTTAAGGAAGGTAAAGATGAAATTTCAACAATTTATAGTGATACCTGTAATTGTCGCGTTTTTGGCATTTACCATTCAAATACTTGACCAACTACTAGCAGGGTTTATGCCTGTTGCTAATAATGTTGGCTTTGGCTGGATCGCGTTTATTGCATGGGCGATGTACTTTATGGCTGGTTGTACACTTGAAGGTGGCAAAAAAACGGTATTTGGCTACATATCCGGTATTATCGCCTCAATCGCCATCATGGAGTTAGGCGGTGCATTTTCAGGTTTTGGTTTTTTTGCTTTTCCGTTCGCCATTTTTGTTGTTGTTGTTCCATGTATCTGTTTAGAACGAATGCCGCCATTTGATTTTGTACCTGCATTATTTGTTGGTGCTGGTACATTTTTTGGTTTTATGTCTTATGTATCAGGTGCTACCTATGTAACGGCGACAGTAACTGAGCTTATCTATTGTGGGATAGGAATATTCTATGGATGGATGACGGTAACACTCAGAGGTCGTTATGAAGCATACATTGAAGAGTACAATGAAGGTCATGGAGGGCATCATATTCCTCATTAAACGAGTAAGTTAACATTGGTAATAAAGAGACAAAAATGGCGTGATATCCCAATTTCGCCATTTTTTATTAACGTCCATAATCCGATTCTTCTTAACTTGCTGATATTTATAGTTAATTTGTTTTATCAGCAAAACCGTAATTGCTTAGTCAATTTCTAAAGTAAGCATTACAAACTAGTTATTTTACCTTCCTTCGTTTTATCTGATCATTGTTTAAAAATAACAACTAAACAAAGCACCATGATCAAATACCCTAAACTTATTGCTCATAAAGAAAATATTAAATTTAATGCTCAGGCTCTAATTAAATCTTGCCAAAAATATGGCGTTGAACCTGTTGCGGTGACAAAATTAGTATGTTCTGCCCCCAGTATTATTCAAGAGATTATTCAATCTGGAATAGACACAATTGCAGATTCAAGAATAAAGAATTTAAAGAAAGCACAACATATAGCCGTTAAAAAAATGCTACTAAGATTACCTGCTCTAAGTGAAGTGGATGAGGTCATTAAATATAGTGATATCTCCCTGAACTCTGAACTGGATATTTTGCAGGCTTTGTCTCGTTCTGCGGTTGAACAAAATAAAATACATCAAGTAATTATTATGCACGATCTCGGTGATCTCCGAGAGGGCTCGATAAATATTAATATGACGCAGGAACTCGCCAGCACTTGTATCCACCTTGAGAATATCGAGTTGCTTGGTATTGGATCAAACCTTGCCTGTTTTGGCGGGGTTGAACCAAGCATAGAGAATCAGTCCAAACTGGTTGCTATTGCTAAAGAGATAGAGAACAAGTACCAAGTGAAACTGAAGATAATATCAGGGGCCAGTTCTGCCGGGTTACCTTTAATGATGGAAGGGAGCTTGCCCACAGAGGTTAACCAGCTCCGTCTTGGTGCGTCGATTCTAATGGGCATCGGCCTGAATGATATGCCAGTGAAAGGGACAAAACAGAATACCTTTACATTGAGTGCTGAAATCATAGAAGTAAAAAGAAAACCCTCTGTTCCTCAAAACTCCTCGGCGCTAGATGCATTTGGAAATGTCCCTACTTTCACAGATAGAGGCAATCGCATGCGAGCCATATGTGCTATTGGCAAACAAGATGTAAATTTTGATGAATTATTCCCCGAAGACGCGGACGTTATCATTGTCGGTGGTAGCAGTGACCACCTAATTTTAGACGTGGATGATTGCCAAAATAAATATAAAGCAGGGGATATTATTAATTTCAATCTTGGTTATTCCGGCGTTCTTCAATGCATGACTTCTGAGTACATCAGCAAAGACTTTTAGGTAATTAATATATTAAAAATTAATTACTATTATTAAGTGTGAAATGGAAATAGATATGTTTAAAATTAAAAAAATACCCAATACCTTTACAATATTATTTATACTAATTGCCTTATTTTCTATATTAACTTTTATTCTACCTGCTGGAAAATATGACCGTGTTGAAAATACTCAGTTGGGGCGAGAGGTTCCTATCCCGGGATCTTATAAAATCGTAGAAGCGACACCACAAGGATTTTTTGACACTTTAATGGCGCCAATTTCGGGCTTCTATAATCCGTCTACTTATGAAGTAGGGGCGATTGATGTTAGCCTTTTTGTTCTTATGGTCGGCGGGTTTCTTGCTGTAGTAACCAAAACAGGAGCGATTGAAACCGGTATTGCTCGAGTGATGGTGCGTTTAAAGGGGCGTGAAATATGGATGATCCCTATCTTGATGCTGCTGTTTTGCTTAGGTGGAACCTCCTATGGTATGGCTGAAGAAACATTGGCGTTTTATGGGCTGCTTATTCCGGTATTTGTGGCGGCAGGGTTCGATCCTTTAGTGGCGGTAGCGGTGATTTTTGTCGGCTCAGGAATAGGAACATTGGGCTCCACCATTAACCCTTTTGGAACAGTTATCGCGTCAAATGCTGCTGATATCGATTTCATTGAAGGAATGACCACGCGCATTGTTGTGCTGGTGGTGGCGTTTGTTGCGGGCTGTGGTTATGTGATGCGCTATGCGCACAAGATTAAGAAAACGCCTTCTTTGTCGTTGATTTATGAACTATCGGATTCTAATAAGAAGCACTTTCTTGGTAATCAAAGTGCGGATCAAGAAATACCGGCCTTAACTCGGCCACAACAGTTTGTGCTCATTCTCTTTGCCGCCACATTTATTGTCATGGTTTATGGTGTTTCGACACTAGGCTGGTGGATGGCGGAGATGAGCACACTTTTTATTACCATGGCGATCGTGTGTGGCATTGTTGGTAAATTGAAAGAAGACGAACTCATTAACTCATTCATCGCGGGAGCAGCCGATCTTATTGGCGTTGCCCTTATTATAGGTGTCGCTCGTGGCATCGTTGTGGTTATGGAAGCGGGGAGTATTACTGACACTATTTTGCATTACTGTGAAGAGCTGGTAGTCGGTAAAAGCTCCATTGTGTTCGTCAATACGGTGTATTGGATAGAAATGATGCTGTCATTTATTGTCTCTTCAACATCTGGACTGGCGGTCATGACCATGCCTATTCTTGCTCCTCTTAGTGATTTTGCTAATACAGGCCGAGAGCTCGTTGTCTCCGCGTATATGTTTGGTATTGGTACAGTACTCTTTGTCACACCGACCTATGGTGTATTGATGGGCTGTTTGGCTATTGGTCGCGTGCCATACGGAGCTTGGTTGCGATTCATTATGCCGTTGGTTTTATTCTTTATCGTGCTAAACACTATAATGCTCTCTATTAGTGCTAGCATGTAAAATAATATGTATTTTTAAAGCTTCTTTATTTGGCTATTTCTCTGAAATGTGTTGTTAACCGCTCAATATGCGTTGGTATTGAGCGCTTTTCTTGAAGGTAAACTATGTACAAAGCGTCTAATTTTGATTTAAAGCTACTTAAAATATTCGCCCAAATTGTTGAGTCAGGCGGCTTTTCTGCTGCTCAGTCTAAACTTAATATGCACCAGTCTTCGATAAGCCAAAAAATGCACGATTTAGAGCAAAGATTAAATATGAAGCTTTGTCAGCGTGGTAGAGGTGGATTTAAGCTGACCAATGACGGCTATAAGGTGTATGAAGCCTGTAAAGCGCTGTTTGTTGATATAGAGAAATTTGAACATGTGATTGATGATATTCGTTCTGTCACACTGGGGCATGTGCGATTAGCGATGACCGATAATATTGCCACTAACCCAGAATGTAATGTCTATCATGCGATACAGAAGTTCTGCAAAAAATACCCTAATGTGAGTTTTGATACCGATATTATGGACTCTCAGCAAATTGAAGAGCAGTTGATCTCTGGCAAAGTGGATATTGGCATTACCTCTTCTGAAATTATGCGTTCGTGCTTAAATTACCATTTTCTCTTTTCAGAAAAGCAGCGACTTTACTGCACACCTGACCATGACATACTGGCTTTAGGTGAGATCACCTCACGCAAAGACATCGCTCCTTATGCCGTGGTAGAAAGAGGATTGGCACACAAAGTTACCCCCTTAAGTCATAAAGACGATGTCATGCATATGGCCAGTTGCATCAATATGGAAGCGACAGCGCAATTAATATTGTCTGGACAATTTATCGGTTATTTACCGACGCATTATGCAGAGACATGGTTGAACCAAAAGCGGTTAGTGGCCCTAGACGCGCCGAAACTGGATTATCTGGCGGATTTTCACCTCACTATTGCCAAGCAAGAAGATGAGCTTTCGGTGGCACCGCTTAATTTTTATAGGGAACTTCGGGCTGCTCACAGTAAAGAGTGCCGTTAGATAGATGCTTATCTCTCATTATCGCAAATAGCGATAGCATCTTTCGGCAACTTAGTTTATTAATTAACGAGTTGTCTATAGGTAGAAGCTTGAGAGCAAATGGAAAATATTTTTATTCTTGTTGTGTTATTAGTGGTGTTCTTTTTGTTGGTACAAAAAAAACTGACTAAAAACGAAAGTTATAAAGATTGTGCATATAAGAGCAAGAATGCGTTATTAAACTCCCAAGAAATGGCGTTTTATAATGCACTGATAACCGCTGTTGGCGAGCATGGTATTGTGTTGGCAAAAGTGAACATGACTCATGTTGTTGCACCAGACAGTAGTAATAAGAAGAAGCGCTTTATCGCTAGCAGCAAAATAGCTAAGAGTTACTTTGACTATCTGGTGTGCGATCCACGTTCTTTAGAAGTGAGAGTCATTATTGAGTTTGATAATGGAAAAGAGCTTGATAAAGGCAAGATAGAGCGACAAAAACTGTTAATGCATGTTTGTAACTCTGCCAATATTCCATTAATTGGAGCGAGCATTAAACATAGTTATCAAGTTGGACGACTACGCCGCTTATTGGCGTCACATATTGACCTGATTGAACCGGATAAAGAAGTGCGTTTTTGTAAAAAGTGCGGCAGTCCAATGGTGATTAAAGTGGCAAGTAAGGGGGAGTTTAAAGGTCGTCGTTTCTTTACCTGTAGCCGCCTGCCAATCTGTACTTATACCGAAAACTACAATGTCGTGTTTGAAGACGAGGATCAGTAAAGGCAACGGCTTTTAGAAGCATTTTGTTTTTAGGACCATTTGTTTTTAGAACCATTCTATTTTTGATACATGCTTATTCCGTGACGGATATTGAAAAGCTCAACGGGATCTTAGCATCCGTTGATATCGACCTAGCATACTTTCATTCCCCAATAATCCACCCTGATGAATATACATTAGGGTTTTATCCTTATTGGCTGTCATCCACGGTTTAAGGCAGCGCCACATAAAGGGATCATACAGAAGATCAAACTCTATGCCGGTTTGTTGATGGAGAGACTGCCATAGCTGATAGTCGTCTAAATCTAATCGACCAAACTGGTGTTTCTGCTCAGCAGCTAAAATGGTGGGCAAATTAGATGATTGTTCCAACATGGCAAATTGTTCAGTTAGGTATGCTCGGTTTCCAACACAGGCGCAAGTAAGCACCTCTATATTCTCTTTGCTGAGATGTTTTTGTAAGTAGAATGCGGTAGTGCCTGTGCCAGATGGAAGAGCCACCACGAGATTGTCAACCTGCTGTTGAACCTTCCACTGTTTTATCTCTTTGGCTAGTTGTGCTACGCCATGTTCTGCTATTGGGCTGCGCCCTCCTTCTGGAATAATCATTGCGTTACTTTGATGGGCATATGTGTCGCGAATATAGTCGCTGGCATGTCGTTGTTTACGGTCATCTTGCTGTGATAAATCGATGATTTCCGCCCCCAGTTCGAGTGCGCCTCGGTAGTTTCCTCTCGGTGACTGTTTTACGTAGCTGGCAATATGATCAACATAAAAATGTAAGGTCCACTTCTTAAGGTGGCAGAGTGCAGCCAATGAATAGAGTGAATTGGCTTGTACGGAACCATAGCCCACTAAACAGTCAATATTTGGGTAGTCATTCTCTAGTAGAGACATAAACTTACGTGCTTTATTTCCTGAAAACTGCGCATGTAATAGATCATCTCTTTTAAGATAAAAGTCGTGCTGGTCAAATTGATGTTGTGTTACAGGGCTATTGATCAAGTTCATAAAGGAGTTGAGTCACTTGTATAATTTAAAAGCAGAAATTGAAATTTATCGCCTAAATTGAAGGTCTAGTTATCTATTGTCAATAGATAGGTTTTGAAATATGAATAAGGTGACATTAGCTTTGTTATCACTACTGGGCTTTGTGGCGATAAGCGCGAATGCTAGCCAAGTATGGCAGCATGATGGCAAACCCGCGCAGCTCATAGAACTTTTCACATCAGAAGGTTGCTCGAGTTGTCCTCCTGCGGATAAGTATCTTAGTCAATTTCAACGTAGTGAAAACCTCTGGACGGAAGTGATTCCGTTAGCTTTTCATGTGGACTATTGGAACTATTTGGGCTGGAAAGATGTTTATTCACACCCCTCTTTTAGCCAGCGTCAACGTATTTACCAAAGCTATGGTGCAGCGAAATCTGTTTATACGCCTGGCTTCTTTGTTGATGGTAAAGAGTGGCAAGGTTACTTTTCTCGTCGCGCATTACCTACGCAGCAGGTAAACAAAGCAGGAAAGCTGGTATTAACCCAGTCTGGTAACCAATTTGAGATCAATTATCAAACAGAAGGGCGCTTTATCGCCCATTTGACACTGCTTGCACTGGACGAAAAAACCTCAGTGAGAGCGGGTGAAAATCACGGTAAACAGCTAGAGCACGATTTTGTAGTACTGCAAAAATATCAACTGACTGCTGAAAATAATTGGCAGTTCTCTCTCGCGAATATTCCCGACAATACCGATGCTGTCGCGGTATGGCTAACTAAAGAAGATGGGTTTAAACCTATTCAAACCGTTGCGGGATATTTTAAACATCAAGCGAACTAGTGGCTGAGCGACAAGGATAAAGTTATTGAGACAAATTAACGGTACAAACTAAATTTTGCGGTGGTAATAAGATAGAATAAGCCAACAAATAAGGGTTATTGGAGCGCTAGATGCACATTCCACAAGTTGGATTTAATCACAACAAAACAGAGTCAGCAGAGTTTGAAGTGATTGAGTTGCAGACGCTCTATCAGCGGCAGTTAGCGCTCTCGCCGGAAAAACCTCACCGGGTGAGTTTCTTCAACTTCATCTATATTGAACAGGGTGATGGCGTTCATATGGTGGATTTTGAAGAGCATGCATTTTCTGCCGGCTCCTTTTTGTTTGTTCAACGTGAACAAGTCCATGCCTTTGATTTTTCTTCTAAGCCAAAAGGTAAGGTGTTGCTCTTTACTCAGGCATTTTTAGACCAAGTGCATGCTAATATGCGTTTGCCTAACTATACGCCGACCCATTTAAATCGATACCACACCCCTTTGATTCAATTGGATAGTACACACATTCAGCGTTGCGATGCCATTATTAAGGAAATCATGACGGAGCTGGCTCATGCACAATCGGATCCGTTGATAGTGATGTATCTTTTTTCTTCTTTGTCTTTGATGCTGCATCGATTGCGTCCTGATATGCGTCACGATAAGTTATCTGCTTCCCAGAGCAAAAAGTTTGCCGATTTTATTGAGCTGCTTTTTCAGCATTTTTATCAGGTTAGAGACGCAAATTGGTACGCAAATCAGATCAACACGACGTATAAAACATTGAATCAGGTGTGTAAGCTGGCGACACATTTAACCGCCAAGCAGCTTATTGACGCCTACACGATTACTGAAATTAAACGAATGTTGGTTGTGAGTAATATTACCACTCAGCAGATGGCCTATGACTTTGGCTTTGAAGACGCCAGTAATTTTGTTAAGTATTTTAAGAATCTGTCTGGTTACACTCCAAGCCAGTTTCAGAAGAGGTACCTTCAGCCTGAGTTATAGTTAGGTTCGATATTCACCATTTTTATGCATAATTCCACTCTGCATTCATTTCATTAATGTCAGTAATATTGTCCGCAACAAATCAGAAGGACAATATTATGAACAAATCATCCCTAACAAAAATCGTTAACCAATCTGTTATGGCGGCAGGTATTCTTTCTGTTGCTGCGTGCTCTACCGCGGGAACAGACAGCCAGCTCTTGTCTAATAAAGATAAAGCTGTCGCTGTGATTGCCAGTATTGAAACCGGCGCGAAAGAGCCGATTGGTTTTATCAACCCTGAAAAGTATATCCAACACAATCTGGCGGTTGCTGACGGCTTAGCTGGCTTTGGTGAAGTTATGCAGATGCTGCCAGAGGGGAGCGCAAGAGCTAAAGTAGTGCGAGCCTTCCAAGATGGTGACTTTGCGGTAGTGCATACAGAATATAATTTCTTTGGACCGAAAGCAGGTTTTGATGTGTTTCGTTTTGAAGATGGAAAAATAGTAGAGCATTGGGACAATTTACAAGAGATAGCTCCGCCTAACGCCAGTGGTCGTACTCAGTTTGATGGAGTGACAGACATTACTGACTTAGATAAAACGGAACAGAATAAAGCGATAGTGAGTGATTTTGTTCAAACTATTCTCATTAATGGTGATTTACCACAAATAGGCAAATTTATTGGCCCAGAAGACGAGGATTATCTTCAACATAACCCGGGTGTTGCGGACGGTTTAAGTGGTTTAGGTGCTGCACTCACGGCGCTTGCAGAGCAAGGAATGCCGATGGTTTATCACAAGAACCATAAAATTTTAGGTGAAGGAAATTTTGTTCTGTCTATAAGCGAAGGTGAGTTTCTTAATAAACATGTTTCGTTCTATGACTTGTTCCGTTTAGAAAACGGCATGATCGTTGAACATTGGGACACCATTGAAACGATTCCAGCCGCTTCGGAATGGAAAAACAGCAATGGGAAGTTTGGCTTTTAATAGCGATATGATTCGCTAATACATTGCTAAGTGTTCTCGCTACTGATTCGCGAGAACACTTATTTCTCAATTTGGTTCTGTCGATTCAATCAACATAGCCACTGTATCGGCGTAAGGAACAAGCAGTTCTTCGATTCAGGGGAGCAGTTAAGCCAAAGCTTTACCAAACCACTCAAAATAAGCACTATCGGCCACACGGTTTACCATCAACATTTTACCTTCATGGTTGATTACTGCCTGATCACCAAAGTGACCTTCCTTAACTTCACCACTGGTTTTGCTGCGTACTTTCAAATACTCATGATAGAAGATATGCCCTGGATGTACTTCAATTACATGACTGGCAGCAGCGTCGATAAATTCAATCTTACTAAAGATAAAGTCCCATGTTTCTGGTTTGCAAAGCCCTTCTGAACCATCACGCGCTTCATTATTTACAATGTAAGCCAGTCCGTAATGGAAAAGTTCTGCCATTGCTTGTGAGTCGGCTTTCTTTAGCCCTTCCGCATATTTTGTAAGAAATTCTTGACCGAGTGTTGTTGAGCTCATGTGTCCATTCCTGTTTATGTGTAATGAATTAGTTCCGGCCTTGTTTGAGGATATCTACCTCATACAGCGCGCCTACGGCTGTGATAAAGAGTTTGTTGCTAATTATGCAAAGTGTGATCTTTATCAACTTCCCTCAATGATATGGCCTAGATTTACCAACAAAAATAGCTAAAAAGTAAATTGTATATGCACTTTTTAGTGCACAATTAGCAGCTCAGTAACCTCGACATTAGCTTGCTCAGTGTATAGTTTACGACCAATCTTCAACTCGGCTTCTCGGATACTTACGCAGATGGTTACCTTTGCATTCTCCAAGTTTTTAATAGCGAGTTTCGCGATGTTGTCGGTTGCATCAGCGAACAAAATAGTTTTCGTAGTCGCTCCTTTATTGTCGGCTTGTTTTGTTGCGGATAAATGTAACGCTGGGAATACTGAAGATAAGTAGCATGAAAAAAACTTCCTTTATGTACTTTTTGGTGCACAATGCATTTTATTTGATGCTTAGTGGAATGAAGTAATGGCGATAGAGTTAAATAAGCAATTGATGGCATTTGTTGATGTGGTTAGGTATGAAAGCTTTGCAGAGGCAGCAAAGCACAGGGATATGCTGCCATCACTATTATCAAGAAACATAAAAAGCTTAGAAGAAAAGCTTGGTGTAGTGTTGCTCAAACGTACTACGCGCGCGTTATCGTTAACTGAAGCTGGCGAGCAAATCTATCAGCAGGCACTGGTGCTAAAAGACCTAGAGCAAAAAATGAATAGTTTTGCGCAAAATTACAGTACAACAGCCAGTGGACTCGTACGTCTTACCTGCGCATCACATCTCAGTCACGACTATGTCTTACCGACGATCAAAGCGATTCAGTCAGAATACCCCGAAGTTCATTTTGAAGTTGATTTCGATGACAGGCGGGTTGATATTGTAAAAGAAGACTTTGATATGGCCGTTCGCATCTGGGAACCACAAGACAGTTCACTGATTGGTCAGAAGCTCCGCTCTTCCAAGCTAGTATTAGTGGCAAGCCCCGAGTTTATCAACCATTACGGAATGCCTGAAAATATCTCACAACTTAGCACGTTGCCTGCTGCTTGTTATGCCAGGCTTGGGGTCATCAGAGATAAAATTCGTTACTACGATGCTGAAGATAAAATTCGAGTGGTTAATATGAACCCTGCCTATAAATCCAGTTCTCCTGAGTCTCTGGTACAAAGTTCTAAAGCAGGGATGTATTACACCATGGTAGCAGATCATAACTTGAGCCGGGAGCTGGCGAGCGGCGAGTTGATACAGCTCTTCTCGGAAGTAAGATTTCCGGCTGAGGGTTCAATTTATGCTGTTTATCCAAACAGAGATCTCAGCTTTGGTGCGCGCCTATTTGTTGACAAGCTTAAAGCACGTTTTGACTCGTTAAATCCATAACGCAAGATTGAAATACGCCCATTAATGTGGAAAAAGTACATAGTAAATTCACCTTGTGGGTATTTAAGTAATTGGTTAAGCCTTCTAATCTGAGTGTACTTTATACATATTAGGAGGCGTGATGCTTTTCTCTAACTTCAAATTAGGTGATACCGAGCTTACTAACCGTATGGCTATGGCTCCGATGACCCGTTCCCGCGCAGGTCTGGATGGTTCTCTGAATGAACATATCGTTAAATATTATGAGCAGCGTGCCACAGCGGGCCTCATTATTACAGAAGGTGCGCCTGTATCTACCGTAGGTCGTGGTTATTCTTTTACTCCGGGTATTTACAACCAAGAGCAAATTGACGGCTGGAAGAAGGTGACTGATGCAGTACATGCCGAGGGCGGTAAAATCTTCATTCAGCTATGGCACGTTGGTCGTGTCACTCATCCTAGTATTACCGGTGGTGAGCAACCCGTTGCGCCTTCTGCTGTAAAAGGTATCAACAAAGGCTTTGGCCCTCTACCTGAAGGTGGTTACGGGTTCGTTGATCAGGAAGTGCCGCGTGCGATGACCAAAGAAGATATTGCCCAAACTCAGAGGGATTTTGTTCAGGCGGCAAAAAATGCGATGGAAGCGGGTTTTGACGGCGTTGAAATCCACTCTGCAAACACCTACCTGTTTGAGCAGTTTATGTTACAAAGTGCTAACCAGCGTAACGATGAATACGGTGGTAGTCAGGAAAACCGTGTACGTTTTCTAGTAGAGACGGTTTCTGCAGTTTCTGATGCTATCGGTGCTGAGAAAGTAGGTTTCCGTTTGTCTCCTTATCTGGTAATCGATGATCCGGATGTGGATCCGGAGATGCCATCACTGGCGCTAAAAGCGATTAAAGCGCTAGCGCACCTGAAACTCGCGTATGTGCATTTCTCTGAGAACGTTGCGACATGGCGTCCGGTTCCGTCTTCATTTCGCCGTCAGGTTCGTGAAATCTGGAAGAACCCTATTATTGTTGCTGGCCGTCACACCAAAGAGACAGCACAGGATATGCTGGATCTTGGCTATGCCGATCTGGTTGCCTTTGGTGAATACTACATCTCTAACCCTGACCTAGTGTACCGTTTTAAAGAAGGCTTGCCTCTTAACGAGAATGACCGCTCAACCTACTACGGCGGTGCAGGCAAAGGCCTGACGGATTACCCGATTGTTGATCCGGAAGTTAAGCATCTGTTGGTAGCATCAGAATAACCCTACTTATCTATCCAAGGCGAGCGACTAGCTCGCCTTTTCTGCCTATATGGCAGGTATCACTAAAACATAAGAATCATAATTAAGTCGGAGAAAACTATGTCAACTTCATCGCCATTTAAAATGCTCAAACCTTATGCCGTGACGTTATCGGTTGAGGATTTTAAGGGATTGATTCGCTGGTACTGTGACAAGCTTGATTTCACCTTGATAAAGGAAAAACATTACCCGGAATTTGGTACTTCATTGGTACTGCTTGAATTGAATGGTTATCACGTTGAGCTCATCAAAGATGCAGAATCGGTTGCCGGACCGAAGAAAGATATCCCACCGGCCCACACTCGTTTTCAAGGCTTCACCCAATTTTCATTGATTACCAATGACATTGCTGAGGTGCGGGAAACCTTGGTGGCGCGCAATATCCCATTAACTTGGGAATTTGCCAATGAAGAACTTGGGTTGTCGTTTATCTTTATTCAGGACCCCGAAGGTAACCTGATCCAATTTATGCAAAAGCTGTAAGGAGCATTCATCCTGGCTTAAGAACATTCAGCAGTTGGCTGAATGAAACTAAATGGGCAGGGTGAAACGAACACCGTCTCTATGCTGTTCGCTACAAGCTGTTTTTGCCGTTAACAGGTGAAGAAACTTATCGGCCTAAAATGTTACTGGCACGCATGGATATAGTGAGGTGACGCTACTTGTACGATCAGGTTGCGTCATGATTTGGAAACCAACAGGTTGAATCCAGGTTAACTCAATTAAGGCCAGTATTTGTTAATACAGTGTTTAATCACATCAGCAAGTGAGAGAGTCAGCTCTTTGTTTTTGGTATAACAGACTGTTTTCTCAATTGTAATTTCGCGATACGTTTACTGAGTGTGTATATGCTTTTAAGAGAGTCGACCCACTCCATTTCGTAGCGGAACAGTTGTAGTCTGTTTGGATCAGGATCTACCAGCCGTTCTGCCTGATGTTCCAAAACCGTCTCAAGTAGAGAATTGAGTTCCCTCTTGGCGTTTAATACCTGTTTAGCTAAAGCGTCATCACCCCGACGGGTCGCATTAACGCAGTCCAACATAGATTGATTCACTTTATCTTGTGTGGCGTCAAGAGTCGCTCTCATTTTGGAGCTAATAACGACATTGTCGTTTAGGGCTTTGTAAGCCAAAGGCACCATCACATCCACCACCAGATCCGCGACACTTTCTAACTGATCAGTGATACTGATCAGCTTGATTTGGTGACTGCTTTGTTGATCTGATAAAGGCTCCATTCGCAATCGGCCTAGATAGGACAATATGTGGCCATGAAGTCGATCTACTTCGTCTTCGATGGACTCAATTTTATTAAGTTGTTCACGTATTGCCTGCTTTTCTGCTTCATTACTGACTTTATAGGCGAACGGCGGCAACATATTCATCATATTACACACCCTTCGTCCCACCCGAGCGATTTCTAATTGAGCTTGTTCTAGCGCAATATCGGGCGTGGCGAGAAAAGCATTTCCCAAATATTTTGGTTTGATTTTCTTGCTACTGGATTTAGCTGTCGTTTTCGGTTGATGGGGTAAAATTTTGCGAACAAACCAGACGAAGGTGCCGGCAAATGGCACCATGATAATGGTATTGGCAATATTAAACAGTGTATTGGCATTGGCTATTTGGCGAGGGAGTTCTGCCGCTAGGCGGTCGACGCCAACTAAATGTTCATGACTCGGTGATATACCGACACTAATCTGGCTGAGTATCCCAATCAAAGGCAGCCAGATCACTACGCCTAATACATTAAACAGAATATGAACCGCTGCAGTTTGCATGGCTTCTCGGGTTTTGCCTATGGCTGCTAGCAAAGCGGTCACGCAGGTTCCAATATTGGCACCCATTGCTAAAGCAATCCCTGTTTCCAACGAAATAAACCCTTGCCCTGCGAGGACAATAACAATACCCGTTGTGGCCGATGAAGATTGCACCAGTGCAGTAAATGCCGCCGCAAGTAGGATAGCTAAGAAAATATTATCCATATGCGCCATTGCATCGATAAATGGCTGATAACTGCGCAGTGGAGACATGGCTTCACTCATCAGGTTCATGCCCAGAAAGATGAGCCCTAAACCGAATAGCATATTGCCGTAATGTTTATTGGTTTCGCTCTTTGAGGTGAAGTGAATCATGAAGCCAATAGCAACCATTGCTAATGCAGCTTTGGTTACTTTAAATGCAATAATTTGTGCGGTAACCGTGGTGCCGATATTGGCACCCATGATGACGCCAACGGCCTGAGTGAGTGTCATCAAGCCTGCTGAAATAAAACCAACCAAAAGTACGGTGGTTACCGATGACGATTGAATGACTGCGGTAATGCCTGTCCCTGTTAAAACCCCTGCAAATCGATTGGAGGTCAGTTTTGCCAGTAAAGTCTTCATTCTATCGCCTGCCGCTCGCTTTAAAGCGTTTGACATCTTTTCCATACCATAAAGAAAGAGCGCTAGACCACCTAATAATCCTACGGTCATTGGCAAATAATTCATTTCAGATGAGCCGGTTTCAGCCATTACTGGTAGGGGGAAAAAACAGACAAGAATAATAGCGATACGATGAAGAAATAGAGTTGAGGAGAAGGAAAACAATTGCATATGCACCACCAGAACTATTTTTATTATTTATATATTTAAGCGTAGTCATTACTAATCGACATCCCAAATAGCGGTGGAAAAAAGTGTAGGAGTCGTCATCAATTATCAGTAAAGAGGAACATTGATAATTGTTGAATACGTCATCACTGAAATAAATATGATATAGCGCACACATATCTTGACTTCATATAGCGATATGTGCGATTTATAGTCGGTTTTCTAATCTCGTTTTAAAGGACTGAATCTCAATGAACCTCGCTCTGTTAAGCGTATTTATCCCTACTTTTTTCTTTGTTTCGATTACACCGGGAATGTGTATGACACTGGCGCTTTCTATGGGCATGAGTATTGGTTACAAACGAACCTTGTGGATGATGGCGGGCGAGGTGGTCGGTGTCGCTTTGGTGGCAATTTCTGCAGTGGTTGGTATTGCAACGGTAATGTTGAACTACCCATGGTTATTTGTTGGTTTTAAAACCATTGGGGCGGGTTACCTGTTTTATTTAGGGGTGCAGATGTGGTGCTCCAGAGGGAAACTTGCGATCAGTAGTGATAACGCTGATGTTGAAGTGGGGAAAAACTGGGATTTGGTGGCGCAGGGATTTATTACTGCCATCGCTAACCCAAAAGGGTGGGCATTTATGATCTCCTTACTTCCTCCTTTTATTGATCATACCAAGCCGTTAACAATGCAACTGATACTTCTGGTTTCTATTATTATGCTTTCGGAGTTTCTTTGTATGACCTTATATGCCACTGGAGGTAAAGGTCTTAAACGCGTGCTTGGTCATTCGAAAAATGTTCGATTTATGAATCGTATTTCCGGAACGTTAATGATGGGCGTAGGTGTCTGGTTATTTATGACCTGATTTTTATACATTTTTTGCTAGACATGCATCTCCTATAGAATTACAATGTATATACATTGTAATTCTATAGGAAGTTAATATGAAACCTGAAATGATTGAACATCGCTCTATCGGATTTATTGAGCGTATTTGTCTGTTGTCTATCACGGTTGTTGTCTCGGTATTTACCTTTGCCTAACCGTTGATTCAAACATACGTTTTTGCCTCTCTCGTGATAATAAAGAGAATGGCGCTCACTGAGCAATAAGCCGCATTAGTACTCGTTACTGGCGGCTTGCTTTTTTTCTGCCTTATGATCATATAACCAGCTTCAGTAAAAGAAATGCCGCCATACTAACGGTTGCGGTAATCAGGATATTTTTGCTTGTCCACGCCAACAGAGCCGCGAGTAGTGCAGCGATGAAATAGGGGTTGTTAATACCTGTATTTAGCTGACCTTCTGGTAGAAAAACAATCGGAGCCCAAATAGCGGTCAAAACCGCAGGACTTGAATATCGGAGTATTCGTTGAGCTGTGGTGTTTAATCTCAAGGGTATTGCGGGTTCCAAAAATAGGTAGCGGCTAAGAAAAACGATTAAAGTCATGGCTAAAATTGACAGCAAGATCATGATACTCCCTCCGACTTGGTATTGGCTATTTCACAGAAATAACCGGCAAACATACCCAGAATGGAAGCGATCATTAATGATCCTTCAATTTGATAGGCACTTGTGACTACAGAGGCGGTAAGAGAGACCACAACCGATGCGACGATCGGCTTGTTCGTCATGGATGGTACCACTAAGGCAATAAATGTTGCGGCAACCGCGAAATCCAGCCCTAATTCCGCTAGGGAAGGGAGGTAACTTCCCGCCACAATGCCTGCAAACGTCGCCAAGTTCCAAATAAGGTAGAACGCTCCCCCAGCACCCAGAGCAAACCAGCGATTAAACTCACTATTGGATTGGTTTGCACAAACAGCAAAGAGCTCATCGGTTAACCAATATCCCAGAATAAATCGCCAGCGAAAAGGAAGAGGGCTGATTTTCTCTCGCAGAGTCACACTGTATAACAGGTGTCGTGAGGTGATGAAAAAAGTGGTAAGCAGCAATGTGCCTAAGCCGACACCCGCTTTAAACATTCCAATCGCCACCAGTTGAGCAGACCCTGCAAATAATATGGCTGACATTGCTTGCGCCTCCATAATGGATAGGCCCGCTTCAATGGCAAATGAACCCGCAAGTACCCCCCAAGGGAGCACGGCGATACAGAGTGGAAGAACCGCCATGGCTCCTTTTATGAGTTGCTGCTTGTGCTGCAATTGGCTGCAATCGATAGATTCAGTAGTCACATTCTCTCCTGTTGTCATCTGGATATTGAGGTCAGTTTGAGTATAAAGGGAGATGTAACGCGTATATTGTACGAGGTTGCGCCCTGTTTTTATCAAGGCGAGATGAATGGGGTAGGTGGTTAACGCATCTTTAAATATTGGCCGGGGGTGTAACCCATGGCACGTTTGAAATGACGATGAAAATGACTCTGATCGTGAAAGCCGCTTTGTTGTGCTGCATCGGAAATCGAGTGTCCTTGCTTTAACAGCGTCCTTGCCAAGCGTAATCGCGCTTGAATTTGGTATGCGTGCGGTGGTAAGCCATAGGTTTTTTGAAAGGAGCGAACCATATGATATGGGCTGATCCCGGATAACTTCGCTAAGTCTTCCAATGAGACATCCGTTTGAGGAAAGTCATCTAAGAACTCTTTAACTAAACTTAGCTGCTTTTGTGGCGTTGCTATGCTGGTTTGAGAAAGGTGAGATTTAGCATGTTTGGCTATCAGTTTTACTAAGGTGCCATACACCAACGTCTCTCTTAACAGTGGGTTGGTGGAGTGCTCTAGAATATTGAACACCAGCCGTAACTGACCTGCCAGTTCAGGGTCATTAACCACGGGTTGCATAAAGTAGGGAGCACCATAGTTGGGCAAGCCAAGCTCATTGGTAATGTTTTCGAACTGTTCTGGCAACGGATACATGGCTTTGTATTGCCAACCCCCTTCGTGTGCAGAGTGGCCACTGTGAACTTGGTCGGCATTAACCAAAATAATGGTGTCTTTTGGGGCGATGTGGTGGCCGCCAGTTCGATAGAAACGTTGAGCTCCTTGCTCTATCACCCCAATGGTATAGCCTTCATGGCTGTGACGTGAAAAATTCTGCTTATCATATTTTGCATCGAGGATCTCTAACCCTCCGAGCTCTTGCGCGACATGGAATTTAGCTTGTTCGATGCTGTTTTTCTTTTCGGTCATCTTTCGCCATTTCGCTTATTGATTCAATTTCCACTAGGTCACTTGAGTATATAATGAATATTAAAAACATGTTTTGTACAAAATTGCTTTTTATCTGTCAGTAAAAAGAAAAATTAGCGAGAAAAACGTGCTAGTAAGCAGTAGAATACGCGCCTGAAAATGAATTAGACAAATATTGAGATAGTCGTGGATAAAAGCCAATTTGAGTTGTTAGCCCCAGGTGGTGACATTGAGTCAATAAAAGCCGCTATTGTTGCGGGTGCAGATGCCATCTATTGTGGGTTGGATAGATTTAATGCTCGTAACCGTGCAGAGAACCTAACTTTCGACAACCTGAATGATGTTGTCGAGGTTGCTCATCAGCACGACTGTAAAATATTTGTCACTTTAAATGTGATCATTTTAGAAAATGAAATACCTGCGGTTACTCGCTTATTGCGAGAGCTGGTGAACACCAAAATAGATGGTGTTATTGTTCAGGATTTCGGCCTTGCTTATATCCTTAAACATCATTTTCCACAATTGGATGTTCATGCTTCAACTCAGCTTAATACCCATAATGAAGGGCAGATTCTACTGCTTAACCAGCTTGGTGTTAGCCGGGTAAACTTGTCTCGCGAACTTAATATTAATGAAATTAAACGCTTGGCTCAGTTTGGCTTAAAGCATGATGTTCTGATGGAAGTCTTTGTTCACGGTTCATACTGTATTGGTTTCTCTGGATTATGCTATATAAGCTCTGTGCGTAATGGTGCATCAGGAAACCGCGGACGTTGCAGTCAACCTTGCCGAGATCAATACCAAACCACGGAAGCGGGTAGTGATTTTCCGCTTAATATGAAAGACAACTCCGCGTTTGGGGATCTGGAAGCACTGGCTGACGCAGGCGTCTATTCATTGAAAGTGGAAGGCAGAATTAAGAAGTCCCACTATGTGTATACGGTCGTGGATAATTGGCGAAAACAGATCGACGCTTACTGCAATGGCGATGAAATGCTTACCGATATGAGTGAGCTGTATACGGTGTTTAATCGGGATTTTTCCAATGGTTATCTAAAAGCGGATATCCATCAGAATATGTTTATTGATAACCCAAGAGACTATTCAGCCAAACATTTTAGCAAAGTGTATGCCTGCTCAACACCAGAGAGCCAGCAGCAAGTTAAGCAGCGACTCTACGATAAGAAAACCGCCATTATTCGCAATGTCGAGTCTAAAACCAAGCACTTACTCCCTGAACCAATGAGTCAGGCGGTGACCAGCTTAAAATCAGGTGGCGTGATAGATGCTCCTGCATTGGCAGAGCATTCACCGCGAAATGAACCGAGCAACATTACCGTGCTGATATCATCACCAGAGCAGATCTCTCAGCATAGCGATGGCAAAACCGCGGTCTATTATGAGTTGCCAAGTTCAATGGAAAAAACGTTAGACGAAGTGGTGGCACTCTTTCAGCAGCACTCATTTTTGATCCCTTGGTTCCCATCAATATTGATAGACAAAGAGTACGACACCGCACTGTCGTTTATAGAGCAAGTTAAACCTGAGTGGTTAGTGGCGAACAATAGTGGCATTGGTTACATCGCCAAACAGCAAGGTATAAAATGGATTGCTGGGCCGCAAATGAACATTACTAACTCGTTTGCTATTCAGTGCTTAATCGAAGAGTTCAACTGCTCAGGTGCGTTTATTTCTAATGAATTAAGCAAGCTTCAGATGCGGAAAATTGTGCGCCCTGAGGGTTTCAAGTTACTGCACAGTATTTATCACCCAATTACATTACTTACTAGCCGTCAGTGCTTATTTCAGCAAAGTATGGGGTGTAAGAAAATGCGCATCAATAAGGGCTGTTTGCCACGATGCCAAAAACACACGTCTATTATTAATCTGCAAGACAACCCGTATATAGTGGATAAGCAAAAAGGTCATTACAACAGTTTGTATGGTGAGTACCACTATATGAACATGGATGTGATAAATGATCTGTCGACGCTTTATAGCGACTATCTACTGGATCTTCGCCAAATTGACACCATGACCAAACGCAACTTAACAGAGCAGCAGCTGGTGGAACAATTTATTTTAGCCAGTGGAGGCGATCCTGATGCGGTCGCTGGATTAGCGAAGAGTGTCGCGCCGACCGTGAAGAATCAGTATAAAAAAGGTTTATGATGATCTAGTCAAAATCTGACATTTGCTAGAATCTTCTGACAAATTTTTAACCGACGATGACAAGCGCTGAACAGAGCGAATAGCTGATTATTGTACATTGATTACCTCGTTACGAGTTAAGTAGGGAATCAATGATGTCAATAAATACAAAATACCGAGTGAGTGCAACAGGGCTACCAGTATTGTCTATTCAGTCGGGCAAACAGTTGATTAATGAAGTTGCTGAAAAATCAGCGCTGACCAATACAACTAAGAGCGAACCACAAGGTGTCGTTGTTTACTTAGCGAACCCGAAGAAAGCACCGTCAAAGATGGTGACTTATCAGCTCAATCAAAATGAACTTACTCAAACTCGCCACTACGATAAAGGAACTCTGTTAAACGCAGTGGCGTAGTATTGTAACGGTACGAGATATACCGAATGACCGCTCTTTGCTAGAGCAAAGGCATATTAATTGTTTTGCATGTCATCGGCAGGGAAAACTACCCCAGTCTGTTTCCTGATCTCAGTAATGACCTCAGACACTTCTAGTGAACGCTGAACATAAGCTTGGTTCATTTCACCCTCTTCAATCTGTTTTGCAAACGCCACTGCTTCATAACTCATGGAGTTTTCATCTTGAGTAAGGTTAATAGATTTGGCTTTACCATTTCTTAGTTTTACAGTGAAGCCACTGCATTCGGAAAAATGATCCAACAGAATCACGCCGCTCTCACCTTGGATTTCGCTAGGTACGTATCCGTCAGAGACCTTGGAGTGCTGAATGGAAACAATAAAATTTGGATACGCTAGAGTAGCGAATCCGTACGCATCAACCCCGGACGGTAATAACTTAGCACTGGCTTGTACGTGATCAGGTTTACCGAAAAGAGAGACAGCAAATGCAATACAGTAATATCCAATATCCATCACTGAGCCATTGGAGAAGGCAGGATTAAAGGTATTTGGATTTTCGCCATTGAGGTATTTTTGATAGCGAGAGGAGTATTGACAATAACTTAGACTGACACAGTTTAACTTGCCGACGCTGCCTAAATTGCGCTTTAACTCTTCAAAGTTAGGTAAAAACTCAGTTTTGAATGCTTCAAAGAGAATGACACCTTTTTCTTCTGCCAAAGCGTACATTTTTTGTGCTTCAGCGTAGTTGGATGAAATAGGCTTTTCACAAATAACATTTTTGCCATGAGTCATCATTAAACATGCTTGTTCACAGTGAAGACTATTTGGAGAGGCAATATAAACCGCATCGATATGCTCATCTTGGGCCATCGCTTGTAAGTCATCATAATAGTGACAATTGATGGTCTGCAGTGGGGTAGCAAAGTTTTCTGCTGAGTCAATCGAGCGTGAAAAAATGGCGCTTAATTGGAATTCTCCTGTGCCGACGGCGGCTTCAACAAACTTCTCTGTAATCCAATTTGTACCAATAACGGCTAGATTGATCATAACTGCATCTCCTTGATTGATTTTTTCTGAGTTCAACACTACACCATAACGACACGCTTTTACCAACAAGTTTTTGTTATTGAGTAACTTAAATGTTGCTTCATCGGATGGGCATTGCGGTTTATTTTTGCTGTTATTTTTGTAATCCATATCCAGTTTTTAATGTTCTATTTACAGGAATGCTACAGCTATGAAATAAATCACATTATTTATGTGCATTTAGGTGCAATCTGTATTCGTTATTAAAAGTTGATGGAGTAACTTTGCATATATCTATCCGAAAAATGACGTGGAAGACGAGTAGGCGGTTAAGTCCGCCTACTCTGAAGATGTTTTGAATTTGAACCATCATTTCCAGTAATTTTTAGGAGCCTTATATGCCAAATAAAATCCGCAATATTGCCTTCATTGGTCAAAGTGGTACCGGCAAAACCAGTCTTATTGAACGTTTACTGTTTGAATCAAAAACAACATCTCATCTTGGCAGTGTTGATAAAGGAGACACTGTTACCGATTTTGATGAGCAATCCATTCATTATCATCACAGTATCGAAGCGACTCCAGTTGCACTTAGCTGGAATAAACACCGCATGAACCTTATTGATACTCCAGGACAAACGGAACTGCTTGGACGGACGATGAGCATTTTTCCCGCGGTAGAAGCAACGGCATTAGTGGTGGATGCGAATACCCCAATCAGCCAAGTGTCAGATCGTCTGTTTTCCTTTGCCAAACAGCAGAAGAAATGCCAGATGATTGTGGTAAATAAGATCGACTTAAACCCTAAGAAAATAATTGAACTGATGTCGGTGATTAACGAGCATTTTGGAGATGCTTGTTTACCAATAAACCTTCCTGCTCAGGATGGTGACTCAGTGATTGATTGTTTTTTTACCCCAGAATATGACCAACAGACACTGTTTAATGATGTGAGTCGCGCACATGAAGCTTTAGTTGATCAAGTGATTGAAGTCGACGAACAGTTAATGGAGATTTATCTGGAACAAGGTTCGGAACTGACGCCAAACCAACTTCATGATCCCTTTGAAGAAGCACTCCGGACCGAGCATATTGTCCCTATCTGTTTTGTCTCATCCGAGACGGGAGCCGGTATTCCACTGCTGCTAAAAACCTTGGCAGAAATTATGCCTATGCCCTATGAGGGGAACCCTCCATTGCTGGAAAAACAGGGCAAATTGATTCCAGTAGATTGTGATACCTTGGAACATACCGTCGCGCATGTATACAAAGTTAGTATTGACCCATACATGGGTAAGCTGGCGTACATCAGAGTGTTCCAAGGCGAGATCAATGCTGGCAGCCAACTGTATGTCGGTGAGAGTAATAAAGCCTTTAAAGTGGGACATTTGTATCAGCTGCAAGGGAAAAAACGTATTGAAATTAACCGAGCGATTGCGGGTGATCTATGCGTACTGGCCAAAGTGGATGACCTGTTCTTTGACTCTGTTATTCATGATTCTCATGATGAAGACGATGTAAAAATGAGAACGCTCTCTTTTGCCGAGTCTATGTACAGTCAGGTGGTGAAGCCAATTAAAAGAGGGGATGAACAAAAACTGTCTGAGGTGCTGCACCGTATTGTGGCCGAAGACCCTTCATTGCGTATTGAACATAGAACTCGTACTAATGAGACCCTACTAAGTGGCCAAGGAGAGTTTCATTTAAAAATGGCACTAGAGAAAATGGAGTCGATCTACAAGCTAGTGGTCGAAACGTCACAACCTAGTGTCGAGTATTACGAGACCATTACTCAACCAGCAGAGGGGCGTTATCGTCATAAGAAACAGAGTGGCGGAGCCGGTCAGTTTGGTGAAGTACAGCTAAGGGTACAGCCTCTAGAACGAGGAACTGGTTTCAAGTTTGTGAATAAAGTGGTGGGGGGCGCTATCCCTACCGCGTTAATTCCAGCAGTTGAAAAAGGTATTCGTCAAGCATTAGACGAAGGCGCAATTTCTGGAAACCCGTTGCGTGATATCGAAGTAACGGTTTACGATGGCAAGTTCCACTCTGTTGATTCTAAGGAAATCGCGTTTGTTATTGCGGGCAAAAAAGCTTTCCTAGATGCGGTTAATAATGCCGACCCAATCGTGTTAGAACCGATAGTGCAGATAAACCTTCATATTCCTATTCAATCGGTGGGTGACGTATCCGGTGATTTATCTGCTAACAGAGGGTTAATCGAAGGTACAGAGACTCAACCCAATAGCTTTGCTTTATTAAAAGCGAAGTCTCCAATTAATGAGTTACAAGACTACTCTCGTCGATTGCGAGCATTAACAGGAGGTGAAGGTAGCTTCAGCATGACATTAAGTCATTATGAGCCAGCCCCAGCAGCGATACAAAAAGAGGTATGTAAAGCATCGGTAGATTAGCTTTAGTGAGTCAATGAATAGGGCGTGACTTGTTAAAAGTCGCGCCCTATTAGTTTAAGATGGTTGAGTTTAATGACAAAAACCGCAGAGTTAACCGATTAATACTGAGGAAAAAACAGAACATGATGGAAAAATTTGACGTTATTTATGCCAGAGCAGCGGAACGAAAAGGTGGCGAGGTTCGTCTTGAGGAGTTGGTTAGCCAGCCGTTATCTGCTGCTGATGTCGCCGCAATCAGTAATGACCGATGGTTATCTGCATTCTCGATGAAGGTTTTTCAATGCGGAATTTCTTGGGATGTGGTGCGTAAAAAGTGGCCAAATTTTGAAGAGTTGTTTTTTCAATTTAGAGTAGAACCTTTATTGATGCTTTCTCAAGAGCAGTGGGAAGCAAAAGCACAAGACAAAGCCATTATTCGGCATTTAACTAAGGTGATGTCGATTGCCGATAACGCGCATATGATTCACTCTGCCTCTATTGAGCATGGTTCATTTGGTCATATGGTTGCTCAGTGGCCGGCTGACGACGTGATTGGCTTATGGGAATACCTAAAGAAGAATGGAAAACGCTTGGGTGGTAACACGGGGCCATACGCATTACGACAGCTTGGCGTTGATACCTTTATTCTTTCTTCGGATGTTGAGTCCTATCTTCGAAACTACGACATTATTGATTCAGGGCGAGGAAGCAAAAGAGCGTTAAAAGCTGCCAACACGGCGTTTCTTAAATGGCAGCAAGAATCACAACGCAGTTTAAGTGAAATAAGCCAGATTATTGCCTACAGCGGTGGGGATAATCGTGTGTTGTAGGCTTTGTATATTTTAAGCATGGTATCTAGTAAACATCGTGTAGTGTAAAAATGCCACTAAACAAAGGTTTAGTGGCATTTTTGATATGCTTTACTGGCTAACAGTCACTCTTTATGAAACTAGCCTAGAGAGGGGAGGTAGCCGAACGTAATCATAAATTGCGCACAGACAATTAATACACCACAACCTGCGACTACGGCCAATGTTAACTGGCCACCTTTAACTTGATAAAGGTCATCAACCTGCTCTGTTTTAAATGCATCAGAACGAGATTTCTTGATCATGGCAACAGGTAAAAATATCGCTAATATTGCCAATGCGATGGCAGCATAGCCCAGCGCCATAATGAAACCTTGCGGATAAAATAGCGCAAAACACATTGGAGGGAAGAAAGTAACAACAGCAGAAAGTATGCGGCTGTTTTTACCGTTACCTTTATTAAGTGTGTCACCAAGGAACTCAAATAACCCTAAGCTCACTCCTAAAAATGAGGTCAGTAATGCTAAATCAGCAAAAAGGCCGATGATTTGACTGAGTTGACTGAAGTGAACTTTCTCTCCAAGTGCCGCAATTAAGTTGCTCAATCCACTATTTTCAGACAGCTCTTGTTGGCTAACAACACCTAAAGTAACCACTTGCCAAAATAGGTATATGACCAGCGGAATCGCAGAACCAATAACGATGGCCTTTTTAAGAGAGCGCGTATCGCCATCTAAGTAGTTCACGATAGCCGGAATGCTGCCATGAAAGCCGAATGAGGTAAAAATAACCGGGATAGATGCCACAATCAGCCCTTGCTGAATAGGCATATTTAACAGATAAGACTCAGTTACATTAGGCGCAAGGAAAAACAGCACAACAGCCATTGTGATTAACTTGGTGATGAACAGCAGTCTGTTTAAATGGTCTACGGTACGTGTACCGATAGTAACCACAAGAGCCACAATAACGGTGAATATTACCGTCGCCATCGAGCCACTTATCTCAGCTCCGGTTAATTGAGTAATGCGTTGACCAAATTGAGATCCTCCACCTGCAATATAGGCGGCGCAAAGAGCATAAAATAGGAACAACATAGAGAAGCTTGCTATCCATTTACCTTTATCACCAAGAAACTGTTTAGCTAACGTATGTAATGTGGCGTTTGCTGGTGCATGTTGGTGTAGTTCCAGCATGAGAAGAGCGGTATAGGTCATCAATGCCCATAACAAAGCCATAATGGCAAGAGAAGTAAAAAAGCCAATACCTGCAGAGGCGAGAGGCAAGGCAAGCATGCCTGCACCTATCGTGGTACCAGCAACGATCAAAGTACTACCGAAAACTTTGGAGTTAGTCATTGTATAAATTCTTTTACAGTCAAATGTGTGTTAATAGCTTGTTACGCTGAGCTACAGGTTGTTTATAGTCATATCTAGTGGTGAGTCTGGATTCTGTAGTATTTATACTCGGTGATCAAGTGTAAGTGTAAAATAAATTATTACTGGTGTAATTTATTATTTACAGTATGGGTGGTAGTAAATATTTTTCTCTATAATTGACAGGGCGTTGTCGTTTAATTAACGCAATAAATGGTATTAATTTTGTGACAACTTATTGTGACAACAAGGGAGTTGATGCGTGAAGCCTGTTGTTTGTGAATATATCTGCTGAAAATTTAGACTGGTAAAGTCGCGAGGAAAAACTATAATGTGATCTGTGTCAGATATATCTCCCTATGCACGCTAGAGTTGTACCAGTTTTGATCAGTCAGTACTCGGTAGGGTAATGAGAAATAGCGAAAGCTAATTCGAGTGGATTAAAAGGATGTTAAGCCTTACAAAAAAGGTTTTCGTGCATAAAGTGAAATTTGTTGAATATCTGTAGTAAACAACATCCTAGGAAAGAAATAACGATGATGAAACAATTATTAGTAAAATATGAACCAGCAATATTCTTAACCATAGTCACTCTATTAGTGATGCTATCATGGCGAATAATCTGGTAGATATTTGTTTTATAGAGACCGCCCCAGAGGCGGTTTTTTAATGCAGAAAAGATCAGTGATTATTTCAACAACCTTTACAGGCCAACGTATAGGTGTATACTAATTGACCGGAGATGATGTTCCTCCTTGCTATTTGGTGACTGCCTAGTTACCTCATTAAACAGTAGCAAAACCGCCTTTGAGCTGATGACGTCTGGTAATACACACAACAGTATTTAGGGTTTTCCCCTAGGCTGGTGTATTGGCAGATTGTTGTTGATATAGCCTCACCCTACTTACTGTTGCTTTACATAATATTATTTAATAGTGATATAGGTAAGCAATGCAATATTCTTCAGAAATTCAAACTATGTGCCCGATAAGTCGGGGTCCAAAACACAACTCCTCACCCATCCCTGTAGAGGGCCAATGGATCTCACCGAAAGAGGTCATTGCTCTATCTGGTGTTAGTCATGGTGTTGGAGCATGCGCCCCGCAACAAGGTGCATCCAAACTAACCTTAAACGTTAAAAACGGTGTAATAGAAGAGGCGCTAATAGAAACTATTGGTTGCTCTGGAATGACTCACTCTGCAGCAATGGCAGCAGAAATTCTTACAGGTAAGACAATTCTTGAAGCAATGAATACTGACCTAGTCTGTGATGCTATAAATGTTGCCATGCGCGAGATTTTTCTACAGTTTGCCTATGGAAGAACTCAAACCGCTTTCTCTGAAGCAGGACTGCCGATAGGCGCAGGGCTAGAAGACTTAGGCAAAGGGTTAAGGAGCTCTATAGGTACTCATTACGGAACGAAACTCAAAGGCCCTAGATATCTGGAGATGGCAGAAGGATATGTTAAGCGGTTAGCCTTAGACGAAAATGATGAAATTATAGGGTATGAATATGTCAATTTAGGAAAAATGATGGATGCTCTTAACGACGGCATTGATGCAAACGAAGCGCTGCAATTAGCTTCTGGTACGTATGGCCGCTTTGATGAAAGTGTTCAGACTATAAACCCCCGCCATCAATAATTAGGAGTAACCAGCTTATGCCATTATTTGAAAATTACGACAGAAGGGCGGATAAAATTCAACATGTTTTGTCTGCATATGATTTTACGACTCTTGAACAGGCAGAACTCTTTTGCCTTGCCAATAATGTTAATCCAAGAGACATAGTAAAAGAGACCCAACGCATCGCATTTGACAATGCACAATGGGCTTACACGTTAGGTGCTGCAATAGCACTTAAACAGCAAGCCAAAAGTGCATGTGAGGCCGCAGATTATATTGGTGAAGGGCTACAAGCATTTTGTATTCCGGGCTCTGTAGCGGAAGTGAGAAAAGTCGGTTTAGGGCATGGTCATCTTGCTTCTAGATTGCTAAACGAAAAAACCAACTGCTTTTGTTTTCTCGCGGGTCATGAATCATTTGCAGCAGCAGAAGGTGCAATAAAAATTGCTCTGAATGCAAATAAAGTTAGAGCCGAGCCTCTCAACGTTATTCTAAATGGATTAGGTAAAGATGCTGCCTATCTTATATCCCGTATTAACGGATTTACCTATGTAGAAACTAAATTCGACTACCAAAATGACACTCTTCATGAAGTAGCTAGAAGACCTTTTTCGAAAGGGGAGCGAAGCAATATCCTCTGCTATGGCGCAGATGATGTGAGAGAAGGCGTTGCTATTATGCATGCTGAGCAAGTTGATGTATCGATAACGGGCAATTCAACCAATCCTACGCGCTTTCAACATCCTGTTGCGGGCACTTATAAAAAAGAGTGTTTAGAGAACGGCAAACACTATTTCTCGGTTGCTTCTGGAGGTGGTACTGGACGGACTCTTCATCCAGATAATGTCGCAGCTGGTCCTGCTTCTTATGGTATGACTGACACCATGGGAAGAATGCACTGTGATGCTCAATTTGCAGGCTCCTCATCTGTCCCTGCCCATGTGGAAATGATGGGATTAATCGGTATGGGCAACAACCCAATGGTTGGAGCAACCGTTGCAATAGCCGTTGCGATTGAACAGTCACATTCGTGATTTTGTAAATGGAGCATAACGTCAGCCAAAGCTATATATCAAAAAGGAAATAGTATTTTGTTTTTCCATGAGCATTTACCAGAAGCGTTTGATGATTTTCTAATTTATAACAGAGAGTATTTTGAGATGCCGCAAGAGCAAGCTTTTAGTGTCTCTATTATCTATAGCCATAACGGAGAAGAACATTGTTGGAAAAAAGTTTGGTATTTGCCCAAGCTGGAAATACGGTTGATGGAAGTTGAGCTGGGCGAACGACCAGAGGAAACTATTGCAGATATGGCAAAGGAACAGATACATAACTTCAAGAAAGACATTAGCCATTATCTACATCATATGAATTATGAAATGGTTTCTGTGGCTGGTGGATTAGTTCTACAAGAGAAGATTCATGCTAAATAGCCTTATTAGGCAGGCGTCAATCAAGATAAATTAACTAAATTCGTTAACTGGAGAAGTGGTGATGCACTTATTTACTTTAGTTAGCTTGTTTTACAGGAATTAACATAATGAAAAATAACACAATACATTACCAAGGTGAATCAAACGGTGTCCATAGTTGGAGCTCAGCAAAAGGGGCAAGTTACTACTGGCATCAGTCATGGTTACATATTGCTGAAGATGAAATGGGCGTAAACGCGCATAGTGATCTTGCACTCAATGACAATCACGGCCTGACACTAGATGATGTGGCTGAGAAAGTGGCTGATTATGCGGAACAGAAAGAAAAATAGTGCGGTACTGATTGATAAACCGCTTCAAGGGCAAGCCATTGCGCTTTCGTGGTGCTGAATAGCTAGTGTAGTCCTATAACAAACCCTGTTCCGCTGTTTGTATGAACAGATGCTGGGCTTTTATATAGAACAAAAATCTGGTCAGAAGGAATTTAAGAAGCTTTATCTTTTTAAAAGGATGCTCTGGCAGGACAGAGGTGTGACAAAAGGTTCGGCATATAGGTTAACGGTATCGCACCGAATAGTATTATAGTGTTTGGTGCGATACTCAGTGGGAGGTTAAAGGGCGGGAGGATACTCTTTGATGAATTCGTCCAAGGTATCAAGTGATACGCCTTTGTGTTCGATTGAATAGCCTTTAAGCTTTAGTTTGCCAATCGCGAATGCGACTTTAGTCAACAGCGCTTGCTCATCATAGCTTTTCTGTTGCCGCTTTGATTCGATGAACACTGCCTTTTTGTTTGTATCGTTGATTGCAACAATATCGATTTCGTTGGTGCCTTTTCTATCCCAGAAGCAGCCAATTCGATTAAATAGCATTGACTCAATAAGAATCTCGCGTAGTAAATTTTCAAGCTCTATACCTGAATAGGTTGTGTAATCTCTGGCTATAATGTCTTTGATGTATTTGAAGTTGCCAATCTCAGTAGCGCTACGGTTTTTGTAAATGAATCGGAACCAGAACCTTAGGAATGGATCTTTTATTTCATAACGAATGGTTTTAGTGTTTGCGCCAGCATCCATTGAGATGACCTTGTTTATGATCTCAAAGCTCTCCGTTAGTTTGGGGAAAGCTTCATTTATCTGGTATCCAAGGTAGTCAATGATTTTGGGCTTTGAATTATACCCTGATGCGATTGCTCCCAGTATGTCGAAGTAGGTGCGGTGTTCATCGCCAAAGTCTTCGACTAAACGGTGGTAGCCTTCTTTAATTAAGGGTGAACCATCTTTTATTAATGTGTTTATAACGTCTTCTTTGGCATCGATAATCCATTCCATGTATTTTGGTATACCCCCACTTAAACACCACCATAGTAAATAATCTTCAGGGGTGTAGGCACCATTATCAAGCATGATATTTTTGATATATGACGGGGTTAGCGGCTTGATGTGGTAGTAATGATCGTGGCGGTTAAAAAGCGGTTCGTCTTTGTCTTTAAATATTTTCGTCATTAAATTGTATAGTGAGCCGCAAACGACAAGGTGCATCATTGATTTGTTCTTGTAGCTATCCCAAAGGTTTTGAAGATCCGAGTAAAAGCTTGGATTTACTTTTTCGATGTCTTGGAATTCATCGATAACAACTGTGATAGAGTTGCTTGTCGAGTAATCCAGCAAGAATTCGATAATGTCTTTTAGTGATTTGGGGCTAAAGAATTTTGCATTTAATTCGGACTTGATGATTGATAAGAATTCATCGACAAGTGCTTTTTCAGATTTTCTGCTGACGAACAGGTATAGGTAAACATGTTCACTACTGCTGAATGCTTCTTGTATTAGGCGTGTTTTGCCTACCCTACGCCTTCCTACAACAACGTCAAAAACGCCAGTTGTGGCTGAATTTGGTTTTCTTAGACTAGTTAGTTGTGATTCTCTGTTGTAAAACTTTTTCATCGTATACCTGTCATTATCGAACTAAAAACTATGATACTGATCAGTGCGATACTGTCAAGTTCGATAGCCTTTCATACCTAAAGTTCTTAACGTTGATAACTCCCCACAATTTACTGAAATCATAAAAAAACTTCTGTCATAAAGGAAAGCGTCGCTCTCATATGATTTATTGAGTTGTAGTGTCAAATAGATGTTGATTCAGAGCGAATTTGTTTGGTTTAGCTTTATTGGTCTAATCAATGAAAATCAGCGGGCTAGATTGCGAACGGGCGAGACATGGTCTTCAAACGGTACATGTCGTCGCAAAAACGTTTTCCCTTTAATCAGTTCAGGTTGGCTAATTCGATCCATTCTAAAATGGCGAAAGTCTTCACGTGTTGGATCCCAAGCAACCAAATACCATAAGGGTGGCAAAATGAGCATCGCTTGTGGCTCAACAACTCGGCTGGTCATCGTTCCATTAGCGTCACAGTATTGAAATTGCAAATACTGTTGTTGTAGAAATGCGGCTTCGAAAGAAGGCAGTAGTGCGCTGTCCATCTCTGCCATATCCGTTATGTTCACTTGTTCTGCTAGCTTTCCCACATATAAGCAACTTAACAGGCGGCGTAGGTCGTGAAGTTTGTCTGATGGCAAAGCTTTTTCTATTTTACTCAGTGCAGTATCTGCAAGTCCGGAAAATGGAATATTGCCTATGGTATACATGGATGACACGCTGATGAGCAGGGCAAAAACCTCTGCTACTGAGAGTTTAACTGTAGTTTGAACAGAGCGTGGATCGAGCTGCAAACCTCCTCCTCTGCCTGGTTCGGAATGAATCACATAACCCTCATCACGAAGTGAATTAATGTCACGTAATATCGTTCGTCTGGATGCGCCTATCTCTTGCGCGAGGTTGGCGATGGTGGAAGTACCATTGCGGCGAAGGTGTCGCACTATGGCGTCTTGTCGTAAGCGAATATTCATCTTGTCAGATTATCCCTCAATGGTGCCAATATTTGTCACTATTACGATATATAAATAATCCGTTGATGTCAGTAAATGCTAAACATATACAGGAGAAATATAATGTTTGATCTAGCGGATTTTTCAAAACCTAGCCTAATTTCAGTTAATGGTGTGACACTTGAAGTGTTTGAAGCCGGTCTGTCGAATATCGGTAAACCGATAGTGCTTTGCCATGGCTGGCCAGAGCACGCTTTTTCATGGCGTTATCAAATCCCAGCTCTCGTCGAAGCGGGCTACCATGTTATCGTTCCAAACCAGCGAGGTTATGGTCACTCATCTTGTCCGTCAGAAGTAACGGATTACGATATTAAGCATTTGTCAGGAGACCTTGTTGCTCTTCTTGATCACTATGGATACAAAGATGCCATTTTTGTTGGCCATGATTGGGGCGCGATGGTGGTTTGGGGATTGGCTTTGTTGCATCCTAACCGTGTTAATAAGGTGATCAATTTAAGCTTGCCCTACCAAGAGCGTGGGGAGACACCTTGGATAGAACTGATGCAGCAGTTCCTTGGTGATGACTACTATTTTGTTCATTTCAATCGACAGTTTGGCGTAGCTGATGCGGTACTAGAACAACACGCTTGTCAGTTTCTTCGTAATTTGTATAGGAAAAATAAGCCTGTTAGTGCGCCGGAACTCGGCATGGAGATGATCAATCTTGCGAGAGCGGAAAAGCCGATAGGTGAACCTCTTATGAGTGACGAAGAGTTGGCTGTTTTTGTGGCTGCGTTTGAATCAACAGGGTTCACAGCGAGTATCAATTGGTATCGAAATCTCGATAGAAACTGGCATTTATTAGCGGATGTGGATCCTGTTATTCGGCACCCTTCTCTTATGATCTACGGTGATCAAGATGTCATTCCTCAGTTTGAAAACTTACAGCAGTTCGTACCTAATGTGGACGTCGTTAATTTAGATTGTGGGCATTGGATACAGCAAGAAAAGCCGCAACAAGTAAATGAAATTATCATAAATTGGTTAGCTCGACGCAGTGGGGAATAAGTTCAACGGTTGAAGCTTTAGCACTTGCCACATCTGCGCTGGAAAGCTATTTAATTGGTTGATAAAGCCTTTGCATGTTACTGTTTTATCTTAAAACAAAACAGTTTTTGGTGAAGTGTCATAGTGTTAACCAGTATCCGAAATTTAAACCTACCTTATGATGAAGAACGTTACATCAACGAGCTTTGTCATAAGCTTCAGTCGCTTGTGGGAGATAATCTTGTCGGTGTGTATCTGCTAGGTTCAGCTAGCCAGTCTTGCTATGTAAAAGGCGAGAGTGATCTTGATATTCAAATGGTTGTTGCTCAAGAGTTAACGGAACAGAATAAGATCGATGTGTCGCAAGTATTACGCCATGATAACTTCCCATGCCCTGCAACAAAGTTAGAGTTTGTAACCTATACAAAGTATGGGCTTTCTTCTCCCGAGCTGCTGCAATATTCAATTAATCTCAATACGGGTAAAACCATAGCTGATTATGTTTCATTTGATTACACCAGTGATCCTCGCCATTGGTTTGTGTTGGATATTGCGATGGCCGAGAAGTATGGCATCAATTTAGTTGGGCAACCTTTCTCTGCTGTTTTTCCAAACATTGATCAGAATTTGCTATTGGATGTTATGCAGGAATGCTTAAATTGGTTTGTTAGCTACTTCCCCGGCGAAGCGTGTTATCACTGTGCTTGCCGTATTTTGTACTATTTAGAAAAGGGTGAGCTGGTAAGTAAACGAGATGCGTTAGATTACATAAAGTCGAGTGAAAAACTGATCGCTATTGAACAGCAACAGCTAGTAGATTGGGTTTTGGTTAGACTCAAAACCTATGTAAGATAAAACATGGATGAGTTGTCAAAATGGAATTTGATAGAATGACTGGTACTGTTCGTAACATTAATCAACGATTTTTCAGTAGTAAAACTAACCCGCATTTGACTATTCGCACGACAAGCTCAAGCCTACAGAGTTATAAGGCTCACAGCCACTCAGAGTTATCTATTGGTATCTTATTGTCGGGGTCGACTTGCTTATCTTTGCCGACAGGTCAAACTGTTTTACAAGCAGGTGATGCCGTTATTATTGAACCGAATATGGTTCATGCTTGTAATCCTATAGCAGAGACTCCCCGTAGCTACTATATGCTTTATGTTGAGAATGAGTGGTGTTGCAATGTGCTCTCTGCATTGTATGGCTATAAAGTGACTCAACTTACCTGTGATCATAAACATTTGTCCTGCAGTGACGTTACTTCAGACTTAACAGATTCGGTTTGCTCACTGCTAGAGAATGAGTCTAAACAGTCTGCTCTTGAGATCGATAATCATCTGTTTTATTTATTGAGCCATTATTGTTCACCGAGTTATCCGCTAAAAAGTGATGACCTGTTGGCGGTAAATGTGAGAGAACGATTGCTAGAGGATATTAGTTACTCCCTATCTCTTGATGCTATTTCTCAACAACTAGGTAGACCTACAGAATCGTTAATCCGGGCTTTTAAACGTCGGTTTGGGATAACACCAAAATCGTTCTTAAACAATCATCGTGTTGAAAAAGCAAAGGTGTTGTTAAAATGTGGAATGAATATTGTCGATGTTGCTGCTGAAGTTGGTTTTTCGGATCAGAGTCAGCTACATCGAGTATTTGTGAGCTATACAGCTTCAACGCCTAGACAGTATCAACAGGGAGCGTCAATTTTCGACAATAATTGCTAGGCTGAAAACCCTATAGTTTGACATCATTTTTACTATAGGTGCTGTCTTATGTTCTTCTCAACTTTTCTTCCCGCTGCATTTCCCGCTTTAGCTATTGCCCATTTCGCTGCTCTTTTGAGTCCGGGACAGGATTTTTTTCTGATTGTGGCGCACGCTCTTCGTCATAAATTGCGCGGAAGTCAATATATTTGTCTTGGTGTTGCACTGGGAAATGCTGTTTATATTGCGGTTGCTATCGTTGGATGGACCAGTATTCGGGATAACACTATGCTCTTTTCGCTGGTAGAAGTATTGGGTGCTAGCTATCTTATGTGGCTGGGGATAGGGCTACTGAAAAGTAAAAACCATGGTGTTGCTCTTGAAGCTGACAACACAGAAGCCCCTTCGGTAATGAGACAACTGGTGCTTGGTATCAGTTCGGCGATATTAAACCCTAAGAATGCCTTGTTTTATATGAGCTTGATGACGGTTATTTTAGGGAGTGACGTTACGTTTGCGCAGCAGGTTATTTGTGGTGTGTGGATGTTTTTTGCTGTTCTATTTTGGGATTTATTAATTGCGATAGTCATTGGCTGGCCAATGGTACAGAAAACGTTAAAGCAGAGTGTACATATTATTGAGAGGGGAGCAGGGTGTATTCTCATCGCATTTAGTATGTTCCTATTTATCGATTATCTTCCTGTTTAATTGTTGTCATTAATTTTCTGGGTCAATATTTCTGTTGGAATTTGGTGCTATTTGGGTATAAAAAAGCCGCCACAAATGTGACGGCAAAAAAAGGAAAAGATGAAATGACTACCTTTTACATTGAACCTAGTTCGTTTGCAGTAAGAATGGCGGCTAACACTAGCTCTGGTGTAACTTCAAATGGCATGTTATGAATAGTTTCGCCTTCAGCGCATGATGCTTCTGCTACTTCCAGTAATTTATCACGATTGATTTCCGTAACACCCATCATTTTCAGGTTAGTTGGCAGGCCAACAGAACGACAGAAGTCGAGTACTTCGTTGATCTCTTCCATTGGTGCATTTTCTAAAACAAGCTGTGTGAGTGTACCAAATGCTACTTTTTCACCATGGTATAAGTGGTGGCACTCTTCAAGCTTAGTTAAACCGTTGTGGATAGCATGAGCCGCTGCTAGACCTGAACTTTCAAAACCGATACCAGAAAGGTAAGTATTCGCTTCGATAATGTTCTCTACTGCTGTATTTGATAGATTTTGGTCGCAAGCGATTTTTGCTTTCAGGCCGTCAGCAATTAATGTTTCATAACATAGCTTAGCTAGTGCTTGAGCCGAACGAGTTGGTGCGCCGCCAGCCATTGTCGATTTGCCAGAAATGCCATTTGCACGAGCTTCAAAATAAGTAGATAGCGCATCACCCATACCTGCAACAAGTAGTCGAGTAGGTGCACCTGCAATGATCTGCGTATCCATGATAACCATGTTCGGGTTGCTTGGATAAATTAGGTACTCTGCGAACTCACCTTCAGGTGTGTAAATAACAGAAAGCGCACTTGTCGGTGCATCTGTAGAAGCAATCGTTGGTACCACGATGACTGGAATTTTGCTGTAAAAGGCAATGGCTTTTGCTGTATCTAAGGTTTTACCACCACCAATACCAACAATGGCTTCAGCACCTTGTGCTTTTGCGATGTCCATTAAACGTTCAATTTCTGGACGGCTACACTCTCCGACAAATTCTGCCATTTTTAACTCAACGCCAGAGTCACTACAGCTTTTAGATACTGTCGCACCAACTAATTCCGTTACAAAGCTATCTGCGATGGCGAGTACGTTGGTGCCCAGTGGTTTTACATATTCGCCGATAGATTTAAGTACGTTAGCGCCTTGAACATATTTGCTAGGCGAGATAATGATTTTGTCCATTTTAGACCTCTTTGAAATTGGATGCGTAGGGTTCTTTATTTAATGTAACCAGTTATTTTCCATCGCGACAGTGATCGATGACTCATTTTGTGTATTAATGGTGTTTTGTGAGTGTTATTTTTGATGTTTCTCTCAGTAAAACGTTTACACTGTTGGAAATATTACAAAAAGTGACATGCAGCAACGACAGAGGGTGGGTTGCCTGTTATTTTAGCTCCAATAATTTATCTATAAACAGTGAAGTGAATGTGATGAAAAAACTAATTAATGAAGTAGAAAGCGTTGTTTCTGAACAAGTAGAAGGGCTGGTATTAGCCAACCCAGAGTTGAAACTAGTGACAGACCCGTATTTTATTTATCACGATAAAAGCCAAGGTAAAGTCTCTTTAGTTTCTGGTGGTGGTAGCGGTCATGAGCCTCTACATGCCGGTTTTGTTGGTAAGGGCATGCTGACTGCCGCTTGTCCTGGTGCTGTATTTACTTCGCCAACGCCTGACCAGATGATGGAATGTGGTAAAGCTATTCCTAATGAAGAAGGCGTTTTGTACTTTATTAAAAACTACACTGGCGACATTTTAAATTTTGAAATGGCGGTTGAAATGTTGCATATGGAAGGCATTAAAGTGGGCTCTGTGGTCATTGATGATGACGTTGCAGTAAAAGATTCACTTTATACCGCAGGTCGTCGTGGTGTTGCAGCAACGGTTCTCATTGAAAAAATCGTAGGTGCCGCGGCTGAAGCTGGAAAAGATATCTCCTATTGTGAAGCACTTGCGACGCGTTTAAATAATCGAGCGCGTTCGTTTGGTGTCGCATTGTCGGCTTGTGTTGTTCCTGCCAACGGTAAGCCATCATTCGAGTTGGCTGATAACGAAATTGAGTTTGGTGTTGGTATTCATGGCGAGCCGGGTATCGAGCGTCGTGAATATAAAAATGTTGATACGACAACATCACAAATGCTTGAAGAGATCTTAGCTTCTGATAGTTACAGTCGCGTACTGAAAACTTGGGACAGAGAAGAAGGTGCTTGGATTGAAACTGAGCAAGTAACAGAAAGTTTTGAAAAAGGCGATGATCTTATTGTATTGGTAAACGGACTGGGTGGAACACCTGAATCAGAACTGTTTGGTGCGTATCGTAAAGTGCATAAAGAGTTAGAAGCTGCCGGTTTCAATGTTGCCCGTACATTGGTTGGTAACTATTGTACGTCGTTAAATATGGAAGGTTTCTCTATTACTCTGCTTAAAGCAGACCAAGAGACTTTAGAGTTATGGGACGCACCAGTCGATGCGCCATCACTGCGTTGGGGATGCTAATTATGTCTGATATCAGTAAAAGTCAAATCATCCGTTGGTTAACGGATTGCAGTCAGGTTTATATCGATAACCGAGATATGCTAACGGAACTGGATGCCGCTATTGGTGATGCCGATCATGGCTTGAATATGGAACGTGGTTTTGCTGAAGTTGCCGCAAAATTGCCAACCGTTGCCGATAAAGATATTGCTAACGTATTTAAGATCACAGGCATGTCTCTACTTTCAAAAGTCGGTGGTGCGTCTGGCCCGCTATACGGCACTCTGTTTATTCGTGCCGCAACAAAATCTGCTGGAAAGGAAGCGTTAACATTAGAAGAGTTTGTTGACGTTCTTCAAGCGGGTGTCGACGGTGTTGTTGGTCGCGGTAAAGCGGTCGCTGGAGATAAAACCATGTGTGATGTTTGGTGGGATGTCATTGAAACCGCTAAGCAATCAGCCGCAGCGGGTGAAGATGTTAAGGTTGCGCTGGCTAACATGGCGTTAGTGGCTGAATCTGCCGTTGAAAAAACCATTCCAATGCAGGCTAAGAAAGGGCGTGCCAGCTATCTTGGTGAGCGCAGTATTGGCTACGCTGATCCGGGTGCAACGTCAACAAAACTAATGATTCAAACACTTAATAATGTGGTAAATGAGGCATAAATAATGGTAGGTATCGTTGTCGTTTCACACAGCGAATTGCTGGCAAACGGAGTGGTTGAGCTAGCAAACCAAATGACTCAAGGTCGTTGCAAAATTGCAGCGGCCGGAGGCATTGATGATCCTGAAAATCCGATTGGTACAGATACCATTCGCATTATGATGGCAATTGAAGAAGTTTATGATGACAGCGGCGTCGTGGTGATGATGGATATGGGATCAGCGCTATTGAGCACCGAAACTGCATTGGAGCTTATTGATCCTGAGATGGTAGAGCATATTTCATTGTGTTCTGCTCCTATTGTTGAAGGAACCATGGCGGCCTCGGTCGCGGCATCTGCGGGTCTTGATATTGCATCTGTACTGCAAGAAGCGGCGGGTTCGCTATCTGCCAAATGTGAGCATTTAGGTGAGAGCGATCAAGACGAAGTGACAGTGGACGTTGTAGAGATGTCTGGGGAGATAGTCGAGTTCAACTGGACGGTACTTAATCCACATGGCTTGCATGCACGTCCTGCTGCGGCGATTGTGTCTACTCTCGCTGGCTTTGATTCTGATATTCAACTTGAAGCGCCAGCGGGCATAGCCAATGCGAAAAGTTTAAATGCTATAGCAAAACTGAGTGTGAAACTGAATGAACAGATTCGCATCCTGGCATCAGGATCGGATGCAGATAGAGCGATAGAAGCGTTTGAACGATTAGCCAATGAACATTTTGGTGAATCTGTTGAGGCGGAAGTGGTTAATAGCGCTGAAATTGCGACTCACAAGGCTGCTGAAGAGATTATTCAGGTCGATGGCGCAATTGCAGGGATTCCGGTTTGTGATGGTATAGCAATGGGCCAAGTCTTGGGTCTTGAGAGTGCCATGCCTGAAGTGCCAGAGCGTCAGTATTCAGGTGAGGCTCAGGAAATCGCTATTTTTGATGATGCGTTAGCTGCGGTGTTAGCTTCTCTGAAGCAACAACATGCAGAAGCTGAGAAAACATTAGGTAAAGAGCATGCCGATATTTTTAGTGCTCACTCAATGATGATTTCTGATCCAGAACTGCGTAGTTCCATTTTGCTAAACATTAAAAATGGTTCGATTGCGGAAGCATCACTGCTCTCTGCAATGTCTGAACTTGCTAATGAATACGCAAGCTCTGATAGTGATTACATGCGCGAACGTGAAGCGGATGTATGGGATGTGGCGAAACAGACCATGTATTCATTCGCGGGTGCCAAAGCAGAAAGCATAGAATTAACGGATAACTGCGTTATCGTTGCGGTCGATCTGTCTCCTGCACAAACCGCACAGTTAGATCCACAAAAGGTGGCTGGTATCTGTTTAGAGGCGGGTGGGCGTACTTCTCATAGTGCCATTATTGCGAGAGCAATGGGAATTCCGTGCATAGTAAAAGCAGAAGGCGCATTAGCGTTAACAGCGGGTGGACAAGACGTCATACTCGATGGCAAACGTGGTCACCTTTGGTTAACCCCTGATGCAGAAACGCGCTCTCGACTTACTGAAGAGCGAACTATCTGGATGGCCGATATTGCTGAGAAAAAACAGCAGGCATCTAAACCAGCAGTCACAAAAGATGGTTTGAAAATTGACGTTCATGCCAATATTGGTGGCTTAGAAGATGTTAAGTCGGCGCTAGAAAATGGTGCAGAGGGTGTTGGGTTACTGCGCACTGAATTTGTATTTCAGTCGCAAGAAACATTACCAACAGAAGATGACCAGTTCCAAATCTACCGAGACATTGCAGCGGCGTTAGGCGATAAACCTCTCACTATACGTAGTTTGGATGTGGGCGGTGACAAGCCGTTACCCGCTTATCCAATGGCAGAAGAAGAGAATCCATTTCTCGGTCTTCGTGGCGTGAGATTATGCTTGGCGAATGAAGCCCTGTTTAAACCGCAACTTAAAGCCGTATTACGTGCTGCTAAGCAACACAGTAATGTTCAGTTGATGATACCTATGATTGCTGAAGCTGCTGAACTACGTGCGGTTAAAAAGCTTATTGTTCAGTGTCGAGAAGAGCTGAATTTGCCTGACAGCGAATGCCCATTAAAAGTGGGTATCATGATTGAAGTGCCCGCAGCGGTGCTCAATGCTGATGAGCTAGCACAAGAGGCAGATTTCTTTAGTATAGGAACCAATGATCTTACTCAGTATGTCATGGCGGCTGATCGCGGAAATACGTCGGTTGCCGAGCTGGTGGATTATAAAAAATCGGCTGTCATTTCAGCCATTGAAATGACATGTGTAGCGGCTAGTAAGTACGATATTCCAGTAAGCATGTGTGGAGAAATGGCTGGCGATACAGAAATGTCACAAATGTTGATTCAATTAGGCGTGCATAAACTGAGTGCTAGCGCATCACTGCTTCCAAGCCTTAAGGCTCAGATTCGTGATGTGGATGCAATTGGATAGTATGTAGCTGAGTGTGGGTTCCCTGGTCGGGAATGCTACATTGATATTGACATATAGACCGTGTTTTTGATTTAGCGTAATTGCTATTGATGAAATGCGGTCTTTTTTTGTTCGTTAGGTAACTATTTATGTAGTAAAACTACATAATAAATTGGTGCGTTAATTAGTTTACCCAAGACAGGCTCATTAATAGAACGATGGTTGCTGTAACGGTAAACATTGTTGCTAGAGCAGCGATTTCAGCGAATGTATCTTTTAACTTAGAGCTGATGTGTTGGTTTTCAGTTGTTGTGATTTGTGATGATAAGATTGAGCTCATAATGATTCCTTTTGAATGTGTTTTTTTAGATTTCGGTCACAATTATGAGTCTTTATGTGATGTAAGTCAAATAAAAATGGTAATTAAATTACATTTATGAAGAGAAAATTACAAAAATAGGTGCCTATTTCATAAATATCGAATGAAATTATTATGTTAGTGGTGTATCAAACCCGTATTATTGTTTTTCTGCAGGTTGCTCAACAGTAAACCATTTTAATGCTCCATTGGTTTCGTAAGCATTTTCTGCCTTGCAGATCATGTAGTAGTCGCCGACCTTTAAGAGTGCACCAACGGAGTAACTTTTATCTTGGTAGTAACAGACTCTTTTTCCTATATCACTCCCTAGACCAACCACGACCGCAGTATTAGGAGTGGATACCACTTTGGCACTGCTGAACCATGAAAAAGTGACCAGTGAAAATAGTAAAACTAGCTTAGTACTTTTATTGCTGAACATTAATTTTAACCTCATGCCATGCTCGAACCGCGTTCAGATTGATCAACGTGTCTATTTGTAAGATCAACAGACCCGTGAGACTGATAAGAGAATTGGTAATAATTTATTGAATTAGTATAGCGCGTGAAAGTGACATGAGATGACATTGTTGTAAATGATCTGCGTTAGTTTGATGTTTGATTAACGTCACTATGGAGAAGTAAATGGGAGCACAAAAAATAACGGGTTAAGCCGATCCCTTGAGGTTTATGGATTATTGTCTGATTATGTTTCAATTGGAAACATAATAATAACTATTTGGCTACTGGCTATTTTCTATTATTATGTAGCAATTATTTACATTATCTTAGGTCAATATGTCTTCTCATTCCCCAGTGCTGGGTGCAAGCTGGATGCTAACCGCAGGGCTGGCTTTTGCTGTTGTTAATAGCTTGGCACAGTACGTCAGTATCAATTTTGGTTTGCCGTCTACCACTGTTGCTTTAATTCAGTACGCTATTGCGTTGATCGTAATCTTGCCTTACTTAAAAACGCTTGGTATTCGTCGTTCTTTATCGACGAGTAATCTTGAGCAGCATATTTTTCGTGTGTTCTTATCGGTGATCGGCATTCAGCTGTGGATGTGGGCACTTGCGTACCCTGTACCAATTTGGCAAGGCATAGCATTATTGATGACCTCTCCTCTATTTGCCACCGTCGGTTCAGGACTGTTCCTTAAGGAGAAGGTAGGGGTTGCCCGTTGGAGTGCCACGTTAGCGGGCTTTGCCGGTGCCATGATCATACTAGAGCCGTGGGCTGATGATTTTAGCTGGGCAACTCTGCTGCCAGTAGGGGCTGCTTTTTTCTGGGCTTGTTATTCGTTAATGGTGAAAAAACTATCGTCGCAAGATTCTCCTTCGACTATGGTGGTGTATCTGCTGCTGTTCATTACCCCATTTAATATTTTGTTGGCGTTGCCTGACTGGTCAATCCCTTCTGGAACCCAAGTTTGGGTGATCTTATTTGTGGCAGGAGCGATGACAGCGCTGGCACAGTGGGGAATCGTGAAGGCATATTCAGTTGCTGATGCCTCATTTGTTCAACCTTTTGACCATGCTAAATTGCCTCTAAATGTGTTGCTCGGCTGGTTGGTCTTTGGGTGGGTTCCACCGGGTAGGCTATGGCTAGGCGCGTTTATCATTATCGGTGCAGTGGCCTTTATCACTCAATGGGAAAGACGTTTACAGCATAATTATCAGCGAGATTGATCGCTATTGAGATAACACGGTGATGTCATAAAGACAACATCGTGTTATCTTAACGCCCTGTTCAGTATTTGAGATAAAGAATGAAGGCGTCCGTAGAGAAAGTATTACTACAAATAGCATTGGATTTAAGTTCAGCCCTTCCTAAAGGTCAGCACTATCAAAAGCTTATTGATTCTGTAAAGCAGGTGCTTCCTTGTGATGCTAGCGCGTTATTTGTGTTAGATAAAAATGGAGTATTAGTGCCTGTGGCGGTGAGTGGTTTGTCTACCTCCGTTCTTGGCCGACAGTTTATTCCTGCCGATCACCCTAGACTCAGCAAAATCTTATCAAACAAAAAACCGATCCGGTTTAGTGCAAACTCCGAATTACCCGACCCATTTGACGGTTTGTTGTCTATTGCCCCAAGAGAACAAATAGATGTTCATGACTGTATGGGCTGTAGCTTGTATGTCGAAGACAAACTCGTAGGGTTATTGACCCTTGATGCGTTGGAGGTAGGGGCGTTTGATAAAGTGGATGCGATTACCATTGAAACCTTTGCTGCGCTTGCAGCTGCAACCCTACGAAATATCACCCTATTTGAAGCGTTACAAGAGTCCAACCGCCAACAGAAATCCATTAATCAGCTGTTAATAGAACAAGCAAGGCATAAGCAAGGACAGTTAGTGGGGGTGAGTCCTCAAATGCAGTCGTTGAAAGACAGCATTAGCATGGTGGCGGCGTCAGATTATGCCGTCCTCATTAGTGGCGAGACGGGAACAGGTAAAGAACTGGTAGCTCATGCTCTGCATGAGAAATCGACACGCAGTGATAAGCCTATGATCTATGTAAACTGCGCTGCGCTGCCCGAGTCCATTGCCGAGAGTGAGTTGTTTGGGCATGTTAAAGGAGCATTTACCGGAGCAATATCGAATCGTGCCGGAAAGTTCGAGCTTGCAGATGGCGGTACCATTTTCCTTGATGAAATTGGTGAGCTCCCTCTACTGTTGCAAGCTAAGTTACTCAGAGTTATTCAGCAGGGCGAAGTGCAGAGAGTAGGGGCAGATAAAAATGCCTTGGTAGATGTGCGTATTATTGCGGCAACAAATAGAGAACTTCACCATGAAGTCGAGCAAGGGCACTTTAGAGCGGATCTTTTCCATCGATTGAATGTATTCCCTATTTATATTCCGCCATTAAGACAGCGGGTGGGGGACATTCCTGTATTAGCGGGTTACCTTCTTGATAAAGTTCGTAGTCAATTTAATATCCCCAATTTATATATTCATCCTGACTGCTTAGCCGTTATGGAGAGAATGGAATGGACAGGCAATGTAAGGGAGTTAGAGCATACTTTAATGCGAGTAAGCTTGAAGGTGATACAGCAAGGAGGGCATGTTATACATTCGGCTGATTTGGGTCATCCGATACCGCCAATGGAAGTGACGACTGAGCGAGATTATTTTCATCAGGCACCAAAACCGATGCGAGAAACGGTTGAGGTGTTTCAGAAGCACCTGATTCAACATGCACTGCAACAGTCAGATGGTGTTTGGGCAAAAGCCGCGCAGTTTTTACATATGGATCGCGGAAACCTTTACCGTATGGGTAAAAAGCTCGGCATTGAAAGTAAATAGAATGACTTGATGTAAATATGACAACGTGATGTTGTGGTATTTACATCACTTTAAGCACTCAGTTTAATTAAAATTGTTAAAAATCAATAGGATAAGTTTTGGCACGGAGTGTGCTATATCTGCTCCGAAATGAAAAGCTATTGGCAGAGTATCAATAGCAAGAATTAATTAACTGGAGCTTAAACTATGTTCTGTATTCAATGCGAACAAACGATTCAAACCCCTGTAGGGAAAGGCTGCTCATACACCCAAGGTATGTGTGGTAAAACAGCAGAAGTTTCTGATCTGCAAGATATATTAGTATATTCTCTTCAAGGTGTTTCTTACTGGGCGGATCTCGGTCGCGCAGTTGGTGTTATCGACAATGAAATTGATCAGTGGGCACCAAAAGCATTCTTTTCAACGTTAACCAATGTCAACTTCGATCCTGAACGTGTTATTGAATTTGCTCAACAATCTGACGCTTATAAGCAAAGCTTGTCTGAAAAAGTGAAAGCAGCCGCGCTTCTTTCCGGGTTTGAGCTTCCAGAGCTTTCTCCAGCCGCTAAATTTGATCTACCGAATGATGCTCAAGCGATCATCTCTCTTGCTCCTGAAGCCGCGGTAAACCGTGGTCATGATACTTTGCATGAAGACGTTATTGGTCTTCGACTGCTGTGTCTATACGGCCTTAAAGGGGCTGCAGCATACTTGGAGCATGCACGAGTACTTTCTCAAACTGATGATGTCGTGTATGGCGAATACCATCAAATTATGGCGTGGCTTGGTACTGATCCAACGGATCTGCAAGAGCTACTAAAATGCTCTATGCAAATTGGTTTGATGAACTATCGAATCATGGAGATGCTGGATAAAGGTGAAACTGACACCTTTGGCCACCCTGAGCCATCTCAAGTTAACGTTAAAACAGTGAAAGGCAACTGCATTCTTGTTTCTGGTCATGACTTACACGACCTTGAGAAAATCCTTCAACAAACAGAAGGCAAAGGCATCAATGTTTATACCAATGGTGAGATGCTGCCTGCACACTCTTATCCTGAACTGAAAAAATACCCTCACCTAGTCGGTAACTACGGAAGTGCTTGGCAGAATCAACAAAAAGAATTTGCTAACTTCCCGGGCGCTATTGTGATGACATCTAACTGTCTACTTAGCCCTGACGTGGGTCAGTATTCTGATCGTCTATTTACTCGCAGTATTGTTGGCTGGCCGGGTGTTGCTCATATCGAAGGTGATGACTTCAGCGCAGTGATTGAGTGCGCTTTGGCACAAGATGGCTTCCAACACGATGAAATTGAACAAATGATTACTGTTGGTTTTGGCCGAAATGCGCTAATGGCAGCAGCCCCAGCGGTTGTTGAGCAAGTGAAAGAAGGCAATATTAAGCACTTCTTCCTTGTGGGCGGTTGTGATGGTGATAAAGCAGAACGTAGCTACTACACCGATTTTACCGCGCAAGCTCCAGAAGACAGTGTCATTCTAACACTGGCGTGTGGTAAGTTCCGATTCAACAAAAACCAGTTTGGCGATATCAATGGTATCCCTCGCTTGCTTGATGTTGGCCAATGTAACGATGCGTATTCAGCGATTCAATTAGCGCTTGCGTTATCAAAAGAGTTTGATTGCGACATTAATGAGCTTCCTCTTACCTTAGTTCTATCTTGGTTTGAGCAAAAAGCGATCGTAATTTTGCTTACGCTATTCGCTCTAGGTGTAAAAGGCATTTACACCGGGCCGACAGCACCAGCATTCTTAACAGATAACCTATTGGCTATTCTGCAAAAAGAGTTTGATATGCGTAGCATTTCTACCGTAGAAAACGATCTTAAAACAATCCTCGCTGCTTAATTGTATTAAGGGTTTACCGGCACTGCTTATGCGTTGCCGGTTTTTTTTGTTTTAGAATTCGAGGATGTAAATCATGTTAGCTTGGACACACTCAGATACCATAGAACTTATCTGCAAAGATAAATGGCACGAAACCCCTGATAGCGTTAGTTTTATACTGGCCAGCGCCGATAATGATGTCAGATTTTCATTTAAGCCGGGGCAGTTTGCTTCGCTAGGTGTTACTCTTTCAGATAGTGTTCAATATCGTGCTTATTCAATCAGTTCGTTACCTAATGAGCACTTTTTGCAGTTTACTGTTAAGCGTGTAGACGGCGGGCTTGTCTCAAATTACATACTTGACCACCTTCAGGTGGGTGAAAGAGTAACAGTGTTGAAGCCGGCAGGAAGCTTTAACAATATTGACTGCATACCGCAAGAAAAGGTGACTATGATCAGTGCTGGCTGCGGAATAACGCCTGTTATGTCCATGGTTAAGTATTGGCTCAACAGCGGTGAAAAGATCGACATTGACTTTGTTCATATGGCGCGTGACAAAGCCAATACCATCTACTTTGATGAGTTAGAGTTATTGGCCAAGCAATACGATAATTTTCATCTAAAGCTGCTACTAAAAAATAGTGCTGACACTCAGTACCCTCAAGGAAGATTAGATCAGAAATGGTTATCAGAGCTGAGTCCTGACATAACGCAAAGAACCGTTTATCTGTGTGGGCCTGTCGGTTTTATGCAAGATATCAGTCATTATTTACAGCAGCTGAATTTTGATAGCGCCAACTTTTTTGAAGAGAGCTTTACGCCAGATATTACTACTGACACCGAAACAACGGTTGATACCGAAGTGGCCGGAACCGTGTCTATACAGGTACCAAGCTTTGGTGCAGATGTTGAAGCAGACAAAGGTTCAATGCTTATAGACGCCCTAGAAAAAGGGGGAGTGCCTGTCATTGCCGCATGCCGCAGTGGTATTTGTGGCTCGTGTAAGTGCAAAGTGACGGTTGGTGAAGTTGAACGTACAAGTGTCGAGACGTTAACAGAGCAAGATATTGAGCAAGGTTTTGTATTGGCCTGTTCTTGCAAAGTACACTCGGATGTCGAAGTGAGCTTAAACTAGCTGACCACGAAAGTTGCTTGCATTATCTCAACGGAAGATTTAATAGATACGGCCTAATTATCTTAGGCCTGTATAACCTCAACGTAATGGTGTGGAGTTAATTTAAGCAGCAGCTTATTAGTTGATTTCTCTCTATTGGCTTAATAAAAATGCCACTAAGATTGTAATCACTGTTCTTGTACCCTTCCAAATTACTCTTAATTGCATCTGCTGTAATAAAGTAAGCGGGCGTCTCTTTATACTCTTCGATCGTTCTGAGTATTTTTAAGGTATCAGGACCACAAAGTATTGGCATATGGATATCCAGCAAAAAACAGTCGATATATTTGGGAAATTGCTGTTGTTCTATTGCTTTAATTAGCTCATCACCATCGGCGAACGCAATGACCTTTGCGCCTTCTGAGCGTGCCATATATTTTAAGATCTCTCGATTAAACGCTTGATCTTCTACAATACAGATCACTTTATTTTGTAAATAGCGTTTATTGTCAGAAAATAATGTCGGCCTGTTTTCTGTGAAAACTTGTTCTTCTTCGACTTTATCTAAATATAAAGATACCGCGACAATAGTGCCTCGGTTAGGTGTTGAAAATAACTTTACATTTCCTCCCATCAGTAGAGCAATTTCCTTTACTATCGCAAGCCCTAATCCTGTCCCTTCAAAGTATTTTTCTGAACTTTTGAGTTGTTTAAACACTTTAAACACAGAGTTTCTATGATGAGTGTTGAGCCCGATACCGTGATCTCTGACTAATATCATTATTTTATGTCGATTCGGAGTGCGTGTTGTCAGCGACGAGACGCGGATTTCAACCGGGGCATCTCTGGAGAACTTAATGGCATTAGAGACCAAATTAAAAATGATCTGTTTTACTCTGGTCTCATCACCAATAAATTGATCTTCTTTATTGATAGTAAATTTTGAGATTAGATCAATATTGTTCGCGCTGGCTTTAAAAGATTGATTAGATAACACGCTTTCAATGACGTTAACTAGGTTAAACTTATGTTGATCCAATTTAAGCTGGTTCACCTCGATGGATGAGATATCAAGAATGTCATTGACTAAGTTAAGTAGGTGATCGACGGATGCTTCAATATTACTATGATACTCGTCGTGCTTTGATGAATCGGAATGTTTTATCAGATCAAGATAACCCGAAATTGCGCTGATGGGGGTACGGATTTCATGGCTCATTTTGGCTAAAAATAGATTTTTTGTTTTTGTTGCCTGCTTTAAATTCAGTTCCAAACGTTTTTGTTTTGAAATATCGACCGCTAAACACATTACGCCAATAACCTTATTTTTGCTGTCAAATATCGGTGCCTTTTGCGTAAGATAATAATGAGAATGACCTTTAGAGTTTGGTACCTCTTCTTCAATGGTCACTTTTTTCTTTTCGCGAATGACTTGTTGATCAAATTGGCGAATATGTTCGGCTGTCTCAGGGGAAAAAACAAAAATTTCTCGATCGGTTTTTCCTAATACATCTTCTCTTTTTACACCAACAGAGTGTTGGTAACACTTATTGGCAATAAAGTGTCGTCCTTGAAGATCTTTGGCACAAATAACGGCGTCAATATTATCTAGAATCGTGGAGATACTAAATATACTGTCGTCTCCGCCGGAAGAGGTGATTAATTCAGAGAGTAATTTGCTATCTACACTGATGTTGTCGGATAAAAGCATCATTATTGCTCGCAAGTTGTATTGATAAATCAATATTGAGAGCTAACAGGTCAACTTTTAATAGCATATAAAAAGTAATTTAGATAATGAGATGCTAATAGCTGACTATCCAGCGCGACTGTGGCGAGTTATACAACAGAGAATAGAGAGAGTTGAGAGGGATAAAAAAGGCCTCTTTAGTAAAAAGAGGCCAAAACACGAGGATGGATAATGTTATTAGAAATCCGCTATTTTGCTTAAGAATTCCGCTTGTTCAGCGTTCTTACGATAGAATACCGCAGGTTTGCCTATAGGTGCGTCGACGGTAATCCAACCACCGGTATAAACCTCACCTGTCCATACATGTACCCACTCATCTTCTGGAAGATACACTTCTTTCTCTTGTTCGCCTTGGTTGTATACAGGCGCAACTAATAGGTCACGACCAAATAGGTATTCAAACTTAATTTCATACGATTCTGTGTCATTTTCATAATGCATAAACAGAGGACGTTGAATAGGTAATCCTTCTTGAGCGTTCAACTTGCTAGCCGCCTTGATATAAGGCTTAAGATATTTGAATATCTTGGTCATGCGGGCAAGGTGAGCAAGGGTTTCTGCATCGCTATCAAATTGATGGTTGTCTCCCGGGCGGTTACCTTCATGGCTACGCATAATTGGTGTAAATGCTGCCATTTCAGCCCAACGTTGGAATAGCTCTTTACTGCGTTTCATTCCGTGAAGCGTGGTATAGCCACCAATGTCGCTATGGTGAATACCATTACCCATTAAACCGGATGAAAGTGCGGCTGGGATAACAGACGCCAAGCCATCTTCAATACACCAGTCAACGCACTGATCGCCACCCCATAATGTGTGACAGTAGCCTTGAATGCCGGTCCCACCCGCACGCATAAAGAACAGGATATCATCCGTTTTTCCGGCTTCTTCAATCGCTTCATGCTGAACTTTTGCCCAACGATATGGCCACTTATTGTGTTCGATTTCAGCACTAACCCCGTTGCTTAGGGAACAGTCAGTTGGTAAGTACTCACCAAAATCACCCATCCAACCATCAAGACCAAATTCGATCATGTTCGTTTTAATTACGCCTTTATACCACTCACAGGCCTCAGGGTTAGTGAAGTCAACCACGCCGCAGTAGAACTCACCGAAATCAACCACATACTTCGAGCCGTCTTGTTTAGTGGCAAGATAGCCATTTTTAGCCGCTTCGTTATAAAGAGGGAAGTCTTCTAAAACATAAGGGTTAATGTAACCAAGGAAGCGCACACCTTCTTCTTTCAGTTTGTGAATCTTACTATCAAGCTCTGGGTATAGCTCTTTGTTCCATTGCCAATCCCACTGCAAGCGTTTACCAAAAGAGGTCATCTTAATGCCTTGCCAATCTTGGCACCACGCACCTGCAACTTCGACACCTGCCGCTTTCGCATTGTCTATTTTGCTTACTGTAATGTCCGTACCACCCTGAATACCGAGGATCACACCATCATGAACCCAGTCTGGCATTTCTGGTTGGCGGCCAAATACACCGGTAATGTTTTTCACTAAGGCTGGGAATGATTCTTCAGCATCTAGCAGCAGATATTGAGGAATGTTCCAACACTGTAGTTCATGGAAATCCGCATTAGTGAAATCGAAGTCAGCGTAGGCGGTAGTTTCTAGGTGACAGAAGTATTTTTTGTCGGAAACAAACGTCGGTTGAGGGTAGTTAGTGTTGTAGTAATCGCCGCCTGCTTTATCTTTAACATCAGCAAGCCATGTCACGTAATTGTTTTTGTTTCTGCCTACTCCAGGCTCTGAAGACCAAAGAGGGAAGTTTTTGCCTCGCAGATTAAAGTAGGTGAGCTGTTCGCCACAGCCATAAACTTTCTCATCTTCTGTGGCAGCAAGACGAATCCAGAAACGGTTATATTTTTCGTCTAAAGCAACAAATTCAGCTTTAAGACGGGTCTCTTCTGTTTCTGAAACCACCATTTTAATACTTGGCTCACCATCAAAATAGAAGGTTACTGTTGTCGCATTATCACCTTGCTCAACATCATATTGGCGCATTGGCAATCTTTCAGTCACATAGTCCGTAATATCAAAATTACCACGGTACATGTCGTAGTTCGCTTCACCTACACCTAAGAATAAAGAGGGAGTGTCTTTAGAGTGCTGGAATACAATTCTATTTTTATGTTTTATGATTAAAGCACTGTCGTTGCAGGATACGTCCATTTTTAGGCTCCAAATAGTCAGGAAAAATTACTAATTTATTTATGTAAATAAATTTAATTAAATGTTCTTTGTAGAAAATATTTAAATAAATAAATGAGATTTCATTTGAAATAAAAGGAGAGAATAATTGCTCTCCTTTCTGTCATCTTAATTAGCCTCCCCAATAGAAGAGGCTAGAATATTAAATAATAGGCTTATTTAAACTGTACTTTATAGTCAGCGTCGATTTTAGCTTTACAAGTATTGATTTCGTTTTCAAAACGTTGAAGCCATTTTTCGCCTTCCGCACCAGAAGTTTCTAAGAAGTAATCACGAACAGGCGCTGCTGCTGTTTTAAATGCTTCTTTCTCTTGGTTTGTTGGGTTGTAGATCGCGCCGCCAGCTTTCTTAAACTCTTCGTAAGCTGTGTATTCACGGTGCTTAGGATAAGAACGTAGGTACTGGTTTTGAGCATTAACGGCATCGATGATGACGGCTTTTAGCTCATCAGGGAAAGATTGGAATTTCTTGTCATTAAATACCCAAGCACCACCCATGTATGCGTGACCATCAAGCACCATGTAGTTTAAGCTCTCTTGGAAGCGGTTCTGTACGATATCTACGATACCATTCTTAGTTCCGTCAACCACACCTGTAGAAAGGGCTGTGTAAACTTCAGGCCAGGCGATAGGTGTTGGTGCACCACCAAGGTTCTTAACCAATTCTTGCTGAATTTTAGCTGGAACAGTACGCAGTTTTAGACCTTCAACATCTGTCGGAGACTTAACTTGTTTCTTGGTTGTAGCAATGTTTCTCCAACCACCTGAGTTAGAAACCATCATTAGACGAGAGTTTGGTGCTTTTTTAAGAACGTTTTGACGAACGTCGCCAAGGAACGCTTCATTGTCGTAAACACACTCTGCCACACGGTCGCTTGGTAGCATGTAAGGTAGGTCAAACGCACCTACAGGTTGCCAGTAGTTAGCTAGCTCTGCGATTGTTGTTTGGAAGTAATCAAACATTCCTGCTTGGATACCTGCTAAACACTCTTTCGCGTTGCTACATAGCTGACCTGATGGATAAATATCAACTTCAATCTGTCCATTAGAACGAGACTCAACATAGTTTTTAAATACTAATAGAGACTGGTGGTTGTAACTATCTAGGTTAGATACATGAGGGACTGTTAGTTTATAGTCTGCTGAGTATGCTGCGCCAGATACGAACAGTGCTGAAGTAACTAATCCAAGTAGTGTTTTTTTCATGTTATATTCCTTAACTTATTGTTTTATTTTTTCAAATAAGATTTTGTTTCACGAATAATTCGGTGTTACATAACCCCTAATAGTTGCGGTAAACCGATAACTAATGATGGGAAGAACGAAATTAAGAAGATGATTAAGAACTCGATTGCTAGGAACGGGATAATCGCCTTCGAAATGTGTTGCAGTGGTACACCTGAAACGCCAGATGCCACGAAGAGAACGAGACCCATCGGTGGTGTTGCAAGACCGATAGAAAGGTTACATACCATTACGACACCAAAGTGTACTGGGTCGATTCCTGCTGCAATCATGATAGGTGCGATGATTGGAGCAAAAATTAGAATGGCAGGACCTGCATCAAGAAACATCCCTACAATGAACAAGAAGATGTTGATGATAAAGAACAGCAAATATGGGTTATCAGTTATGCCGTTAAAGAACGCGGCAACACTGTTAGAAATACCAGAGAAGCTGATTGCAGATGCGAATCCACTAGCGGCGGCCACAATGATTAGAATGGCTGCGGCGTTAACTGCTACTTTTGAAAACAGAGCATAAGTCGCTTTAATGTCACTAACTTTAAGAATGTAAACCGACAGTATGATGGCGTACAGTACCGCGACAGCGGCTGCTTCAGTTGGAGTGAAAATACCACCATAAATACCACCAAGAATAATTACTGGTGTCATTAAAGGTAGAATGGCCATTTTCATACTCTTACGGCGTTCTTCTTTCGTCGCACGTTCAAACGGCTGAACATTCGGGTACTTGCGAATCTGAATACGGTTAACCAGCATTAAGCCTAAGCAAAAAATTAACCCCGGAACGATACCCGATAGGAACATAGCCGCTACCGATGTGTTCATAACAAACGCATAGATCAGCATAATACCGGATGGTGGAATAATCGTTCCCAGTACAGTGGCAGCAGCAGTCAGAGCAGCGGCGTATGCTTTGTCGTACTTATAACGAGTCATTTCTGGGATCAGCATATTACCAATCGCTGAGGTCGCAGCTACCGCAGACCCAGTAAGTGCCCCGAATAGTGTTGAAGCGATGATAACAACATGTCCAAGTCCACCACGCATATGTTGAACGCGAGTTTGAGCAAAAGAGATGATACGAGGAGTAATCCCCCCGCTAGACATGCATTCACCTGCCAACATAAAGAATGGCAGAGCTAACAGTAAAAAGTTGTCTAGACCAGAGTAAAGTCTCTGATAAAGCATGTTTATAAATAGAATTTGGTCGTCTTGAACAAAAGTGATGATTGGTGATAGACCTAGAGCAAACAGAACAGGCACACCAATGATCAGAAATGTCATAAAATAGACAAGAAAAATTGGAGAAATCATAATTATTAGTCCCTATTCCGCTACTTCTGCTAACTTACGTTGGTCAGCGAAATGAATAAAGTTGTGTACTGACGCAGCTAGCTTTTCTAGAGCCGTTAAACTTGATATGGCTAACATCACAGGTGGAATGATGTAGATGGCATACATCGGAATTGGCAAGCTATCTGCCATTACTCCACCCGTTTGGAAGAAGATGTATCCATAGTAGATCCAGATTGCGAATAGAATTAGTGCCGCAATATGAGCGATCATCATAAACACGTGATAAACGCGTAGATTCTTAAACTTGTCAGTTACGAATGTCATTGCGATGTTTTGATCGCGTAGATAAACGATAGGTAAGCAAAGGTAAGTCATATAAATCATCAAAAAACGAGATGATTCGTCGGTCCAGCTAAGAGGTATATTCAAAATGTAACGGCATCCGACTTGTAGTAGTACGATTACTGTCATTACTAATAATAAGATACCTGAAACCTGAGCAGCAAAATTTGCTATAGGTGCGTTAATCTTATTCAACGCGTTTTCAATACCTTTAAACATATAGTCACCATTAAAACTTTATTAAACAGACGTTATAGAAACAGCATAATCAAATATCTCTGTTTCGGTAATCTATTGGAGAACTGCTTTATAAAGTTGTTATATTATTTCTTGAATTGAATCCTATCAGTTTGGTTCAATCGAACCGTGATGATTTTCACATTCAATCAAGATTTGTAATTTTGTGTATATTTGATGTCACATTTATAACATTATTTAGGGAGGGCTACTCCCTAAATAATAGTTATTTAGATTACGCTTTACCGTTTGAACCGAATAAACGAATTTTATGTTGAACCACTTCTTTCATGGAAGCGATACCAGTATTAAACACATCTGCTAGGATAAAGTCATTTTCATTTTTTGCCCAGTGCCCTTGTACGCCTCTTATGAAACCTTGACGAAGCTCAGTGTCAACGTTTACCTTAGCAACGCCACGTTTTACTGCTTCAATGATTTGGTCGTCAGGCACACCAGATCCACCGTGAAGTACGATAGGCTTTTTAACCGCTTGTTTAATTTCACTTAAACGATCAAATTTCAATTCTGGTGTTGTTTTGTACACACCATGTGCAGTACCAATTGAAACTGCAAGATAGTCAACACCTGTGCGCTCAGAAAAATCAAGCGCTTCTTCAACGGTGGTGATCATGGCATCTTTCTCATCTACTGTGATGTCATCTTCTGTTCCACCGATTTTGCCTATCTCACCTTCAGAGCCTAAGCCCAGTGCCGCAGCAACTTCGCATACGGTTTTCGTGATACGGATATTTTCTTCAAACGGTAATGCTGAGCCATCAAACATAAGTGATTGGAAGTCACGTGTTGCTGCTTCCATGCACTGTTCGAACTTACGGCTATGGTCAAGGTGAATACAGATTGGCACTGTGATTTGGTGATGTTGAATAAGAGAATCTACAGCATCACGTAGAGGCTTCATGCCCATTTCATTAATTGCTTTCTGGCCAATTTGAAGCATGATTGGAGAGCGTTCTTCCTCAGCAGCAAGAAGAACCGCTTTGATTGTTTCAAGGTTGTGAGCTGTGAAAGCGCCGATAGCGTAGCCATTGTTCCACGCTTCGTTAATCATTGTTTTACCAGATTGGTATGGCATTTGAGAATCCTCATAATTAGTTCGTGTGGATAAAGTTACCAGTCAGTGATTGTCATTTCTGTTAATTAAGTACCACTTTTGGACAAAAATAATCACAAATGGACATTTGTGAGCGTTATGACACATATTTTTACGCTGTGAGCACTGGACATGAAAAGTTTGTTGAATATTGATGATTTGTCGGAATCGCTAAGGCTTGTTGATGCATCAATACATTGCGGCAAAATGAGCAGCGACAGCTCAATAGGCTTTAATGACGAGAAGCCAATGGACAGAGCGTTCTAAGGGAAAAAAAGATGATGGTGTTTAAACCATCATCTTTAATGTCTGACAAGTTATCAGGTTAAGGTTACTGCATCTTTTGATCGAGTAAACCTTCCGCTAGCGCAGGTGCTAACCCTGGTGTTAGTGGCAAACGAGGAATGACCAAGCAGTGCATTAAGTGATAGATGTCTTGTTTGCCATCCCATACTTTACTGGTGCCAGCTTGGTTGTTAACGTCAAGCTCTTGCCACCATGAACATCCTTCGTAATCAATTAAGTAAGTGCGGCAGTAATCCCACCAAATTTGATAAAACTCTTCATATTTTTTGTCACCTGTAACGGTAAATAGCGCATAAGCAGTACCGATGGCTTCAACGGGTGTCCAACGGATACGCTCACGAACAACCGGTTTTCCATCCCAATCTACCGAATAAACAAATCCTGGTGCACCATCTACAGACCATGCATCACGTACTGTTGCATCGAATAAACCTTTGGCATCTTCCAGCATCCACTCAGGAGCGTCAGCGCCAATTTCCATCAGCGTGGCGCGTAGGTGACAAATCAGGCGTCCCCACTCGATCCAGTGACCCGGAGTACCGCCGTAAGCACGGAAATGGCTGGCAGGTGTTTCTTTATTGTAATCGGGCAGTGGATTCCAGTCAGAATCAAAGTGCTCGTTGACACGGTAGCTGAGGCCTTTGGCTGTTTTGTGGATCATAAACTCTGTGATGTTCAGTGCGCGATCCAGCCATTTCTTATCTTTAGTCACATCGTAAACGATGAGGAAAGCTTCTACTGAGTGCATCGCCATATTACCGCCACGGTAATCTTCTGTTTCAGTGAATGCCTGATCCCATGACTCGTAACACATCTGCTTTTCTTCTACCCAGAAGTGGTTTTCGTAAACCGTAATAGCTTCGTCTAGAAGAGCTTGAGCACGAGGGTGACCGGTAGTTACAGCACTGGCAGCGCCAAGTAGTAAGAATGCGTGCTGGTAACCTTGTTTAGACGAATCCATAATGCCTTCGCCTTCGTTGTCGATGGTGGCAAACCAGCCGCCATGAGTACTATCTTTCATCGGACCTTCCAGAGCAGCGATACCGTGCTCAACTAGATCCATGGCGCCCGGACGACCCATCAAAGCAGCCAGTGAATAACAGTGCAGCATACGTGAGGTGATCCACAGACGTGTGCCCATCTCTTCGCGAACCTGACCGTTGTTACCAATCCAGCCAAAGCCATTTGCTACGACAGCATTTCTGCCAAATTCAAAAATACGATCCGTTTCAGTTTCTAACCAAGAGTTATGGGACCGAGTGTTAATCCACTTCATAAAAAATTTCCTCATTGTCTGTTAATACTGAAATTATCAGTCAAACAGTTTCATTTCTGTTAGATAAGTATCACTTTATGACATTAATCTCCAGAAATGGACATTTTTGCTGGTTAATGTCATAAAATGACAATCGTTGTGTCACTATTAATAAAGATAAATTAGATAAAAAAGGCGCTCGCTAAGAGCGCCGATGAACATGAGAAACTGATTATCTAACGTCAAAACGATGGATTGTTTTCTCTTGGTAAATGTCACCCGGATTTAGACGAGTACTCGGGAAGTGAGCTTGGTTTGGGCTGTCAGGAAAATGTTGCGTTTCCAAACACATTCCACCACAAGACTCATACTTAAAACCATTTTTTCCAAACCACGGCTTATTTGATAGCTTTGAGCCGTTATAAAACTGAACCGCTGGTTGTGTGGTTAGTACGGTCATTAGCCGACCTGATGATGGCTCATATAGCTCAGCTGCCATGGCATATTCACCTTCAGTTTCACGCTTATGAAGAAGATAGTTATGATCAAATGCGCCATTTACTACTCGCTGTTTGTTTTCAGCAATAACCGTTGACTGAGTAAAGTCGAGCCCGGAGTCTTTAACCGATAAAATCTCCCCCGTAGGGATCATGTTATCTGACACTGGGGTGTAAAAATCCGAATAGAGTTTCAGACTATGCTTGTCTACCGGTCCGGAATCATGTCCAGCTAAGTTGTAGTAGCTATGGTTAACAAGGTTGATAACCGTTGGCTTGTCTGTCGTGGCCTTAAAATTATAGTGGACTTGATTATCTTCATCCAAACCGATGGTATGAGTGACCGTTAATGTACCACCATAACCAGACTCACCGTCAGGAGAGATTCGACTGAAGTGTACAAAAACACCATTATCAGTCTGTTCAACTGAGTGGTGCCAAACATACTTATCGAACCCCTTGCTGCCACCATGTAAATGTTGGACAGTGGGTGGTTCATTGGTTTCTAGCTGAAATGTTTTTCCATCAAGTTGGTATTTGCCATCCTTTATGCGGTTTGCAAAACGTCCGGCTATTGCACCAAAGAAGGGATGACCCGCGAGATACTTCTCTAAGCACTCGTAGCCAAGAACGATGTCGGCCAATTGGCCTGAGCGATCAGGTGTTTCTATTGATGTAACAATGCAACCGAAATTAGTCACTGACATTTTCATGCCACTTTTGTTTTGCAGAGTGAATAGTTGGACAGGTTTTTCCTCTCCCTCTACGGCTCCCCAAGGTGTGATCGTCAATTCCACTATATTTGCCTCGTCGGATTATTTAATCTTTGCTTCAAGCCCTGACGTTACACGAAGTTGTTCCAGAACAGCCGTCCAATCTTGTCGGCCACGTCCTGCTGCTTTGGTTATACTATAAAGCTCGCGTGATGCCGCGCCACAAGGCATTGGCACATGAACTTGATTGGCTAAATCTAAAGCAATGCCGAGATCTTTATGCGCCAGATCAACCATAAATGCTGGAGAGAGATCGCCCGCTAGAACTTTGCCAGGCCATGTAGTAGTAAAGTGACCTTTACCAGCTGGTGTACCATTCATAACGGCTAGTGCAGTATCAAACTCTAAGCCGATTGCTTCCGCTAAGGTTGCGGCTTCTGCTGATAATGCATTTAACGCGATACTCATGTAATTGTTGATGATCTTAACGCGTATACCTTTACCCGCACCGCCTGCATCGATGGTTTCTGAACCCATGCAGTCGAATAGAGGTTGTGCTTTTTCGATCTGTTCTTTTGTTCCGCCTGCCAAGATTAATAGTTCGCCTTTAATGGCGTGATCAGATGTACGGCCTACAGGCGCTTCCATCATAGCGAAACCTTGCGCAGTCATATCTTTAACAAGCGCATCTGTTTCAAAAGGGTGAATAGTCGACATGTCTATAAGCAGCGCGTCTTTGCTCATGCCCTTTATGATGCCATTGTCCGCAAAAATGGTATTACGTACTAATGCACCATTTGGCAACATTGTGACGATAAAGTCTGCACCTTCTGCTGCTGCTTGTGGTGAAGCGGCACTTGTTGCTCCTAGGTTGACTAAAACATCAATCGCCTCTTTGCTAATATCATAAACCTTTAGAGAATGGCCGCCTTTGATTAAATTAGCTGCCATTGGGCTACCCATTTGACCAAGACCGATAAAGCCGATAGTTGACATGAACTTTTCCTTTTAAATGTGTTTAAACTAGCGCAACTATAACCTTTTCAACAAAAACAACCGTAATCAATGTCACATAATGTTGTTTTATGCTCACCAAATGTCGTTTTGTGATTGCAATCCCAACCAAATCCGTCATTTTTCTTATAATGTGAGAAAACTTAGCCCTTATCTTATGTAAATATGGTACAAGAAAAGCCAGTTAGACGTGAGATATCAATAAAAGAGATGAAAATGATGCCGATAGCTTGTGTAGGAATCACCGTTTTAGACCGAGTACAGCGCGTAAATAACCTGCCAACAACGGGAGGAAAATTTGTTGCGACGGATTATTTTGAAATAGGTGGTGGCCCAGCGGCGACAGCTGCAGTAGCGGTCGCTAAATTAGGCAAATCTGTTGATTTTATTGGCCGTGTAGGTGACGACTCGGTTGCTGACACAATGTTAAAAGAGATGTCAGATTATGGTGTGAATGTAGACAATGTTATCCGCATTGCTAATGCTTCCTCTGCATTTTCTGCCGTTTTGGTTGATGATGAAGGTGAGAGAATGATCATTAATTATCAAGACAAATCACTAAGCAGAGATATCGAGCGGCTGAAAACTGTCGACTTTTCTACATATTCTACAGTGTTGTGTGATGTTAGATGGCCTGAAGGAGCAGAATACGCTCTAAAACAAGCAAAAAAATACGCTATTCCTTCTGTTCTAGATGCTGATTTGTCACCTGAACCCATTGATAAGCTTGTTGAATTAGCAGACCATGTGGCCTTTTCTGAGCCTGGGCTTGCAAGATTTACTGAGACAGAAGACCCAATTAAAGGGTTAGAAATTGCTCAAAAAAGGACAAATGGTAAGGTTTATGTTACTGTCGGCGCAAAGGGATGTTACTGGTTGGAAGACGGGGATCTTAAACATCAATCAGGCAAGGTTGTCGACGTTGTAGACACCACTGGTGCTGGTGATGTATTCCACGGAGCTTTTGCATTAGCCGTTTCTGAGCATATGGAAACGCGAGATGCAGTGATTTTTTCCAATACAGTAGCGGCTCTTAAATGTACTAAAATAGGCGGGCGTGAAGGTATTCCAGACAGAGAGACAGTTGAAGTCGATATCGCCAAATAATAATAAGGTTTATCATGACTAATCCAAGACAAGACAAGTTATTACAATTAGTTATCGATAAAGGTTACTGCACCGTTGAAGAATTAGCAGAAACATTGGATGTTTCTACCCAAACCATTCGACGCGATATTAAAAAGCTAAGTGATGAACGTCTTATTGTTCGTCACCATGGTGGTGCTAGCTCACCATCAAGCACAGTAAACCTAGACTATGAAATTCGAAAAGTATCTGAAACAGAAGAGAAAAATGCTATTGGTGCGCGTATTGCGGAGATGATCCCTGATAACTCAACAGTATTTCTTACTATCGGAACCACCACGGAAGTTATAGCCAGTCATTTGCTGAAAAAAAGTAACCTTCAAGTGATAACAAACTCATTGCGGGTAGCCAATGTTCTCCATAGCAATAAAAGTTTTGATGTTCTTATTCCAAGCGGAAAAATTAGAGCATCGAATGGTGGAATTGTTGGTACTGAAGCAATAGATTTTATTAAAAACTTTAGGTTTGATTATTTAGTAACCAGCGCAGGCTCTATTGATGAGGACGGTACGTTACTTGAGTATGACTTAAATGAGACGGCTATTTCGCAAAGTGTCATTAAGTCGGCAAGAAATGTATATGTCGCGCTAGATTCCACTAAATACACACCGAAAGGATCTATTGAATTGGGGCATATAAGCGAAGCAACGGTATTTTTTACCGATGAAATGCCACCGGATGATATAAAAGAAGTATTGGATCAAAGTCGAGTTAAACTGGAAATCTGCAATTAGGTCATACATCCGTTAATGAGAATGCCCAACTGATATCATGTTGGGCATTTTTTTAACCGTCACTTTTTGAAACTCATGTCTGGATTGAGAGTCGTCTAGCCCTCAGTTTGTTCTACACACGTTTCAACATCTTTCATATCTCTACCAAATGAATGCTGGACTGTGCTTTCGTAACATAAAGCAAACTCTTTCATGTCATTCTCATCGGTGAACTGATCGAATTTTTCTGGTGCTAGATCCCAGCATTTATCAAGTACCGAAACAAGAACGGCTTTAACTTCATCTGGCGATTTAGAGATACACTTAGCCAGAGGCGCTATAGACGTATCATTCTCTATTTCACTTTTCAACATTGAGTAGACCTGCTGTTTGGTCATTTTTGGCATCGCGACATTCTCTGCGTGCACCGGGTTAATCGCAAGTACAGTTAAAGCACTCATCACTAGCGTCTTCCTTATCATGTTACTTTCCTTTATTACTGACGTTATTTTTTGAACTGAACGTATTGATGTCGCTCTGAGTTCTGTATTTTGAGGTCACTTGAGTATAGACATACTTAGGCTAGTTCACTATTGCAGTTTCAGCGAGTATTGTCCGCTGAAATCCTGCGTTTTGAGCTTATTCGGCCATATCGACTTTTTGTTGCCGAGAGCCATTTATGAGGCAGCATAATAACCAATAAACTGGTTAAGATCAGTGCTAGCCCAAACCATGCTTGTGTGGATAATATTTCTCCAACAATAACAATGGATAGTATGGTGGCGACGACGGGTTCAAATAGGGTGAGTGTTGTGGCTGTACTTACGCGGCTATGGCTCAGGCCGTAACCAAACAAGCGATAACCAAAAAACATAGGTATAACTGCAAGATAGAGGCCAATCATACTATTGTGCCATGATGATAAGAAGGAAGCGGAATCTTGAACCGCGATGGGTAACAGCAGCATGCTGGCAAGGCCAAATAGCACACCCATGACCGTTTTCGAACAGAGTTCTTTGCTAATTAGACGTTTTGCACTCCATGAATAGCACGCGTACGTTATACCCGCGATGATTCCTAAAGCAATACCTTGTACCGACTGTAGGGTTTGTTTTGCGTTGAGGTTTGTGGTTTCTTCTATGTTTAAATGTGTGGCGATAGATAACATAGTGACACCAATAAGGCCCAGTATGCATGCCATCATCCAGCGTGTTGTTAACGGTACTTTCTCTACTGTTCGTTCTATTATTGCTGATGCGATTGGCGCGGAACCAATGGATACGACTGTCCCGATAGCGACTCCAGACAATTGCATTGATGTGTAGAATGCCAGAGGGTAGCAGGTGATGCACAACACCGCTAATAGGGTCAGCGGAATGTTTTTCCGCCATACGACTAAGCTACCTTTGTAGTGAGGTAAAGCAGATAAGAATAACAATAGTCCACCACCTCCAGTGGTTATTGCGGCGATAGAACTTGCTGAAACATCTACCGCAAATGAAGCAACCGTACCCGTTGTTCCCCATAAAATGGACGCTAATAAAATGGCTAAATAGCCCATTGTTTGTTTAGAGAAAAATGATGGCTTAGAAATAAGTTGTGATTGCATGATCCTTGCTCTTTGATGCAAATTGGTCATGGAAGTATAAGAGCAAGTGAATATGAAAATTGTGCAGAAAAGACGCTAATATTGTTTGAGAAGATGCAGCTTATGGTGCTTGTTATGATTTTCGAAATGCGCTTGGTGCTTGGTTGAAATGAATGGAAAATCGGCGGCTAAATGCAGATAAGTCATTATAGCCAACTTGTTCAGCTATGATTTGAATGGGCGTATCAGTATGGATCAACAGTGCTTTTGCTTTTTCCATTCTTAATTTTGTTACGTACTGCATAGATGATAGGCCGGTACTCTGTTTAAACAGCTTCTTAAACTGCGTGGTACTTAAATAGGCTGTTTTGGCAAATTGAGTGATTGAATAGGATTGCGATAGGTCGTGCTGAATCAGCTGGATCACTTTTTCAATACGAGAGTCGGTACGGTGATTGAACTCTTGTTGTTGCAATAACTGTTGGAAAAGATCAAGGGTGAGCTGTTCTACCTCAATATCAATCTGACTTTCCAACTGAACACCAACATATTGAATAAATGACTGAAGAGACGGAGAAATTGCAAAATGAGTGTGTTGGCCATTCTCTATATTGCTAGGAAGAGCGATTAAATCGGCAACGATAAACTTGGCTTGGTCATCTGCGCAAAAACGGTGAGTATTATTTGCTTTTATCACGACACAATCGCCAACGCTAATAATGCCATCGTATACGGTTGACGTGTTTTCAGTAATGGCGATCTCGATAGAACCCTGTATGGGCAGCACCAGTTGATGATAGGTGTGCGAATGACTGTTTGACTGTTTGCTGTATGAGCGTACCGTTAATCGATTCTTCATAATGCGGCTTATCTCGTAGGGTTAATGCAATTGCGGCTAATGCGGGCTTTAGTATCCCATATGTCGAAGATGAATCAATATTTCATATTACAATCATTTCTAGTAACAAACATTTTACATTTGATGGCAATTTTGAGAGCATGACGACAACTGGTTTAACCAGTTGCTGGTATGACAACAGACCCTAGTCAGAAACATCAACTCTATTTTGAAATGGACAGTCAAAATGAAACTTTTTCAGCAGTCACATTATCTGCCGGTGAGTGATCACACCTTACATATCAAACGAATCTGGTTAGATGATAACCGGCCAGTCGTTGTGATGTTTCACGGGGTCATTGAAGATGGTTCTATTTTTTATAAGAACGATGATAAAGGGTTGGCGAACTATTTAGCCAATCATGGTTTCGATGTGTATGTGGTTGATTTTAGAGGCAAGGGGATGAGTCAACCTAGTATCGAACAGAACAGCAATCACGATCAGTTTGACGTCATATCAGATGATATCCCAGCCGTGATTAATTATGTTCAAAAGCAGACTGAGCAGCCTATAAACATTGTTTGCCATTCATGGGGAGGGGTTCTTTTTTCTAGTGCGTATATTCGTCAGAAAGGCTTCAATAATAGCATCGCTAGTATTGTCTGTTTCGGCACCAAAAGACGAGTTGCCGTCTGGAATATGGACAGGGTATTAAAAGTGAGCCTGTTTTGGAACAACTTAGCGCCTATCTTGGCCAGTAAAAAAGGCTACTTAGATGCAAAATTCTATCGAGTTGGTGCTGCCCCAGAAACGAAAAAGTTCATCAAGCAGAGTGTTGCATGGGTAAAGAACAAAAGGTGGGTCGATCCTGTCGATAATTTTAACTATTATTCCGCGGCTAAATCACTCACTTGGCCTCCTACTTGGTATATGACGGGCGTGAGCGACCTCAGTCTTGGCCATGCAGAAGACGTGTTTCGATTCTTACAAGAAACACGACATCCGGACGCTAAATTTTCTGTTCTTTCAAAGCAAAATGGCAACTTAGTGGATTATGACCATATCAATATATTGACGCACAAACTGGCTGAAAAAGACCACTTTATTGACTTACAAAAGTGGTTAAGTAACGCAAGCAGTGCAACAACATCCTTATCTTGAGCTCAGCTCTATCAGCTCTATCAGCTTGTCAGCGACAAATAGATCTTGAATCGCGATGCCAGAGCTATCAAATATGGTGATCTCTTTGTCTGATGTGCGTCCCGCTGCACCCTTACTAATCACCTGACCAATTTCAGTTAAAGAGGTTGCAGGTGAGTGCTGAAACTCGCCAATCACCTTCGACTGACTTGCTAGATCGCAGAACAGTACAGCTTGATCATAAAGCGCATTTGGTAGCTCATGTTTGCCTACTTTATCTGCTCCCATGGCGGAAATATGAGTCCCTTGTTTGACCCATTCTGCTGAAAAGAGTGGTTGGCAAGCGGTGGTTGCGGTAATAATGATGTCGGCATTTTCAGTACCATACTGACCAGAGGCAACTGTTGCTTCAATTTCTCTCTTGGCTAGGTTTTTAATAAAACGTTCACTGTTCTCTTTGCTTCGACCAACCACAAACACCTTGTCTATATTGCGCACTTCACATACTGCTGATACATCGTATTCTGCTTGATGGCCAGTGCCAAAAACCGTTAGTGTTTGTGCGTCTTGTCGAGCTAGGTGATTGACAGCCACCGCATCGGCTGCTGCGGTTCGATAAGCGTTTACTTGGTTTGCTTCAACAATAGCATGCAGAGCTCCAGTCTCTGGGTTTAAGAGAAAGATGGTGGTGCCATGGTTGGCAAGGCCTTTGTTAATATTCTCTGGCCAGTAGCTGCCGGTTTTCCAGCCTACCAGTGTGGACGTACAAGCTGACTTCATCGAGAACATCGAGCCTTGCTGTGGGCCAGCTGCGTTCACCACTGGAAACAGGGTAGAGTCACTGCTGCATGCCGCAACAAAAGCTTGCTCAATGGCTTGATAGGCAAGTTGGTGACTAATCAGTTTTTGAGTTTGCGATTCGGTTAAATAGATCATATTACCAGCCCTTAATTCTTGCCCAAGTTTCATGTGTTTGTGATTCTTTATCAATGACTTGATAGTTATCGTGCATAGCCGTGGTAGCGCAGGCGTGGTTGGGGAGAATGTGTAATCGACTGCCAATTGGGAATTGTGAAAAATCGATGTTTTCCCCGTCTCTATGCTTGATTATGCCGTGTTCCTGATTGACGGTGTCGACCAATAGTGACGGGATCACTTCACCCGCTTGATTGGTAATCAAGCCGTAGCCACAGTCAACGGGTTGATTGGCTGTTCCTCTGTCGGATGACAAAGCCATCCATCCGGCATCTATAAATAACCAACCTTTTTCTCTGTTGTGACCAATCACCGTTGTTGCCACACTTAACGCGATATCGTCATGCTGGCATACGCCGATACCCGCCATCACCAGATCAAAAAAGCTGTATACGCCAGCACGAACTTCACTAATTCCAGTGAGATCTTGATAGCGACAAGCCGTTGGTGTAGAGCCAATACTGGTAACCGGGCAGGGGATGCCCGCTCCGGTCAACTGCTGCTTGGCAAGTAACACTTGATTCACTTCATTGGCTGCGGCCTGTTTTAATGAAGAGTCATCAAAACAGAGGTAGGATTCCCCTGCGTGAGTGAGTACCCCTAAAAACTCCGCCGCGCCCTGTTGCAAAATCTGCGCTATTTCTATTAATTCTGGATCGTTTGCCTTTATACCGCCTCTATGCCCATCGCAATCGAGTTCAATAAGGGCAGAAATTACGCACTGTTGCTCTGAACAAAAGTTATTAAGTGCAACCGCCTGATCCACACTATCAAGAATAATATCGACTTTTGCACCTTGCTCTATTAATGCTTTAACCCGAGGGAATTTAGCTTGGGCAATGCCGACAGCATAAAGAAAATTGTTGTAACCCATAGAGGCCAGAGCTTCGGCTTCTTTAAGGGTAGATACCGTTACAGGCGCAGAGTGATCAGACAGAACGAACTTGGCCGCTTCTAAGGCACGGATCGTTTTAAAGTGTGGTCTTAGCGTTGACCCAAGCTGCTCAATCTTGTTTTTTAACATGGCAAGATTGTTCAAAAAAATGGTTTTGTCGATAGAGAGAAATGGCGTATCTAACTGATGATAACGGGTTAGCCAATCTGCTTGATGTTGAGAGTCTGGGTGCATAGTGATAAACCTTGAGTCGTTGGATTATATTTACTCAAGTATCTAATAACTTGGTTATGCATTATATTAATTTAAATTTACTTATTGATTAGGTTTTACCTTAATGATTAATACGGACGATTTGCGCTTTATCGCAACCATTGCCAGCCACAAAACATTGGCTGATGTTGCGCGAGCATTGAATATAACTCCCCCATCGGTGACCCTTAGAGTTAAGCATATAGAGAAAAAGTTGTCGGTGACTCTTATCCAGAGGCCATCCCGGACGGTGGTGCTAACAGAAGAAGGGCATATGTTGCTGGAACGCGGCAGGCCTATATTAGAGGAGTTGGATAACCTCCAAGAGCAGTTGGATGAGAGAAAACAGCATATCTGTGGAACATTAAGGGTGTTAGCACCACTAGGGTTTGGTAATGATTATGTTGCGCCCTTATTAGCTCAGTACAAGCAGCAGCATCCACAACTTAAAGTTGAACTGGAGTTATCAGATAAACCATCGTGGTCGAATCATCATAAATGGGATGTGGTGATCTATATCGGTGCTCTAAAAGACTCGTCACTTAAAATGATCACGCTGGCCAAAAACAGACGCTTTATTTGCGCCTCACCGGACTATATTAATAAACGAGGTAAACCTAGCTCTCCCCAGCAACTGCTCAATCATGACTGCTTGGCTCTTCGCGAAAACAACGAAGATGTGACTCTATGGTCTTTTGTTAATGATAACAATGATAAGCAGGATCTGGTTCGAATTAACCCAGTATTGGCATGCAATGAAGGCCGTGTAATAAAAGAGTGGGCTAAAGACGGCTTAGGCATTGTTATGCGTTCAGAATGGGACGTATTACCGCAGATAAACAGCGGTGAGTTGGTTAGATTACTCGATGACTATCACCTTCCCGATGCCGATATAGTGGCCCTGCTCAGTAGCCCAGAGAAAGAGCGTTCTGCCAGAGTGTCTGGGTTTATAGATCTACTAAAACAAGTGCTAGAACCAAGACCATGGGAAAGCTGTAGGACACCTGTCTAAAATGATGGTAATTTTGGCAAATCTGAGCGAACGCAGACGACGGCTGGAGCTCTAAAAAAAAGATATACCAGCTAGGCTGGTATATCTGACTTGATTACTCGGCTTGTATTGCTTCACCTTGAGCTTTTCTTAGCTTATTAATGCTCATTTCTATTAATACCAAAGCAAGCACAATGGCAATAAGAGTGGGGCTAGAGTACTGCCAATCTATTACGCCAGTTAGAATGTCTGGGAATACAAAAAGCAAGCAGGCAAACAGAAGCAAAATCGCGGGTATAATGGCTACGATGTAGGCAACTCCTTTTCCTCCCGGAATTTTAAACGGTCTTTTTGCTTCTGGCTCTAATGTTCTTAAGCGAACAAATGAGATAAAGAAGAAAAAGTAAGTAATAAACAGTAAGAAGTTAGCGAAGGCAAACAGTGACCAAAATAGATCATCCGCACTTCCCGCCATAAAACCGTAGATGATTAACGCGGCAGTGGAAATTACACCGGTAAGTATGTTGGAACCAAATGGTGAACCATTTTTGTTTGTTACTGCGAATATTGCTGGCATTTCCTGTGCGTTAGCCGCTTCAACTGCCGCTCGAGAAGCGGCCATAATCCAAGGGATGATATAGGTAAACAGCCCCAACACTGCCAATAGTGATAGAGTAATCGTGACGACATTACCTATGCCAGTGTGACCAAATAGTATTTGTAATGTTTGTACTAGCCCACCAACTAACGATAAGTCTTCTTGCGGGATTGCTAATATCATTGATGACGTTGCAAACCAGTATAGAACCACAATAATGGCAATGGCGATTAATATGCCTAGAGGTAAGTTACGCTCGGGGTTTTTAATGTTGGATCCCAAGCAGGCAACCGTTTCTACCCCTAAAAACATATAGATCAATGTGGGTGCATAAATAAAAGATGCTCCCATTGACGGTTTCATGGTTTCTAGCGTCAGTTCTACAGCAGGCTCGCTACCATTGCCGATCAGCATGTATCCACCAACCGCAAATGCAATCATGATGGCTACTTTTGAAATGCCGCCAATGGTGTTAACAAGTTTTCCTGTGTCCATTGATGCATTGGCAACAAAAACCGTTGCCCAAACCATGACGATAGCAATCGCTATCATTCCCCAAATACTCATATCAGGCCAGAAAAGCTCAGATAGCATGCCACCACAAATTAAGTAAACAGAAGGTATCCAGAAGGGAACGTTTATCCAATAATACCAACTTACTCGGGCAGCATTTTTTGAACCCATGCCACGCAATGTCCATTCATAAATTCCACCTTCTCCGGGGAACGCTGAACTAAGTTCGCATACAATAAAAACATAAGGGATGACGAACAAAAGGATGATAAGTAACCACCAACCAAAAACAGATGGGCCTACACTCGCTGCCGGTGCTAATCCATCAATACCAATAAGACCCGACAGGACGAAAAAGATGATGCTGGACAGGCCAAGTTTTGTTTTATTTTCCATAGTAAGTACCTCGGTTTACACTGCCAAACGAATAATAATTGGCAGTGCAACGCAATTATTTAATAGCAGGAACCTGTTGAGTAATGCAGTGAATATTTCCTCCTCCCAGAAGAATGTTTCGCGCATTTACACCAATCAATTTATGCTCGGGAAATATCTCTTTTAGAGTATTTTCTGCTATCGGATCTTTTTCAGCATCAAGTAGAGGATAAACAATGAGATTGTTAGTAATAAGGAAATTAGCATAACTGCCTGCTAATCTTTCGCCAGCACTTCGCTCCATGCCTTCACACACATCAAAACCATCGGCTTCTGCTTCTGTGATGTGCAGTGGGCCTGGTATGTCCAACTTGTATATTTTTAGCTTACGGCCTTTGGCATCGGTTTCGTTATCAAGGATTTTAAACGCCTCTTGAGAAATCTCGTACTGTGGGTCGTTTTTGTCTTCTGTCCATGAGAGTACCACTTCTCCGGGGCGAGCAATATGAATAAGATTATCAATATGGCCATTAGTATCTATGTCGTTATACAAACCACGAGGTAACCAAATGACCTTGCTCGCATTGAGATACTGTTTGAGGTGGGTCTCTATGTCTTGTTTGCTTAGGTCTGGATTACGACTTGGATCGAGTAGACACTCTTCGGTGGTAAATACCGTCCCTTCTCCATCAACATGAATAGAGCCACCCTCAAGCACAAGTGGTGCTCGGTATCTGTCATCATTGTGAAATTCAGTCACTTTGCTCGCCACGGCGTCATCAGCATCCCAAGGGAAGTAAAGACCATCCAACAAGCCACCCCAAGCGTTGAACTCCCAGTCGATACCACGTCGAGAACCATTGTTGTTTGTTACATAGGTTGGTCCCATATCTCGCATCCAGGAATCATTAGTCGTCATCTCTACAAGTCGGATGTCAGCGGGCAGTTGCTGTCGAGCATTTTCATATTGATTATAGGAGACAACCATATTCACGGGCGTCTCTTGGGCAATGGCTGTTGCTACTTCAACGAAGGCACTTTGGGCCGGTTTTGCCCCCCATTGCCAACTGTCAGTTCGCTCTGGCCATGCAATCCATATTGCTTCTTGTGGCTCATGTTCACCGGGCATTCTATAGCCATCTAGCTGAGGAACTGAGTTAAGTTTTCTAGACATATTTCACCTTCTTTTTGACAACTGAGTAGTTAAGCTGTGCTTTTACCTTACTCGTTATGGGTTAATTTTTGCCCTATTACTACAGCGCCAAATAGTGGGTAAAACTGTGATCTGTATTGTTTATCGATCGGCATGCCTTCTGCTGGTGTACTTGTGTGCGATTATTCACATTTAACGGTTGTGTGAAGCGTAGAACGTCGATATTTGAAACAGTATCGGTTTTTTTGTATCAGCCACACTTAACATTTTGGTGAACGATAAATGCTTAAAAAAATAGTTAAGGAAATTGATATGCATGCCAAGACCAGAACCACAGGACCAGTAACTCATCTGCTTGATACGATTGATCTGGAAAAACAACAAATGCTGGATCTGTTCGAAACGATTCGAATGTTGAAAGAAGCGGATATGCAAGGGGCGGTACCTCAAATACTAAAAGGCACATCGTTAGCGATGATTTTTGAAGAGCCATCAACCCGTACTCGAGTGTCGTTTGAAACCGCAATGACTGATTTGGGAGGACATGCACTGTATTTGAAACCGGGTGAAATTCATTTTGGTTCTCACGAAGCGATTAAAGATACGGCCAAGATATTGTCAAGCATGTGTCACGGGATCATGTTTAGAAGTAAAGAACATGAAACCTTATTAAATCTAGCTGAACACGCTACCGTACCAGTGTTTAATGCTATGACGTATTACAACCACCCAACTCAAGGTATTTGTGATTTCTTTACCATGATTGAACATCTTCCCGAAGGTAAAGAGCTAAAAGATATGCATGTTGTTTTCGTTGGTGATTCTCGTGAAGATACCGGGATCATGAGCAAAGAGACTGGGCATATGTGCGCGACACTCGGATTACGATATACCGTGGCATCACCTAAGCGTTATTCCATGTCTGAGCAAGAGCAGAAAAAAATCCGAGATAAGATGGAAGTATCTGGCGGCACGCTAGTGGTGACAGACGACGTTGAAGACGCGATCAAGGACGCGGATTATATTATTCCTGATGTTTGGACCTACTATGGTTATGAAGACGAAGAAGAGGATCGTATGGAAGCGTTTATGCCTCGCTATCAGCTAAATATGTCTATGCTGAATAACGCTCCGGATCACTGCAAAGCATTGCACTGTTTGCCTGCCAACCGTGATGTTGAAATCACCAGTGAAGTGATGGACCACCCAACACGATCGATTGTGTTTCAGGAGGCAGAAAACCGTCTTCATACACAGCGTGGTTTGTTGACTTGGCTACTTTATCCAAGGTTGCGTAAAGCGGATAGTACGTTGAGTCAGTATACGGAAGGGCAACTACGCCAATTCTTGGATACAAGGCTTAAATAGAGTTTTTCATTTTGTTAAATAAGCAGAACAATGCCCAACTTGGTGATTGTTTCACAACATAAAGTGAAACTTATTTAACGATTACAATTCGACCTTTGGGCATTTTATATGCCCTTTTTTATTGTTCCAGCAATTCAAGATAGTCCGGTAGGTAGTGAGACAGGTAGGACTCGGCAACGATGATGGCCTCTTTATTGATCGATTCGTTTTCAAGCCCTGCGTTTCGTGAAAAGTACACGCTATCGCTTGCTTCGAGAGCAATCACAAAAATATTAAAATGCTTTGGAATTGGAGGTAAATTAAAGTACTGACGATAGAGTTTCTCGATCTCTTCTCCTAAACTATTATCCTTTTCGACTATCATTTCCCGGACAGAATGATAAGAGTGATAGGTATAAAGAATCTTCATAACCAATATATTTTCATCACAATAATCTGATAGTGACGTCTGTATTTGGCGATTCAAATCTTTCCAGTGTGTGACCTTAATGTCATTCGCACAGGTTTTTACGATTCGCGTAAAACTGTCAAAAATATCATCTAAATAATTCAGTATGAGCGCATTCATGTTAGGAAAGTAATGATAAATGGTCGAAGGTGACATTTTTCCTTCGAAAGCAATATCATAAATCGATATTTCTGTGAGCTCTTTTCTTTGACCAACTTGAATAAATGTCTCTTTTATTTTATCAATTTTGTCTTGTTTTGACGTTTTCATACGGAAGAGTCAATTGGAATGAGATGGTTTAATGTATCATATTCTGTACCTAAGTGACCTCTAGATGCTTGTTTAGCGAGAGTTTATTTGCTTCTGAACAGAACTCGAATGTGAAACTATCGTCAATCTACGGCAAGGTTCAGTAACACTGAGCAGAAGTAGGGAACAAGTACCGCGATAAGATTGCTGAAACTAATAGTTGTGTTATCAAGATAAATCCATACACTTCTACTGCAAAATGCGGGGCAAAAATAGTGCTCTGATATCAGTTTATAGTGTGTGAGGTATTTGCATGTCTAAACGCGACTTTTACAGCGTGCTCGGTGTCTCCAAAGATGCCTCAGAAAAAGAGATTAAAAAAGCCTACAAAAAATTGGCGATGAAATACCATCCAGATAAAAACCCGGGTGATGCAACGGCGGAAGCAAACTTTAAAGAAGTAAAAGAAGCCTATGAAGTTCTGACAGATGCTGAAAAACGTCGTCAATACGATCAGTTTGGTCACGCCGGATTTGAAAATTCCGGTTTTGGTGGACAAGGTCGTTCACAAGGATTTGGCGGCGGTTTTGAAGATATATTTGGTGACGCATTTAGACAACGTGGGCAAGGGTTTGGCGGCTCAGGCTTTGGTGGTTTTGATGATATGTTTTCGCAGGGTAGAGGACGTCAAGCACGACCACAAAAAGGTCAAGATGTCGAGTTCTCTGTGACGGTCGATTTTATTGATGCGATTCAAGGCGCCGAAAAGGTGGTTGAATTACCTATAAATGGTGAGCAGAAAAAGATCAATGTCAAAATCCCTAAAGGCATTAAAGATGGCGAGAAAATTCGCTTTTCAGGTAAGGGTGGTCCAGGTAGAAACGGTGGCCCTGCGGGTAGTATGTTCATCAAAATTGTTGTTCGAACTCATGCGTATTTAGAGCGTGATGAGAATGATTTAATTTGCCATACAGAGATTAATGTTGCTACCGCGGCACTCGGTGGACAGATCGATGTTCAGGCGTTAGATAATCGTTTTAAACTTAAAATTCCGGCTGGAACACAAACCGGACGCAAGTTTAAGGTCTCAGGAAAAGGCGTGACCAGCCGAAAAGGTGAAACAGGGGATCTGTTAATCAAAATAAAGGTGGTTACCCCTACTCAGCTAAGTGATAAACAGAGAACATTGTTAGAGCAGTTACAAGAGACGTTTGTTTGAGGAACTACCTCGACAACAGGGTAAGTTGCTTTATGTAGTAACTTATTAAAAAACAATGAAATATTGTTGTCTCATAACCTTGCTATTCTTTTATGAAAAGATAAGCGTATGATGATAATGATTACTTGTTAATAAATAGGGACGCAGTCAACTTGAAAAACTCATACTTTGCTCGTCAACCAATAATGAATCGGGATAGAAAAACCGTAGGCTATGAATTGCTGTATAGAGATGGCCCTCGAAATTCATTTCCTGAGGTGGACGCTGAGTATGCAACCAAGTTGCTGCTCTCCAATTATTTTCTTAGTGGCAGCAATGCGGTCTTAGATAATAAACTTGGATCCGTTAACTTTCCCTATCAAAGTATACTTAATCGACTGCCTGCCTTGTTCCCTAAAAATGCGTTAATGATAGATATCCTATCGGACTGTCCTCCAACAGAAGAGTTACTCGATGCGGTAAAGGAACTCTCAGAGCGGGGTTATAAAATTGCTTTGGACAATTTTATTCCCAGTAAAGAGTGGATAGACTTCTTGCCCTATATTAACCTAATTCGGTTTGATCTACGTGTTCTTCCAATTGCTAAAATTGCCCCGCTGATACGGCGGCTACAAAAAAGTAAAATTAAGTTTTTGGCAGAGAAAGTCGAAACCTATGAAGAGTTTGTTAATGCTCGGCAGGCAGGTTTTCACTATTTTCAAGGCTACTTCTTTCGCAAACCTGAGATGATTCAGACCAAGGCGATTCAGCCCTCTTTTTTAACCATTGTTCATTTATGTAAAGCGATAGCTCAAGATGAAGTGGATTATGACGAGGTTGAGAAACTGATCACGGTTGATGTGACTCTCTCATACAAGTTACTTCGTTACGTCAACTCTACTAGTTCTATCTCCTCGGAGATTAAATCGTTCCGCCAAGCATTGGCCTATTTAGGTAAAGATAAACTGAAGAAATTCGTCTCTTTGGTGGCGATATCTACCGTTAAAAATGATAAGCCAGACTCTCTTTATAGTTTGTCGTTACAAAGAGCCAAGTTTTGTGAACTGTTGAGTGAAACGGTTAGTAGAAATCATAAAAGCCAAGCTTTTTTGATGGGACTCTTTTCCTTGCTGGACTCGTTACTCGATCAGCCTTTGGATGATGTTATCGATGCTATCCCTATTGAGAAAGAGATAAAGCTCGGACTGCTGGAGCACTCTGGAGTATTAGGTGAAATACTGACATTAGTGATTGCCTATGATAAAGCAGAGTGGGATCAGGTGGATGTGTTAACGGAAAAGTTAGGGGTTATTCCCTCCATTACTGCTCAGTTTTATGAAGATTCTATGGTTTGGGTTGAAGAGCTATTTGGTGAGTTTCGCTAGGCTTGCGTTATTTTTGAAGAATATTTTCAATATTTATTTTTCTGTAAAAGTTTTTTACGAGCAGAGCTTGGTGGTGTAAAATAATCACCACTCTAATACTGCTTCAATGGAAATAAATATGGCTTCGCTTAAAGAAAAAATAGCCAGAAAAATAGAACAATCTCCTCACCTAACTTTGGTTGATCTCTGTTTAGATTTTCCTCATATCGGTACTTACTCATTTGTAGATGCATTGATGGATGTTATCGAGCAAATAAAGCCTCAGTTAAAGTCGCAGTTTTTCCTGAGTCAGGCAGAAGCCGTAATGACACAAATTCCTGCTCAGGAAAATCTAAATGAAAGAGTTACTCTGCTTTGTCGCCAGTTAGCGGTTATCCAAACAAGTAATATGTCTAGCAGATATATTCAAGCCACTGATGGCCATCGCCATTTTGCTGGCAAAGCTGATACTGTCATGTTTGGCGATTCAATTACTGAATGGGGGCTGTGGGGCGAGATGTTCCCATCTCTGTCTATTATCAACCGTGGTATAGCGGGTGATACAACGCTCGGTATGCTCAGCAGGATTGATACCACGCTACAGTTAAAGCCGAATAAACTGTTTGTTATGGCAGGAATCAATGACATTGCTCAAGGGCATCATGTCGATGATATCTTTAAGAGGTATGTGGAGATGCTTTCTACCTGGAAGGCGAACGACATTGAGCCAATTGTGCAATCGACACTGTATGTTGGCCAACGGCTGAGTGACTGGAATCCGCTTGTTGCAGAGCTTAATCGTCTGTTGGCTCAGTATTGTCATGAATCAGGTATTACTTTTGTCGATCTAACAGAGAAGCTATGCCCTAATGCGTTACTGCCTATAGAATATAGTTGCGATGAGTTGCATTTGAGAGCTGCTGCTTATCAACAGTGGCGAGAAACCATTGCGCATTTGCTGAAATAGTGGAAGTCCTGTTCTTCATCTGCTTTTAGTGGCTCGAGGAGCGACCAGAATATATTGCACCATAACATCCGACAACTACAATGGCTGCACCTACTAACTGCAGATGTGAAACTGTCTCTCCTAGAGTAAAATAAGCCACAATAGCCGTGGATAGTGGTGTCATCATTTGGAGTATATTAAAAGTAATGACACCCTTCTTCTGAATAATATGAAAGGCTAAGTACATGCCTGTCGCTAAGCCATATATTCCCGCAATAATAAGAATCATCAAAGTGAGCTCTGGTTTAGTCAGCAGTAGGTTGACTTTACCTGAGTAGAAAGCATAACCAGCAAATATGGCGCCGGTGATCAGAGCAGTAAAGGTACTAATTACCAGCGTATGTACATTTTTAGCTACTTTCTTTACCAGTATATTTTGTGCTGCAGCGATGGTTATGGTGATTAGCCATAGCACGGAACCATAAGCAAAATTGCTGCTAGAGTTAAGTTGTGATGCCGCACTAACGAAAAGTATTGATCCAATTATGGCGAGTGCGCTGCTGGTGATAAATCGTTTTTGACAGGCTTTCTGTCTTTCATCAAGATAGAAAATGGATGCGAGTGCGGTAGTGATAGGCAAACCTAGGATGCAAAAGATGCTGCCAGTTAATGCGCTTGTTAGTTGCATTGCATTCATGAAAAAATACATGTTGCCACTCATTAATAAACCAACCAGAAACAACTGAACTATTAATTGAGGTGATGCCAGTACTACCTTTACTTCTTGCCTATATTTGAACAGCAATAGCAGCAAAAAAACACTGCCGCCGGAAATGAATCGTACAGCATTGTTATTTATAACGTCAAAGTGAATGCTTACATACCTAAGCAAGGGGAAACCAATCCCTGTCAGTAATATATAAGAGAGAAACAGAGTAATACTGTTTTCTCTCTTATCGGACAAGGCCGGAGATAATGAGTTATTCATGCTGCCTTTTTCGGTTATTGCTTAATTAGTCGACCATCCACTAGTACCGATTTAGTCTGATAGTTTTGATTCAATATGGTGGCTGAAGCGGTAAAGTTGGTTTTTAAATAACCGAGAGATTCGTGCATGTTGATAGCATGTGCTGGGTAAGTGGATACCATTTTTATGGCTTCCTTTTCATCAACACCCCAATCAACTAAATTAGCGAGTGATTCATCCAAACCAATATGTGCGCCAACTAAGTTACCTTCTTCGTTGATCAGTTTTTTGCCATCAACATAAATAGTCTCTTCGCCAAGCGTAAAATGATCTTTACTATCCCCCAGAGTTGCCATTGCATCTGTGACCACCAATAGCTTTCCTTTCGGTTTAATTCTGCTCGCTAGCAATAAGTTTTGCTGAGCTACATGAATATTGTCGGCAATGACGGAACACCATGCTTTATTCTCAGATAATGCGGTGCCAACTACACCCGGCTCTCGACCCGTTAAAGGAGACATTGCATTAAATAGGTGAGTAAAGCCGTCCATGGAAGAAAGTTTTGTTGAAAGTTGAGCTGCTGTCGCATTGCTATGCCCACATGACACGATACAACCCTGATTGTGTAGCCATTGAATAGAGTTCGCTTCTACGCACTCAGGCGCGAGTGTTATCAGCACTGTTCCCTTGGTTAGCCAAGGTAGTTTCTTTAACTGAGATACTTTAGGTGAGTAGAGAAATTTCTCAAAATGTGCGCCACGTTTTTTGGCATTTAACCATGGTCCTTCTAGATGAATACCTAGAACACTCGGCAAGTGCTCAGATATGGCTTGCTCAATTGTTGTTAAGGCTTGTTCCATTTTCTCAACGCTGTCACTAACTAGCGTGGGTAATAAGTAGGCTGTTCCGTGTTTATGGTGTGCAGAACATATAGTTCTTACTCCTTCAATGGTCGTCTGTTGGTTAAACATAACGCCACCACCACCATTGACCTGTAGATCAATAAACCCCGGAGTGACGGTACAGCGTGGGTAATGATGCTGGTAAGTATCACTTGATAACTTATCGACAGGAACAATAGCGGTGATTTGTCGATTTTGCCAAACAAGTGCCGAATTTTCATGAAACTGAACGCCGTCAAAAATACGGTCAGCAATAATCGCTTGCGGATACATATGTTTATTGACCTTCGAACTGGTACGCGGCACCTAATAGACAAGCGTCATGGCTTCCATTGGCTGCCATTACATTTACTCTAAAAGGAACGGGGCGGTTATTGATTTCCTCCTGCACACGGGTTAAGTAGCCGTTTGCTAAGCCAACACCACCACCTAATACAATAATATCCAAATCTAAGCTGGCTTTCAGGTTGCAACAAAGAGTCGCTATAGCGCCTGCTTGAATGATCGATTTTGCTTGTGCGTCACTTTCGGATAGCGCGAACAGTTCAGGGTTGGTTATCTCTGGCGAAAGCAGTTGTCGAGCACGTTTGTTTATTGCGGTTCCTGATGCGATAGCTTCTACGCAGCCTTTTTGACCACAGCCACACTCTTGGCCTGTATGATCGATCACCATGTGACCGATATGTCCAGCAAAATTGGTGGTTCCTTTATGTAGAGATTTATTGATGACTAGCCCACCTCCTACACCAGTAGAAACCGTTATATAGGCCATGTTCGTTACATTTTCATCAAGCTGCAAAAACTCAAACCACGCTGCGGCTTGCGCGTCATTAAGGATGTCAACTGGGTACCCTGTTAATGAACTAAGGGCATTGTGTAGTGGGAATGGCGCTGGGAAGAAAAGTGTATCAGGGTTGATCGCCGTTATTCCTTCAGGTGTCACTAAGCCCGTTGTTGATACGCCAATACGGTCAACATCTGGTAACCAAGCTTGACACTCATCAATGATAGCTTTAGCAAACTGATCGGCTGAAATGGCTTTTGGTGTTGCTATCTGCTTACGTTGTTGCAACTCGCCATGTTCAATTAGACCAAGAGCGATTTTTGTACCACCAATATCTATTGCCAGCGTTTTCATTTATCGTACCTCTGCTGATTGTGTCGCTGAGTTGAACCAGTTAGTCACAACTTCTAATCGTGTTAATGCTGAGCCTACTGTAACGGCTACAGCGCCATTTTCAATTGCTTTTGCTGCTAGCTCAGGCGTGTTATAGCGACCTTCTGCCATGGTAAAGTAACCTGCTTCGGAAAACTGCTTTACTAATTCGAAATCAGGCTCTGTTGGTTCTTCGCCACCACAGTAACCAGAAAGTGTAGAGCCAATGATGTCAACGCCATGGTCATGCGCCCACTGACCATCTTCAAAACAAGAGCAATCGGCCATTGCAAAACAGCCGGAATTTTTGATTGCTGTTGCAATATGGTCACGAGACTCAGGTCTCTCTCGATCGGTTGCATCAAAAGCGATAATAGTGGCACCAGCCTCTGCTAATGCTTTTACATCTTTATCATATGGTGTAATTCGTACCGGACTATCGTCGAGATCGCGTTTAACAATAGCGATAATTGGAATGGTAACAGCTTGCGCCACTGCCATCACATTAGCAACGCCTTCAATTCTTAGTCCTTTTGCTCCGGCTTGTTCTGCGGCTACAGCCATAGCAACAATAATCTCTTTTTTCTCTAATGGGCTATCAACAACAGGTTGAATAGATACAATAGTTTGCTTATGTAGAGATTCCCTTAAATTATTGATGCATAACATGTTATTACTCACGATTGACCTCTTCTTATAGATGTTTTACTACAGAAAATGTGACCTCTACTCATGGTAGAAAATTAGATTAAAAATCGAGCAGATTGATTCAGCTAACGAAATATTGCCCGTGATCACATTTCCAAAAAACTACAATTGAAAAAAAACTTCACCGCAATAATAATCCATAACGAAGATTTTTTTCAAATAAAATAAAATTTTTTTTTGAAAAGTTTGAAAAGAGTTAAACTTACTGTGTGAAAGGAACAAAAGGGAATAACTATGAAAGCCATGAACAAGATATCTATCGCATTGCTAGCACTGGGTTGTGCGGCTTCTGCTAATGCTGCAATGAAACTCAAAATGGGTATGCAACCTTCAGTTGGCTCTATTGAGTATGAATCAGCGGTTGTTTTGGGTGATACACTTAAAGAGCTAAGCGGAGGGGAGATGGAACTGGCTATCTATCCTAGCGCACAATTGGGTGATGATCGTGCCATGATGCAACAAGTTACAATGGGTGACCTTGATTTCACTTATGCTGAATTTGGTCGTGTTGGTTTGTGGATTCCGCGTGCTGGAGCATTTGCCCAGCCATATGTGATTAAAGATTATGATCACATTAAACGCATTTTTGAATCACCTTATGGATTAGAAATTCGCAAAGAAATGCAAGACAAGTTCCAGTGGCGTGCTCTAGACACATGGTACAACGGTACTCGTCAAACAACGTCGAACCGTGAACTTAAAACCATGGCAGACTTTAAAGGTTTAAAACTTCGTGTACCAAATGCTAAATCACTATTAAGCTATGCAAAATACTCTGGCGCTTCTCCAACGCCAATGGCGTTCTCAGAAGTTTATCTAGCTCTTCAAACCAATGCAGTAGATGGACAAGAAAACCCGTTACCTACTATCAAAGCGATGAAGTTCTACGAAGTACAGCCTTACCTAGCTATCACAAACCACGTTGTTAATGACCAAATGGTTATTATGTCAGATGTTACTTGGAATAAATTAACAAAAGAGCAGCAAGAGATTGTGAACAAAGCAGTAGCTAAAGCTGGTGCGGCACATACTAAGAAAGTGCAAGATCAAGAAGCAAATCTTGTGTCATTCTTTGAGTCTCAAGGTGTGACTGTTACATATCCAGACTTAGCACCATTCCGTGAAGCAATGAAACCACTGTATAAAGAGTTTGATGCTACTTTAGATGCGCCAGTTATCGAAAAAGTAGCAAACATGTAAATGATATACCCAAGTAATCTCAAGATGCAGGATTCAGAGCGACATCAATACGTTCAGTTCAAGAAAGATAGCCGAAGGAATGGCATTCCCTTTCAAGGTTATCTGACGCAGAAATGGACGTATTGATGTGCTCCCAAAGGGCGAGTTTTATTGGCTCTTGCTCTGTGTTACTGATTCTTGCCGTAGAATGACTATGCCTTCAAATCAGTGCCTTGATCAGAAGCCAATAAATTCTCGCTGAACAAGCATCTTGAGGTTACATGGGTATCAAGACAATACTTATTAAGTTGTTAAAACTGAGCTGGCGTTTTTCGCCAGCTCTGGAGCATAAAATGTTTGGTAAGATTTTTAAAAATATTGAAGAGATTATCACAGTACCACTAATGGTAATTCTGTTGTGTTTATTAACATGGCAGATTGTTACTCGATGGCTGCTGAATGATCCTTCCCTTTGGAGTGAAGAGCTCGCTAGAGTTCTTTTTATGTATATGTCGTTAATTGGCTGTGCGTACGCGATTAAAACCAGTACTCACGTCAACATTACGTTTTTTTCCGATAAGCTGCCGGAAAAAATTCGGTTATGGCTAGTCTTTAGCCTTGAGCTTGCTGTGTTAGCTTCTATTTTCGCCATTATTTATCTTGGCTATCAACACGTACAACGTACAGCCTTTTTTGAGCTGATCACTTTAGGTATTTCCTCTAAATGGATGAACTATAGCTTGCCGTTAGGTGGCGTGTTTATGGTGATTCGTCAAACGCAGAAAATGTACGGTATTGTGTTAAACATAAAGAATTGTGGCAATAAAGATATTGTCAATGATTCACAGGCAGCGGAGAGGTAATGTTATGACTGGTTCTATTTTTGGCTGGCTAGCTCTTCTATTTGCTGGTATGCCTGTTGGTTTTTCTCTTATTTTTGTGGCGTTAGTTTTCCTATTTCTGACCAATAGTACGGGCATGAATTTCGCTGCGCAACAGATGCTTGGTGGCATCAATAACTTTACACTTTTGGCTGTTCCATTTTTTGTTCTAACCGGACATTTAATGAATAGTGCAGGTATCACAGAACGTATTTTTAATTTTGCTAAGTCTATGGTTGGTCATGTTACGGGCAGCTTGGGTCATGTAAATATTATGGCGAGTCTGCTTTTTTCCGGAATGTCTGGTTCAGCGCTAGCTGATGCTGGTGGACTGGGACAACTAGAAATAAAGTCGATGCGTGACGCAAAGTATGATGATGATTTTGCTGGTGGGTTAACGGCGGCTTCATGCATTATCGGGCCACTGGTTCCACCTTCGATTCCTTTGGTCATCTACGGTGTGGTATCCAATACGTCAATTGGTGCTCTATTCTTAGCCGGTGCGGTTCCTGGTTTGCTCTGTTGCGTTGCATTAATGGCCATGAGTTACTTTATTTGTAAGAAGCGTGGTTATATGACGTTGCCAAAAGCGACACGTCGTGAACAGTTAGTTTCGTTTAAAGAAGCCTTCTTATCATTACTGACACCAGTGATCATTATCGGTGGCATATTCTCTGGTAAATTTACCCCTACAGAAGCCGCCGTTGTTTCTTCGCTTTATGCACTATTTTTGGGGACAGTTGTTTATAAGCAGCTAACGCTAGAGAAGTTTGTAGAGCTACTTAAAGATACGGTAAATACCACGGCAGTTGTTGCTCTTATGGTAATGGGCGTAACAGTATTTGGTTGGATTGTTGCTCGTGAACAGTTGCCACAAATGCTGGCGGATTACTTCTTAACCATTAGTGACAACCCACTAATACTGCTGTTGCTGATTAACTTACTGTTACTATTTTTGGGAACATTTATTGAGTCATTAGCATTGCTTTTACTGTTGGTGCCTTTCCTTGTTCCTGTTGCCGCGGCGGTTGGTATTGACCCTGTTCACTTTGGTGTTATGGCGATATTAAACTTAATGATTGGTATTTTGACTCCACCAATGGGAATGGCTCTCTATGTGGTGTCTAGAGTGGGGAATATTCCATTCCATACTCTCACCCGAGGTGTATTACCATTACTTGTGCCGCTATTTGTTGTGTTGTTTTTAGTAGCAGTATTTCCCCAATTTACCCTATTCCTTCCGGAATTCTTCTTAGGGTATGGTTTGTAAGTGTTTGCTAGGGGCGAAAGCCCCTATATGTCGAAAAATTTAGGAATAATTGAAATGAAAAAATTACAAGGCTTAATAGCGGCTCCACATACGCCATTTGATAGCAATAACAAGGTTAACTTCTCTGCGATTGATCAGATTGCTCAGTTGTTAATTGACCAAGGTGTTAAAGGTGCTTATGTTTGTGGAACAACTGGAGAAGGCATTCACTGCTCGGTTGAAGAACGTAAAGCTGTTGCAGAGCGTTGGGTAAAAGCCGCAGATGGTAAACTTGATCTGATTTTACATACTGGTGCGTTAAGTATTGTTGATACTTTGGATTTAACGCGCCATGCAGATACTTTGGATATTCTAGCGACATCAGCGATTGGACCTTGCTTCTTTAAACCGGGAAGTGTTGAAGATCTTGTTGATTACTGTGCACAGGTTGCTGCGGCAGCACCATCTAAAGGTTTTTATTATTATCACTCTGGTATGTCTGGTGTGAACTTGGATTTAGAGCAGTTTTTGATTCAAGGTGATAAGAACATTCCGAACTTATTCGGTGCTAAGTTCAACAATGCGGATCTGTATGAATACCAACGTTGTATGCGTGTTGCTGGTGGTAAGTTCGATATTCCTTTTGGTGTAGATGAGTTCTTACCAGCAGGTCTTGCTGTAGGTGCCGTTGGTGCTGTAGGTAGTACATACAACTATGCCGCTCCACTTTATCTAGAGATCATCGAAGCGTTTAACGCGGGTAAGCAGGACGAAGTCGCTCGTTTAATGGATAAAGTTATTGCCATTATTCGTGTCTTGGTAGAGTACGGCGGAGTTGCTGCTGGTAAAGTTGCTATGCAGCTTCATGGTATTGATGCTGGTGATCCTCGTACACCAATCAAGTCATTATCTGCTGCGCAAAAAGCCGATGTCTTGGCGAAACTGCGTGACGCTGATTTTGTTTAATTAGATCTCCTTATAATATGAATAACGGGCTTAATCACGAAGAGATTAAGCCCGTTTTTTTATCTCTATACTTAAATTGTCTAAGTACAACACCAACTAACAACGACGATCAGGATCCTTTTGATGTGATTTCATTCACATTAGGACAGTACATAACTATTAATTAAAGTTAGTTTAATATATATTCTTTAAATAATATGGAGTTTACGATTACTATGAAAACTGAGCAGATAGATCAATTACTGAAAACGTATAGAGACGGCTTACTTAACGATACTTTGCCGTTCTGGATAAACAATGCCGTGGACTTTGATGATGGTGGTTTTCATTGTGCTCTTGACCGTGATGGCACGCTTTTAGATAGCGATAAGAGTGTTTGGCAGCAAGGACGGTTTTCATGGTTACTTGGTCACTTATATAACAATGTTGAGCAGAATGAACAGTGGCTTGATCTTGCTAAGCACGGTGTCGACTTCATAAAAAAACACTGTATTGACCCAAACGATGGTTTGATGTGGTTTACCGTGACTAAGACAGGTACACCGGTTAGAAAGCGTCGATATCGTTTTACTGAAACTTTTGCCTGTATCGCCATGGCGGAGTTAGCGAAAGCAACTAATGATGATCAGCTAAAACAGCAAGCCATTGATTTATTCGAGCTGTATCAAAGAGAGAATAGATGCAGTTCTCAACCTTCTAAGTTTACCGATGAGTACCTGAAAGAGCGGCCGATGCGCGGTTTAGGCATCCCAATGATCGATATCTTTACCTGCCAAATCTTGCGCGACACAGTAGACCTAGCTAACGCTACCGAGATCATCGATAAAGCTATAGCAGATATAGAACAGTTTCATGTTAAAGACGATATTCGTTGTGTAATGGAAACTGTTTCATTAGATGGAGAGATTGTTGATCATTTTGATGGTCGACTTCTTAATCCCGGTCACGCCATCGAAGGGGCGTGGTTCATCATGGATGAAGGAAAAAAACGAGGCATACAGCGCTATATCGATCTGGGTTTGAGAATGCTGGATTATTCTTTCGAGCGTGGTTGGGATCAGGAATACGGCGGTGTGCTTTATTACCGAGATGTATACGGTAAACCCGTACAAGAGTATTGGCAGGACATGAAGTTTTGGTGGCCACAAAATGAGTTAATCATTGCTTCGTTAATGGCGTATCAAATTACGGGGTTGGAAAAATATCAAAAGATGCACCAGCAAGCCCATGATTGGGCGTATAAATATTTCCCGGATGAAGAGTATGGTGAGTGGTACGGCTATCTTAATCGAGATGGAAGACCTTCGTTTATGTCAAAAGGCACCATGTGGAAAGGACCGTTTCATCACCCAAGAATGCAATTATTTTGTTGGAAGCTTGCAGAGCAAATTAAGCAGCAAGCCATTAAATAGGTAAGTAAGATGTTAAGAGAAGAGAGCAAGTTAAGCAGTCAATGGTGGGATTTTACTACCATTGATCCCTCTATTATCAATGATGCAGCGAAGTTAACCGTAAAAGATATCGAACAGCTTGCCCGGCCAGGCTTTGAAGTGCATTTTTACGATTCAAGGGAAGAGCTATTTATGGCTCAAGCTATGCAGTATATCCATGACTGGAAAGCCGCAACAGCCGAAAACCCATCAGGGATCTGTGGTCCGATAGGGCCTACCGAACATCTACCTCTAGTAGCAAGAATAGTAAATGAGCTAGAACTGGATCTATCTAATAGTCACTTTTGGGGAATGGACGAGTGGGTTGAACAGGGTAAGGTTGTCGGAGAATCGCATCCACTGAGTTTTGCCGGAACCAATTTGCGACTTTGGTACAACCTTATACGCCCAGATCTGAGAATGCCAAAAGAGAACCTTCATTTTCCCGGAGAAGATTTGGCAACATTCAGCCAATCATTCGCCGATTTCCTCTGCATGACGGTGCAAGGTGGTCAAGGGGACATTATGCATTGGGCGTTTAATGATCCTGTCAAACGAGAAGGTTCATTTAGTGACGTTCCCCCAACTGTTGATGAGTATTTGCAGCTTGGTGCCCGTCATGTGGATCTTCATCCTATGTCCTGTATCCAAAATAGCCAAGCGATGGCTGGTGGAAATCTATTTTCAGTGCCTAATAAAGCCGTGACATTAGGACCAAAAGAAACGTGGTTAGCAGAGAAAGTGTCAATTTGGCATCCGGGCTATCATGCTAATCCATTTGGTCAAAGACTTACGGCATTTATGATCAGTAAAGGTCTGGCTGACAGTTGTGTTCCTATGTCGTTATTGGCAGAGCATCAGTGCGTTCAGTTCCATTTTTATCGAGATGGATTAGGTAACTGTACTCCTGAGATTGGATACCCTTTGCCTATTAAATAGTGGCAGAGATGAGAGCTCAATTTAAGATCTTATGTGACCATCTGTTTAATTATCTGTAAGGACAGACTATGAATTCAAAAATTGCATTAGCAATTATGGCTCATCCCGATGACATTGAATGGCGAGCTTCTGGAACACTAATGCAGCTCAAAAATGCAGGTTGGGAGATCCATTATGTCTCTTTGGCAAATGGGTGCTATGGAACACGAGAACACTCATATCAGGATATTGTTGCCATTAGGCGTAAAGAGTCGATGGAAGCCGCAAAGTTTATGGGAGCAATTTACCATGAAAGTATTTGCGATGATCTGAGTATCTATCATAGCGAGGAAATGGTTAAGAAAGTCGCTGCAATTATTCGTACAGTACAGCCTGATATCATTTTGACCCATCCTCTGGAAGATTATATGGAAGACCATATGAATACCGCCAGATTAACCTGTACGGCTGCATTCGCAAGGGCTGCGGTCAATTATCAGAGCTTACCTGAGGTTTCTGCATACAACAAAGATGTCTGTATTTATATGTCACAACCTCATCGACTTCATAATAGGATGCGTCAGCCTATTGGCGCAGAGTTGTATATCGATGTCACCTCCTATATGGAAGTGAAATCCATTGCGATATGTCTACATAAGAGTCAAGAAGCTTGGTTAGGGGAGAGTCAAAGCACAAAAACTTTGGCTGATGAAATGATTGAAGATTGTCGAGAAATGGGCAATCAATCCAAGAAATATGCTTTCGCTGAAGGGTGGAGCCGTTTCTATCACGTTGGCTATTGTGATAGTGAGTATGACCCTCTGTACCTTTCATTACATCAACACGCAATACGTTCAAATAACTAGGAAAAAATATGTCTTTAATAACTCTCAAAGAGATGCTCGGCGTTGCACGTCAACACAGGTTTGCTGTTGGTGCATTTAATGCTATCGATTCCCATTTTATAGATGGAATTTTTACTGCCGCAGAGCAGAATGAATCGCCCATTATTCTGAATGTTGCTGAAGTTCATACACGAAGAATCGATCTTGTGGATATTGCTACTTATGTAAAACATAAAGCGAACCAAGCAGCGATTCCGGTTGCGCTTAATTTGGATCACGGTTTGACTTTCGAAACTGTTGAGAAAGCTCTAAAAGCGGGTTTCACCTCAATTATGTATGATGGTTCACACCTCGAATATGAAGAGAACGTTAAAAACACGCGTACTGTGGTTGAAATGTGTAAAGAGTATGGTGCTTCTGTAGAGGGAGAGCTTGGCGCAGTTGGTGGAGACGAAGGCGGTGCTCTTAATGGTGAAGCTGATGAGTCTTTATATACTCCGGTAGATTTAGTTCAAGACTATATTGGTAGAACTGGCATTGATGCACTAGCCGTTGCCATTGGTAATGCTCATGGTAAATATAAAGGTATCCCTAAGCTAGACTTCGCACGACTAGAAGCGCTGAATCACTTGTCTTCAGTTCCATTGGTGTTGCATGGTGGCTCAGGATTGTCTGAACGTGATTTTAAACGCGCTATTGAGTTTGGTATTGCTAAAATCAATTTTTATACTGGTATGTCTCAGGCATCAATTGCATCCATACGCGATAACATTGATAACCCAGAATTTATTACGCAGTACGACCATTATCTATTGATGATGAAAGAAGTTCAGGCTGAAATTGCTGATACGGTTACAGGGCAAATGAACATATTTAGCAGCGTAAACAAAAAGGCACTATATGAGTAAGACCTTTCCCCAACGTCATGGTGTGCTGGCTGTTGGAAACTTGCTTATCGATAAAATGAAGTCAATTACAGGCTATCCCAGAGAGTGCATGTTGACACATATAGAGAGTCAAAGTATTAGTTGTGGGGGAGGCTGTTTAAATATTCTGTTTGATCTTGTTGAAATTGACAGTACGTTGCCGCTCTTTGTTGCAGGAATAGTGGGTCAAGATCGAGAAGGTAGTTACATCTTAAAACAGTGTAATGACAGAACGATAGACAGTTCAAACATTACAATGAAGCCGTGTAGTAGTACGTCATACACGGATGTTTTTATCAATAAGCAGAACGGTAATCGAACGTTTTTCCACAACAGTGGAGCCAACAACGAGCTTGATGCTGATTTTATATTGTCGATTAACAGCAGCGCGAAAATAGCACACCTTGCCTATTTATTGGTTCTGCCTCAGTTAGATAAAAATGACAGTGAATATGGTTCACAAGGTGCGAGGGCACTTAAATCATTGCAAGATTCTGGATTTAAGACATCCTTGGATCTCGTTTCAGATTCAGATGTAGAACGTTTTGAACAGTGGGTGAAACCAGCACTAAAGTATGTTGATTACTTGATAATTAATGATGAAGAAGCTTATGCACTCACTGGGATAACGCCTAATGAAAACAAAGATGACTATCAACAGATGGTGATGCAATTGTTTGAGATGGGAGTGAATGACACAGTAGTCATTCACTATCCAGAAGGTGCAACAGGCGCTCAGTTGGGTAAAGAGGTGATCTCTGTCTCTGCATACAGAGTAGAGAAACAAGATATCGTGAGTACTTTAGGGGCTGGTGATGCATTTTGTGCTGGTGTTTTATATGGCTTGCATGAGAACCAGTCCTTGCAATACTGCATGCAACTTGGCTGCGCATCTGCACACTTTAACCTGTTTGCTTTATCAGCAACGGATGGTGCACCAAGCTATCAAATGCTAACGGAATTAATTAACCATTAAACGTGGTTATTTTATTAAGTAACCACAACTTGATATATGGATTCCACTCTCTCGGTATGTCATTTCAGTTAATTAGTTATAAAGAATAAAATCACCGCCAAATGATTAAGGCGGTGATTTTTGGGGTTTTATGAATTGATACCTTCAGTATTATTCAAAAATATACCGTTGAATTTATAACTTAAGGATATCGTTAAATTTACGGTTATCAACTACAAATAACGGGTAAACAGCTGCGGCATGAGCAATTGCGGTGGGAGAAATCGCTTGGAATCTCAAACGACTGTTAATGGCTGTACCATTTCTTATGGAAGGGTTGAGTTGTTGAAGTTGAGTGCTTATAAAGGTCAATACATTACTTGGTAATATACCAGCAAAAAATACGGTATTTAGATCAAGTGTATTTTCAAAAAACTGTATGGCTTTTCTTAAATAGGAGCAGGCGTCAATGAGTATCTCTTTTAGTGCTTCATTGTCATCATTCATCAACTGCTCTAACATTTCGGTAGTGTTACAAATAATGTCTTTTTGTTTAAGTTGTGAGTAGAAAGCGTGGAGAGAGAATACTTGCTCCAGGCAGCCTTTATTACCACAACTGCATGACTGTTCAAATTGCTCACAAACAGGAATATGTCCGATTTCTCCTGCATTCCCTCTGGTTCCTAAATAGGGCTGTCCATTAAGTATTAAACCTCCACCTAAGCCTAATCCACAATATATGTAGAGGAAGTTATCAGGATAGTGGGTGCGATCGAATAACAGTTGATACATAGCAGCAACGGAAGTTTCATTATTAATAAAAACCGGTTGCTTAATGCGCTTTGTTAACTCGCTTTTAAGATCGATACTTTGCCAGCCGGGGTGTGTAGTTGGCCCCTTCGAAGTAAGATCTGGAACATTGAATGGGCCAGACATCGCGATGCTGACACCAAGAAAACGTTCAGTTGGAATCATGTGTTTGGCTAGTAACGTACTGGTGTAGTGTTCCAACATTGGCATAACCACATCGGGACTCGCATAATGGCAGGTCGCGATTTGTTCATCTATGATTTCAGCTTCTAAATTGGTCAGCACCACGGTGAGTTTCTCGTGATCCAAATGAAACCCTAATGCATATACACTATTGGGCTCTATTTCAAAACCAATGGGTGGTTTTCCTCTTCCCGCATACTCGCATTTGACTTTAGTGATTAATTGACTCTTTTCTAAGCGATTAACAATATTTGTCATTCCTTGAAAGGTAATATCTAAAGCGCTTGATAGCTGGGCTTTGGTGATTTTAGGGTTGTTTCGAATGTGCTCAAGTACCAGAAGAATATTGTCTGTTTGAATTAGAGTAGTGGTGGATTGTGGTCGAAGCACGAATTACGCTCTACATAAGATGTTAAGAAATTAATTAAAGCATATTGTTTTAATTTAATTGAGTCAATTGAAGCAAAGATGTTAAGTCATTCATATAGAAGAACTGTATAATAAAAACATCAATACATTCAATTACTTATAAAATGCATTGTTATTAGGCTTACATTTTGTAGTGAAGATAATTATTTTTATTGCAATATAGATCAAAGAAAATATTTTTCATTGAAGCATAATGTCAACCTTGAGTTGAAATCGTTTCGGAGCCTAAATGCAAGGTATATATCTGCCATTAATGACGCCATTTTACCCTAATGGGGAGCTGGCTATAGATAAAATTGAAGCCATGATAGAGCATCATTTGAAGCAGGGGGTGCATGGCTTTTACATCGGTGGTAGTTCATCTGAATGTTTCATGATGACTATTGAAGAGCGGCAGCAAGTGCTTAAGATAGTTTCAAGAATAGTTAAACAGCGAGTTCCTTTAATTGCTCATGTAGGGGCAATTTCGTTTTTCGAAGTAAAGAAATTGATAGAGTGTGTCGCGGAAGAGAGCTATCAGGCCATATCGGCTACTCCACCATTTTATTACTCGTTTACCCAGCAAGAAGTTATACAACATTATAAAAATATTGCAGCGATTTCTCCGTTACCGCTTCTTTTATACAATATTCCAGCTACAACCGGAGTCAGTTTTTCACATCAAGAGCTATTTGAGTTAGCAGCGTTGAATAACGTTGTAGGTATTAAACATACCACCACCGATATGTTCTTCATTGAGCGTTTGCGAGTAAAACAACCTGATAGCATTATCTTTCATGGTGAAGATGCTATGTTGGTCAATGGGTTGCAGATGGGTGCAAGCGGCGGTATTGGTAGTACGTATAATTTAATGTCGGCTCAATTTGTAAACATTTATAACGCGATGATGGAAGGTGATGTTGAGAAAGCGATACAAGTTCAACATGGTGTCAATGAGGTCATTCAAGTATTAGTTCAAGTCGGTATATACCAAGGCATTCACTTTGCCATGAGAGAACTAGGTGTTGATTATGGCGAGTGTAGAAAGCCATTTATGCCCCTCAACGACGAGAATAAAAGACGAATGACTAAGGTGTTGGATAAAATAGAGTATAGTTAGTGTCATTGTACTGTGTACTCTGTTATTTTATCCAAGTAAATATAATGATATTAAATATGAGGCTATTGTGAATTCGCCTAAAAATCTACTGGTTCGATTGCGTTCTAACATCGAACCTTTAAGTAAAAAACTCAGATTGGTAGCTAACTATATTTTAGAAAATGCCCATGATGTGCAGTTTCAAACCATTACTGAGCTGGCCCGTAACACTGAAACCAGCGAGGCTACCGTGGTTCGCTTATGTCGTGACATGGGCTACAAAGGTTACTCAGATTTTCGTATGGCACTGGCGGTTGATATTAGCCAGGTTGCGAGTCAAACCGCGCCTCCAGTAGAAGGTGATATTTGTGATATTTCTGCTCAAGGGGCAATCGCAAGTTTGCAAGATACGGCAAAGTTGATAGACAGAAAGTCAATGAAGCGTATTTGTGAACTTATTCATCAGGCTCAATTTATTAGCTGCGTCGGGGTGGGTGCTTCGAGTATTGTTGGTCGTTACTTGGCGTTTAGGCTCTTGAGAGTCGGTAAAAAAGTAACCATGCATGAAGACACGCATTTAGCGGCAATGAATGCTGCACGATGTGTTGAAGGGGACTTGTGGATATCGGTATCCAGTTCAGGTTCTACTAAAGAGGTCATTCATGCGGCAAGCCAGGCTTATAAGCGTAATATTCCAGTGGTGACATTAACGAATATAAGTCACAGTCCTTTGTCCGCACTCTCTACCGAAATGTTAGTTGCAGCTCGTCCTGAGGGCCCTTTAACTGGTGGTGCATTCTCATCTAAGGTAGGCGCATTGTTGTTGGTTGATGTGCTGATTAACTCGTTATTGGAGATGTATCCTAACTATTCTGAGTCTGTGGTTGAAACGGCAGAGGTTGTTATGCCTCTAATGAACTAATTTCTTTTATTTATTAACCACCTACATAACAATCAGTTATTGTCTACAAAAAAACTCACTGCCAAAGGTGAGTTTTTTTAGCTAAAAAGATAAAAATAATTTTTATTGTTATCTTGATCAAAGAAATATTTTTTTATTGAACGATAATGTCCATGATCCAAAAGCAGTCGCAACATAATAAATATGCTCAAGTCATTTGAGCATAAGTAAATAAGGATATTAAGGTAATGAAAAATAGAACAAAAAACACTTTTAAAACATCTTTGGTTTGTGCTTCTTTACTCGTCAGTGCATCAAGTATGGCCGCTAATCAATGGCCAGACTTACCGGTAGGTCTTAAAAGTGGTGTAAGCGCCCAGATTGGAGACAAACTGTACGTAGGTCTTGGTTCTGCTGGCAAGTCGTTTTATATGCTCGACCTAGAGCAACGAGATAAGGGTTGGCAAAAGCAAGCGACCTTCTCTGGTCCTGCTCGTAGTGGTGCGACTGCATCGGTAGTTGGTGATGATATTTATATATTTGGTGGTTCAGGTAAGGTAAAACCAACGGATGCATCACCAATTCTGTTTGATACTGTTTATCGATATAACTCAACATCTAACTCATGGGCACAAGTTAATACAACGACTCCAGTTGGTTTGCTTGGTGCTGCATCTTACTCTCCAGATAACCACAGTATTGTTTTCTTTGGTGGTTACAACAAAGGTTATTTTGATACCTATTTATCAGACATTAATGCCACAGATAAAGCCAAACAGCCTAAAAAGTGGCAGAAAATTGTTGATGATTACATGGGTATGAAGCCTTTAGATTACAAATGGAACCGCTCAGTATTACGCTTTAAGCCAGAAACGGGTCAATGGACGGATCTTGGTTTGTCTCCATATATTCCTAATTGTGGCTCTGCTCTAGTTAATGATGGCAAAACAACCACCATTATCAGTGGAGAGATTAAGCCCGGTTTAAGAACGGCTGAAGTGAAGCAGTATCAATATGGTGCTTCTCAGCCGTGGACAAGCTTACATTCATTACCTGCACCGAAAACTCAGTCAGCACAAGAAGGTGTTGCAGGCGCATTTGCTGGTATGAGTAATGGCGCTGTAATTGTGGCTGGTGGGGCTAACTTCCATGGTGCTAAAGGTGCATTTGAAAGTGGCAATATGTTTGCTCACAACGGATTTGGTAAAGCGTTTAATCCAGAAATGTATGTACTAAAAGATGGGCTGTGGAATCAAGTTAATGATTTGCCAGAAGGCCTTGCTTATGGAGCATCTTTTACAACGAAAGATGGCGTTCTAATTGTTGGTGGTGAAAATGGTGCTCGTAAAGCAACGAAAAGTGCCTATTTACTAAGTTGGGACGGTAAAAAAGTGACCATTCAAGACTAATTTTCGGAGTGATGATGTCTGTAATATTTTCATCTTTGCCAGATTTACCTGAGGGGGTAAAAAATGGCGTTGCAGCTAGAGACGGTACTACTCTCTATGCTGGTTTGGGTAGCGCAGGGAAGCGTTTCTTTTTGCTTGATTTAGATAACCTTAGTGCTGGTTGGCAAAGATCAGCTGATTTTCCGGGAACAACAAGAAATGATGCAGTAACCATTACAGACAGCAAAGGAATATGGGTATTTTCAGGGGCAGGAACCCCTGAAAATACAAATAGTGCGCAAGTGCTAACGGATGTGTATTTCTTTGACTTTGCTGACAGAAGTTGGCGTCAGATAGAGACAGAAATTCCCGTTGGTTTACTTGGAGCAAGTGGTTGCCAAGTTTCTACAGGGAAATTTGTCTTTTTCGGTGGCTACAATAAAGCGACGTTTGATCATTTTTGCGCAAAAATGTCTCTGCTAGATGAAGAGCATGATCAGGCTGAACGGCAGTTATTGTTGTCTGAGTTTATGTCGAAAAAACCGCTAGATTATGGCTGGAACCAAGAGATCATTCAGTATGATGTTATAAATAATGAATGGTCAACATTGCAAACAAATCCCTATCAAGCTAACTGTGGTGCTGGACTCATCTGGCGTGATAATACCGTGACGTTAATTGACGGAGAGATCAAGCCGGGCCTACGAAGTACAGAAATAAAACAGTTCACATTTAATGCTGAAAATGAGATTTCATCAGCACTGTTGCCTTCTATTCAATCTGATACAGCTGAACATGAAGGGTTGGCAGGCTGCTATGCAGGTGTGCTAGATAATAAGCTTGTCGCACTTGGTGGTGCTTATTTTATCGGCAGTCAATTTAACGCTAAGCAGGGTCAATGGTACAGCCATAAAGGGTTAACTAAGCATTACAGCGACGTAATATGGTGTTTTGATAACAATCGATGGAAAGCGATTGCACACATGTCTATTGGTACAGCTTATGGCTCAACAGTGGAGAGCGAAACAGGATTAATACTTATTGGTGGTGAAGATACCAACCAAAAAGCGTTAGTAAGTTGTTATTTACTTGAATGTTCTTGATTGTATTCCCCTATTAGTACATCACTTTTCGTTTAGTACAGATATAACAACATCCCTTCACCAGCAGATGCCTAGTCAGCATTTGCTGGTGATTTTTTCAGTTAACCTTAGCCTGAATGATCAGGCATTTAGGAAGATGTAATGATACACAATCGATATGCCATTCTTACCGCTGTTGTGCTACTTCAAGCGTGTCTTGGTGGGACGTATTCTTGGTCAATCTATGATGCCGAGTTCATTCATAATTACCATGTAGATCCGGTACTTTCCACCATGCCTTTCAATGTGTTCTACATTGTTTTTCCATTAACTTTACTGTTTTCTCATCGGATCATTGCTCGAATAGGCACTCGGCTAAGTGCTCAAATTGGCATTGTGTTGTTTGCGTTTGGTTGGTCATTAGCAACATTTGGCGATATTCATTTTCTATTTACCATTTTAGGCGTTGGCGTTATTGGTGGAATAGGCGTTGGTTTAACTTATCTAGTACCAATTTTGGTTGGAATTGCTTGGTTTCCAGAGCGAGGTGGACTGATAACTGGGCTTGCTGTAGGAGGATTTGCAGCGGGTGCGGCCTTGGTCGGTGAGTTTTCAAATTACCTAATTTATGATGCTCAGTTTTCTGCGTTTACCGCATTAACTATGATTGGTGTTTTGTATTTATGTATTGGCTTTATCCCTGCTTGTTTAATGTATCGGCCAATGACAGCGTATAACGAGTCGGTAAAAGAGCAAAATGTCACCTTGATTGATTTGTTGAAAGATCCAGTATTCATTGGCCTATTTGTCGCAATGACAGTGGGGTTAACGGCCGGCTTTTTTGTTAACAGCAAAATAGTATTAATCGCTGGAGATGGTTATCTGTCAATTATGTCACTGGTAGCCATATTTGCTTTATGCAATGCCGTAGGCCGAGTGGTATGGGGGGCAATTAGTGATAGCCTTAGTGTTGAACTCTGCTTAAAAGCAAACTTGTTTCTGCAAGCTATGTCAGTATTTGGACTGCTTTGGTTATTCTCATTTGATTACTCACCAAGTTTATTGGCAGCATTTGCGGGTTTTAATTACGGTGGCGTGCTGGTGTTATACGCAACTCGTGTTCGTCAATACTGGGGAGAATCGGCGTTAACAAAAGTGTACTCATGGCTGTTTTTGTCCAATATCGTGGCAGCCATAGTAAATGGATTTTTGAGTGGCATATTCTCGGCATCTGGGGCACAAAGCGTTGCGCTAATCCTGACGGTTTTGCTTTTGGTCGGTTGTTTAGGCTTGTGGGTAAAAGGAAATAAAGAAGAGGCTTTGTGTTAACACTAAATGACGGCGTCGGTTACAGAGCCTGAGTAGGTAAAGCTAAATGAACATATAGGCGATAATATACTCAAGTAACTTCAAAATGCAGGATTCAGAGCAACATCAACAAGTTCAGTTCAAGAAAGATAATTGAAGAAATGGGCGTGTTGATGTGCTGCCAAAGGGCGAGTTTTATTGGCTCCTGCTCTGTGTTACTGATTCTTGCCGTAGAATGACTATGCCTTCAAATCAGCGCCTTGATCAGAAGCCAATAAATTCTCGCCGAACAAGCACCTTGTCGGTCACTTGAGTATATAAGGATTCGTTATCACCTATTTAACCGTGTTAATCGTTGAAAATTATGCTACCAAATTCGCAGCTTCACGTGTTAGTCGACCAATTTCGTCCCAGTTACCTTCATTGATTAACTTTTTATCAACCATCCAAGTACCGCCACAAGCAATGACTCGAGGAATGGCCAAATAGTCGTTAATATTGTTGGCGTTTATACCACCGGTTGGCATGATTTGAATATCGGTGTATGGGGCAAGAAGAGACTTCACCATGGCGATGCCACCTGAAGCTTCAGCAGGAAAAAATTTAACAGTAGTTAATCCCATTTCTAGTGCTGCCTCTACGCCAGATGGGTTATTGATGCCGGGGATAATCTCAATACCTATTTCTTGGCACGCTTTCACAGTATTTGGGTTAAAACCGGGGGAGACGACGAATGTGGCTCCCGCTTCTTTAGCGGCAAGTGCTTGCTCACGGTTGAGTACGGTCCCTGCACCAATCAGCATGTCTGGTTGGCTTTCGCTAAGTAACCGGATTGCTGCTACTGCCGCATCTGAACGAAAGGTAATTTCTGCAGCAGGTAAGCCATTTTCTGCTAGTGCCTTTCCTAAAGGAATAATATCTTCTGCACGGTCAATCGCAATCACGGGAATGACTTTCAGTTCCTTCAGCTTTTCTGTGGTTCTGTTCATGTTGCTTCCTCTAAAATAAGTGATGACTGAAGGATCAGTCTAATGTATTGAATGTACTAGTAACTGGGGTTGTCGCGTGCTGAGCAACGATAGCCCCTTGGTGTTGAATAACGGCACCTGCTAATAGATTACCGCGTTGACAACTTCGCTCTGCTGGAAGGTCAAGTAAGTAACCACTTAAAAAGCCAGCATTAAAAGAGTCACCGGCTGAAGTGGTATCGACGACATTGACCACTGGTGTTGTTTCCACCAAGAGCGCACTATCCATGGTGGAAAAATTCTGATAAAGACAACCCTCTTTTCCTAGTTTGATTACCGCCTGCTTAACTCCCGCTTTTGCAAGCCTAGATAGACATTCATGAGTTGAACTGTCCTTCCATACAACCTGTTCATCATCAAAAGTAACTAGGGCGAGAGAGCAAAATGAGAGGACTCTTTGGTAGCAACGTTGTACTGTTTGCATGTCGTCATTAGGCCACAAGGCGGGTCGATAGTTACTATCAAACGCTATCTCAACCCCTTGCATGCTTAAGGTTTCGAGTATATCTAGCAGTCGTTGACGATCTGCTTTAGGTAGAATGGCTAAACTGATACCACTTAAATACACCATGTCGACATTGTGAAGCTGAGCTATGAGTGCTTCAAAGTTAGGCTGTTGCATCATATAGCGGGCAGCTGACTGATCTCGCCAGTATAAGAAGGTTCTCTCTCCTGAATCATCTAATTGAATAAGATAGAGTCCCGGCTGGCGAGTAGGGTCGCTTAGTACCCATTGAGTATTGATATTTTCATCATGCCAGCGTTGAATAATCCCTTTACTTAAAGGGTCTGTCCCCATGGCAGTAACGTAGTTTACCTCTATATGTTGACTCGCACTGCGAGCGAGGTAAATGGCTGAGTTAAGCGTGTCACCTCCAAACGTTTGCCACATCTCAGCAAAAGGTTTGCCGTTGAGCTCAATCATACATTCGCCAATAATCGCGATTTTTTTCATATCACTGTGCCTACTTTTGGAAGTAACGCTGAGCATTACCAAAACTAATGTTCTCTACCATAGGACCAAGTAATGACATGTCATCTGGTGCTTCGCCATTTTCTACCCATTGACCCACCATCTCGCACAGTATTCTTCGGAAATACTCGTGACGTGTATAGGAAAGGAAGCTGCGAGAGTCGGTTAACATACCTACGAACTGGCTAAGTAAGCCTAGTTGCGCTAGTTGCTGCATGTGCCGTTGCATGCCATCTTTTTGATCGTTAAACCACCAACCTGAACCAAATTGAATTTTTCCTGCTACGCCACCACCTTGAAAGTTACCAATCATGGTCGCCATCATTTCGTTGTCTCTAGGGTTTAGACAATAAAGAATGGTTTTCGGCAATTGGTCGCTTTTATCCATCTCATCAAGCAGTGAAGATAACGGTAGTGCAAAGGCTCTGTCTGCGATGGAATCAAAACCTGCATCAGCGCCGAGTAATTTGAACATTCTGGTATTGTTATTTCGCTGCGCGCCAATGTGCAACTGCATGACCCAGCCAAGACGATGATATTGCTGCCCTAACCACACCTGAACAGCGCTGCTAAATTGTGCTATTTCCGTTTCATCTAGATGCTGGCCGTTTAACCGTTTGGTTAATAGATTATCGAGTTGGTTTTCTGACGGAACTGCTGCGAATCGAACAATCTCAATACCATGATCTGCGGCACGACAACCATGAGCATCAAAATGATCCAATCGGTTAGACAACGCCTGCAACAGGTCACTAAAACGAACAATGTTGATATCCGCTGCTTTTCCGAGAGCCTGCATATAGTCAGTAAAGCCATCCAGTTCAATTTTAAAGGCTTTATCTGGGCGCCAACTCGGTAAGACATCGATATCAAAACTGTCATCATTTGCGATAGCCGCATGATATTCTAATGAATCGATAGGGTCATCCGTTGTCCCTGCCATGCGCACGTTCATCTGCTGCATAATGCCACGAGCACGAAAATCAGGGGTTGCCAGTTTTTCGTTGCATTGATGCCAAATCATTTCTGCTGTTGATGGTGAAAACAATTGATCAGCGATCCCAAACGGACGACGAAGCTCCAAATGAGTCCAGTGATAAAGAGGATTGCCAAGACATTGAGGGACAGTTTTCGCCCATGCTAAATATTTATCATAGTCTGAGCTAGCACCTGTAATGAGTTGCTCTTTAATGCCCGCAGATCGCATACCACGCCATTTATAGTGATCGCCTTCTAACCAAATTTGACCCAGATTTTCAAATTGACGATTTTCGGCAATTTCTTGAGGGTTTAAATGGCAGTGATAATCAAATATCGGCTGATTCTTAGCGTATTGGTGATAAAGATGCTTTGCTGTTTCTGTGCTTAGCAAAAAGTCGTCACACATAAACTCTTTCATGCTGCTCTCCTTATAGTGACTCAACGGCTTGTTTAGCACCTTTATTTATTAAAGTGCTATAGGCATTTTCTACCGCGGTAACAAATGTGCTGTTGTTTGCTAATTCTGCTGAGAAAATCGTTTCAATGGATAGTAAAGCTTTAACCACGCTGACAGTATGACCATGCTGGTCGCATATGGCTTTTAGTGACTTGGCTAGAGGGTCTCTAACATCGATAGCTTGGCCTGTTTCATTAACCGCAGACACATAGCGCATCCAGCCAGCAATCCCCAGAGCAAGGTGAGAAAAGTCACTTCCCTGAGTGCAATGCCATTGAGCAGAGCCCAGCATGCGAGGAGGTAGTTTTTGACTACCATCCATGGCGATCTGCCATGTTTGATGTTTCAAGCTAGGGTTGCTAAAACGATCAATAAGAAGTTCTGCATAGGCTTTTAAATTTGTTCCTTCAGGCATGGTCAATGTTGTGGCCTGTTCATTCAGCATTAGATGGAATGCTGCTGCTTTATAGGCAGGGTTAGTCATGGTGTCAGAGATATGATCATACCCGCCTAAATAACCTAAATAAGCCAAGAATGAGTGGCTGCCGTTGAGCATACGTAGCTTCATCTCTTCAAAAGGAATAACGTCTTCAACAAATTCAGCACCTGCCAAATTCCATTCTGGTCGTCCTGCGACAAATTTATCCTCAATTACCCACTGGCGAAAAGGTTCGCAAGCAATGCCACATGGGTCGGCAACGCCTAACTGTTGTTCAATCTCGTTTAATGTCTCAGGTGTTGCTGCAGGTACGATGCGATCAACCATCGTACAGGGGAAGGTAACATTCGTTTCAATCCAACTTGCAAGCTCATTATCGAGTTGTTGAACATAACCCATGACCGCGGCACGAGCCACATGACCATTTTCTTGCACATTGTCGCAAGACATCACTGTAAAGGGAGTTAAGCCTCGTTCGCGACGTATACGAAGTGCTTGAACGATGTAGCCTATCGCAGAGTCTGGTTCAGTTGGATTAGCAAGATCATGAATGATCAGTGGATTGGTTTTGTCTAGCAAGCCTGTACTGGCATCTGAGCAGTACCCTTTTTCAGTGATGGTCATTGAGACAATAGCGACTTGAGGTTCAGCCATTTTTTCTAGGATCGCTTGCTTGCCATCTAAGGCCGGATGCAATGATTCGCGCACAGAACCAATTACTTTCAACTCTGTCTTTTCTGCCCCTTTTTCTGCCACAGTATATAGGTGATCTTGAGCTCTTAGCTGCTCGATTAGCGTTTCACCACCAAATAGGTTGACTTCGCAATAGCCCCAATCACTGTCAGATGTACGAGCAATTTCATCGGTAAATAGTCCCTGATGAGCTCGGTGAAATGCACCAAAGCCAAGGTGGACTATCTTCGAATGTAGACGAGAGCGTGGATAGGTTGGTGTCGCAATGCTGGTATTCAGCTCAGTATTTGAAATAGTGTTTGTCATCTTTATTACCCGTTATTATTTCAGTGTAGAGAGTGACAAAATGTCACCATTTCGGTAGATGTCGCCGTTTATCAATAAGGTTCGGTTTTCTTGCTCTGGAAGCGAGATGGTGTAATCGTTATAGGCAGGTTCGAACTGGCCTTCTGTGGTAACGGTCAATGAAATCTCGTTGTTATTGCAATCCATCTCTATGTTCAACATTAAATAATCGCCATTTAGATAAGCATGGGTTTCACCATCATCATCAAATACCGTCACTTTCGCTTTTCCATAACCCTTTATAGGGAACACTTCTAAGTTTCGTCGCGTATCTTTGCTGCGACTGGTGTGTGCCACTCGCTCACTGGTCGGCAACACCGTTCCTGCTTTTACCAACAACGGCAAACGCTCCAACGGCGCATCAAGGGTGATAGTTTGATTGGCACTAAACCATTGCTTACTATAAAAGTCGTACCAACCTTTGCCATTGTCCGGAAGATAGACATCACGCTGTCGCTGTCCCTGCTCGACAACTGAAGCAACAAGTAGCTCTTCACCGAGCATAAAGTCATCGTTCTCTACAAAGGTATTGTCGTCTGTTTCATGATCGAGGAATGTTGGACGCATCATTGGCTCGTCATCTCGGTGCGCTTTCCATAACAGGTTGTAGAGATAAGGCATCAAGCGATACCTTGTCGCCATCGCTTCACTAATAATTGGTGTGATTTCTGGGTACATCCAAGGTTCGTTTACTGTGCCGTCGTCGTTCCATGAATGAATGGTAAAACGAGGGTGCATAACGCCATTTTGAACCCAACGAGCAAACAGTTCTGGGTCTGGTTTGTCTCCTGAAAATCCGCCAACATCATGACCTAGGTTATACAGACCAGATAAACTCATCCCCAAGCCCATGCGTATGTTGTACTTCAGGCTGGTCCAGTTTGTTCTATTATCGCCACTCCAGGTCTGCACATAGCGGTTCATACCCGGACAACCTGAACGGGAAATAAGATAAGGACGAAGAGTTGGCGCATACTCAACTTGTGCTTCGTATGAGGCACGCATCATTAGCAAAGGTTGTAATGGACGGATCAATCCAATTGGAATTGATTTACCAAAGCCATGACATCTCGCAGCTTTGTCCCAAATTTCATATTCGTTGTTATCATTCCAAGTAGAATCAATACCTTTGTCCAGCAACTGCTCTTTTACGTTGTCTTGCCACCATTTGATGGCGTCTGGATTAGTAAAATCTAGGTGAGAACCGTCGGCATCCCAAAACACTGATATCTCAGGTTGGTCATATTCTGAATCCTGAATAAACAGACCTTTGTCTTTGGCCTCGTTATACATAGGGTGATCGTGCAGCAAGCAAGGTTTGATATTTGCCGCTAGCTTTAGACCAGCGCTATGAAAAACATCAGCCATTGCATTTGGATTGGGTACTTTTTGGTAGTTCCAGTTAAAGACGTAACGTTTATTTCCTATGGAGGTGTAGCCTGAAGATAATTGGAATGAGTCGCAAGGAATCCCATTGACCTCGCATTTTTCAACGAAACCTTCTAGCAGCTCTTGCGCGTTCTCTGCATCGGTATACTGCATGGTTGAACCACTGTAGCCTAAGCTCCACTTAGGACCAAATGCTGTTCCTCCAGTAAGTCGCACGAACTTTTTAGAAACATTAGCAACGGTTTTGCCAAGCATAAAGTAGAGGTCTAAATCGCCATCTTCTGCGCGATAACTACGATATTTTACGTGGTAGTTGTCCAGTTCGTTACCAAGGTCAAACCAACAGCTGGCTAAGTTATCGTAATACAAACCAAAACTTACCGACTCTTGTTGAGAGGTGATACGGGTAATATAAAACGGAATGTGTTTATACAGAGGGTCTGTTGAGCTGGCGTCATAACCCATGGCATCGAGGTTTCGCATTTCAAAACGTCGACCTGCGCGATTGAGATCGCCTGTTTTCTCACCTAAACCATAATATTGGTCGCTATCACAGCGATTCATAAAGTGTGCAACGCTATTGTCGCTCACACCAAGTTGATACGCGCCGGTTTTTCGATCGCTGGCTAAAGGTAGCCATTGATCACCGGATTTGTATTGCCATTCCATCCAGAGCGGCTGATGGAGTGTTAATCTTAGCTGTTCGGTTTCAATGCAAAGTTGTTGCTCACTATTTGTCACCGTATAGTCAGGCAGTGAAAAACCATCGGTAGAGAATTTGTCACGACCAGACCATGGAACGTCTTTTTTATCGGGGGCCACTGACCATGTGCGATCTAAGCGAAGTTCACATTTGTTTTGAAACATCACGCGAATGACGTCCTGTTCCAGTACGAAAATATGCAGCAGATGGCGATCATCGCACTGTAAATCAATGCGGTTGTTTTCTTGTTTAATGAGTTGCCACTGTTTAACTGATTTCATAAAGGGAATCCTTTAGTTGTAAATAGAGGGCGAGTGCTCTCGCCCTTGGTGCTTAATTGAATTAGTAGCCTAAAAAGAACTGTGGAAGTACAAGACTAAGTTGTGGAACAAACGTTACTAGCATGAGTGCTAACACCAGAACGGCATAAAATGGCAGAAGTGGTTTGACAACTTTGTCTATCTTCACTTTCCCTACTGAGCAGCCAATAAACAACGCACTGCCTACTGGAGGTGTACAGATACCAATACAAAGGTTAAAGGTCATCATGATGCCGAAATGAACCGGATCCATGCCTAAATCCATCGCTATTGGTAAGAAAATAGGGGTAAAAATTAACAGTGCCGGAGTCATATCCATAAAGATACCAACGATGAGTAAAATAACGTTGATGATCAATAAGATGATGATCGGATTTTCAGACACGGCTAGTAATGCGTCACTGATCATATAAGGAATATCAGCATTTGCCATCGCCCACGACATACCCATAGATGCACCGATAAGTAGCAACACAATGGAGGTGGTAACAACGGATTCTAGAATAATGCTAGGAAGTTGTTTGATGGTCACTTCACGATAAAAACCGACCGCCAAAATTAAGGTATAGACGACCGCAATTGCTGACGCTTCAGTGGCGGTAAAGATACCTGCAATAATGCCTCCCATAATGACGATAATAAGCCCTAGGCTTGGTAATGCATCAAGGGTCTTCTTAACGACTTCTGCAGATGACGGTTTGTCTGCTACAGGGTAGCCACGCTTTTTGGCAATAATGCCCGCGACAGTCATCAACCCTAACCCCATCAAAATGCCTGGAATATAACCACCTAGAAACAGAGCGCCAATTGATGTCCCACCTGAGATTAGAGAGTAGACAATAAAAGTATTGCTAGGTGGGATAAGTAGACCGGTCGGGCAAGAGGTGATGTTCACCGCGGCTGAGTATGCTGGGTCATAGCCCTCTTTTTTCTGCAATGGTGCCATGGTTCCGCCAACCGCAGCGGCAGAAGCCACGGCCGAGCCAGAAATTGCACCAAACATCATGTTGGCAAGCACATTCACGTGGGCGAGAGAGCCGGGAAGGCGGCCACCGAGAACTTTAGCAAAATTAATAAGGCGGATAGCAATACCACCTTGGTTCATGATGTTACCCGCTAAGATAAAAAACGGAATCGCTAGCAGCGCAAAGCTATCTAAGCCAGAGGCCATTTTTTGTGAGATAACGGCAATTGCAGCATCAAACGGAAGTTGTAGCAATACGGTCAGTAATGATGCAACGCCAATGGCAAAAGAGATAGGAACTCCTAAGCCAAGAAATAAAAAGAAACTACCAAATAATACAATTATAACCTGCCATTCCATCAGGCTTCTCCTTTGGTTATGGGTTTAGCCGTTGATTGGCTTGTTGATGATAGAAATATTGTTGAGTAGATCTTCAATTAAATAGATAAGCATAAAGAAACCACTAAGTGGAATTGCGGCATAAACAAGCCCCATTTCGATTCCTAAGGCTGGAGAAACTTGTCCGGTAGAGAGCGTTTTAAGCATCAGTGAACCCCCGCCATATAGCATGATGATGCCAGCAAAAAAGAGGCTAACAAGGTTGATAACAATATGAAGAACGGCTTGTTTATGAGGGTTGTGCTCCATTTTTTGGGAGATTAAGTCAATGGCTAGATGACGCTTTTTACCTAGGGTATAGGCGGCTCCCATTAAACCAACCCATATGAAGAGGAAGCGTGCAACTTCATCAGTCATAGTGCTGGGGGCGTTAAGTACATAGCGGGAAAACACTTGCCATACTACGCATATCACCAAAAAGCTACTCAGCGACACACAGAACATAGACAAGGATTTGTCCATTACGGAAATAAGTTTTTTCATTTTCTAATCCATTATTAGTTATGAATGTTTCTACCTGTCTAATCAATTTTCCTAAATACAGACAAAAAGAATTTCGCCGATTATAGAACGACTGATTGGTTAGCCAAGTGAGCCAGATCACAGTTAATTGGTCCTACCAAAAAAGCAGTAATCTTTGTGATATTGGTCAACCAATTGCCATTTTGATCTTGTAAATTGGTCGGAGAACAGCGAAATTACTTTGGCAATAACGTAAATAGAGGTCTGGTTGACCAAAGTTCGTCAATACGAACCACGAATCACAACTCATTAAAATGAGAGAAATGGAGAATATTTTATGTTTGGCAATAAAACAGCGGTAGCGACTTTAATGGCGTGTGCTATCGGCGCAACAGCTTCGCTTCCAACGTATGCAGCAACAACACTAAAGTTAAGCCATAACCAAGATAGAACTCACCCTGTACATAAGTCGATGCAATATATGGCTGATGAAGTTAAAAAGCTGACAGATGGTGAAGTTAAAATTCGAATTTATCCAAATGGACAGCTAGGAACACAACGTGAATCTATGGAGCTAATGCAAAATGGTGCATTAGATATGGCCAAGTCAAATGCAAGTGAAATGGAGTCATTTGAACCTGCATACGGCGCATTCAATATTCCTTACATTTTCCGCGACCGTGACCATTACTATCGAGTATTAAAAGGTGATGTGGGCGAGAAAATTCTATCAGCTTCATACGATAAAGGTTTTGTTGGTTTGACATATTACGATGGCGGTTCTCGTAGTTTCTATGCAAATAAAGCCATCAACACGCCTGCGGATCTGAAAGGGATGAAAATTCGTGTTCAGCCAAGTCCAGCGGCAGTCAATATGATCAAGTTGATGGGTGGCTCACCGACACCACTTGCATACGGTGAGTTATATACCGCTCTGCAACAAGGCGTGGTTGACGGCGCAGAAAACAACCCGACAGCATTGACTAACTCTCGCCACGGCGAAGTAGCAAAAGTATATAGCTTAGATGAGCACACGATGATTCCAGATGTATTAGTTATCAGCTCTAAAGTGTGGGACAAGCTATCTTCGGATGAGCAAAAAGCACTGAAGAAAGCGGCGAAAGATTCGATGATGTATCACAAAACATTGTGGAGCGAAATGACTAACGCTGCGTTAGAGAAAGCAAAAAGTTCTTTAGGTGTAAAAGTGGTGTCTGTAGAGAAACAACCATTTGTTGATGCGGTAAAACCTATGCATGACGAAGCACTTAAAAATGCCGATATCGCTGAGTATGTCAAAGGCATCGACGCGTTGGCAAACTAATTGATAGTTGCATAAGTAGAGGGGATATCCTCCCCTCTATCTATCAAATCAATCGATGAAATAAGCATATTGATAATTAAGTACAAAATTGGTAACCACTTGGTTGACCAGTTTAAGATTGCTGCTATGATTCCACGCAAACTCGTATAAGACATATTTAAGTGATAGATAATGATGAAAGAAAACACTAATAACACCAAGCGTCTATACCAAGAAGTGGGCATACAGCTAATCAACCAAATTGCTTCCTCCGTTTACAAAATCGGTGACCGATTACCTCCTGAACGTGAAATTGCAGAGCGAATGGAAGTCAGTCGTTCAGTGATACGTGAAGCCCTTATTATGCTTGAGTTGAAAGGGCTAGTTGAAGTACGCAAAGGTTCAGGGGTCTACGTGATCGATGTGCCTAGTGACGATATAGAAAACAGCACTAATCAAAGTGATTCGGAAGAATCTAATGATGATGTTGGTCCTTTTGAAATGCTTCAAGCTAGACAGTTGCTAGAAAGCCATGTTGCAGAATTTGCGGCTACGCAAGTAACTAAGAATGATATTCATAAGTTACGCGCCGCTTTGGAAGTTGAACGAGAGCATTTAGAAGGCAATGAAACCGACTATGACGGTGATGAGATGTTCCATCTCGCCATTGCTGAAGCAACACAGAATAGCGTGTTAACGGACATGGTTAAAGACATGTGGGTTCGAAGAGAAAGTAGTTCAATGTGGCGACAATTACATGAACGCATTTCGAATCAGGATTATAGAAAACGATGGTTAAATGACCATGAAAAGATTCTACAAGCGCTAATCAGAAAAGACCCTGTAGCTGCACGTGAAGCGATGTGGCAACACTTAGAAAATGTAAAACAAACGTTATTTGAGCTATCGGATGTGGATGATCCTAAATTTGATGGATTTCTATTTAGTTCCTATTCCGTCGCTTCTTAGTCAATTAATAAGCCCCGCTCTCTCATTGTAGAGCGAAGAAGAAAGAAGAAGGTGAAAGTTATGGAACAGACCTGGCGTTGGTACGGGCCAAATGATCCCGTGTCATTGAGCGATATTCGTCAAGCTGGTGCAACAGGAGTAGTGACTGCACTGCACCATATCCCGAATGGGGAAGTATGGACAGTTGCTGAGATTGAAAAACGTATCGCCGTTTTGCAACAGCAGCAATTAACCTGGTCTGTTGTTGAGAGTGTTCCTGTACATGAAGAGATAAAAACCCGAACGGGCAATTATCAAAAGTGGATTGATAACTATAAAACCTCGTTAGAAAACCTAGCTAAATGCGGTATAGACACGGTTTGCTATAACTTTATGCCGGTGCTTGATTGGACAAGAACAGATTTAGAGTATGAGTTAGAAGATGGCTCTAAAGCTCTTAGATTTGACCAAGTTGCGTTTGCTGCATTTGAGCTGTTTATTTTAAAACGTCCATCAGCAAAAAATGATTATTCAGAAACTGAGATAGCGGAAGCGAAGAGCTATTTTGACGCAATGTCCCAGCAGGATATCGATAAACTCACCGCAAATATTATCGCCGGTTTACCGGGGGCAGAAGAAGGCTATACCTTAGATGAGTTTCAAGCTCGACTTGATACTTATAAGGGGATTAGCAAAGACGATTTACGCGATCATATGGCGTTATTCTTAGATGAGTTGATGCCTGTATGTGAAAAATATGGCCTTAAACTTGCTGTTCATCCAGATGATCCACCTCGACCTATCTTAGGTTTACCAAGAATTGTCTCTACGATTGAAGATATCGAGTGGTTAACCAATAAAGTACCAAGCAAGATGAACGGTATCACTATGTGTACCGGATCATATGGCGTTCGCGGTGACAATGATTTGGTTAACATGATTAAGCAGTATGGCGAACGAATTTACTTTACTCATCTGCGCTCTACGCAGCGGGAAGACAATCAGTTGAGCTTTCATGAAGCGGCACACCTTGAAGGTGATGTTGATATGTATAATGTTGTCATGGCGCTGCTTGAGCAAGAAAACAAACGTAAACAAGCGGGTGATACAAGGTTGATTCCTATGAGGCCGGACCATGGACATCAAATGATTGATGATCTTAACAAGCAGACTAATCCCGGTTATTCCTGTATTGGGCGTTTAAAAGGCTTAGCTGAAATTCGCGGTATGGAGCTGGCGTTACAGCGTTCGTTTTTTGATAAGTAAAACAGTCAATATAAGAAAAGAGAGCAGCCTATAAAGGCTGCTCTCTTTTTATACGCTTTGAAAACTAAGCAACCGCTAACCGTTGCAATTCCGGTGGCTGTTGCAGTTCTTCTTGCCTTTGACAAAGATAAAGGCACCTTGCTACAGCATTAGCGGTATTTAGCTTGAGCCAAAGCCAAATTATGCTCAGTTTTTTCATATAGATGGCAAATAACGATCTGCCCCATGTGCTAAAACAGTGTAGATAATTGCCTTTAAAATTGAAAGTGACTTAAATTCATTACTGTTATTCCATAATGGCACGATGCTGGCACCACCAAATATCTTAAACTCAACTTGTTAGAACAATTCAAAAATTAGCTGCTCGTTTTGTCGCATCGTGTTGACGGTCTGTTTTGCTTCTTCTTCTGTCAGTGATGACCGAATCAATGCTTGTTCGATTATGGTAGTGATTTCATCTTTTAATTCAGGTCGTCCACAGACGTAAATATTTGCGTGTCGATTGACTATCCAATCAGCCAACTGCTGTTGATGCTCAACAAGCTTGTCTTGTACGTACTGCTTTTCTTCACTATCACGAGAAAATGCCGTATCCAGTTGATGGACAATACCTTCACTGACATATTGCTGGATATCTTCGCGGTAGTAGAAGTCAGAGTTGCTGTATCGGTTGCCAAAAATAAACCAATTTTTCCCAAGATGTTGCTGTTGTTTTCTCTCTTCAAGTAGCGACATCATAGGTGCGATTCCCGCGCCAGTTGCTATGAGGATGGTGTCTTGCTGATTGTTTGGTAGCGGCATTCCTTTACCTGTTTTAATAAAACCTTCTATACGAGAGCCCAAAGCGATCTGTTCTATTAGATGATGAGAACATTTGCCATTTTGCCACTCTCCATCGAGAAGAAATTGATGTTTGGCAATACATAGCGAAAGTTGGTGTGGATTTTTGCTAGGAGAAGATGCAATGGAATACAATCTCTCTTTATCACTACCTGGTGGCACAATGCTCACTAAATCATTGATCTGATATGGATGTTCGTCGTCTTGCTGGATATCAAACACAAGCTGGTATGCTTGGTTAGCACTGCCGCTCTTGTTTGGTTGGCTTGCGCTCTCTGATACATTAAGTGACGTGTTATGCAGCGCTTCTCGTTTGGTTAAAGTTAATGTCACCGGAGTGGTGATTCGTTGAACTTGATCTGTGTTGATATCTTCATTCAACTGCTGAGAAAGCCAAGTTTGCCATGTCTCAAGTGGGTCTCCGCTCACCATCGTAGGCTCAGGGTTATTTGCACGCCCGAGTCTTACAAGTTCATGTTGAAAAAGCTTACCCGCTAAACAAAAGTGCTGATAACTTTTATCCCCTAAGGCTAAAATACTGATGTTGCTGGATAGTTCTGGCAGGTCACACAGCTGTTGATAAAACAGTTTTCCTTGATCCGGGATCTCCCCTTCACCGCATGTGCTAATAATCATAACAACTTGATTATATTCATTTAAGTCAGATGGATGCAGTGCTGATAATGATTGTACCTCTACACTTCTTGCCGTTTTTGCAATAATTCGACCTGACTGCAATGCTAAGTTTTCGGCTGTGCCAGTTTGACTGGCGTAACAGACTAGAATGTCTCGATTCTCGTATACCGGTGTAAACAATATACTCATTAATGCATGGGTGATTTTATTCATAGTGGTTACCAAAATAGAGCGATTACATCATTGTGAGTAGAGATTGCAGAAGAAAGGCAATGATCACCCCAGCAGGGATAAGCAATAAACAGAGCGATAGCCACTTAATGCCGTTGCTGGTGGTTGTTTTTTGCGGTTTGATGCTGTTCGGCAAACTCTGCTTGTTAGTATTGGCAGTACTCATAATGAGCCCCCTTTATTACGCACAAATATTGGTTTGATTAGGTAAACCAGCTTGTTTCTATAGAGAGTGAGTAGGGTTAGCATCTCTCCCGCAGGACAGAAAAAACGACAAAACATATCAGGTATAAAGAAAGCGCCAATCAAGATGGAAGGTAGAATAAACCACTGTATTCCTTCACCTTGGAGAGAAAATATCATAGAGAACGGTTCATAAGAGCCCGCGCTTGGATTTATGGTAAGAAAGCCGACCATCAACCCTGCCCATAGTCCAACTTTGGGAATATAGTGCGCATGCTTTAATACAGCAGGAAATAGAGGAAGATTGAGATTACTGATTTTATGAAGTAAATACTGTACGCCGTGAAATGGGCAGATGTTGCCGCAGTAGATATTTTTTCCCAGTAACACGATGGTTAATAATGTACTACCAAGCAATATCCATAGTCCTAGGTTTTCTGACAGCGACGGAATAAATCCCATCATAACGGCGGAAAAATTACTCACACTGATCATCTGATTGGCCATAAAGCCAATAACGGCTGTGCTGGCCAATACGTACACCAGTTTCAATGTCTGATTTTTTAGCCAAATATTCGTAACGGAACATGCGATGAGCAGTGCCAACAATAGATGAGTCACTGTGTAATTAATGGTGCTTGCTAATGGTTCTGTTGTACGTTCAAAGTAGCGTTCCGCAATTAGGTGAGAGGCGCGGGTATTGGCTCTCATGATAGCGTTGGAGCTGAGTGTTGCCCCGCTAACCGCATCCCAGTTTTTGTCTTTTACAGGAAGAAAATCAACCTCTTTTCGTAGAAACTGACGAAAATAACCGGCATTTTTCAGTTTTTGAATGTATGCAGGGGTATCGCTGTGATTCAAAATATCAACGGATTTAACCTTACCTTCTGACGTGATAATTGACGCGACGGTTAAGGGACCACCAAAACTATTTTCCGTTGCAATAGAGACATAGTAATCGGAATTTTTTTGAGTCATGGTAAACAGTACATCGCTATTATCAATTGAAGCGATGGTGGCTTGTGGATATAGAGACTGTAGAGCATTCTTCCAATCAGGACGGTTGAGTTCTTGCCCTGAAAACCATGCAATAACCAACGACACTAGCGCTAATAAACGAAACAGCTTTCTGTAATCAAAGCGCCACTTTACGATGGTTGCGGGGGTGTTTTTTTGACAAGATTGTGATTGACAATCATTACAACTCAAGGGAGTTACCTCAAAAATTATCGATGAATATAGCTCTAAGTACTATCTACTTAACAGTAAATATTGTCACTGGGAAAAGTATCAGTGGGGCATGTGAAAAAGGGCGGATAGTCGCATAAAAGTGGCAAGAAATGGAGTAATGAAATGACGAGAATGATAATGAAAATTAATGTCATGTAGATAGACTTATTTACATTGTTCAAGGTAGTATGATTGCTTTCGCTGAGAGTGGTTTATTTCTTTGTAGTGAGCGAGTTATGTTGAGTCGCGACTCATCGATTGGTTACGGCAGCTCTACAAGGTTAATCAGTTAATAATATAAGAGATTTTAAATTTAGTGATGAAAATGATGAGTAAAAAGAAACGGCTGGTGCAGACTCTGTTTGCTAGTCTTATGGTTTTTACTGTAAGTGCTTTGGCGAATAGCTCGCGAATGGATGAGTCACATCAAGTCGAAACTCGAATCACTGATCAGGCTGCGAACACTCAGGAAATAGTGTCGAAAAGTAGTGAAAATAGCCTGAAGTTACAAGTTGAGATTGATGCCTTGAACGCAGAGTTGAAGAACTTAGAAGTGTATCGCTCACATCTGAATAAACTCGTACAGAGTCAGCAGCAAGAATTAACCAGTTTGCAGATGCAGTTGCTACAAATAGACGACACGCGCAAAAGTATCGTTCCGCTGATGTACGCCATGTTGGATGGTTTAGAAACCGTGGTGGAAACGGATAAACCGATACGTTATCAAAAGCGTGTTGAGCGAATTCGCTCATTGAAAGAGATGATGTCGAAAGCGGACATAAGTGATGCGGAGAAGTATCGTCGGATATTAGAAGCGTTACAAATTGAAGTCGATTATGGCTCAAAAATGGGGCGTTATTTTGCATCCATTGAGGTTGATGGTCGCAATATAGAGGCCGAAGTGCTCTATTTTGCAAAAGCCGTTCTAGTCGCGAGAAGTATTGATCAGAAACGCTACTGGTCTTGGAGCGTGGTTACCGATGAGTGGCAGGGTGTGAATCAAGATGTTGGGGAGAATATAGACCTTGCTTTTAAAGTCGCAAATAAGCAAATCGCACCGACTTTACTCAATTTGCCGGTCTCGCTGAGGCATGTATCGGAGCCGTTGAAATGAGTCGTTTAACTTCCTTTTTAGCCAACAAAATGGCGTTATTTTCAGTCGGTTTTGCAATATTCACGCCGATGTCGTTTGCTGAAAACAGTATTAAGTCGCCAGCACAGTTGTTAGATACGACTAAGCAAGCGCAACAAGTAGAAAGTCAGCATAACAAAAACAGAACAGAGCAATTTTTAGCCACGGAGCATCAACTTAAAGAGCAACTTGCCCAGTTAACCCATGAAGTGGCGTTATTAGAGAGTCAGATTGATGAGCTTAGTGATCGCTTTACACTGAACGAGAAAACACTGGTAGAGAAAGAACAACAGTTACGATTGGCATCGAGCAGTTTAGGTGAACTATTTGGTGTCGTGCGACAAGCGGCTAAAGACCTACAAAAAGAGCAAGCTGTTACCTTCCAAGGTTCGGCACAGCAACGCCATAAACAGTTGGTGGATGATATTGTTGACGCTCGAACATTGCCTTCAAAAGAGCAGTTATACGGTTTGTGGCAGGCATTTATCGCTCAAACAACCAGTAGCGGCGAACTTGAGAAATTGGAACTACCGGTCGTACAAGCGAATGGCGAGGTCATCACTCAACCTGTTGTCCGGTTGGGAACCATTGGGTTGGGCAACCAACAAGGGTATCTTCACTGGAATAAGCATAGAGAGTTAGCAACTCCATATGCTTTGCAACCTAAACGGCCACTCAATCTTGCTGTTCTTGCTGACGATAATAAAGCAGCACCAAGCCATTATCAGTTGCTTGATATTGATGTTAGTCGTGGAGAACTGTTGACCCAATTAACCAATACACCAACCATGATGGATCGTATAAATAGTGGCGGTATTATTGGCCAAATTATCATTGCCATTCTGGGTATTGGTCTATTTGTCGGAATCGTTCAGGGCAGTTTCTTAATGATTTGCAGGAGAAGAATTCGACGTCAATTGACTCAGATAACAACACCAAGTGCTGACAATCCATTAGGAAGAATTCTAGCTCTTTATCATCAGGATCGCTCCAATAATGTTGAGGCGTTGGAGCTGCGTTTACTTGAAGGAGTAATGGAAGAGCAAGCTCGGCTTGAAAGAGGGTTATCATTTATCAAATTGTTGGCGGCACTGGCACCCATGTTAGGGTTGCTTGGAACAGTGACAGGTATGATAGAAACATTTCAAACCATTACTCAGTTTGGCAACGCAGATCCAAAAATTATGGCTGGGGGTATCTCCATGGCACTAGTTACCACAGTGTTGGGTTTAATCGCCGCGATGCCGCTATTACTAACGCATAACCTCCTTTCATCGCAAGCAGAGTCCATAAGAAATAGTATTGAGAAACAGGGGATAGGATTGGTTGCTGAGCGAGCGGAGCAGGACATAGTTGCAGCAGTTAGAGTTGAATAATGGACGGTTTAAGTGACGTTATTTCTATAGTTGGAAACACGGAATGGCTGGCAACAGCAGAGCGATTTATGGCTAAAGGTGGTCCAATTCTGTGGTGGCTTGCTGGATTAATGACACTATTTTGGACGTTGGTTCTGGAGCGAGTTTGGTATCTGGTTCGAGTATTTCCTAGAGACCAACAACGCTGGTTTGGGTTTTGGCTACAACGCAGTGACCGTTTTTCATGGTTTGCTCAAGCCCAGAGAGGTCGATGGTTAAGTGAAGCTAAAGCCAAGTTAACGGTGAACATGTCACTGCTGAAGTTGATTGTTTCGCTCTTTCCGATGCTAGGTTTATTAGGGACAGTTACCGGAATGATCTCGGTATTTGATGTGTTAGCGACGCAAGGTAACGCTGACCCCCAGTTAATGGCGGCAGGCATTTCGATGGCAACATTACCCACGATGGCAGGGATGGTGGCCGCATTGGTGAGTTTGTTTGTCTATTCGCGTATTTCTCGAATCACTGAGAAGAGGCAACTGCATTTAGCACGTTTATTACGTATCAACGCGTCTGAAAGTGGCAATCAACAATCTGTTTTGGCGAATAAAGAATTAACTGGAGAAGGGCAATGAGATTAGGCCGTCGACGAGAGAATAGAGATGACGCACAGATTGATATGACATCTATGCTAGACATCGTCTTTATCATGCTGATCTTTTTTATTGTTACTAGCTCTTTTGTACGAGAGTCGGGAGTTGAGGTAAATCGCCCTTCGGCAAACCACGCGACTAGCCAAAAGAACGCGGCGATATTTATTGCAATTACAGCCGACAACCATATTTATATCGACAATCGTCTGGTTGATGTAGAGAGGGTTCAAGCAACCTTGGAAAGCATGATTATCGATAAACCGGATGCCTCATTAGTTATTCAAGCTGACGCTTATGCTTTTAACGGGACAGTCGTTGCAGTTATGGATGGTGCTAAAGGAGCAGGTGTTGAGCGTATTGCATTAGCCACAGAGCAGAAACCATGATCAGGGTTTTGATTATCATCCCTTGTGCTCTGTTATTAACGATGACCGTTTTTGCTTTTATGACTTGGTTAGTTAAATTGGACGTGCGGTCACTACCGAGTACAGACTCTGCTTTACGGTTTGATGTTGTGCAAGTGGAACAGGAGAGTGAGGCCAAAAGGCGTCAACGTCGTCTTCCGGAGCCCCCTCAGCAACAGTTGGCAGCGCCAACGCAATTACTAGTAAGTCGCGCGGCACCTTTACAATCCATCCCGCTAGAGAATATCACGGCTCCTATGTTAGAGATTGACAACACAGTAATAGGGCTGGCTATAACCCCCCCGGTTCTGCCGGAACTGGCTCCAATTAAGCCGGCGAAAAACCAACAAGCGTTGCCTCTTTATCGCATAGAACCTCGTTATCCAATTCGAGCAAAAAAACGCAATATTGAAGGGTATATCGTGTTGCAGTTCACCATAGATGCATCCGGTGCTCCAGTAGAGATAAAAGTGCTAAAGAGTGAACCAAAAGGGATGTTTGATAAAGAGGCGAAGCGAGCGCTAAAACGATGGAAGTACCAACCCATGATCACAGATGGTGTCGCCACCGCTCAATCTGGACAAACGGTCAGACTTGAATTTACCTTGCAGAATGAATGATGAAAAGAGTACTTTTTCTACTGTTGTCTGTTGGAACGCTATTTCCTGTCATGCTTAACGCGAAAGAGCTCAGCTCTTTTGTGGCTAATAGAGTGAACAGTGCTTTTGTTCTACAGCAACAAGACAATAATGTAGCGGCGATTGAGCTACTAGAAAGGACGAAAACTCGTAACGATTATGACCTAGGGTATGTTCAGCGCATGTTAGCCGTACTCTATTGGCAGCAGGAGGAGTCTGATAAAACCAAACGTGCTCTGGTTAAGGCGATAGAGAGCAATGGGTTGCCGCAACCGTTATTGCTCTCTACCCAGCGTATGCTCGGAGATATACTGTTCTCGGAACAGCATTACGTATTAGCAATAGAGCAATATACCAAGCTGGTTTCGACATTGCAGTCGGCCACAGAGATAGATAATGCTCAGCAGGATTCACTACTTTCATCAACACTTCTTCGTTTAGCAAAAGCCAACTATCAGTTACAGCATTGGCAAGTTGTGTTGGATACCATGGCTCGTTACCAGCAGTTAATACCTCAGCTTACCACTCGGGAACGAGAGCTTTTGTTAGGCGCGTATCTTGCGCTAAAGCAGTGGGAAAATGCGCTGATAGTCGTCGAGAATATTAAAGCCACAGAGCCGAAAAAAGCGCGTTGGTGGAAATATCAGATTGATTTGCAGTTACAACTTAAGCAGTACTCAATGGCGCTTAGTAGTTTAAAACAGTACCAACGGGCAGGATTTTCTCTGACAAAGAGAGAGCTAATGACGATGGCTCAGTTATATCAGCAACAAGGGTCGCCAGAGTTGGCTGCGCGAATATATCAAAATGATATTGACGACAAAAATGCTCAAGATTGGGCGACGGAAGCAGGTTATTGGCAGCAAGCAAAGGCGTTTTCGCTCGCGCTCGTAGCATGGAATAACGCTCGACAAAAAGAGAGCCGTTATCACTGGTCTTATGTGCAGCTGTTAATGCGGGATAAGCAGTATCAGCAAGTTATATCTGAACTGGATCTATTTAACCGTTTAACTCAACAGCAGTGGTTAACTAAGACTGAAGCGTATTTTTACCTTGGTGAGTTAGAGATGGCACGACAATCTGCCCGTCGCGCCGATGACATTAAATCCGATGGACAAACCGCCCGATGGTTAGCGTATTTTGACCGTTAAGAAATATCGTTGTTTTGACGAGATTAGGTGAACTTTGTAGAAAAGCGAAGTAGTCTAAGTAAGTCAATCAGTGTTTGTTTGGAATAAGATAGCCAAACAATTTTCAGCAGATAAGGAGAACAGATTGATTCGTCATTTAATGTTGGTTGAAACAAAACAGAGTGCTACGGTTATTGAGCGAGATGCAGCGAAAGCGGCTTTTTTATCGATCTCAGACAAGGTCGATGGAATAGAAACAGTGGAGTGGGGCGAGAATAATAGCCCGGAGGGAAAGAACAAATCTTATGATCTTGCCATAGTGATGACATTTTGTAGTGAGGAAGCCAGAGATCGTTACCTCACTCACCCGGAACATGATGCATTAAAAGTCCACTTCAGAAAAATCATTCAAGATATTGTCGTCGTTGATTATACAGTAGGCTGTTAAAACAAGCGCTATATCGCATCTTTAGCGGCGAAAAATAGCGAACTATAAAATAACTAGACGACCGGTCTAATTTTGTTTATTATCGTCTGCATGAAAACAAAAACGAATGAAACGCGACAGCACATATTGCAAACTGGCTATGAACTTATCGTAGCGAAAGGCTTTACCAGTGTCGGTCTGTCCCAACTGTTAAAACATGCAGAAGTACCTAAAGGCTCTTTCTATCATTACTTTAAGTCAAAGGAGCAGTTTGGCGAAGCATTGATAGAGGACTATTTTAGTCAATACATGGTCCGCTTAAAGGGTTTATTTGAAGATGATAACTTATCCGCTAATGAACGTTTGCTTACGTATTGGCGTCGATGGATAGAAATTTCACAAGGTGCATGTGGCGCAGAGCGCTGCTTAGTCGTTAAGCTATCTGCTGAAGTGTCTGATCTATCCGAGCCCATGCGATTAGCGTTACACAAAGGTGCTAACGATATTACGGGTGCCATTGCAGACTGTATAGAGCTTGGAATAAAAGATGGCTCAATTAAAGTGACAGACAGTCATGATGCTGCTGTCAGCCTTTATCAACTTTGGTTAGGAACAAGCGTTTTATATAAATTGAGTAAAGATCCACAAGGTATGATGAATACGTTGCGGAAAACAGAACGCTTTTTGCAAGGCAACTCATTGCTCTAAACAGACAATTTGAGCTCGTATAGGTGGCTGTACGAGTTTTTTTATAACACAGAGCTAGACGACTGGTCTAATTTAGTGGTGGCAAGTTACTTTATTTGTCACGCCATAGATTGAACCGGTAACTGGAATTTGGCTGCATTAATTGGCACGTTTTTTGTCGTTTACTACCTTAGTAAATAGCAAAAAATAGGTAAATATAACAAGGATTAAATAATGAAAACTCAACTTGAAAGTAACAGCAGAATTGTATTGGCTTCTCGTCCCGTTGGTGCGCCAACAGAGCAAAACTTTCGTTTAGAAAATACCCAGAGACCGGTACCCGCAGAAGGCGAAGTGCTACTACGAACCATTTATCTCTCTTTAGATCCGTATATGAGAGGGCGAATGAGTGATGCTAAATCCTATGCTGAACCAGTTGCCATTGATGATGTTATGGTTGGTGGTACGGTTTGTCAGGTTGAAGAGTCGAACAACAGTGATTTCGAAGTGGGTGAGTGGGTATTAGCTTATACAGGGTGGCAAAAACTGGCACTTTCTAATGGTGAAGGCTTACTGAAGTTAGGAAAGCAGCCTATGGCACCTTCGTATGCACTGGGCATTATGGGCATGCCAGGTTTTACCGCATACATGGGACTGTTGGATATTGGTGATCCTAAACCGGGCGAAACGATTGTTGTCGCTGCAGCAACAGGCCCAGTGGGAGCAACGGTGGGGCAAATTGGTAAGTTGAAAGGTGCACGTGTTGTAGGTATCGCCGGTGGAGAAGAGAAGTGTTGTTATGCTAAAGAAGAGTTAGGTTTTGACGAGTGTATTGATCACAAAGCGGCGGATTTTTCTGAACAACTAGCAAAAGCGTGTGATCAGGGAATTGATGTCTATTTTGAAAATGTCGGCGGAAAAGTGTTTGACGCGGTATTGCCATTGCTTAATACCGCAGCGAGAGTTCCTTTATGTGGTTTGATTTCGCAGTATAACGCCACCTCTTTGCCAGAAGGGCCTGATCGTATGTCGATGTTGATGGGAACCTTGTTGGTTAAGCGTATCAAAATGCAAGGATTCATAATTTTTGATGATTATGCACACCGTTATGATGAGTTTGCGGCGGATATGTCTGTTTGGTTAGCAGAAGGCAAAGTGAAATATAAAGAACAGATGGTGGAAGGGTTAGAAAATGCCGTCGACGCCTTCCAAGGACTTCTTGAAGGTAAAAACTTCGGAAAACTTGTTGTTAAAGTCAATCAACCTCTTTAAATAGCACGGATAAGATAAAAATGATCACATTACACCACCTAAATAAATCGCGCTCTAAACGCATCATTTGGCTGTTGGAAGAGCTAAATGTAGAATATAAAATTACTCCTTATCAAAGAGATAGCGTCACTTTCTTGGCTCCGCCAGAACTTAAGTCTATTCATCCACTGGGCAAATCACCCGTTATTGAAGATGATGGTTTGATTGTGACGGAATCTGGAGCGATTACGGAGTACCTGATAGACAAATATGCCGATGGAAAACTGGCACCGCTACGCGGTACTAAAGAGCATGTTGAGTACCTGCAGTGGATGCACTTTGCTGAAAGTTCCGGTATTTTGCCGCCACTATTGAAGATCTTTGTCATGAAAGATGGTTGTGAAACTAACTTTCTAGCAGATTACGCAGATGCAGAGCTGGCGAAAATTGCAGAGTATTTAAATTCGTCATTACAAGATAAGCGGTATTTAGTCGCAGATACCTTAACAGGTGCGGATATTATGATCTCTTTTGTTGTGGAGGCGTTACAGAACTTTGGGCTTATTCAGCAATATAGCAACATTGAGGCATACGCAGAGCAACTGGCAAGTCATCCTGCTTTTAACAAAGCAGGTCAAATTGAACTGAGTGCTCAATCTTAATCGTGTTGCAAAACTGATGCATTCAAGTCGCGGTTAACTGGACAGTACAAGTGGATGTTACTCCTCTGCTTGCACTGTTCTCACACAGTTTCTGCCGTTATTTTTTGATTGGTATAGGGCGATATCTGCTCTGGCTAATAAATGATCCAATGAATCACCATTAACTGCCTGCGTTACTCCCACACTTATGGTGATCGGCTGTGGAAAGGAGTGGCAGTTTTCTATTCTGGCGCGAATTTTCTCAGCCAGTATTGCGGCACTGTCTATATCACTATTGTGTGCCAAGACAACAAACTCTTCACCTCCCCACCTGCTTACGCAGTCAGATTGTCGAGTCGATGAGTCAATATTGGTCGCAATGGTCTGTAGTACCTGATCCCCTTTTAAGTGACCGTATTTATCGTTGATATCTTTGAACTTATCGATATCTATCATGAGTACGGAAATAGGCGTGGATGAACGTTCACTCTGCAACAGAGCTTTTTTCGCCTGATATTCAAATGCAGCTCGATTATTTAACTGGGTCAATGCATCTGTTGTTGCCATAGCCTCTAGCTGCTTATGAAAGAAATTTACTACCCAAGAGACAATAATGAGGATGACGATAATGGTGACTAGGCCGATAAACAGATTGGTATAGAGGATGGTCCGTATCTCGCTAAAGGTGATCTCTTCCTCTTGCTCTATTAACATCCACCAGTTGAGCTCAGCAATATATTGTAGGTTTAATAAGAATTTTCCATGCTCATTTTGATACTCAAGAATGGTTGAATCATGTTGATTGGCATTGCTCAGCGCATCGGAGAAAGTTGGCAGATTAGATATGGCTTTACTGTCGAGCATTGCTCCTTCTGAATGAGAAATAATATGGCCGTGAGCATCAAGAAAGTAGATGTTTTGGTTATAGTTATGTTTAAACTGTTGCAGAATGTTCTTGATAACATCGAACTTCAACCCTAAACCAACAACGCCTAATAATTGATCTTCATGAAATATTTTATAGTTAACAAACAGTGCTGGTGTATGGCTTGAGTCGATATTTGGCCCTACATTTAACTCATACATTTTGTCGCTATTAACAAAATCAAAATACCATGCAGCTTGAGGATCATCTTCTGATTCATACATTTTAACCCCTTCAGAGTTAAAATATTGCTGTGATTCGAATGAAACGACAAAACTAATTAAGGCATTACTACGGTGTTTTATCTGAGCTAAATAGCTGACAAGATCTTCATCCTCACAGACATTGTTCTGTAACCAGCGTTGGATAAAACGATCATTGGCTAACATAGAGGAAGCGATAATGGCTGGGAGCACATTCAAAGTGATTTCAGAATAGACTTCAGTCGTCGCCTTTGGTAGTTCCGTTTCGATAATTGAATTGCGTAAATTGAGTTTAAGGTAGTAAAAATTTACCGCGTTGGTAAAAACAAACCCGGCCAGCATCAAAAGTGAAATAATGATGATTAATAATCCGCGTTTAGAATTTCCACTGTTTATTAGAAACATAAACTACCTATTGGCCGAACGAGTTTTTGTGTAAATCTAAGCAACTAGATACACTTATTTCACTCTAACTTATTCAATTATGGTGCATATTGATAAAAGAGCGAAATTCATCCTAAGGCAGCACAATGTTTATTGCCGTAACGTGAGCTTAATCATTAATCTCTCAATCTATCGGACGAGGTGACCATATATGTCCTCGAATAAGGAGTGTTAGCCGCCGATTAGTACCGTTGGAAAACCGAGTACTATGGTTCCACCGTGCGCTGTCATATCGGTCATTCTTGCTGCTGGCATATTATTAATTAGTACTGTGGCGCTCCCTTTAATAATGCTGTCAGGTGGACCTACGCAGACACACATCTGTCCCAATGTTGCAGCAGGTAAGTTGCCTATTAGCACCGTAGATGGCATTGGCAGTATTGGGCCTCCGACGTGTGGAATCGGTACAATGGCAGGAGTTTGCATAGGACAAACATGCATATCAGTTGCTCTTGCAGCAGGAAACATTACAACGCTCCTTCTTGTTCGCCATTACCACCGTTAGCAATATCAGACCCCATATCAATATAATGCTTATATCGTTCTACCGCATGAGCACCATCCGGTAACACTGCGGTTAGATTGATACATCCTGCAACGGCTTGAGCATATAAGTTTGCGGGTGGAGGAACGATAGGATCGGTTGGTGATGTCATGCTACCACCACTCCAAAACGCAGCTTGTGCAGCCCAGCCGGCACCTGTATCTAGAGTCGCTATTTTCGCCATCTCTTCGGCATGGCGCCGACTGGTTTCATCAGGTGTATAAACCCAAGCTTTGGCGGCGTTAACGGCGTCATTTTCTTCAGTCGACCAATCATCCCGACTCGCTGCGCAGTTACAGGCCCACCAAATAGATTCTCTAATTGGCAAGCCGTGAGCTATAAATGTGACTGCGTCACTATATAACTCACTGTTAATTGCTTGTTCTAGCCAATCATAAGGGGACATGTTTTCGGTCAGTGCTTCTTGAGCTTCTGCTGTTGGCTCGTATAGTGCCATTATGTCCTTGGCGAATTGGTGTGGAATTTTTAAAAATTTCATTAGTTTACCTTCGCAATTGCACCTTGAATTTGAACCATGGCACCTGCTTTAATTTCCGTCATCGCGCTACCATTTACCGAGACAAGGGCTCCCTTGATGTCGGTTTTCCCTTGCCCTTCAACGGTTACCATCGCCGCTTTAAGTTCTGCTTTTGCCTGTCCTGCAATACTGACTTGAGGAGCTTCAATTTTTATTCCACTCGCGCTAAGTTCGATTTTACAAGCGCCTACAGCTAAGGCAATTTTGGTTTTTCCTTTTAAGGAGATCTCTTGTCCGTCTACGGTTATTGATGCCGTTGCGGTAATGTCTGCGTTTGAACTCGCTTCAACGGCGATGTTTTTATCCGATTTAATCGAGAAATCTTCTTTGCTCGTAGCTTGAACGGTTTTGCTGGAATCTAAGGAAAACGCTTCTTTACTGGAAATCGCCATCGTTTTTTCTGTGGCCGCGGTAAACGCTTCCTTACTGGTTACATCTAAGGTTTTTTCTATGTTAACGGCTTTTGCACCAGTGATTGTCGACGTGCTATCGTTTTCAACTTCTAGCAATAGATCTTTTTGTGCATGGAGATAGAACTGTTCTTTGTCTTTTTGATCGTCAAAGCGGATTTCATTGCTGGTTTTACTGCTTCCGTCTGGCGTGGTTCGAGTGCGGATGCCACTTTGAGTTGCAGAATCAAATGGTGGTTTGTTGGATGGGTTATAAATTGAACCAGAGATAACGGGATAGTCAGGGTCGCCATCAATATAGCTAACGATAACTTCATCACCAATCCGTGGAGTAAACTGCATGCCAAATCCGTTGCTAGCAAAGTTTTGGGATACCGCTAGCCAACAGGAGGTGTTTTCGTCATTTTCACCATTTTGATCCCAATGAAACTGAACTTTTACTCTTCCCTGATCATCACTATAAATCTCCTCTCCACTTGGGCCTGTGACATAAGCGCTGTGTACGCATGATACACGAGGCTTACTTAGCATTTTAGGACGAAAGGTTGTGGTACTTGGAATACACTCAAACTGATTACGATATTGAATGTCTCGTCCTGATTCAGCGCTTTTTATATGATGAACGATTTCGGTGACCACATATTCTTGATTGCTGTCAGAAATTGGATGGTCAGAGAGCTTGAAATTGTATCCTGCAGAGAGCTCCATAATAGTAGAAGAAGAGCTGCATACATATTTCTCTGCATCCAGCGACTCCATTTGTGTCTTAGCTAGAGTGCGAATGATAGATTTATCCTTGCTACCAACGCCATAGTGGTAACTCGATAAGTCATTGATGCTGGCTGATGCGGAGGAAGACTGTTCGCCACTATCTATTAGCTCAGGAAGTTCATGGCTGAAATCAGCAAGGCTGACTTTGGCAGAGGTGACTTTACTTTTTTGTTTCCAATTGCTTATGGTGAACTCGTTACTACTCCCCAACTTTTTATATGAGTAAGGGCTATTTTTGGCGCTTTCAAAGCTTTGATTTTTATCAGAAATAAGTACTTTATGAGAAGAGGAAGAGTGATCAACTCGATAATGCCAACCTTCACTTGCCATAATACGATGAGCAAATGCCAGATCCGTCTCGTCCATTTGAGTGCAATATTCGTGCTCCTCGCCGTCGCCAGATACGGATATTTTGATATAGCTTTTTATTCCCGCTTTTTCAAAAATAGTCTCAAGCACTTTTTTGCTACTGACATTTTGGAAGATCTGTCGGTTGTGACGAAAAGCTAAAATAGATAGTGCGTCACTTGAACCTATTCGGTAGTAGTAGAGATCTTTCTCGATACTGTACTCAATAAGTTCAATTGAAGTAATTAACCCATTGAAAGAGCGGTTATTTTCACCTTGATTAAACTCAATCGCGACAGGTTTACCTAACGATGAATCTTGAACAGGTTCGGGAGAAACAAGTGATAGTGATAGTTTACTTCCAGCAGACAGCGCCTCCTTACAGGTCATATCGGTAATAATGTAAGGACCTTTTCCATCCAGTTTTACCGTCAAAGGGCGGGAGCTAGAATTGTACTCATCAACGGCCATATGTTCCCCAAAATAAGAATGAATTTAACATAGATTCAATGAATTAAGAGTACATCATATCAGCGTTTTAGTCATTATAGGATTTGCTCCTGAAGTGCTAATAAGACCAGTACTTATAAAGGATACAGAGTGAGTGAAGGCATGAAAATAAAAGGACAGCCGTCAATAATTATCAGGGACTAATTATCAAGGACAGTCATTACTACAGTTAGAAGATAGTCACATTGAATAAAGCCACACGTAGTTACATGAAATCTAAGTTAACTGGATCGGTTTTTACAATATCAACCTTCTTCGGTAAAGGCAGTAAACCGAAGAAGGTTGAACAATATGTTCGCTCTATAATTTTACGCAATAGTATTATTGAGCAAGTAGAGTCGGCCAGTTTTTATCCCCTTGAGCTATAAATCCGGGAACATCTTGTAACCACTGATTTTTGACTGATTTGTCATAGTTTAAATAGAGTTTGTCATCGACAATGCTCCACTGTTTAGGGTCCCCTGGGGCAAAGTCATTTTTTGCCGCTATTGCCCATGCACAGTATCCGCCATATTGTGGTGCGAACTTGTCTGGATCTGCTTGGAATTTATCAAGGTTCTCCTGGCTGGAAAAATACCAATCGGCACCTTTGTAAGAGATCTTGAAATCCTTATTGCCTTCTACTGGTTTTCCTTCGGTAAAGTAAGCAACGGTATCGTAGCCATCTAATGCTTTATTACTGAAAAAACCGGTATAAATGGCATCAGCAGCAAAGGCAGAAGTCGCGAAAAGGGCTTGGGCTGCGATCAGCAATAAACCGTTAATCCATTTTTTCATATTCGTTATCTCCGTACATTGTCTTTGTCTATGTTGTAGTAGAGAGGGGCAATGGTAAAAAAATTTCAGTGAAGGCCATTTTATTTTTAATACCTTCCCGATGGGATAATTTAAATGGTAATGAACGTGCAGTAATGAGCGAAATGAAGGAAATTAAATCAATAAAGGAAATAGAAGTTATTAGCAGGGGGGAACGAATTTTAGTAATGATGTCAGTGGTAAATATATTTATTTTAGTTAGCGGAAATAAAAGGGTGATTAAGTGTTTTAATAAGTTTTAGATTTATATTTAAAAATGTTAATGGAATATTTCTAGTGAATTTAAATAAGCATCTTCTGATAAGTAAGCAAATGACTAATACTTAATGATTAGTTAATGCAATCACTCGTAAAGGCTTTTATGTAACCAATTGTAGTTCAATTAGATAATTATTGTTTCCAAAACTAACCCAATCAATGCTGGTGTTGAAATGGATGTAAAGTTAACACATTGTTATTTATTGTGATTTTGACATTTAACCTCGTATGTAAAAGCCTTATATCACAATACGTCACAGTGACGGAGGTAGGGTAGACTATTTATTGCTAGCGAAGCTAAAAATTGTAGCTAGACTATATATAAACCGATAAACAGTAAGGTTATATATATTTACTGTTCGAAAGATAATAATAATTAAAATTTATCGACTAATACTTCTTTATAAGTGTTCGTCGCCTAATTTAATAACTGCACTGAAATTAGCATTTTTGCTAATTGCATCTCTACCACGGGAGCAACACAATGAAGGTGAATCTATTTGCCACCTGTCTTGGTGATATGGTGAAAGCCGATGTCGCTAAAAAAACCGTATTACTACTTGAACAGTTGAACTGTGAAGTGATTTTTCCACAAAAGCAGGGGTGCTGTGGTCAGCCTTCTCTCAACAGTGGTTATATTGAAGGGAGCAAGCCTGCAATGAAAAATATCATTCAGGCATTTGAAGAGAATGATTACCCGATAGTGAGCCCTGCGGGATCGTGCGCGGCTTCTATTAAGAAATACCCTCAATATTTGGCCGATGAACCTGAATGGGCCAGTCGAGCTCAACGTGTGGCAGATCGCCTGTTTGAACTGACTCAATTCATTGTTAATGAGTTAAAAGTTGAACACCTAGGAGCAAAGCTTAAAGGACGGGGTGTTTATCATCCATCGTGCAGTTTGATTCGAAAACTAGGCGTAATAGAAGAGCCACTAACCCTTCTCAACAATGTAGAAGGATTAGAGTTGCTACCCATTCAAAATCAGCAGACTTGTTGCGGGTTTGGTGGCACTTTTTCCGTCAAAATGTCGGAAATTTCCGGTGAGATGGTAATAGAAAAAGTGCGCCATATTACCGAGGTTGAGCCTGACTATCTAATCGGTGCGGATATCAGTTGTTTAATCAATATTGGTGGACGAATTAGTCGTGAAGGTAAACCAGTAAAAGTGATGCACATAGTGGATGTATTGCTAAGCGGTGAGGTGAAGTAATATGTCGATGAAAACCAGCAATAAGCAGTTTCGTGAACGTATCAATGTGCAGATGAAAGATGAGTTTATGCGTCAGTCTGTCGCAAATGCTCAGGAACGAATGTTTGCTAACCGTCAGATTGCCGCAGATAAGCTTGGTAACTGGGAAGAGTGGCGTGAAATGGGTATGGATATCCGTAACCATGTACTTGAAAATTTAGATTATTACCTGCAACAGCTTAGCGACAATGTGGCTAAGAACGGCGGACATGTTTTCTTTGCAAAAACAGCCGAACAGGCAACGGATTACATCGAATCCATCGTGCAAAAGAAAAATGCCAAGAAGGTCGTTAAATCTAAGTCGATGGTAACGGAAGAAATAGACCTTAACCGAGTGATTCAACAAAACGATTGCGAGGTGGTAGAAACCGATCTAGGTGAATACATTTTGCAGGTCGATGATTGCGATCCTCCTTCTCATATTGTGGTTCCTGCGTTGCACAAAAATCGAACCCAAATCCGTGACATTTTTAAAGATAAAATTGGTTATCAGGGCAGCAATGATCCAGAAGAGATGACACAGTTTGTTCGTGATTATATTCGTCATGACTTTTTAGAAGCAGATATTGGCATCACAGGGTGTAATTTTGCAGTAGCAGAATCAGGAACCATTAGTTTGGTTACCAACGAAGGTAATGCGCGTTTGGCCACCAGTTTACCGAAGACCCATATTGCGGTAATGGGAATGGAACGTATTGTTCCTACCTTCGAAGAGTTGGATATTGTCATTAGTTTATTGTGCCGGAGTGCGGTTGGTATTCCGTTGACGGGGTATGTAACTGCGCTGACTGGACCAAGAGAAGATGAACATTGCGATGGACCAGAAGAGTTTCATTTAGTTATCGTTGATAATGGTCGCTCTGAGATCTTAGGCTCTGAATTTAAAGATATTCTTCGTTGTGTTCGTTGTGCCGCATGTGTAAATACTTGTCCTGCTTACCGGCATATTGGTGGTCAGTCATATGGCTCAATTTATTCTGGCCCTATTGGTGCAGTGCTTTCTCCTCTATTAGGCGGTTATGAAGATTTTAAAGATCTGCCGTACGCTTGTAGCTTGTGCCAATCTTGTAATGATGTTTGTCCGGTGAAGATTCCTCTATCTGATTTGATCCTCAAACATAGACAAAAAATGGCTGAACAGAATATTACCCCTGCGCTAGAAAGAGCCACCGTTTCAGCATTTAACTTCATTAATGCTCGCCCAATACTGTGGAATAGTACGGTAAAAGTGGGAGCGTCTGTAGCAAGTAGTCTGATTAAGAATGGCAAAATGCCTATTAATATTGGTGCAACGAGTGAATGGACAGAAGCAAGGGATTTACCAGAGCCTGATGGTGAGTCGTTCCGTAGTTGGTTTAAATCTCATCAAAAGAAATAGGAGCCTATGATGTCAAACGCTTTGTTAACAGAGGATGCTGAACGCATTTACAACCGCAATTCATTTTTGGACAATATTGCTCAGAAACTCGGACGTGAAAAAAATATTGAGCCGGTTGAGAGACCCGCTTTGCGACATAATTGCCACCATCAGGTAATGTCTGATTACTCTAAAGATGAGTTAAAAGAGGTGCTGCTGGCCTATACTCAAACCAATTTGGCGTCGCAAGCCATTGTGGTAACAAAAGAGTCTATCTCTACAGCTATCACAAAAGTATGTGAGCAATATTGTACGGTGGACTCGCTCTCTGAACAAAATAAAGAGACAAATAAAGCGGAAGTGCTGTTGTCCGCCGACCCAAGATTGTTGGCGTTGATCCCTGAATGCTCTATCGAGTCTGAACAATATGATATTAATACTTGGCAAGCGGCTATCGGCTATCAGCGCAATATTGAGCTGGCTGAACGAGCGAAGGTTGGTATTGTTTATGCTGAACAAGCGTTAGCAGAGTCTGGTACTATGGTGCTGCATAGTAACCCTCAACAGGGGAGAGCGGTGAGCTTGTTACCTGAAGCATCGATATTTGTTGTTGCTAAAAGTACGTTGTTTGCACGGTTGACCCAAGCCACGGCGGTACTGCATCAAAAAGCCGCCGCGGGAGAGAGAATGCCTTCTTGCGTTAACTTTATTTCAGGACCAAGCTCTACAGCGGATATTGAACTGATAAAAGTAGTAGGGGTTCATGGCCCTGTTTATGCGACATATATTATAATTGATGATATGTAACTAAGAGTACTTCTTATGCCAGATATTGATGACTTAGTCTTGTTTACCCAGGTAATTGAAAACGGCTCTTTTAGCAAAGTGGCTGAGCTGAATGATATTACCAAATCTGTGGTCAGCAAACGAGTTAGCAAGTTGGAGACAAAGCTAGGGGTGCAGTTAATCTATCGCACCACACGTAATCTCTCTCCAACTGAGGCAGGAGAAGTTCTCTACAATCGCGCTAAAGATATAAAAGACATCGCCAAATCGGCATTTAATGCGATTAACGGCTATAACGAAGTATTGTCTGGGCATATTCGTATGTCAGTGCCGACTATCTCGGGTGACCTACTGTTGGCAGAAGCGGTATCTGACTTTTGCCAACAACATCCCGGGCTTACCATCGATATGTCGATGGACAATGAGTTTGTCGATCTTATCGCTGATAAATATGACCTAGTCATTCGAACGGGTTATTTAGAAGATTCGAGTTTAATTGCTCGGTATATTTTCAATTCACGTTGGGTGATATGCGCCACACCTCAGTATCTGGAAAAGTACGGAAAACCAGATAAACCGAAAGATCTATTACGACATAACTGTCTTGGTTACACCTATGAAAGCACCGGAACATTTGACTGGCAGTTCAAGCGAAATAGTGACGTGTATACCTTGAAAGTGAGCGGTAACTTCTCTTCTAATAACTCTGCTGCATTACGAAGAGCTGCGTTAGCAGGGAACGGTTTAGCCTATGTACCGACTTGTTTGGTGTATGAAGATTTGCAAGAGGGCAGTTTGGTTGAAGTCTTGGCTGAACAGGTAGGGAAGGAAGTTGGCATTTATGCTGTCTATCCCTACACCCGTAAACCCGCCAAACGAATTCAAGCTTTGATTGAACATATCCGTGATCGTTATTTAGCGATAAACGAATATTTTTAATATCGATAAATTGAATCAGATTCATGTAGTATATACTCAAGTGACCTCAAGATGCAGGATTCAGAGCAACATCAACAAGTTCAGTTCAAGAAAGATAATTGAAGGAATGGCATTCCCTTTCAAGATTATCTGAC
>NZ_VTXE01000070.1 GCF_013114595.1 Vibrio sp. 99-8-1 | reverse complement strand
CAAAACCCCTTGGGTGTTGTATGGTTAAGCCTCACGGGCAATTAGTACAGGTTAGCTCAACGCCTCACAACGCTTACACACCCTGCCTATCAACGTCGTAGTCTACGACAACCCTTTAGGATACTTAAAGTATCAGGGAGAACTCATCTCAAGGCTCGCTTCGCGCTTAGATGCTTTCAGCGCTTATCGATTCCGAACTTAGCTACCGGGCAATGCCATTGGCATGACAACCCGAACACCAGAGGTTCGTCCACTCCGGTCCTCTCGTACTAGGAGCAGCCCCTTTCAATTCTCCAACGCCCACGGCAGATAGGGACCGAACTGTCTCACGACGTTCTAAACCCAGCTCGCGTACCACTTTAAATGGCGAACAGCCATACCCTTGGGACCGACTTCAGCCCCAGGATGTGATGAGCCGACATCGAGGTGCCAAACACCGCCGTCGATATGAACTCTTGGGCGGTATCAGCCTGTTATCCCCGGAGTACCTTTTATCCGTTGAGCGATGGCCCTTCCATTCAGAACCACCGGATCACTATGACCTGCTTTCGCACCTGCTCGAATTGTCATTCTCGCAGTCAAGCGGGCTTATGCCATTGCACTAACCACACGATGTCCAACCGTGTTTAGCCCACCTTCGTGCTCCTCCGTTACTCTTTGGGAGGAGACCGCCCCAGTCAAACTACCCACCAGGCACTGTCCTCATCCCCGATTAGGGGACTAAGTTAGAACATCAACACTACAAGGGTGGTATTTCAAGGTTGACTCCACTCCATCTAGCGACGAAGTTTCAAAGTCTCCCACCTATCCTACACATGTAGGGTCAATGTTCAGTGCCAAGCTGTAGTAAAGGTTCACGGGGTCTTTCCGTCTAGCCGCGGGTACACTGCATCTTCACAGCGATTTCAATTTCACTGAGTCTCGGGTGGAGACAGCGTGGCCATCATTACGCCATTCGTGCAGGTCGGAACTTACCCGACAAGGAATTTCGCTACCTTAGGACCGTTATAGTTACGGCCGCCGTTTACCGGGGCTTCGATCAAGAGCTTCGACCTAAGTCTAACCCCATCAATTAACCTTCCGGCACCGGGCAGGCGTCACACCGTATACGTCATCTTGCGATTTTGCACAGTGCTGTGTTTTTAATAAACAGTTGCAGCCACCTGGTATCTGCGACTTCCGATAGCTCCATCCGCGAGGGACTTCACCGTCAGAAGCGTACCTTCTCCCGAAGTTACGGTACCATTTTGCCTAGTTCCTTCACCCGAGTTCTCTCAAGCGCCTTGGTATTCTCTACCCGACCACCTGTGTCGGTTTGGGGTACGATTTCTTACAATCTGAAGCTTAGAGGCTTTTCCTGGAAGCATGGCATCAATGACTTCACGCCCTTGGGCGCTCGACATCGGGTCTCAGCCTTAATGATTTCCCGGATTTACCTAAGAAATCAGCCTACACCCTTGAACCTGGACAACCGTCGCCAGGCCCACCTAGCCTTCTCCGTCCCCCCATCGCAATTGTAAGAAGTACGGGAATATTAACCCGTATTGCCGCAGCTTCGGTGTATAGCTTAGCCCCGTTACATCTTCCGCGCAGGCCGACTCGACCAGTGAGCTATTACGCTTTCTTTAAATGATGGCTGCTTCTAAGCCAACATCCTGGCTGTCTGAGCCTTCCCACATCGTTTCCCACTTAGCTATACTTTGGGACCTTAGCTGGCGGTCTGGGTTGTTTCCCTCTCCACGACGGACGTTAGCACCCGCCGTGTGTCTCCCGGATAGTACTTACTGGTATTCGGAGTTTGCAAAGGGTTGGTAAGTCGGGATGACCCCCTAGCCTTAACAGTGCTCTACCCCCAGTAGTATTCGTCCGAGGCGCTACCTAAATAGCTTTCGGGGAGAACCAGCTATCTCCAGGTTTGATTGGCCTTTCACCCCTAGCCACAAGTCATCCGCTAATTTTTCAACATTAGTCGGTTCGGTCCTCCAGTTGATGTTACTCAACCTTCAACCTGCCCATGGCTAGATCACCTGGTTTCGGGTCTATACCTAGCAACTCGACGCCCAGTTAAGACTCGGTTTCCCTACGGCTCCCCTAATCGGTTAACCTTGCTACTAAATATAAGTCGCTGACCCATTATACAAAAGGTACGCAGTCACCCCACAAAGGAGGCTCCTACTGCTTGTACGTACACGGTTTCAGGTTCTATTTCACTCCCCTCACAGGGGTTCTTTTCGCCTTTCCCTCACGGTACTGGTTCACTATCGGTCAGTCAGTAGTATTTAGCCTTGGAGGATGGTCCCCCCATATTCAGACAGGATATCACGTGTCCCGCCCTACTCGATTTCACTGATTGTACGTTGTCGGTTACGGGGCTATCACCCTTTATTGCGAGACTTTCCAGACTCTTCACCTGACGCACTAAAAGCTTAAGGGCTAATCCAATTTCGCTCGCCGCTACTTTCGGAATCTCGGTTGATTTCTACTCCTCCGGGTACTTAGATGTTTCAGTTCCCCGGGTTTGC
>NZ_VTXE01000069.1 GCF_013114595.1 Vibrio sp. 99-8-1 | reverse complement strand
ACACTGGAGGATAACTGTGAAAACCATAACCACAGATATCGCGGTCATCGGCGCTGGCGGCGCCGGTCTTCGTACTGCTATCGCAGCGGCTGAAGCCAACCCCGATTTAGAGATTGCTCTTATCTCTAAAGTATACCCTATGCGCTCGCACACGGTTGCAGCCGAAGGGGGCTCTGCTGCCGTCATCAAAGATGAAGATAGCTTAGACAACCACTTTAACGACACCGTTGGCGGGGGTGACTGGCTTTGCGAACAAAATGTTGTTGAGTATTTCGTCGAAAATGCCACTCGCGAAATGATTCAAATGGAACAATGGGGCTGCCCATGGAGCCGTAAAGAGAATGGCGACGTCAATGTTCGTCGATTCGGCGGCATGAAGGTAGAGCGTACTTGGTTTGCCGCGGATAAAACCGGCTTCCATATGCTGCACACCTTGTTCCAGACGTCCATCAAATACCAGCAAATCAACCGCTTTGACGAGTATTTCGTGGTGGATTTATTGGTGGAAGAGGACGAAGTACAAGGTCTTATCGCCATTCACATGTCAGAAGGTGAGTTAGTCACCATTAAAGCCAAATCTGTGGTTCTGGCGACAGGCGGTGCGGGTCGTGTTTATAACACCAACACCAATGGTGGCATTGTGACCGGCGATGGTATGGCATTGGCTTATCGCCATGGTGTGCCACTTCGTGACATGGAGTTTGTCCAGTATCACCCAACGGGGTTACCGGGCACCGGCATTTTGATGACCGAAGGGTGTCGTGGCGAAGGGGGCATCATCGTCAATAAAGACGGTTACCGTTACCTACAAGACTACGGCATGGGGCCTGAAACCCCTGTGGGCGAGCCAAAGAACAAATACATGGAGCTGGGACCGCGAGACAAAGTGTCGCAAGCGTTCTGGCATGAGCAGCAAAAAGGCAACACCATCGACCACCCTCTGGGTGATGTGGTGCACCTAGACTTGACTCATCTTGGCGAAGAGTATCTGCAAGAGCGTCTGCCTTTCATCTGTGAATTAGCTAAAGCGTACGTTAACGTTGACCCGGCTAAAGAGCCGATTCCAATTCGTCCAACGGTTCACTACACCATGGGCGGCATTGAAACTGACCCAACGTGTGAAACCAAGATTAAAGGTCTGTTTGCCGTGGGTGAATGTGCCTCTTCAGGTTTACATGGTGCTAACCGTCTTGGCTCCAACTCACTGGCTGAGTTTGTGGTGTTTGGTCGTGTTGCCGGTGAGCACGCGGTGAAACGCGCGGAAGCCTTTAAAGGGTGGAATGATGTCTCCATCGCTAAGCAAGTTGACGCCGTTGAAGCGCGTATTCAGGCACTGCTTAATCAGCAAGGGGATGAAAACTGGGCCACCATTCGCACAGAAATGGGCGCCAGCATGGAATCGGGCTGTGGTATCTACCGCCGTGAAGATTTACTGCAAGAGACCATTGCCAAACTGACTGAGCTAAAAGCACGTTATAAAAACATCAGCATCAAAGACAAAGGCAAGGTATTTAATACCGACCTTCTGTACGCCATTGAAATTGGTTATGGACTGGAAGTGGCCGAAGCCATGGCACACTCTGCCATTCTTCGTCGTGAGTCACGTGGTGCGCACCAACGTTTAGATGAAGGCTGTACCGAGCGTGATGATGTGAACTACCTAAAACACTCACTGGCGCATTTCAATGAAGATGCTCCACCAAGCATCGATTACAGTGACGTTATCATCACCAAATCTCAACCGAAAGCCCGTTTGTATGGTGAGGCTGCGGAGAAAGCCGCTGCGCAAGAAGCGCAAGAAGCTCTTGTCGAAAAAGAAAAGACAGAGAAGGCCGCTAACGAAGCACAGGAGCAGAAATAATGTCCACAACTCGTATTCAAAAAATCGACATTCTGCGTTATGACCCTGAGAAAGATGCTCAGCCATACACGCAGACATTTGAAGTACCGTTTGATGACACCATGTCACTGCTGGATGCACTGGGGTACATCAAAGACCACCTAGATAAAGACTTAAGCTATCGCTGGTCTTGTCGTATGGCCATCTGTGGCTCATGCGGCATGATGGTCAATAACTACCCGAAATTGGCGTGTAAGACTTTCTTGCGAGATTACCCAGATGGCCTGCTCATTGAGCCACTGGCAAACTTCCCAATAGAGAAAGATTTGATTGTAGATATGACGCCGTTTATCGAACGTCTTGAAGCACTCAAACCTTACATCATTGGCAACGACCGAACTCCGGAAGATGGGCCAAACAACCAAACCCCAGAGCAGATGGCAAAATACAAGCAGTTCGCCGCCTGTATTAACTGTGGCTTATGCTACGCCGCTTGTCCGCAATTTGGTTTGAACCCTGAGTTCTTGGGGCCTGCGGCCATCTCCTTAGCGCACCGTTATAACCTCGACAGCCGTGATAACGGCAAAGCTGAGCGAATGGAGCTGCTTAACGGTGAGAACGGCGTATGGGGCTGTACTTTTGTGGGCTTCTGCTCCGAAGTGTGTCCGAAGAACGTCGACCCAGCCGCTGCGGTCAACCAAGGGAAGATAGAGTCGTCCAAAGACTTTGTCATTGCCATGTTAACCCCACAGGAGGACTAAGGAATGAGTAACCGTAAACCTTATGTTCGCACAATGAATGCCACATGGTGGCAAAAAAGCAGCTTCTATCGTTTCTATATGTTACGCGAAGCAACGGTATTGCCGCTGATTTTATTTACCCTGTTCTTAACGTTTGGCTTAGGCAGCTTAGTGAAAGGGCCGGAGTCATGGCAGGCGTGGTTAAGCTTTATGAGCAACCCTGTTGTTGTGGCCATTAATATCGTGGCACTGGCGGGCAGTCTTTTCCATGCACACACCTTCTTTGGCATGATGCCTCAGGTAATGCCGATTCGCATTAAAGGTAAGTTGCTGGATAAGAAAGTCATTGTATTGAGCCAGTGGGCGGCTGTTGCAGCCATTTCACTGATTGTACTCATCATCGTATAAGGAGCTTATTGTGGTAGATAAACATCCAAAACGTTCAGACGAGCCGGTATGGTGGGGTCTGTTTGGTGCTGGCGGTAGCTGGTTTGCAATGATAACGCCAGTAACCGTATTGGTACTGGGCATTCTTGTTCCATTAGGGGTGATTGATGCTGAAGCGATGAGTTACGA
>NZ_VTXE01000068.1 GCF_013114595.1 Vibrio sp. 99-8-1 | reverse complement strand
GGTTTTGACGGCCGCATCATCGGTATGACAACCTTTGGTGAGTCAGCTCCGGCAGGCGAACTCTTTAAGATGTTCGGCTTTACCGTAGAAAACGTTGTCGATACCGCGAAAGAGCTACTGGCTTAATCCATCACCTTTCAGTGCTTCTTTGAGCACTGACGTGAATACTGTAAAAACCGGAGATCTTAGGATTTCCGGTTTTTTTATTGCGTTTTATTGTTGAAAAACTGAGCCTAGTTGCCGTGCGAAAGCCAGGATAATCGGTTAGTATCCCACTCTAAAGACAATAATAATTAGGCAAAAAAATGCTAAAAGTTGCAATTAACGGTTTTGGCCGTATTGGTAGAAATGTACTTCGTGCCCTATACGAAAGCGGAAAAAACGAGCAGATAAAAATTGTTGCAGTGAATGAACTGGCTCAGCCTGATGCGATGGCGCACCTGTTGCAATACGATACCAGCCATGGACGCTTTAGTAAGAAAATATCGAATGATCAGCAGCACCTGTTTATCCACCACAATAATGGTGAGTTTGATTCAGTTCGAATACTTCACTTAGCTGAAATTGAACTGCTACCTTGGCGAGATTTGGAAGTAGATATAGTGCTAGATTGCACCGGTGTATACGGCGATAGAGCCGATGGCCTACAGCATATCGCCGCGGGTGCAAAAAAAGTGCTATTTTCTCATCCAGGTGGTCATGATATCGATAACACCATTATTTATGGTGTGAATCAAAGTACCTTACTTCCTGAACACAACATTGTTTCGAATGGTTCATGTACAACCAACTGTATCGTACCGGTAATAAAGGTACTGGATGATGCGTTTGGTATTGAGTCTGGTTCTATTACCACTATCCACTCTTCTATGAATGATCAACAGGTCATTGATGCCTACCATTCAGATCTGCGCCGTACCCGTGCTGCCAGTCAATCAATTATTCCGGTAGATACCAAGCTTCATAAAGGCATTGAAAGAATATTTCCGAAATTTTCTAACAAATTTGAAGCTATTTCCGTCAGAGTTCCCACTGTTAACGTTACTGCGATAGATTTAAGTGTCACAATTAATGCAAATGTGAAAGTTAATGACGTAAATCAAACCATAATAGAGGCATCTCGGTGTACATTACGTGACATTGTTGACTATACTGAATTACCTTTGGTTTCGATTGATTTTAATCATGATGCGCACAGCGCGATTGTAGATGGAACGCAGACCAGAGTTAGCAACGGTCATCTAGTAAAAATGTTAGTTTGGTGCGACAACGAGTGGGGTTTCGCCAACCGAATGCTGGATACCGCATTAGTTATGTTGCCATGTGAATAAATGAATTTGGGATTAAAGTGAAATTTTTCTTGAAATTAAATTACATAATCCCCACATAGGTAGCAGTTAAAGAATTTCTATGTTTGGCATGATGCTGAGCTGTTTAAAACTTTATATTTAATTGAGAGGACAAACCATGTCTGTAATCAAGATGACCGACCTGGACCTAGCAGGTAAACGTGTATTTATCCGTGCTGACCTTAACGTACCAGTAAAAGAAGGAAAAGTGACTTCTGATGCTCGTATTCTAGCATCGTTACCAACCATTAAGCTTTGTTTAGAAGCTGGTGCTAAAGTAATGGTGACATCTCACTTAGGTCGCCCAACTGAAGGTGAATACGCTGAAGAGTTCTCTCTACAACCTGTTGTTAATTACTTAAATGACGCTTTAGATTGTGACGTTAAGTTAGCAAAAGACTATTTAGATGGTCTTGAGCTCAACACTGGTGAATTAGTTGTTCTTGAAAATGTTCGCTTTAATAAAGGCGAGAAGAAAAATGAAGAAGAGCTATCTAAGAAATACGCGGCATTGTGTGATGTATTTGTTATGGATGCATTTGGTACGGCTCACCGTGCTCAAGCTTCTACGCATGGCGTAGGTACTTACTCACCAGTTGCATGTGCAGGTCCTTTACTTGCAAATGAACTAGAAGCTCTTGCTCAAGCAATGGACAAACCAGCTCGTCCAATGGTTGCTATTGTTGGTGGTTCTAAAGTATCAACTAAGTTAACGGTTCTAGAATCACTATCTAAAGTAGCAGATCAGCTTGTTGTTGGTGGTGGTATTGCGAACACGTTTATCGCAGCATCTGGCCACAATGTTGGTAAATCGCTTTATGAAGCCGATCTTGTTGATACCGCGAAGAAACTGATGGAAGAGTGCGCTATTCCTGTTGCAACTGATGTGGCTTGTGCTAAAGCGTTTGATGAAAATGCAGAAGCTGTAATCAAAGATGTATCAGAAGTACAAGATGACGATATGATTTTTGACCTAGGTCCAAATAGCTCAGCTGAATTGGCTGAAATTCTTAAAAATGCAAAAACCATTCTTTGGAACGGTCCAGTAGGTGTTTTTGAATTTAAGAACTTTGAAGCTGGTACGGAATCTATTTCAAAAGCAATTGCAGAGTCAGAAGGCTTCTCTGTTGCTGGTGGCGGCGATACTTTAGCTGCTATAGATAAATTTGGTATCAAAGCTGATGTTTCTTACATCTCAACAGGTGGTGGCGCTTTCCTTGAATTTGTTGAAGGTAAAGTACTTCCTGCTGTAGCGATGCTTGAAGAGCGTGCTAAAGCATAAATATTGAAGTGAACGGGAATAATTATTCCCGTTTTTACGTTTGCTGCGCTAGGTTTTATTGATAGAATGCCGCTGCGTAGGGAGCAAACGTTTGCAAGATTCGCAAGAATTCATTTAAAACGACAGAAAATAGGACTCAATCCATGTCTAAGATCTTCGATTTCGTAAAGCCAGGTGTTATCTCTGGTGAAGACGTACAAAAAGTATTTGAAGTTGCTAAAGAAAATAACTTCGCTTTACCAGCTGTAAACTGTGTAGGTACTGACTCTGTAAACGCAGTACTAGAAGCAGCGGCGAAAGTAAAAGCCCCTGTTATTGTTCAGTTCTCTAACGGCGGTGCTGCTTTCTTCGCAGGTAAAGGCCTTAAGCTTGAAGGTCAAGGTACGCAAGTACTTGGTGCTGTTGCTGGTGCAAAATATGTACACGCAGTAGCTGAATCTTACGGTGTGCCAGTGATTCTTCATACTGACCATGCAGCTAAGAAACTTCTTCCATGGATTGATGGTCTTCTGGATGCAGGTGAAGAGTTCTTTGCTCAAACAGGTAAGCCTCTATTCTCTTCTCACATGATTGACCTTTCTGAAGAGTCTCTAGAAGAGAACATCGAAATTTCTGGTCAATACCTTGCTCGCATGGCGAAAATGGGCATGACTCTAGAAATCGAATTGGGTTGTACTGGTGGTGAAGAAGATGGCGTTGATAACTCTGATATGGACGCATCTGAACTATATACTTCTCCTGAAGATGTAGCGTATGCATATGAAAAATTAAACGCTATCAGCCCTAACTTCACTATTGCAGCATCATTTGGTAACGTGCACGGTGTATACCAAGCAGGTAACGTTGTACTGACTCCAACTATTTTACGTGACTCTCAAGCATACTGTGCTGAGAAATTTGGTATTGCACCAAATGCACTAAACTTTGTATTCCACGGTGGTTCTGGTTCTTCTGAAGAAGAGATTCAAGAGTCTATCGGTTACGGTGTTATCAAAATGAACATCGATACTGATACTCAGTGGGCTTGCTGGGACGGTATCCGCGTATACGAAGCGGCTAATCGTGAATTCTTGCAAGGTCAAATCGGTAACCCAACAGGTGAAGCGGCTCCAAACAAGAAGTACTATGATCCACGTGTATGGCTACGTGCTGGTCAAGCGTCTATGGTTACTCGTCTTGAGAAAGCATTTGCTGACCTTAATGCGGTTGACGTGCTATAAGCAGCTCTCGCTAATTAGATTTAATTTAAGAACCGCTCATTAGAGCGGTTTTTTTTGTATGCAGAAAACCCCCAGCTAGGCTGGGGGTTCCGTAAAGCTTACAGCTATGAGTCAGTTATAAAACCCCTTTCAATTTGTTAAAACCTCCTTGTG
>NZ_VTXE01000067.1 GCF_013114595.1 Vibrio sp. 99-8-1 | reverse complement strand
TAGATGGGAAATTAATCTGGGCTGAAAAGAATCTAGCCCAGATATAATCTGACAGGCACCAACAAAGTGGGTAACTGTCAGATCAGGTCTGAGCTAGTACAGTTTATAGCTGGCTTTTTTGCGTTTGAAGGGAAATGACTAGTTAGCGTTGGCCTGTTGGCTGTCTAAATCGGTGTAGTTCTTTATCGTGATCACGTTGGTATTTGTAAACTCGTTAAGCTCAGATAACGACTCTGCTAATGGCAAAAGCTCGTTCTTGTGAAACATCCAATCGACTTTGTTCAAATCACCGCTACTGGTGATGCCTTCCCGTCTAATACTCATCAATTCTAGTGGTACTCGGTGAACCGATAGAATGTCACTGGTTGTATGCTTCATCACATCCCGAAATGAATCTTTCGCTTCTACCTGTCCTATGGGTTTGAGTTCGGGGGCTTTGGTGTCTTTGCCTCTGGCGTTAACAAACAAATTCTTAAAAGCCATTCCTTCTTTAGCACTTAGCTTTTGCCGTATATCGTTCTCTACTGTTTCACTCATGTTCGGTTCATTCATATAGAGCAAGTAACCTGCATGGGAGCCGTTGCGGTAGTACTGGCGACGAAACAGGGTGGCATCATCATTGAGCCATATTGAGGTTAGGCTACTGATATGGCTTGGTAACCCATATATCTCTTGAGCAATATCGTATTCTGCTAGGTGAAAGATTTGGTCATGTTTAAAATCGATTCGCCCTTCATCGTCGAACGTTCTTGGCTTATAGGTGTAACCTAAGTCGTCACGACGACGCATGTACAGCGCTGGAATGTGTTTAACTTGGGTGATGTTCCCTGACATCCGGTAGCGAACTACCTGCAAGTAACCATTACCAAACGTGAGATAGTCTTGAATGAAGCGTTTTAATTCGCGCTTGGGGAGTAGGGGAGATAATCCTATGATGTAGGCCAGTGTGTTGCGTTTAAACTCAATGGCGCTTGCGTGAGTGGGATTAACCCGTAAGGCTTTCGCTAGTGTGTCTAATCCTACAGGTGGTTCATACAAACCATCAAGCAGCGCCACCTCAAGGTAACTGAGTATGTCACTGTGCATGACGCTAACAGGCTTGGAAAATTCAATCTCTATCATGGCGCTGCTTCCTGTTTATGTCCAAGCGTCAGAGCCTAGAGCTTTGAGTTTCACATTATCAAACTCAACAGTGGCCGCTTTGCCTAGTTGTTCAACAATGTACGCCATATTCATTGATTCAAAGTTTTCAACGCGGTTCTTGCTGTCGTTGCGCTTACCGACTGATTTACGAATAGAGCCGGATTGGATATAAATCGATAGGTTGTCAAAACTGGTGACCATAATGCCGCGAGAAGGGAAGTTCGACACCGTATAAGAAGGTAATCCGCCATAGGTTGCGATAACTTGGCGCATCTCTAATTTGGATTTTTCACTTGGCGTATGGGCGTTCTCTGCGTAGAGCTTGGCTTGGTCAGTTGCTATTAAGTCATTGCCGATAATGGCCACTAAATCATTGCTGGTAGCAAAACGTTCATCAAGCATGTTTTTGACGGTGAGTACCGCAAGGTCTAGGTTAATGAAATCGCCACCTTCACCAATGCGGATAACACCGGAATCTTTTACTACTTCGGTCAGTACTCGTTCAGGTTGATGCTCTCTCATGGCTTGAATCCAACCGATGTTGACATCTTCCCCGTTTGGGTTGGCTTCTACATCCGTGTCTTTTTCGGCTGTTTTTCCATAAAAGCCCACACGGATTTTATCTAAATCGGCTTGGGTTCGGATTTGGTTGTTTACTCGCTCTTCAAAGTCTTTCAGGTGAGCAAAAGCGCTTAATTGGTCGTAGCCTAAATGCGTATCGAAGTTGGTTTGCTCACACATGTAAGGCATGGCGCTCATATCATGTACTGAACGAGTTTTGCGCTCGCCACCGTGCAGGGTGTCGGTACGGGAAGCAATCATACAACCTACACCAAGGCCAATTGCCTCACCTTGTTGGTTACAACGGTAATTACGTTAATGCGCTCTAGAAAGTCATCTGTGTGCTTCACATCGTCTATTAAGGTTTGGCTTGCGGTTGGATTTACATTGAAGGTTTCTGCTGCTTTTTTTGTGTCATAGAGCTTTTCAATATTGTCCATATAGGTTTTGAGTTTTTGCTGCGTATTGATATTCATAGGTGCTGGTTCTCTTTGTTGGTTTAATGGTTTATGAGGCTCCTATTTAACCGATTAAAAAGATGTAAATGCATCAGATAGAATTCTAGATAGCGTATCGAGAAGGTAGAGAGCGAGATTGAAGTGACAGGTTGAGTATTATGGATGGGTGAGTCTGATTCCTCTTCTGTTTCTTGCCTCACAATCCTCTGTTGGTAAGTTCAAAAGCCGCCTCTCGCTGGGCGGCTTTTTTGCGTCTGGGAGTTGTTAAAGCATTATCGAAATATCATCGCAGATTGGTTTGACTCGTCTGCATGAGGTTTTTGTGCTGGGTTGAGGATGCTAATAAACTGTTCTCTTCGCTTAGCTACGTCAGGCTGTATCGCTTCATCAGGTGGCTGGCTATCAGAGTTTTCCACTATGAATTCTTCAAATACCGAGTACTGGCGAAATCGTGCATGACAGGTTTTGCAATGGCAACAAAATTCCCTTACTTCATTGGAAATTACGCGAGAGGTCAGTATGCGATATTTCGCACCGCAGTTAGGACAATCTAACATGTGGCCTCCTGTTTCTTTGGAAGAATAATATCCCCAATAAGGCTTAAAGATATTTTGAAGGAAGAAGAGCAATTGAGGTTCGAGCACTGACATGTGTGCTCGCTCTGCTTGGTTGTCTTTTTGTGTTTGCTAACAACGTGAGCTTTGGAGTAGCAAGTTGGACACGTTACATACATATGGTTTGCCTTAGTTCTATATGACCCCGATAGAATGACGGTATCAACTAGCTGAACGCCTGAATATTCAATGACTTTCTAAATTCCAAATCTAGAAAATGGCTGAAAATGTCGAAGATCGCATTTGTGCGTTTTTTTGCGCGCAAATGGTGCGCGCAGGCCTTGTTCGGACTCACCCTCCCCTCCGCACTAAAATTGCGCACGTTAATTTCGCGCAAAATGGAGTGCATGGGGTATATGGGGGTAAACCTTGCTGTGTAAGGGCTTGAGAGTGGTTTTAAAAAAGAGGTAGGATCGCAAACGTGCGTTTTTTAGTAAATAAGGTGATCCTATTAAATAGTAAGGAATAAATCGCTCTAGTAAAAAATGTTCACAACTTATCGATTCCTATCAAACCTCTCGTTTATATATAGACATCAACAAAATAGATAAGAAATTCATTGATATGCGTATATAATTTCATAGTTTGTTTGTCCTGCGAAAACAGGAAAATGAATCATTATGTTTTTGCCTTCTAATTTTTTACTTGAGAGTCACTGCAATGTTATCGTTTTTTTCAAACACTGTTCGTCACCATTTTTGTATGCATATAAATTTCAAACGGATATTGGCTAGTATTGTAATGTCGATAGTTTTAAATGGTTGCGTATCTAGCTCTAGTAAAGTGGATGATACAGGTGAATTGGCTATGCAAGGAAATGTAAAAGCCCAAGTTACGCTTGGTGACAAATATCTTTTTGGTCATGATGTTGAACAAGATTATCAAAAAGCGTTGAAGTGGTATCGCTTAGCAGCAGAACAAGGTCATGCCAGCGCACAAACTAATCTTGGCTGGATGTATGAAAAAGGAAAGGGTGTTGAGCAAAGCTATGAAGAGGCAGAGAAGTGGTATCGCTTAGCAGCAAAACAAGGTCTTGCCTCAGCTCAGAACAATCTTGGCTGGATGTATGAAAAAGGAAAAGGTGTTGAGCAAAGTTATGAAGCTGCAGAGAAGTGGTATCGCTTAGCAGCAGAACAAGGTCATGCAAGTGCACAAACTAATCTTGGCTGGATGTATGAAAAAGGAAAAGGTGTTGAGCAAAGTTATGAAGCTGCAGAGAAGTGGTATCGCTTAGCAGCAGAACAAGGTCATGCCAGTGCACAAACTAATCTTGGCTGGATGTATGAACAAGGAATAGGTGTTGCACAAAGTTATGAAGAGGCGGTGAATTGGTATCGCTTAGCAGCAAAACAAGGTCATGCCAGAGCTCAGAACAATCTTGGTTGGATGTATGAAGATGGAAGAAGTGTTGTGCAAAGTGATAAGCGAGCGGTGGAGTGGTATCGCTTAGCAGCAGATCAAGATCATGCCATAGCACAAGCTAATCTTGGCAGGATGTATGAAAATGGATATGGTGTTGTACAAAGTGATGAGCAGGCTGTGAAGTGGTATCGCTTATCCGCAGAGCAAGGTAATGCTAGAGCACAAACTAGTCTTGGAACGATGTATAGAAAGGGGCTTGGTGTAGAGCAAAATTATGAGCAAGCTGTTAAGTGGTATCGCTTAGCTGCCGAGCAAGGTTATGCTAAAGCACAAACTAGTCTTGGTTGGAGGTATGCAAATGGAGAAGGTGTTGCACAGAATGATGAGCAGGCAGTGAAATGGATCCGCATAGCCACCGAGCAAGGTAATGCCAATGCACAATTCGATCTTGGTTGGATGTATGAACAAGGAAAATGTGTTGTACAGAATGATGAGCTGGCAGTGAAATGGTATCGTCTAGCTGCCGAACAAGGCTTAGGTCGTGCGCAAATCAATCTTGGTGCCATGTATCAAAAAGGGCGTGGTGTAAAGCAAAGTGATGAAGAGGCAGTGAAGTGGTATCGTTTGGCTGCTGAACAAGGCATATCTGTTGGGGAAAGCAATCTTGGTAACATGTATCTAGAAGGGCTTGGCACAAAGCAAAGTGATGAAGAGGCAGTGAAATGGTATCGTCTAGCCGCAGAACGAGGCTATGCTAAAGCACAAGTTAGTCTTGGTTGGATGTATGAACAAGGAAAAGCTGTTGCGCAGAATGAAGAGCAGGCAGCGAAATGGTATCGTTTAGCTGCTGAACAAGGTTATGCCAAAGCGGAAATTTACCTTAAAAGATTAATAGATAAACATTACAAGTAAACACATGAGACTGTAATTTAATTTGTGTATCTGCTTATAATTAAGCCAGTCATGGCTAAGGATAAGCAACATGGATAAGAAAGCTCTAGAAGCATTTGCTCGTGAAGC
>NZ_VTXE01000066.1 GCF_013114595.1 Vibrio sp. 99-8-1 | reverse complement strand
GACGTCACTTTCACTTATACCATTACAGATGATGGAACGACAAATGGTGTAGAGGATAAGCTATCGGTTACAGGAACTGCGAGTCTAGATATTACGCCAGTCAACGATAAACCGACGGCTGAAAACTTTACCGTTAATATAGGTGATGATGGTCAAGGGACATTTGTTCTTGATGGTGCCGGCGACTTAGACCATGTTCAAGATATTGAAGATGATCAGAGTGATGCTAAGGAACCTACAGCAACCATTGATTCATTGCCTGAATTTGGTCAATTGTTTATTGGAAACTCAAATACACCAATAAAAGCTGGGTATAAGGTTTCTGATCTCGAAGCAACGCAAATTCGTTATGAGTTAGATGCTGACAAAGCCAGTAATATCAATGAAATATTGAGCTTCCATATCGACAACAAAGCGGAAGGAAACACCATTCTAAATCACTTAAGTGATAATAAGGGCAGTTTGGTTGGATATGATGAGGATGGAGACGAAGTTGCTAATGGTAAGGTAGTGATTAAAGCGTTTAGTGATGCTGAAAACGCTACTTTAACTAATTCAGGACCGAGTTCAGACTTTGGATTAGGAGTTAATAGCAGTAATAGTGGCTCCAGCGAAGTAGACGTAAAAGGTCGTGAGTTCATTTCTATTGATTACTCTGCATCAGGTGCCGTTGTGAATAGTGCTGAACTAACATTTAGCAGCCTTGGTAACCATTACGATGAATCATTGAATGATCCTAAGGCCAGTAATGACCCTGATGCGCAACTTGTGATAACCGCTGTACTAGTAGATGAACATGGGAATACAACAGATAAAACGAAAACGGTTATTTATCGTGATGGAATTTCTGCAAGCACCACGACAGAAATTACCACGACGGGAGATATTATTGATGTTGTTATAGACCCCAACCTTTATAACGGCTCAAGAGAATACACTGTCACGTTTGATGCTCCGACGGGCTATGCGGTTCAAGAGTTTAAAGTATCTACATCGAGTTCATCAAATTCAGATACAAACTCGAATATGATTCTTCAAGGAGTTGAAGTAACCGATGCGACCGTTCGTGAACAAATTACTTATACACCAATCGATTCTGAGCCGTTAAGTGGTGATAGTAAAGTTATTACCATTATTGCCGATCCAGACTTCTTGCCTGAAGCGAAAGATGATAGCCACAATGATCCATCTCAGTTTAATGCCGGGCTGAAAGGGAGCTACTACGCTTATCATCAAGGTGCAGATGGTGGCAATACTGAAAACTTAGACGTGGTTAAAGCGTTTATTGCTAGTCATCAAGCTGATGCCAATTTTGTGTCTACTGAAGTCTCGTATGGTTTAGATTCACATCAAAATGTTATGAATGGTAATTTAGGGGCTGATGGTAATTTACAACTTTTCTTGGGGTTAAACTCAGACGCTAAATCTCTGAGACATCCAGATTCCCCCGATGCGAATGACTTTTTCGATCCAGAGAATAGTTCTGATGCGATTATTAAGCTGAATGGTGCCGTAGAGCTACATGCTGGTACATATAGCATTAAGGTCTTTTCTGATGATGGTTATGTAGTGAAGATTGATGGTAAAGAAGTCATTAAAGGTTATGACAAGCAATCGCCACGAACTGATATAGTAGAATTTACTGTCGATAACGATGGTAAGCATGACATAGAAATCATTTATTGGGATCAGGGTGGAGCATATGTTTTGGATGTTGAGCTAGCTCAGAGCCCAGGAGGAGAATATTCTAAGCTTGGTTCGACTGAGTTCCCTGTTTCTCAATCTGCTTTGGTGACAAATGAAGACACGCCAATCACTATCTCTGCTGAAACATTAATAGACAACGATGTTAATCACGCGGTTGGTGACCTAACGATTCAGTCGGTTGATAAGGCAGTTGGTGGAAGCTTATCTCCTGTGTTAGTAGATGGCAAAGTGGTTAATGTGGTATTCACTCCGACCGCTGATTTTGCTGGAAATGCGAGCTTTGACTACACCGTAGTTGATAGTAACGGTAACACATCTACTGCTACGGTATCTATGTTTGTTAATCCGGTAGCCGATGCACCTACACTAGATGTTCAATTGTCGCAAATGCAAATAGACGAGCAAAGCGGTGAAAGAAGTTTCACTCTTAATGTTCAATCTGAGCCGACTGATAGTGATGACAGCGAAAGTGTTGTTGTTAACATCATGGGTATTCCTCAAGGTGTTGAGGTGATTGGGGGCACTCCAGTCGGTAATGGCTATACCATTCCAGTTGATACTAATGTGACGCTTAAAGTGACCGATAGCTATCAAGGAGATTACGACTTTAAGTTAACGGTCACTACGACAGCAACAGATACGCATGGGAACAGTAGTGATAGTGTTTCGGTTTCCGATTCTGTTGATGTGAGCTTTAGGGACTACACTTCAACAACGAGTGCAGCAGGAGATCAGACTACAACAGGTAATCAAGATCATGAGTTGATTGTTGGCGATGTTACTGGGTTACAAGTAAGTGCTGGTACTGACTACAATATTGCATTTGTTCTTGATGAATCAGGCAGTATGGGTTGGTATTATGGTGCGGCGAAAGCTCAAATAACATCGGTAGTTGAAAGCCTTGCTAAGGCATCAGTAGGAGAAAACGCGGGTAAAGTAACACTGTTTTTCACTAATTTCGCTGATGACAATAATAGTGATGATGTTAAGTTTTCTATTGACCTTTCAAGTCTAAATGGCACGAATCCAGCTCAAGTAGAAAGCGTAGTAAATGCAATTATGGTGCAATGGAGCCAAGGTATAGGTAGCGATACTTATGGCAATGGTAGAACCGATTATCGTATCGGATTTGAAAACGCAGTGAACTGGTTTAAAAATCTTGATAATGATGTAGCGGTGAAACCAAGAACTAGCGCGACGAACATTACCTATTTTATTACTGATGGATATCATAACGAAGGACATATGGGAGAAGTTAATACTCTGTTTAGCCAGTTAGATGCCGTTTCAACAGTAGAAGCTCTAGGTCTAAAGCCATACATCAACGATCAAAAACTAGAGAAGTATGATTCAGACAATGATGTCAAAACAAATATTCCGGTTGAACAGTTAACCAGTAGTATTGAAGAAACAACGACCAAAATGGTGCAAGGCAAAGACACTATCGATGGTGGTGATGGAAACGACATCCTGTTCGGTGATGGCTTTAATTATGATGGTGAGCAAGGTACAGCTGCTATCGCTAATTATGTTGCAGATCAATCCAATCAGTCTGCATCGCCAAGCAATAAAGAGATACAAGACTATATCCGTGAGCATGTGGCCGAGTTTGATCAATCAAATAGTGGTGATAAAAGTGACATCTTAAGTGGTGGTGCTGGAAACGATGTGATTTATGGTCAGGGTGGCAATGACATATTAGACGGTGGTTTAGGCAATGACATATTAGACGGTGGTTTAGGTAATGATATTTTGGTTGGTGGTGATGATGCCGATACGTTTATCTGGACAAGTAGTTCTGTAGAAAATGGTCGAGATATTATTGATGACTTTAGTATCTCAGAAGGAGATAAAATTGATTTATCTGAACTAGTTCAAGCGAATGACGATGTGACTAGTGTCGATAATCTTCTAGCGAGTATTTCTAAGTCGGGTAATGATTTAGAAATTAAGTTAGATCACGAGCATGGACATGACCAAACCATTGTTATTCGAGGTGGTGTGTCAGAGTTTGGTTTGGATGGCTCTAACTTATCTGATGGTGCATTGGCTGCCAGTATCACTAGTTCTATAATGGATGATTTATTTAAAGGACAAAGCTAAACTTGAAGTAAATATGCAAAAGGGCTCATTTGAGCCCTTTTTTGTACCTCGTAAGAGACGATTCTAGCTATTACTGAACTAAACTTATATTACGAATAGCGTAGTTAGAATACCTTGCAGGCAAAACCTTTAAGGTAAAAACCCTCTGGATATGCCGTGTCAATTGGATGATCCGCTGCTTGTTCAAAACGCTCTACAAACTTTACGCTGCGGCCAGAATCTAAGGCTGCATCAGAAATGATTTTTTGGAATAAATTTTGTTCCATTAAACCAGAGCAAGAGTAAGTTAAAAGCGTGCCACCAGGTTTCAGAATTTGCATCGCGAGCATGTTAATGTCTTTGTATCCACGACAAGCACCATTTAACTGTGCCTTTGACTCTGCAAATTTAGGCGGATCCATGATAACAACATCAAATTTGGTTCCTTGATCTCGGTATTCGCGCAACAGTTTAAAGACATCAGCATTTAAAAATACCGCACGTTTTTTGGACAGATCAAAATCGTTTAGTTGAGCGTTATGTTTCGCCATATCAAGAGCTGGCTGAGAAACATCAGCATTGATAACACGCTTAGCGCCTCCCTTGAGGGCGTAGAGTCCAAAACCACCAGTGTATGAGAAACAGTTAAGAACTTCTTTATCTGATACATACTTCATCGACTGCAGACGACTATCTCTCTGGTCTAGATAAAAACCTGTTTTATGACCATTTTTAATGTCGACACTAATTTTTATACCATTTTCTTCAATGATGACTTCTGATGGTGGCTCAATACCATGTAAAACGCCCATGGTCTGTTCTAAGCCTTCTTTTTTACGCATAGACACGTCAGAGCGTTCATACACATTACAGTCGGGGTAGCAGTATATGAGAGCTTCCACCAAACATTGTTTGTTGTATTCAGCCCCAGCGGTGAGTAACTGGCAGACTAAGAAATTTTGATACCTGTCTATGGTAATTCCTGGTAAGCCATCTGACTCTGCTGCAATCAATCTGTATCCACTTAAACCGTCGCGAGCAATTACCTCATCTCTTAGCTTCTGTGCTTGCTGAATTCGTTTGATAAAAAACTGGCGGTCGATAACCTGTTTATCGAAAGACCAAACTCTAGCTCTAATTTGAGAAGCAGGGGAGAACGCCGCTTTTGCTAACCATTCACCTTGATGGGAATATACATCAACAGTTTCACCTAACGTCGGTTCTCCATCTATTCTTTTAATACCTCTTGAAAATATCCAAGGGTGTTTGCGCCTAAGTGATTTGTCTCGGCCTTTTTCAAGATAAATAGCTACCGTCATGATGAAATCCGTAATAATTGAAGGAGCGGTATTGTGGGGAATTAACGTTCGAAAAGCAATAATGATTGTTTTAAATCTTGGTGTTTATATACTCAATATGATCATACAGAAGACAAATTATTCTGCTCAAGTGTTTAAGGAGGATTAATGTGAATAACATAAGTATGCGTTTTGTTGTATCAGGAATGGTTCAAGGCGTCGGGTTTAGATACCACACATGTTATGAAGGTCTTAAACGAAACCTTACTGGTTACGCAAAGAACTTAGACAATGGAGATGTAGAAGTTATTGCCACTGGCAATGAGAAGGAGTTGGAATCCTTGCACCAATGGCTAGCTAAAGGGCCAAAAAGTTCTCGGGTGGATGGTGTCGTCAAATATGCTCACAACACCCAAGTGTTTAAAGGATTTGAAATAAAGTATTAGCTGAGGCGAGTTATACAGGAATGATTTATCAGGATAAAAGACCCTGTAAATAATTCTGTGTAACTGCCATTGGTTACAAGTATTCAGTTAATCGGTCTTCGAACATAATCATAAAGCGGTTCAGCGCCTGCTTCCAGTTTCGTATTGGCATCGTCCATTTCTTGGAAGCATCCTGAATCGCCAGATAGACCACCTTTCTTGCCGATTCATCCGTAGGGAACAGCTTGCGTTT
>NZ_VTXE01000065.1 GCF_013114595.1 Vibrio sp. 99-8-1 | reverse complement strand
TGATAGGTTTAAATTGTTAAAGAGCGTTGCTTTAAGTAAGCGGGTTAGCTTCTCAAAGCGGACGGCCATTTTAGCGAGTTAGCCTTCAGTGTCAAACACTTTTTACAATTTTATTTCACTTTAAAAAGTAACATAAAATAAGTTGGCTAAAAGCTTTGGGACCTTGCTGTCATTAGCGCATTAATAATAATGTTTGCTGCGACAACGGAGGCGAATTATAGGGAGAGAATTAAACTTAGCAACCTATTTCTTCAAATTATTTCGGTTTTTTTTTCAATTTAGTTGATATACAGATTTACGCACTAATAAAGCACAACTTATCCACTTACTCCTGTGGATAAGTAAGCCATTACTCATCATTATCAAAAAAATAGGAAATTCGTGAACGGGGATTTAAATACTCTCGAATCGCATCTGGTAACTTACTTGGTAAAATTGCTGCAACTATTTTTGTGTCTTTATCCGCTAAATCAATGATAGGGGCTTGAGTACGAGGTACGTTGGCATCATAAAGAAGTACGTTAGGAAAAAGTATGTTGCTGCTATTCACTGAAATAACCAATCCAACCATATTGTTGGATAGCTTAACTACCGTTCCCGGCGGGTAAACTCCCATCAGCTTGATCAACACATTTAGATTATCTTGATTATATAGATGCTTTTGATTCTTATATAAATAGGATAAAGCTTTATATGGAATTTTCTGTTCAGAGACTATATTGCCATGACATAGATTGTCATAAGCATTCGCCAACGCAATAATCTGCGCAGCACTATCAATCTGATCACCTTTAATACCGTCGGGGTAACCCGAGCCATCTAGCATTTCATGATGTTGATAAATGATCTTTTTTGTCGACTCAGGAAAATCCTCGATAGCATCCGCCATATCTAAGCCATACTTAGGATGCAATTTGAGGTAGTTTTCTTCAGGCTCACTTAGCCGAGTTGTTTTTCTTAAGATGGCGGTAGGTATTTTTATTTTGCCAATATCATGAAACAGAGCACCGAAAGCAATGCTTTTAATCTCTTCAGATTCTAAGCCTTTACTCTTAGCTATCATCATAGCCAATATCGACACATTCAGTGAATGAAAGTAGATATCTTCAAAATCATTTTTACCATTCATTAGATGCAGTGTGACATTATCATCCGACATTAACTTATCGACAATATCTTGCACCATCGCCATAGCTTCTAAAATGGCTGTTTCTGGTCTATTCCGTATTTTACTCATCACCGAACGTAATTGAGACAATGAACGTTCAAAATCTTTTTCACAAGCGATCACTCGACGTCGGTAAGCGTTTAGCTTATCAATACGTGCTTGCTTCTCATCCCACATTCTCTTCGCTTCTAGATCAATATTATCCTGCTTAACCTCTTTTACTTCACTTTTTTCTACAGCAGGAAGAGGCGCACAATCACTCTGATTTGGGTCTATATAAACGTGTTGAATTCCGAGATGCTTAATGATGTCGATCTGTTCTTGAGTTTTTAACTTAAAGCTATTGAAAAGAAAGGGGTGCTCATTCCACTTCACTGGCAAACGAACATAGAGACCCGGTTTAATTCTATCAACGGTGATCTTAATATTTGCCACAATCTACACGATTCCCTCTTTATTTATACTAAGCGTAATTCTAGCCATATCGACCAAAAATATCATCTTAAATAAAACAAGTATCAGGTGAGGTGCTAGGGCGAATTTCTACCTAACATCCTCATTTATCTATACGCTTATGATTGAAACTGTTTGATCAAGCGTTGTAGTGCTTCTAAATTGTTGACCAGTACGCTTGTGCGAGATACCGAAGACTTAGAAACGTCTAATGTCTCATCAGCTAGCACTTTAATATTGGTCACGTTTCGATTGACTTCTTTAGTAACCCCGGCCTGCTGATCTACCGCAACCGCGATTTGATGACTATTGTCGGTAACAACAGTTAATAGACTGGTAATATTATTGAGCACTTCGCCTGTTTGATTAGCACGATTTGTACACTCAACCGATAGTTCCCCACCCTTACTCATAATAGATACGGCATTATTCGCGGTACTTTGCAGCTGCGCTATCATGGTATGTATCTCATCGGTAGAAGAACGAGTTTTCGTCGCAAGAGCTCGAACTTCATCTGCGACCACAGCAAAACCTCTACCCGCTTCGCCTGCTCGTGCAGCTTCGATAGCGGCATTTAATGCTAGTAAGTTGGTTTGTTCTGAAATATTACCGATAACTTCTAAAATGCTCTCTATCTTCTCACTATTTTTGGCAAGATGATCAATCACTTCTCGGGAGTTCTCTAGCTCTTCCGCTAACTGCTCTATCACCTCTATGGTTGTAGCGATACTTTCAAGCCCTTTCTGCGATTCTCGATTCGCCTCTTCAGTGACTTCTGAAGCCGCTGAAGCATTATTCGCAACATCCTGAATTGAATGGCTAAGTTCTTCCACCGCCGTCGCCACTTGTTCCGTTTCACTAAACTGCTGGCTCAAACTCTGTTCAATAGATTGAATTGTACCGAACTCTTCTTCAGCTGCGATTAAAATTTGCCCCGCGGTTTCACTTGTTCTTCCCGACACAGCTCTCAGTTCAGCTTTTCTCATGATCAATGCCAGTTCAACCTGAGAGTAATCATCAAAATAGCCAGTATAAGGTTTTTCCATCAGAGGATTATTGTAAGACTCTTCGGCTAGCTTTCTAATTGTTTCAAATCTTCGCTTTTGATAAATAGAAGAGACAAACAAGCTTCCCCCTAAAACAGCACCGGTAATACCAACAACCAAGGGAGAAATACCTACTAGCGTTAAAAGCGAGCAGACAATAAATGCTAACGATAATGCAATATTGAAAGTAAGCTGCGGAAAACGCGTTTTTGTCACACTCTTTCCTTGATTAATCTTCTTATACAGTTCATCGGCACGATTGATCTGTTCAGGTTCCGGTTTAGAGCGCACAGATTGATATTCTATTACGTTGCCATTTTCATCTTTTATCGGCGTAACAAAAGCAGAAACCCAGTAATGGCCATCATCTTTACACTGATTCTTAACCAGCCCCATCCAGCTTTGCCCAGACTGAATGTACTGCCATAACTGAGCAAATGCCGCTTTAGGCATATCTTTATGTCTAACAATATTGTGCGGCTCATCAACTAGTTCATTCTGTTGGTACCCAGCCACCTCGCAAAACACACTATTTGCATAGGTAATATGACTCGAAGGATCAGTGGTAGATATTAGATTGGACTCTTTAGGATAGTTTTTATTAAGCGGATCACTTGCGGCACTGTTAGACATTGGAGGTCTCTAATTGGCGAATGGAATGAGGAGAGTGATCTTTACCACAGTTTCATTGTTGAGTTATTTGATAATAATCAATTCATTACAATTATTATTTAATTAATTTTATCTAAAAATTATATGTTGAGAGTAAATAGCAGATAAAAATTAGGCTCCATAAGGAGCCTAAACAGAACGAACATTAACGCTTTTAGCCTAAGAATATTTGCCCTAGCAAATACCCAACACAACAGGCACTTACCACGCCAATTATACCAACCGACATAAACGAGTGATTAAAATACCACTTACCAATTTTGGTTGTCCCCGAAGAGTCAAAGTTTACAGTAGCGATATCTGACGGATAATTTGGAATAAAGAAGTAACCATAAACAGCAGGCATAATACCTATGAGTAGAGCAGGATCTAAACCTAGCCCCAGACCTACCGGCAACATCATACGCGCCGTTGCAGCTTGCGAGTTAACAACCACAGAAACGATAAATAGAGCAAAAGCGAAAGTCCAAGGATAATCGGTCACCATACCAATGATGCCTTCTTTAAACTCAGGTAATGCATACTTGAAATAAGTATCAGACATCCAAGCTATACCAAAAATAGCAATTGCTGCCACCATTCCTGACTTAAATACAACCCCTTCAGGTACTTTCCTTGGATCTGTTTTTGTCGCAAGAAGAATAACACCACCAAAAGCCAGCATCATCATCTGAATAATCACCGACATTTTTATTGGTTTACCACCTTCTACAACCGTTCTAATTTCTGGAACCATAGCAATCAAAACAATAACAGCTAAAGCAGAAATAAATAGCAATACCGCATTTCGAGCGCATGTTGGTAGTGTTTCATCAAGCGTAGTATTAGTGGTATTTAAAATTTTCTCACGCCACACAGGATCTTCAAGACGACGTTGATACTCAGGATCATCTTGTAACTCTTTACCTCGACGTAAACTATAAAGAGCCATGAGTAACGTACCTAATAGAGTAGAAGGAACCGTAACCATTAAGATTGAAACCAGAGTAATCTCTACCTGAATATTTGACAGCTGAGCGAGATAGTAGACCACAGCAGCAGAAATAGGCGACGCCGTTATCGCAATTTGAGAAGCAACAGAAGCCGCTGCCATTGGACGTTCAGGACGAATACCATTCTTTAACGCCACATCACCGATAATAGGCATGATGGAATAAACCGCATGACCCGTACCCAGCATAAACGTCATAGTGTAAGTAACAAACGGGGCAATCAATGTGACATTTTTTGGATTTTTTCTAAGGATTCTCTCGGCCACTTGTAGCATGTATTTAAGGCCACCGGCGGCTTCCAATATAGAAGCACAAGTAACCACAGCTAAAATAATCAGCATTACCGTGACGGGAGGTGATGTTGGGGGCATCCTGAAGATAAAGACTTCTACAACTAACCCGATACCGGAAACAACACCTAATCCTATGCCACCATATCGGGATCCGAGATAGAGCATTACCAGTAAGAACATAAACTCTAGATATAACATTTTATTTACCTAACATATTAATTAACTGGTTATATTTTCCTCCTACTTCCCAGTTCAAAAAATAACAAGCATCAATTTATTCTGGATATTCATATAAGAACTTACTGGATTCACGCGATAAATCACATTTATTGCTCATATCTACGAATAAGTGACAAAAAAATAGCAGGTTATTTCAACCTGCTATTGATAACGTTTATAGCATTTTATTTACATTAGCCATTTCCACCAGATGAAAACAGCCAAGAAACCAAATAGATATGTTAGCCCTGCCCAACAAAGCGCTTTCATACCATTCGAGAGAGCAAGCTCCCCTTTTAATTGTGGTCCAGAGACTAATCGGTAATTGAGAAGAGCAAATATCGGCGTGGTCATAAAGGCCAAAATCATTGCAAAGTTAAGCATTGTCATCAGTGCGGAGGTGAAAAATAACAGCACTGCCATCGCAAGAACACTCACCACAATCATCCAAACATTATGGTAACGGCGTTGCTCTAAAGGTTTATTTTGCAGAAGCAATTGCGCTTCGGCCAATGCACGTGCATAGCCATCGATAACGGTAATTGTGCTGCCAAAGATACAGAAAAACGCCACCACTGCAATTAAGTAGCGCGACCATTCACCAATTGTTGACGCATACATACTAACCAGTTGATGTGAGAAACCTATGCCCGATGTTTTTAGCTCCTGACCATTACCATGCAGTACTAGAGCGCCCAATGCCAAAAAGACAATAGCAAGCAACGCTGTACCAATATAGCCAACATTAAAATCAAACAGAGCTGATTTTGTGGTTACGGTTTGCTGCTTTCTTTGGCTCTTTAACCATAAAGAAGTGAGGCAGGAGATCTCGATTGGTGCAGGCATCCACCCCATCATAATGACGATAAAGCCAATAGCTGCGATATTCCACACAGGAGGAGATTGAAAATCGGCGGGTGCAACCGCTCCATTACTAGATGCAATAGAAACGGCACCAACAGTTGCTATAACCAAAACCACCATAATAGTCTTAGAGATAGTATCTAGCGCCTTATAGTGCCCAGCTAATAAAATGACCAAGCAAGTCACCGCTATAATCGCAGCGTTGACGGTTAAAGAGAGTTCAAACGGAGAGAAATAACCAAATAAACTAGCGCTGAACAACAACAACGCTGCACTATTTACCACCGCAGAGATAGCAGCCAAGCCAGTAAACATCCAAAGATAGCCCCTGCCCATTTTGCTGTAACCTTCAATTAGGCTCTCTCCCGTTCCCATAGTGTACTGAACACCAGCTCGAAAGAATGGATATTTGAATAAGTTTACCAGCAAAATAACGACCACTAACTGCCAGCCATAAATGGCACCCGCTTTCGTCGATGCTACTAGGTGAGAGCCACCTACCGCAGCAGTTGCCATCATAATCCCAGGCCCCAATGAACGAATAAGATTTTTAAAATGACTGGTACTGGTATTGCTCTCTACTGCAGCAGAGTTTTGCATGATTCTATCCTTGTAATCGTAATGAAGTCGTAATTGCAAGAGAAAATAAGATTTACCCCAACAGCTTATAATCTCTTTTATAGATGCTATTTTTCCTCTTATTCACACCATCAATCAACCCCCACCAAAGCATTGGGCAGTGCTTTATTCCATTATTTACCATGAAGCTAGTTGAACAACCTAAAAGATAAACATAAAACCATCCATACATAGTGCATTAACTCTAAAAAAAACCATAAAATATATTTAGCATTACGTACGATATTATTTACACCCATCATTCGAAACAAATAGTTATGAAAAAAAGACGTCATAGACTTACATCAATGACGTCTTATTTAACAGTAACTTAATGTCTCAATCGTTATGCAGTCCAAATAACTCTTATTGCAAGAGCGATCAATACGATTCCGGAAAGTTGATCAATTAACTTAGCTTTACTTCTTAACTTTTCTAACAGCAATGAAGAAGAGAGCATAAAGGTGATCAAGGTATACCATATACCATCAACCAAAAATGGCGTCATGACCACAACCGCTCGACTCGACGCCTCACTACTTTCAGAAACGAACTGACCAAATAAAGCGATAAAAAACAACATAATTTTCGGGCTGGTCAAGGAAATAAGAAACCCTTCTTTTGCAGACTGCCAAACACTAACCGCTTCCCCAGACTCTAACTTAGCCGCGATTCCCCCTTTAGAGCGAATGGCATTAAATCCCAAGTAAGCCAAGTAAGTTGCGCCAACGTAGCTCAAAAGCTGAAACAGCATCGGAGATTGATGAAGTAGCGTCGCTAAACCGACTATGGTTATGAAAGCGTAAATCGCGATCCCTGAAGCGTGAGCCCACGAAGTAGCAATGCCGTTTAAACGACTTCCTGCCAAACTATGTTTGGCAACAATGGCCAGACTAGGCCCAGGGGACATTGCTCCTAGTAAACAAATAGTAAAAAGAGATAACCAAACCGTAAATGACATACTTAATCCTTACTCGACAAAACAACACCTTGTCATTTTGTCTGTTAAAACTGTAATTTGGTTAAAGCGTAACAGTGTTAACATATTATTTGAAATCACTTCTCATCATATAAGTCATGATTTGAAATGATGACCTATTGAATATTCTGATTGTTGGAGAGCATTATATGTAAGCTCACGCAGCCATTTATGCGCTAAATCATGTTCAAATTTTGGATGCCACAGCAACCAATATTTCTGTACAGGTAACTCCAATGGCAATTGCGCATAGACAACAGAACACTCTAAAGAAAGATTTCTTGCTATGTGTTCAGGAATAACTAATAAGTAGTCAGAACAACAAAGAGAATGAATAGCCGAAGAAAAAAATGGCACGCGCATAGCGATAGTTCGAGATAATCCTAACGATGCCAATTCCTTATCCACACTAATATCTTTATCACTTCCACCAGTAACGACAATGTGTGAATAACACAATAACTCTTCGATGGTCAGTTTCTCTTTACCAGCTAAACAGTGATTATGTTTCATGACAACGACAGGCCTATCTTGCCCTAGTAATACACTAGAAAGGCCAGCAGGAGCTTCAGGAAGCATGGCCGATGCTAAATTTAACTGGCTAGTCGCGAGCGCATTGATCATCTCTGGTTGCCACATTTTAAATTCAAAGCGCGAGTTAGGAGCAAAAGATAGAATCGTTTCGACTAAATGGGGATAAATGTATTGGGCAACATAATCACTAGAGGCAAACGTGAATTTTCCATGCCATTCATGAGCGATAAATTTATCGTCTTCCAATAATTGTGCAAACTCATTAAACAAGTCGGCCATTTTTGTTTGCAAGTATTGCGCTTTAGGTGTCGGATAGAGACGGTTACCTTCTCTAATGAGCAAAGGATCAGAAAATAATAATCGTAATTGAGATAACTGCCGACTCATGGCCGACTGAGTGATATTAAGACGCTTTGCAGCTTGAGATACATGACACTCTTCCAACAAAATATGCAAAGAGCGTAATAAATTGAGGTTAACGTTATCAAGCATTGCAAAACCTAGCATGTCTAAAATGGTGTGTCGAAAATAGACTATTCACTGAGGGTTGTTCAAGTAGTTTTAAAAAAAGTATCCACCGGCATAGCCGGTGGTTTTTCATATGCGCCTATAAGGCTCTCCTACTGGCTGCGCCCTAGCAGGCGCATAGTGATCTGACATTTGCATA
>NZ_VTXE01000064.1 GCF_013114595.1 Vibrio sp. 99-8-1 | reverse complement strand
ACATGATTCACTGGGCGACCTAACGCCATGGGAATATTTGGCTAAATCACAACAAAGGAAAAACTCTAATTTTGAGTGCCACTAAAGAAGGGATGTTTACAATTCAATCGGCCAAAGAGAATCTGTCCAGAAGTCGCCAAATTGGTCTTGGATTAAGGATGTACATTCTGCAAGTAACGCTTCAGCGGGTGCCAGAAGTATTGCTCAAATGGTAATAAACCATGGGATGAAGCTTAGCCTATATAGAGCTACCAAATTTATGAAATAGCTTGGTCTAGTCAGTTGTCAGCAACTCAAACACCAAAATAGAAAAACGATACAAGAACATATTAAAATTCCCAACCACCTGAAACGTCAATTTGCAGCTTGCTCCCCTAATGAAGTCAGGGTAGGCGATATGACCTATATCTGAACGGGTAGTCGCTGGGCATATTTAGCAGTAGTTATTGATCTATTTGCTCGCAAACCTATTGGTTAGGCCATGCTATTGTCTCCTGATAGCAAGCTTACGAGTAAAGCTTTGACAATGGCCTTTGAATCTCGTGGAAGACCAATTTCATAGTGATAGTAATAATGTTTTAGCTTTGTTTCGTTGTGTTAACCATTCATTAATGGTCCATGCTTGAGACACGGTACCAACAATGAACCAGACTCTCTGACCCTCATAGCGATAGACCATTTGTGTCATTCCTCGGGTCTGTCGGTTGTTTGGTTTCATTGCTTGGTGAGGGTAACCTCATCAGTATTTGTGACTCAAGAAGGGTCTGGTGATTGTCTCATTACTGTCATGTCCAAATATTTGATTCGGTGCTCTCCTCCATACAGGCTATAACACCGGAGATAAGTTATGAATCAAATTAAAAAGTATGTTGTGGGAAGTGTCGATACCCACAAGGATATCCATGTTGCTGCTGTTGTAAATGAATTAAACCAAGACATATCTACCGAAAGCTTTCCAACCACTAGGTTCGGCTATAAAAAATGCTTATGTGGATGTCGTCATTTGGAAGCATTTTACGAGTAGGTATCGAGTGCTACGGCACATATGGTTTGGGCTTATTGCGTTATATACAAAGCAGCGGAATAAACGTTCTAGAAGTCACTGCGCCAGATAGAGCGGATCGCCGTAGACGAGGCAAAGACGATAGGTTAGACGCCGAGAATGCCGCACATGCTGCTTTTAGCGAGATACGTACTGTGACACTAAAACAAAGGGACGGAATGGTTGAGTCTCTTCGAGTTTTAAAAAGCTGTCGTAAAAGTGCTGTAGCAGCCCGAACAGTAGCATTACAGATGATTAGAACAAATATTGTCTCAATTCCAGGTAAGTTACGTGACACTCTAAGACACATGACTCGAATGAGTTTGATCCGTACGCTCTCATCAACACGGCCTGATTTAACGAATTACAAAGACATTAACACCGCATATAGGACTACCTTAAAATATCTTGCCAGAAGATACATTGATCTTCACGTTAAAGTTGCTGATTTGGATAAAATGATCGCGACTATTGTCGACACTCTGGCACCTGAATTAATTAAACAAAATACTGTTGGATATGAGTCAGCGGCACAATTATTGACAACACTCGGTGATAACCCAGAACGATTAGAGTCTGAATCAAGCTATGCTGCTCTTTGCGGTGTTTGCCTGATCTCCGCGTCATCAGGTAAGACCGACAGGCACAGGCTGAATAGAGGTGGAGACCACGCAGCTAATAGCGCCCTTCATATCATTGCCATTGGTCGGTTACGGACTGAAGCACGTTCAAAAGCATATATAAAGAAACGAACAGCTGACGGATTATCAAAAATGGAAGCATTACGGTGTCTGAAAAGGTATATCACTCAAGAAATTTACTATCTTCTAAAAAACAGAAATATGTCCTTCTAAGTATCCAAATTACTTTTTGACACTTAGAAGAACATCCATGGTAGTCATTATACGAGTAGAAAATATCGCCAATTACTCTGGCGTTATCAAATAAAACAAAGCTTATCCCGCAGAGGTAATTGTTGGGATAGTAGCCCGATGGAACGTTTTTTCAGAAGCTTGAAAACAGAATGGATACTAGCGAGTGGCTACAGAAACCTCTTTAGAAGCCAAGCCACAAATTATTCGGTATATCACCGGATACTATAGCTAGTTAAGGCCTCTACAATACAATGGAGGGGGCGCCAAATGAATCGGAACGATTATTTTGGCTAGACTCTGAAACCGTGGCCAATTTTTCTTGACCGCTACAGGTATTTTGCCAAGTATCAGCTTTGAATTGTTGGCTGTTAGCACCAAATTACTTTAGCCAATGATAAATGCTGTTGGATGATACACCCAGGCGCTCAGCAACACTAGGTACAGAGTCTCCTCTCGCTATGACTTGTTTGACGACTAGGATCTTAAATTCATCAGGGTCACGACGTATGCGAATCGTCGATAAACAGACAACACAGTCCAAAAACCATCCACATAAGTTCAGCGGATGTTTAACAATCGGGGGAATCCATGTAGATTAATTTAAAAGTAATAGAAAGGTATTGATAAGTTTACTTACCTTTCAATTCCATCACTCTCTCCAAAACCATTCAAGAAAAGTGTTAACTCTATTTAGAACAGGATAGCCCACAATAAACTCATACCGAACAGATACATTTCATTCGCCATAATTCAATTTTTTGATACAATCACCTCATAATTCTCAATCAGAGCAAAAACCATGATCATAGTAACTGGCGGCGCTGGCATGATTGGCAGCAACATTATCAAAACACTTAACGAACAAGGCTACAACGATATCCTTGTGATAGACAACTTAAAGAATGGCAAAAAGTTTAAAAATTTAGTCGACCTCGATATTACCGACTACATGGATCGTGACGATTTTCTAATGCAAATAATGGCTGGTGAGAATTTTGGCCCTGTTGAAGCAGTATTCCATGAAGGTGCTTGTTCTGCCACCACTGAGTGGGATGGAAAATATATGATGCTCAACAACTATGAGTATTCTAAAGAGCTTCTTCATTACTGCTTAGAGCGCGAAATTCCATTTCTATATGCCTCATCAGCCGCTACTTATGGCGAAACGACAACGTTTATCGAAGAGCCTCAATACGAAGGCGCCTTAAATGTTTACGGCTATTCAAAACAGCAGTTTGATAACTATGTTCGCCGTCTATGGGCAGATGCTAAGCAGCATGGCGAATCACTCTCTCAGATAACAGGCTTTAGATACTTCAATGTCTATGGCCCAAGAGAACAACATAAAGGCAGTATGGCCTCAGTAGCTTTTCATCTAAACAACCAGATGAATGCTGGCGAAAACCCCAAATTATTTGATGGCAGTGAAGAATTTAAGCGTGATTTTGTCTATGTTGGTGATGTTGCTAAAGTAAATTTATGGTTCTGGAAAAATGCTCAGTCTGGTATCTTTAATCTAGGCACAGGAAATGCGGAATCTTTTAACGAAGTAGCCAAAGCGGTGATCAAGCATCACGGCAAGGGTGAAGTAGAAAGTATTCCATTCCCAGAGCATCTGAAAGGAGCTTATCAAGAATATACCCAAGCTGATCTTACAAAACTAAGAGCTTCCGGTTGTAATATAGAATTTAAAAGCGTTTCAGAAGGTGTTGCTGAATACCTTAGTGTTATAAATAACTAATGCAGTAATAAAAAGGTTGACTTGCTCTATCTATTCAACCTTTTTATTTGTGTTATTCTTGCCTAACTTTTCACATCAACAATCTATGAGCCATTGAGTGACCAATTCTCGAAACGACTTTGACCCAAAAACCTATAGCCCAACCTTTCAATGGCGTTTTATCTCCCCTAAGAATTGGGCCGCATGGATATTTGTTTTTGCAGCTTTACCTATTGCCTTACTGCCCAATAAACTACGGTGCTCTATCGCTAGATTAGTTGCTAATATAATGCTAAACAAAGCCAATGGTGCTAGTCAGAGAGCATGGGTAAACCTAACCCTCTGTTTTCCAGAAAAAAATGAACAGCAAAAACGAGATCTTATCAGAGATGGATTTACTGCCGCGGGTAGTTACTTACTTGGATTTGCATCATTAACCCTAAGAAGTAAAAAATGGCTAGTCGACAACAGCATTATTAATGGATTAGAAAACCTGACGGAACATACAAAGAAAGGTGAAAATGTCATTCTTCTGGTCCCTCACACATGGACTATTGATATTCCTGCCATTTTATTAGCTTCCAAAGGACTTCCAGTTGTTGGCTTTGTCAAACAACAAAAAAGTGAAATTCATGATTGGCTAATGCATAAGCAGAGAATTCAGTATGGTGGAAGAATCTATGAAAGGCAGTCAGGAATAAAACCGTTTGTCAGATCTATTAAGCAAGGCTATCTTGGTTACTATCTTCCAGATCAAGATCATGGTAGAGAAAATAGCGTATTTGTTGATTTTTTTGCTACTACAAAAGCAACTCTACCGGGCTTAGGTAAAATAGCTAAAATAAGCAAAGCAAAAGTCATTCCTATTTTTTCTGCATACAATATTGAAACAGGTAAGTTTGAAATAGATATTTATCCAGAACTAGAAGATTTTCCAACTGGATCAGAAGAAGGCGATGCTAGAGCAACAAATGCCTATATTGAGTCTGTTGTTAAACAGAAGCCAGAACAGTATATGTGGAACCTATCACTGTTGAGAACACAACAAGATCACACTAATCCGTATAAATCTGACATAAAACTCGAGAGGAAGTAGCATGCAAAAAATCCTAGTAATAGGACCTTCTTGGGTCGGTGATATGGTGATGTCACAATCGCTTTATATAACATTAAAACAGCAATACCCCAATTGTCAGATTGATGTAATTGCACCTAAATGGTGTAAACCCATTTTAGAGCGGATGCCTGAAGTAAACCAAGCGATAACTATGCCATTCGGACATGGCGAATTTAACTTATCTGGTCGAAGAGAATTAGGTAGGTCTTTAATTGCTAACCAATACTCTCACGCTTTTGTGCTACCTAATTCAGCTAAGTCAGCTTTAATACCTTGGTTTGCAAACATACCAAAACGTATTGGTTGGAAAGGTGAATGGCGATATGGACTGTTAAACGATATCAGGAACAATAAAAAGAGTTTTCAATATATGGTAGAGCGCTATGTGGCTCTGGCACATAGTAAAAATGACATGATTAACTCAACCTCTCTAGGAGGATTAGAGACATTACCCATACCAAGGCTTTCGATTAATAAACAGAGTCAAATCACAACACTAAATAAATTCGCACTTACACTTGAAAATAAAATCATCGGTATGTGCCCAGGCGCCGAATTTGGACCTGCGAAACAATGGCCAACAAAGCATTATGCAACCGTTGCACAGCAGATGGCACAAAATGGATATCAAGTTTGGCTCTTTGGTTCAGAGAAAGATCGAGAGATAACACTATCCATAAGAAATCAGGTATCAGCAGAGTTACAAGAAAAAATCACCTCTTTAGCAGGAGAAACCAGCTTAATCGAAGCAGTAGATTTACTGGCTGCATGCCATACTGTCATCAGCAATGACTCTGGGTTAATGCATGTTGCGGCTTCAGTAGGATGCCGAGTTATTGGATTGTATGGTTCTACATCACCAAATTACACTCCTCCATTAGCAAAAGATGTTCATATTCTTCATACCAATATAGAATGCCGACCTTGCTTTAAAAGAGAATGCCCTTTAGGTCATTTAGATTGCCTGAATAAATTATCACCTAACAGAGTTATAGAAATATGCCAGTAGTAAAGCCTCAACATTTATTTTTCATTCCGCTACTGAGCGTTTTTACCTTTGTTTTTATTGGTATGGATAACCATAAGTTACTGCCTTACATCTATATAGCGTCAATATTAGCCAGCTTGCTATTCGAACGAAAACTCAGGCCTCAGTGGAACACATCAGCAACTATCATTTTAGTTGTTATCTGTATATTCTTATCTATAAAGCAAATTCATGACTTTAGTTCAAGCTCTATTAGAATTGTCATATCCACATTTATATTGCTACTTTTTTTTCCAAAACACGTTCTAAACAGAACAACCCTTAGTGTTCTAATTTTATTGTCCGCGATATTTTCCTTATTTTACTTAACTTATCAGCATCATATATTAGGAATTGTGCGCAATTGGAGTGTTAACCCTATTATACACTCTACTTTTACAGCATCATTTCTTGCTATCTCGTTCTATTTTTCACTTTCATCTAAAGGAAAAGTTGCCAAAGTTAATTTTGTATCAAATATAATTCTTGCCTATTGTATTAACTTGTCAGCCACCCGAAGTTCTTTACTATGTTTTTTATTTTCCGGGATTTTTTTAATCTATTATCTGTTTAAAGTGGAATCCATATCACTTAAAAAAAGTGTTCCGTATTATTCATTACTTATATTAATAATAGCTGCTAATAGCATGTTTATTGATAGAATCATGAATACAGTATCAATAGTAGAAAGCCATGAAAATACTATTAGCACTTCAGATAAATCAGATCATTCACTTGATAACACATCAGAGGCAATGCAATTCGAATATAGTGCAAATTACAGACTAAATGCTTGGGCTGCTAGCATTGATGTGATAAGAAACACTTTCCCTATTGGAGCAGGTGAAAACGTCAAACCATTGCTAGGCGAAAAACTTATATCGCCATCGTCTATACTATCGACAGTACCTTTCCATCATTTTCACAACCAGTTTATAAACAGTTTGGCATTTTATGGTATTCTCGGGCTCGCATTTGTTCTTATATTATTACTTTATCCCGTATTTTGTTTTATAAAATATAAAAATGAAGCTAGCCTTATTTTTACCATAGTATCTATTGTTTATGTGATAGCTTGCCTTACCGATGTAGCGTTAGATAGCAAACCAACTCTATGTTTTTACTTGACTATGTTTATCGTTTATCAATATTACAGTCCTATTAACGATCATGTTGGTGATCGACATACTACTAACAATAAACAAAACCGCTTAGACCATGCTAGTCATATATAATTTTATATTACTGCTGTTATTACCTTTCATCCTCCTATTACTGGCGAAGGAAGGAAAAAAAGGTAACCGGAAGTTTTTCCGCTGGGGAGAATATTTCGGCAGAACGCCAGCACCAATTAGCAAAGGTATAGCAGTAAAGAAAAAACCAATATGGATTCATGCGGTTTCTGTTGGTGAGTGTATGGTTGCCATTCCTATAATCAAAGAATTAAAGGCTAATAATCCAAACCAATCGATTGTAGTAACGACAACTACAACGACAGGGGCTACTTATATTGAAAGCTTAGGTGACCTTGTTGAGCATCGATACATGCCTACCGATTTTGGTTTTGCTATTAGGAGATTTCTAAAAACTGTATCCCCGAAAGCACTATTTATTATTGAAACAGAACTCTGGCCTAATACACTTCATAATGTAGCTAAAACCAATATTCCAATAGTTATTGTTAATGCACGCTTATCTGAAAAATCTAAGAATAGTTACGCAAAGGTCAAACCGCTATTTCAGAAAATGTCTCAATGTATTACTCAAATTATCTGCCAATCTCCTGATGATAAGATACGATTTATCGAGTTAGGAGTTAACAAGGAGAAGCTTTCAGTTTCTGGTTCAATTAAATACGATATAAGTATTCCGGATGACATAGCGCCACTCGCAAGCAGCTTACGAGCTAAATTAGGTGAAACAAGACCGGTATGGATCGCTTCAAGCACTCATAAGGGAGAGGACGAAATACTATTGCAAGCTCATCAGCTATTGCTCAAAAAATGTCCTAACGCATTACTAATTATTGTTCCTAGGCACCCTGAAAGATTTGATAAAGTTTATACTCTCAGTAGCGAGTTCTTTACAACTATACGTAGAACATCTAAAGATAAAGCCATAACTTCTGCACAAGTTTACCTTGCAGATACTATGGGAGAAATGCTGATGCTATTGAGTTCAGCAGATGTCTGTTTTATGGGTGGCAGCCTACTTGGAGACAAAGTAGGAGGACATAATATGTTGGAGCCAGCAGCAGTAGGGCTACCAACAATCACCGGACCTAGCTATTACAATTTTAAAGATATTGCCAACAAACTTATCGAAGAAAAAGCATTAAACGTATGCTCATCACCTATCGACATCAGTGAAAAACTGTATCAATTGTTCACTGATTCAAGCATATATAACAGAATGAAAGACGGAGCCAAAAAGGTGGTTCGAGAAAATCAAGGTGCATTAGAAAACTCTATTAGTATTATTCAAAATATCTTATCTACATCAGCTCAAAGAAATAAAATTCCAGAGAAAGTCATTAAAATCACAACTAATCAATCAAAAAAATAATAAAATGAACAAAAACACAGCATTCGAACTTAACATTAATGGACCCTGTAAATAATTCTGTGTAACTGCCATTGGTTACAAGTATTCAGTTAATCGGTCTTCGAGCATAATCATAAAGCGGTTCAGCGCTTGCTTCCAGTTTCGTATTGGCATCGTCCATTTCTTGGAAGCATCCTGAATCGCCAGATAGACCACCTTTCTTGCCGATT
>NZ_VTXE01000063.1 GCF_013114595.1 Vibrio sp. 99-8-1 | reverse complement strand
GGTTACAAACATGGATATATTGAACATGAGCGTCCTTCGGGCAAAGCCCTAATGGACGATCACCACCTTCCTAGAAGGTGGTTTAAGGGTTGAAAACAAAAAACGCTCGTAAATAACGAGCGTTTTAATCATGTTCAATGACAGCAAAGCTAAAACTACACTTTAAACTGATCCACCAATGCCTTCTGCTGCGATGAAAGCTGAGCAATATCCCGACCCACATTCTCTGAAGACCCAGCCTGTTCCAGAATTTGTGCACTCAGCTCTCGGATATTCGCCACACTCTGATTCACTTCCCCTGAAACCGCTTTCTGTTCTTCAGCGGCACGGACAATTTCACTGTTCATATCGTTAATTTCCGCAATGGCATCAAATACCGAAGCCAGCTGAGCCACTGCCTGAGCAACCTGAGTAGAAGCGCCTTCAGCCAGTTCGTTACCGTTTTGAATAGAATTAACCACCTCAGTCGTACCGTGTTGTACTTTCTCGATAACTTGACGAATTTCACCCACTGAACCTTGTGTTCTGCTCGCCAAACTTCGCACTTCATCGGCAACAACCGCAAAACCTCTACCTTGCTCGCCTGCTCTAGCCGCTTCTATCGCAGCATTCAGGGCCAACAAATTGGTCTGTTCTGATATCCCCTCAATAACCGTCAGAATCTCTGTTATCGCGGCGTTATTTTTAGCCAGTTCTTCAACGATAGGAACCGCTTCATTCATTGTCTCGACCAACTTATGCATTTCTGTCGCTGACAACTCGATAACGTTTTGTCCCTGCAATGCTGCGTCATTTGCCTTACCGGCAGCTCCGACCGCCATATCAGCGTTTTGATAAACCAAACCTGCTGTCTGTGTCATTTCTTCAGAAGCGGTGGCGACCAAGTCAACCTCTTTAAACTGGGCTTCACTGCTGGTTCTGGTAACAGAAGCCGCTTGCTCTGCCTGAACGGTGGTATCGGCAATACGATCAGTGCTGGTCACAACTTGGCTGATGGTGGTTTGCAGTTTTTGCAAGAACTGATTGAAAACCTCTGCCAACTGACCTATTTCATCTTTACTTTTCACTTCAAGTCTTTGCGTCAAATCACCTTCACCAGAAGCGATATCATCCAATCGGTTCACCACATCCCGGATTGGCCTGACTAAGGCTTTGGAAGCGATAGCAATCACCAATAGTCCGACAGAAACAAAACCAAGGCCGAATAATATACCGGAGAAAATACTGCTCTCGGTACGCTCGGTAATCACGGCATCTAACAAACTGGCATCTGCGACCACATCAGCTCTTGGTATTTCAAGCAAGACTCCCCAGCTCTGATTTACAATAGCTGCAGGAGCAAAAACAACTAACCATTGGTTATCATCACTCCATTTTGTTTGAATATCACTCTGCTGCAAAAATCCATTTAACTGAGCGTCTGTCAGAGAGTCTGTGGAGAAATGGCTCCCAATAGCTGCCTCAGCATCATCACTAGCCACAAGGGCGCCTCGTGAAGTGAGGATAGAAACCTTACCTTTTGCATCAAATAAAGACTCATCCGTTTTAAGAGCCATCTGCTTAAGAACATCTAGCTTAATCACAATACCGATGAATCCAATCACTTCCCCTTCCTTCAGAAGAGGCAACGAAATGGATGTGGTTAATAACTGGCTATCGCCATAGTCACTGAATGCGGGAGTAGAAATACAACTGGATTTGCTTACCAACGGACAGCTAAACCTTTCTTGATTCACCGAGTCTTTCAGCATATCTTCACTGACGGTATTGGCAAGGGCACGGCTTCCGTCAAGGGACATAGCCCAGTGGGAGGCATAGCGCCCTATTTCGTTTGATCCCACATAGTCGGCGCCATGATAATTAGCATCTTCGCCATCAAGAGCATCAGGAAGGAATACCAGGTAGGCACTTTGTATGCTTTCAAAACTCTCTACTGATAGCCTCAACATATCTTCCAGAGATGTTCTCAAATCTTCACTAGCGGTAAAATTATCTTCAGCATTCTGCTGAAGAAATAGCGTTGTCTGACCTAGCATTTCAGCTCTATTATAAGCCTGCTGTAAGTAACTGATCGCCTCTGTCGCATTAAGTTGCGACTGAGCTTTTAACAGCTGTTCTGATTTTGAAACAACTGAATCGGTACTATGGTCTACAATTGTGCTGCGATTTTGATAACCGTTATAGACAGAAATGCCTATCAGTGAAAATGAAGTAAGAACTAAACATAGCCCGGAAAGAAGTGTGATCTTCCATTGAACTGAAAGAGAAAACATACCATATCCTTATCGTTTTTATGCTGGTCAACCTTAACCCTGCAGTAAGTGCTGTTGTTCGTTCATGTATAGGTTTTGTTCAACCTAAAAGCTACAAAAATATACGTGAAGGAGAAACAGACCCTACTATTCTAATGCTATCGGCTGGCTTATCAACATATTTAGCCAATAAGTTAATCCCATATACAATAATATAATTTTGAGCTCACCAGACAACTAATTGCGCTGTATACACTTCGCTTCATCACACTAAAATTAATCTGTCCATGCTGCCTGAATGCAGCATTTAACTGCTGATTAGTGCTAATATGTATCTATTCTAAAAACAAAACCGAGAACTAGAATGAAAGTAATATCCTTCAATATTAATGGCCTGCGCGCCCGTCTCCATCAACTTCAAGCCATTATTGATAAGCACCAACCTGATGTGATTGGCCTGCAAGAAATAAAAGTCCATAACGACGCATTCCCAATAGAAGACGTTGAAGCCATGGGGTATAAAGTCTACTTCCATGGACAAAAAGCTCACTACGGCGTTGCTATGCTATGTAAACAAGAACCTATCGAGGTTCTTTATGGTTTTCCTACCGATAGTGAAGAGCATCAAAAGAGAATGATTATTGCCACCTTTGCCGATAAGGATGGCCATAAAACAACCGTACTCAATGGCTATTTCCCTCAAGGGGACAATATAGAGCATGAGACTAAGTACCCTTATAAGCGTCAGTTTTATAAGGATTTAATGACCTATTTAAACGGCTATCATACTAACGAAGACAACGTAATTGTCATGGGCGATATTAATATAAGCCCTATTGATGCTGATATTGGTATTGGTGAAGTCAATCGAAAACGTTGGTTAAAAACAGGTAAATGCTCCTTCCAGCCTGAAGAGAGAGAGTGGCTTAAAACGTTACTCGATTGGGGGCTTGAGGATACCTTCAGAAATCAATACCCTGATGTGGATGACCAATTCTCATGGTTTGACTACCGCTCTAAAGGGTTTGTCGATAATCGTGGCCTTAGAATTGATGTTGTACTCGCAACGCCTGCGCTAGCCTCTCGCTGTATCGATACAGGTATTGACTATGAGCTACGAGGGATAGAAAAGCCTTCTGACCATGCTCCTATTTGGTCAACCTTTGAATAATAAGGCCTCACCGCTTGTCCTGAGTTTGGGATACGTTCACTGACAGCTAAAAACAAAAAAACCGGACTCGTCCGGTTTTTTTATCTCTATCGCGTTTATGACAACGGTCGTAAATAAGCCAAAAATCGTTTTTCTGCCTTCTTAAAACACCAAAGCATGATAAACGTTAAGCACATATAAAACAGACCAGCGGTAATATAAGACTCAAAAGGCGCATAATAACGCGAGTTCACTAACCTAGCCGCCCCTGTCAAATCAATGATAGTGACAATACCCGCAACGGCAGAACCATGAACCATAAATATCGCTTCATTACTGTACGCTGGTAACGCACGACGTAAAGCACTTGGTAAGATAATTCTACGATAAGTTTGCCAATAACTCATACCGTAAGCTTTAGCCGCTTCCACTTCCCCTTTTGGTAAACCATTTATCGCTCCGCGAATAATCTCGGCGGTGTACGCAGAAGTATTAAGAATAAAGGCAATCAGTGCACAAAACCAAGCGTTCTCCCATAGCGTTCCCTTCACTGCTATAAATTGGTCCATACCATAATAGATTAAGTACAGTTGCACTAAGAGAGGGGTTCCACGGAAAAAATAGATGTAAGCCCAAGCCGGTAGAAATACAAAATAGTTATCGGCATTTCGTGCTATTGCCAACGGAATAGCGATCACTAAACCTATAATCAACGCTACGGCAACTAACCACACCGTTGTCCAAAGGCCACTAAGGTAGATAGGAAAGCTCTCAACAATAATAGAAAAATCCATAATTACCTCGTATGAATACTAAATTTATGTTCTAAAAACTTAAGGAAGCCTGTGGAAACACTAGTAAAGAACAGAAAAATCAAAGAGATGGTCATATAAAATGTAAATGGCATTTTTGTCGAACCGGCAGCAAGGGACCCTACTCGAACCATATCTTCAAGACCGATGATCGATACCAATGCCGTCGTCTTAAGTAAAACCAGCCAGTTGTTACCAAAACCGGGCAACGCATGACGAATCATTTGCGGCAATAGAATTCGACGAAAAGCCATTGGGCCACTCATTCCATACGCTTTTGCCGCTTCTAGCTCACCGCTGTCTACCGCCATAATAGCGCCACGGAAAGTTTCCGCCATATAAGCACCAAAGATAAAACCGATGGTTAATACGCCAGCAACAAAAGGACTAATATCGACGTAATCAGGAAGGTACTCCGTCCACTCATGAGCAGGATTAGAAGATGTCATCCACTCGTTAATCCACTCGTTAACGGCATAGAGGCTATTGTTTAGCAGTATTTGACCACCAAAGAAAATAAGCATCATTAACACTAAGTCAGGAATTCCACGAATAATGGTGGTATAGAGTGTGGCAATAGCCCTAGCCCAACGGTAGGGAGCCATTTTTGCTAACGCACCTAACATACCTAGCGTCATCGCCAACAGAAGAGAAAGAAGCGCGACTTCAATCGTTAATATAGCTCCGGAAAAAATTGAAGCTCCATATCCTTTAAGATCAAACATTTATATATCCATATTCAGCAGAACAGCATAGCTGAGAAAATGCCCATTCAACATACTACTTGCAGCTAACTCATTAACAACCCGATGAGAGTGTTAGAGTGATTTGACCAAGTGGCCTGTTGAATGTTCACGTCAGTAAAGGATGAGGTGGCATTAACTGCCACCTCAAAAGCAATTAATTAATCGCCATAAACATCGTACTTGAAGTACTTGTCTTGGATCTCTTTATACTGACCACTTGCACGAACTGCTAGGATAGCCTCATCTAATTTCTTAGTTAGGTCTTTATCTTGCTTACGAACGGCAATACCAAAGCCATCGCCAAACCATTTAGGGTCAGTCAATGATGGGCCAACAAACTCATAAGCGTCACCACCTGCCTGATTGATAACACCTTCTTCTAGAGCAGATGCATCACCAAGTACCGCCACAATACGGCCATTAGCAAGATCAAGGTATGCTTCATCGAAAGAGCCATAACGAACAATTTCTACTGCATCACCATAGTTATCTGTCAGATAGCGATCATGAGTCGTCGCACGCTGAACACCAATTTTCTTGCCCGTTAAGCCCGCTTGAGTAAACTCAAGACCAGAATCTTTCTTAGCAATAAACTTGTTAGGAATAAGAGCGTATTTTCCAGTAAAATCTACTTTCTGCTTACGTTCTTCAGTAATCGACATCGCCGCGATAATTGCATCATATTTACGAGCTAGTAGAGAAGGAATAATACCATCCCAATCTTGAGCAACGATTTTGCACTTCACTTCCATTTCAGCACATAACGCATTTGCCATGTCCACATCAAAGCCACTCAAAGAGCCATCTGCTTCTGTTTTACTAAATGGAGGATAAGCACCTTCAATACCAAAGCGTACTACTTTCCAGTCCTTTGCTTGGGCAACGCCTGTTACAGCTGTTGCAGCAATCGTTGCTGCCAATAACCACTTTTTCATTTCCCTACTCCTGTGATTGAGATTAACCTGTCTAAATTTTCCGGTTTCTTAATAGAAATCCGTATTGTTATATCTTGCTTTCGTTAACGGCAACGTCCACAAGTTGTGTGTTGCAACTAATCAAACTATGTTTTAAAACACTATTTTGTTCGTATTCAGTCGCTATTAATAAATCGAAGAGATAAATTGCTGTAATCTTTCCGATTCTGGTTCAGTAAATAATTTGCTTGGATGTCCCTGCTCTTCAACCAACCCTTGATGAAGAAACATAACGTGATTCGATACATCGCGAGCAAATGCCATTTCATGCGTCACCACAAGCATGGTTCTGCCTTCTTCAGCTAAATCACGCATAACACCCAGTACTTCACCCACAAGTTCGGGGTCAAGTGCAGAAGTGGGTTCATCAAACAGCATAACTTCCGGATCGACGGCTAGTGCTCTTGCTATCGCAGCCCTTTGTTGCTGCCCACCCGATAGATGACCTGGGAAGTAATCTCGGCGCTCATACAAGCCAACTTTCTGTAATAGTAGCTCTGCATTTTCAATCGCTTGTGCTTTAGGTACCCCAAGTACATGCACTGGTGCTTCAATAACGTTTTCCAATACAGTGAGGTGGGACCAGAGATTAAAACCTTGGAATACCATGGCGAGACGAGAACGAATACGCTGAACCTGCTTCTCATTAGCAGGTACGGATTCACCCTGACGGTTATTTTTCATTTGAATAAGTTCGCCATTAACCCATATCTCACCAGCAGTAGGCGTCTCTAAAAGGTTAATACAGCGTAAAAAGGTACTTTTGCCAGAACCGGATGAGCCAATAATGGAGACGACTTCTCCCTTATGTGCTTTGAGAGATATCCCTTTCAGTACTTCATTCTGGCCAAACGTTTTATGTAAATCGTTAATTTCTAGCGCTTCTACAGCATTCATGCGCTACTACTCCCTGTTATTATGTGAAGTACTCCGACCTCGATTATGCAGTACAAACTAGCATACCCCTCTTAAAAAGCAACATATTATTAACTATTTGAGCCAAGTTCCACAAGCAATAGTACTGCATTTATATTCACATACAGACTATAAAACCACTTATTCGAGAATAAATCACCACTATGGCTGAAATTATATTTCGTAACTTAATTAACATATTTGTTACACAACTCTACTTTATAATAAATCCAAACTATTTATCACTACAGAATAGATCGATATTAGATAAGGTCATTATTGAGCATAGTGTCAAAATATACACGCAATTGGCTGCTAGGAAGTGACGATTTCTAGTCATCATTGTAGATGGTGTCATCAGAACATAGAGCCTTAACTCACGTCTTCAACTATTTTGTCGCTACATTTTTAACACTGGTTTGTTAACGAGCGACTACGGATGAAATGTGCCGATCATATAAAAGAAGAAAAGAAACGACTTACACGGCTAGATTATTGAAATAAAGCGAACAAAGTTGATTTAATCGATTTTTAACTATAGAAATTGCGTAGTTTTATTTCACTATTTTTCATAAAGTGATCAAGATCAATCACCCAAAAGAGGGAGCTTGGTAGACTTCCCCTTCAAATATTTAGACAAAATTTACAATAAATTTTAAGTCTTTAAAAATGCAGTCAAATTTTTGCCTGTATTTTGGGATGTAGTGATAAGACGATTTACTGACTAAATGACTTGTCCTGCAACTAATAACAATAATTTTGTATTACCTAACTATATAATGAGGACTCTATGTCAGACGTAGTCAACAAAGATCACTCAGAAATAGACGAGAAGAGCTACTCAGAGCTACATCGTCCCGCTTCTGAGTTCTCTAGCCGCTCTGAATATCTAGACCACGAACTTCAAATTATGAAGCCACGCCGTTTTGCTCTTAACCTGCCAGGGCGTGATTTCCGTTTTGAAATTGAAGACTTCGTACCTGCTATCGCTGGTACCATTGGCATCATCGCGATGTACTCTGCCGTAATGATGGCATGGGCTGCAGGCTTGACAGAAAAGTGGGACCACGTAAACCTAGACGTAGCATGGGCAATCGAAGTCGCTCGTGTAGAGATGCTTATTCCTGCGCTTCTGTTCTGTGTTCTGGCATCTGGTTTTATAAACCCACGGGCCAACTTGGCGGGCAACCACGGTCCAATGATACCGATGATTTTCGTTATCGCTATGGCAGGTGCTCACCCTCTTGCGCTGGCGATTCTAATCGGTGTATTCGGCCTTATTCTTAGTGCTGTTAAAGGTGGTTCCAGACTGGTTAACTTAACCAGTGAAGGGGTCGCAGGCGGTTTGCTGGTATTCCTTGGTTTCACAGGTTCAATGAGTCAGATTAACTCATTAATCGGCTGGGCTAATGGTCTTAGCAGTGAAGCTGAAGGTGTCATGGCTGGTGATATGGGCTATGTCGCTCTGATCGTACTTGGCATTACTGTTGTCACTTACGCGGTTCTCGCTAAGCTAGGCAAGCGCTGGTTGGCTATCCCTCTATGTGCAGTAACGGGCTTTGTGGTCGCTATGGCATCTGGTGCTGGTTTCGACCTTGTGTTCACCACAGAACCTGGACTACCTAACCTAAACCCAGTTTACTGGTGGGGCTCAACTGAGACAGGCTGGCAACTAGGTCTGCCAAACATGCAACATTTTATCGCATCTCTACCTTTTGCCATTCTGGCTGTAGCTATGTGGTCACCTGACTTCCTTGGCCATCGTATTTTCCAAGAACTTAACTACCCGAAACGCACTGAAAAAGTATTAATGGACGTTGATGACACTATGACTATGTGTTCTATCCGTCAGATGGTTGGTACTGCTGTCGGTGGTGGTAACATCACGTCAAGCTGGGGTACTTATATGATTCCGGCTGCGATTGCGAAACGTCCGATTCCTGGCGGCGCAATTCTGCTAGGTACTTTGGTTATTCTTATCGCCATTATCGGTTACCCGATGGATGCAGCGGTATGGCCTCCAGTAATGCGTGTTGCTCTGCTGGTTGGTGTTGCACTTCCGCTTCTTGAAGCTGGTATGCAGATGATTAAAGACGCGAAAGACTCTCAGTCTGCTGGTATTTGTGTCTTCGCGGCAATGGTAACTAACCCTGTTCTTGCATGGGCACTTAGTATGCTACTAGACAACAACGGTCTGATTGGTGACAAAGAGCGTCCTAAGAAACTAAGCAAACTAGACCGCATCATCATTCCTAGTGTTGTACTGGTTATCTGTCTAGCAGCTATGCTA
>NZ_VTXE01000062.1 GCF_013114595.1 Vibrio sp. 99-8-1 | reverse complement strand
TACTGATTCTTGCCGTAGAATGACTATGCCTTCAAATCAGTGCCTTGATCAGCAGCCAATAAATTCTCGCTGAACAAGCACCTTGAGGTCACTTGAGTATATTTATAAGCAAGTTACCTATAGTTAATTAATGGGTAACTTGCTACTGCAAAAAAGAGATAATCAGTAATATCAGAATGAGAGAAGAGAACGTGCTTAGCTAGCTACTGTAATCATCGAGGTTATTTTTGTAGCAAGTACTTCAGGTCAGTTCTATTTCTCATAAAGGAGATTAAATTACTTATGAAATTAGATCCTTATTATTAGTTAGGTGTATATTAAATTAGGAAAAAGTGATTTTCGTCCAGAGTTTGAGTTGTGCGATACGATTGAATCGCAGCAAAACGTAAGTTGGTTTGAATAAGGAAATTATAATGGCTGAGCACGATGAGGTTGAGGTTAACGAACAAGTAGAAGAAATAGAAACAGAAACAGAGAATAGCAGCGCGGATGTGAATACTTCTGAGTTGGATCAACTTAGAGATATTGTATTCGGCTCGGCCAAAGCCGATCTTGAAGCCCGTCTTGCGGCTCTTCAACAAGAGATGCGTGAAGGCTTTAACGACGCAGCGAACAGTTTGCAAAAGCAGATGGCTGATATGCAAGCTTCCCTCCAAGATAATGTTCACACCTTAGAAGATCGTATTTCATGGGTGGACAATCAACACGACGAAAAAACATCTCAGTTAAGCGCTTATGCTGACAAACTTGCGGCTGAAATCGAAATGAACGACGCGAACAGCAAGCAACAGGACGACGATCTTCATAAACGGTTAGATAACGAAATAGATCAGCTAACAGATAAGTTTACTCAACAGCATGATCAAACAATTGAACTCCTTAACCAAGTGAAAAAAGAACTCAACACCTCTAAGACAGATAGAAAAACCCTGGCTAGGCTTCTGGCTACCGTGGCTGACAATCTTGAAACTGACGAAAATTTTTGAGTTGAGTTATGAGTAACCGTAAGGGGACTGATACAGAAGAACATACACAGATGAAGCATATTCGCCATTTACTCTTGGGTGACAACAATAAACTTGTCCGAGATACCATGGAGGAGAATGCACGAGACATTGTGAGTAATGTTCTAACCGAAGCTTTACACGATCGCCAAAAATCAGATGGCACGGTGAGTAAAGTACTTACGCCGCTAGTAGAGAAATCGGTGGAGGCGTCTGTTGTCGCAAGAAAAGAGCAATTTGTCAGCTACCTCTATCCTTTGGTCGGTAGTTTAGTCCGAAAGTCAGTTAGCGCCTTTCTTTCTGAAATTGTTGAGCAAACCAATGCACTTTTAGAAAGCAGTTTGACCTATAAAGGGCTGAAATGGCGCGTTAAAGCGTGGCAAGCAGGGGTCAGTTACTCTCAGTATGTGGTCAGCCAAACATTTTTGTTCCGAGTTGAACAAGTACTTCTTATTCATCAAGACACTGGCTTACTACTGAATACGGTAGTAAAAGATAAAACTCAAACCACCGATGCCGACATGGTCTCGGCGATGCTTACCGCCATAAATGACTTTGTTTCCGACTCTTTTTCACAGCAAGACGATAGCAGTGAGCAAAGCTTAGACGAGATCAAAACAGATGACTTTACACTGCTGATAAAGCGTGGACCAAGGGCCATACTTGTCGCCGCAGTATCAGTGTCAGGAACCGTTCCTTCTCACTTAGGTGAGCAGCTACAGTTAACCTTAGAGGATATTCACCGAATTTATGGTGATGAACTTGAGACATACGATGGAAACTCAGCGCCATTTGATAATACCGAACAACAACTAACAGACTGTTTGCTTTCCCAGCAAAAGCAGCAAGAAGATGTGGTTAAGAAGAGACCTTGGTTGGCGTTAGTTTTGCTTTTCGGTCTATTCTCATTTATCGGCTATTATTTATATGAACGTTGGCAGTTAGATTACTACGCATGGCAAGTCAGCCAGTTGCCGCCTGCGGCTGGTATCGTGTTACTCAATGCTGAACGTTGTGAAAATGAAATATGCGTTGATGTGTTAAGAGATCCCATTGCTCAACCTGTGACTAGCTGGATTGGTGAGACTGCCTCAGTTGATGTTCCATGGCAGATCAATGAACAGCCATTTCAGTCATTAGAGCCTGAATTACTGCAACGCCGAATTAATGCAATATTAAACGACTTTCCAGAGTTGACCTATGAATCATCTAACACTCAGCTTGTTGGAGAGCTGTCACCTCAACGCTATCGGTTAATTCAAAAGCGGATAGATAGATTACCAGACAGCCCTGAAATGGCGAAGATATTGCAGCAAGTCACGGTGAGTCAGCACAGCATAAATGGTGGCTTGTTAGATCAGTTTTTATTCGACCAACTAATTACCACAATTGAAGGCGTGAGCATTCATTTTGAGAACGACCAGAGTAGTTTGAACGAGCAAGGAGTGCGGGCGTTAGAAAGTTTAAGTGGGACAGTGATTTCCGTGACAGAGATGTCATCCAAGTTAAAGCAAAGTATACAGATAGTAATTATGGGAATTAGCGATCCTCTCGGCACCAAGGGCTATAATCAAATATTGAGTAAAAAACGTGCTGATGTGGTGAGAGACAAGTTAATAGAACAAGGTGTTGATCCAAATATAGTGAGATCCGTTGGCTTAGGGATTTTAGATTCAAGTTACGGTGCTCGACGTGTAGCGTTTGGGGTAATTAAGTTTTTACCTGAAAGTTCGGAGAGAGTGCAAAATTAGATGATACAAAAAAAAATATGCATGTTAGGTGGTTCAGGTGTAGGTAAAACCAGTCTAGTTAAACAATATGTAGAAGGTATTTTTTCAGAAAAATATCTCACCAGCATAGGGGTTAAAATAGACAAGAAATGCGTAAGCCTTGATGACCAAGAAGTGCTGCTCATGTTGTGGGATATTGAAGGTGTTGATCGCTATGCGGGATTTAACGCTAAGTTTCTGCGAGGGGCGGCTGCGGCTATTGTTGTCGTTGATCAAACTCGACCTCAATCACTATTAGACGGACTAGAAATATGCCGCTTGGTTCGAGCGGCGGGTAATATTCCTATCACACTTGTTATCAACAAGTGTGATTTGCCAATGGCACAAACATGGGACATTGCAGAGCATAGTGAACTGCACACAATGTTTAGAGAGCAATACCAAACCAGCGCAAAAACAGGTGCAGGTGTTGAAGAGTTATTTTTTCGCGTAGCGGAATTTACAGTTAATCAACAGGTAGGTTGATATGTTAGCGTCTTTTCTTGAGGATATGGGAATACTTGATTGCTCGGTTGTACAGCGATTGAGTGAAGGGCGTTATAAATTACTCTATGCCAATGAAAACTGGCTCTATTCACTGTTTCCTAATCAGCATTTGCAACTTGATCAAACATTTACCTTTCAGCAAGAACCTGCCTACTTAGTGGACTTTCTTTATGATGCTGTTGAGTTTTGGAACCAAGGAGTCGAGGGAAAGATAAACTCAGGCATTTGGAGTGAACAGATAGACAATCAATTGTTGCGACTTGAAGCCTCTGCTATTAGTCGTAATGGTGAGCACTTTTTGGTTATTTTTAATTTAGAAAATGAATATAACCGTCGACAAAATACCCTACAAATCGCTCGAGAGTTACTGATATCTAACGACACTATTTTGGAACAGCATGAGTTAATTCGGTCAAGAATAGAAGAATTAACGGTATGTAACCAACAGCTTAGTGATGTGAAGTTGCCGGTAAAGGATGTGATAGAAAGTGCAGATTTTGGTATCGCTATCTTTGACAAAGACATGCACGCAATAGAGCAAAACCCTGCCCTCTACTACTTGTTTGATGCGGCAAAACCAAAAAGTGGCAATCCTGCGAAAATGTTATTGGAATTATGCCGACGTCAATCTCCTGAACTTCAACGAGTATTTGATACCTCAAGCCGATGGAGTGGTGAAGTTTATTGGTTAAAACCGCCAGAACTGAGCCGATGGTTACAAGTCACTATCTGCCCTGTCACCGATAAAGATGCTGTGAACTACTGGGTATTTTTAGTCACTGATGTAAGCCGAGAAAAGTACCTGCAACAAAGCAATGAAAAACTCACCTATTTTGATGTGTTAACCGGATTACCGAACAGACAATATTTTTGGCAGTGCCTACAAAATGCGATTGAGCTTAATAGGGATTTTTATGTGTTACAGATTGACGTAAAACATCTGAAACGCATTAACGAAACCTATGGCTACTCTGCTGGCGATCAAATCCTTAAAGACATTGTTGCTCGTATGCAACCTATTTTAGGGAGTGATAACCTACTTGCTCGGATTGGTGGAAATGAGTTTTCCGCTATATTTCATCACGATGATGAGCTTGCTTGTGCTCTGGTGAGTGAACGCTTGGTTGAAGCGGTCAATGAACCATTTCAAGTGTTGTCGCAATATCGTTGTAATGTTGAAATTAACATTGGTGTTGCTCATTTTCCTCTTGATAGTGAAAGTGCCGAAGATCTAATGAAATATGCTGATCTTGCGGCATTTACTGTAAAAAGAGAGAGCAAAAGAGCCGTTCAGTTTTATTCTGCCGAACTCAAAGAGCAGTTACGTCAACGAAACGAGTTGGAAGCGGCATTGAGAGAAGCAATTAAAGAGCAGCAGTTTGAGCTTTACTTGCAGCCAGTACTGGACTTAGAGACGCGTAAAATTGTTAAAGCTGAGGCTCTGATACGTTGGCTTCGTCCTTCTTATGGTGTCGTCTCTCCTGATGAATTTATCCCAATTGCAGAGCAAACAGGCTTGATACTGGCTATTGGCCAGTGGGTTATTCAGCAAGCAAGTAAGCTATTGGCGGAACTTCATAAACAGAACTTAGAGATCAAATTATCGGTTAACTTATCACCTGCACAGGTGAGTGATAGCAACTTACTAGATTTTATTCGCGAAAGCGTACAAGCGAATAATATTGATGCCTCGTTCTTAGAACTAGAGTTGACGGAAGGGGTGCTGGTGGATGACTTTGATAAAATACGCTTCTTTTTAGAAGAGGTGAGAAAGTTAGGAATTAGCGTTGCCATCGATGACTTTGGTACTGGCTATAGCTCTCTCTCGTATTTGCAAAAATTACCTATCGATCATTTAAAGATCGACCGTTCTTTTATCAAAGAGTTAACGGGATCTGAAAGCAATCGTGCGATAGTATTGGCCGTTCTTGCTATGGCTAAAGGTTTAAAACTGGGAGTGATTGCGGAAGGAGTGGAGAATGAGGAACAGCAGCACTTTTTGCGAGAGAATCATTGTCAGGCGGCTCAAGGTTATCTATTTAGCCGTCCGGTGCCATTTGATGAGTTCCGAAAACTAATCTATCCCGAGTGATCTAAGAAACAGTGTTCTAGCTAAGTTACTGATACCGTTTAGGAGCGTGTTAATACGCTCCTTTAAACTTTACTTCTTTAAGTCATGTAGGTAACAGATGATGTGGATAAAAGGTCATAACGTGACATGTAAGCCTTGTGGCCTCTTTCTGTTTCACTAAGTTTATTTATTAATTGGCAGAAATCACAGCAATAAAAGATCATATATAACTACTACATCGTTCTAAATTCTTCTTGTTTAAATAATAAAATATCAAGCTGAAATTAATTGTTTGGCTTATAAATAAAAATATTAAAATAAATTAAAAATGATTTTTATGGAATGTATTTGCTCCATTTTTTAATGGCAGCTGTTTAATGACGGCGACTTATGTTGGGATAATAAATGGCAAGTGAAAATTATTTAAGAGTAGTGAACCCCTATGACAATGAACTGGTAAAGGAAATAAAGAAAACTAAAGAGGTTGATGTTATACGTTGTATCCATAATGCCGTTTTAGGACAGCAAGAGTGGTCAGCAAAGCTGCTCAATGACAGAGCGAAAATATTATATAAATTTGTCGAGTTAGTGAAAATAAATAAAAGTGCTCTTGGTTCGCTACTTTCTCAAGAGTCAGGGAAACCTATTTCTGAAGCGATAAAAGAGATAAACAATATTATTATTGGCTTTCTCGCATTTATCGAAAAAGCCAAACACCTTAATAATTTATCGTTTCCTGGCGAAAGTGAAGCTGGCCAGCAAGCAAATATTCAGATATCTGCGCGGGAGCCTCTTGGGGTTATTGCCTGCATTTTACCGTTTAACTTTCCTTGTGATCTATTTTGCCAAAAAGTCGCACCGGCATTGATGATGGGGAACGCAGTGATTGTTTTACCATCAATTGAAACACCATTAGCTGTTCGAGAATTAGTCGGCTTATTAAAACAGGCGGGTGTCCCACAAAGTGTTATCCAAGTTGTGATAGGTCACGGTGAAGAACTAGGACCGATACTGACGCGTCATCCCGATATCAAAATGGTTTCCTTTACTGGTTCGACACGAGTAGGTTTAAAGGTGGCGAAAAGTTGTAGTGATCGTCTTGCACAAGTTTCTCTTGAGCTTGGTGGCAATGATGCATTTATTGTTTGTGAGGATGCTGATACGGATCTCGCTGTTAAAGAGATGATACAGGGGCGTATGTACAATACTGGTCAAGTCTGCTCAGCCAGCAAACGTTTTATTATTCACAGCTCTCAAATTCAACGCTTTGTTGATAAAAGCGTTGAGCAACTGGACAAGTTACGTTACGGCTCCCCTCAGGATCAATTAACAAACATCGGTTGTTTAATAAGCCAAGAAGCGGCAAGAGAAGTGGAGCGACAGGTTAAACTCACCTTAAGTCAGGGAGGAAAGCTTGTGTATGGTGGCCGACGGTTTGGCTCTCGTTACACTCCGACGATAATAACCAACATTCCATCAACGGCAGATGTGGCATCCGACATGGAAATACTGGGGCCAATTGTCGCGATTATTCCATTTGATAATGAAGAAGATGCCATCAATATTGCCAACTCTTCAATATACGCATTAAGCGCTTCTGTTTTTACCGAAGATTACAAAAAAGCCATCAGCTATTCAAAGAGAATAGAGTCTGGTGTGTTTGTTGTTAATGGGGCAAGTCTCCATCGAAGTTTCGAAATACCGTTTTGTGGACATAAAATGAGTGGTTTTGGTACAAGTGGGGTATCTTCTTCTTTGCAGGGAATGTCAAAATTGAAAATGTTGATATTAAAAGATGTATATGAAGTTGACTAATAAATTATAAATGTTTTATCTATATTTCGTATAATAACTAGTGCGTTTTATTATTTTTATTGTTTTTTAAATCATTCAATTTGAGAAAGCTGTTCGGTATATTCCATGTCTCAAGCTACTGAGAAGGATGATTATTATGTGTTTATTTTTATTTGGAGGTAATCCTTCCATCTACTGTAAAACAACTCGATCTGTTCGAATTTGTGGCCAAGTTACCAGCATTCGTCTGGAGAACATATTTTGGGACATACTAAACCAGTTATCTCATTCTCAAGGAAAAACAATTGGTTTATTTATATCTAAGCTGTATATAGAAGCGCTAGACAATAATTTAGATATGAGAAACTTCACATCTCTATTGCGCTGTGCCTGTATCACCTACCTAGAAACGCATGTGGCTAGCAAAGGTGAAGAATGATGAATCTGCCTTTCTTTTGTTGGCAATAGTGAACTTTATTCAGTTTTCGTTCCGCTCCGCTCATTAGAGAACTTAATAAACTGGGGGAGGGGAGTATGCCGACTCTTAAACCGAAACTTCGATTGAATTGTGTGAGTAATTATTTACTCATTGTTGTTATTTGTCTGGTGAGAAGCATCAAATCAGTCAGTTGTTTTGAACGACATAGCATGCAGTCTGCTCTTAATGGTTTGCTTAGCGATGGGATCATGATGTTCCAAATGCTCAACGAGTTGTAAACATGAGATGCTTATTGCTGTGTGTCCTGTTTGCTTGAGCTTATTGTATCCCTCTAACAGCCTAATAAATCCAATCAGACATCACTGCTTTTTACTACTGAATTTGTCATTTTCACCCATACGGGTGATGAAAAAAAAGCACCTCAAACATAACTTTACCTTAAGAAAATAACGTTAAAAGCAGTAACAAGTCGAGGTAGTTATGAATATCCCATTAAACAAAATTATAGTGGCATGGTTAAGCTGCACTAGTTTATTCGGGTGTGGCGGAGATAGTGCAGACAGTGCAACCGATCAAAAAGTGACAGGGAAACTTATCGATGGCTATATTACCGGAGCCAAGATATTTATGGATCTCAACTTCAACTCTCAGCATGATGCTGGAGAGCCTTCAACGACAACAGGGGCAAATGGATCATTTGAGTTTACCAAAGAGACGATTAGTGCTCAGCCATGCTGGAAGCATGTACCGTATGTCGCGGTAGTTCCTGTTGGCGCGATCGATAGTGACACCCCAAATACACCAGTGACCGAACCTTACAAAATGACCTTTCCCCCGCTCTCTTTTAAGAATTCAACATCTGAGGTATATGTCACTCCAATCACAACGGAAGTTTGGAATGGTGCAAACAGTAATTTACATCTAGATGGCTTAGAAATGGGGTGTTCAGAGCTGGTATCAGATGAATCGAAGGTAGAGGAACTCAAACAGCTAGTGGCCAAAGAAGAAGATAAGGTGATGGAAAAATACGCCGTCAGTTCGTTGAACTTATACTCTGACTACGTGGCATCGGGCAACAATGCGTTACATACGAAAGCGAAAGAGACCGTGAGTAAACTTAAAGTTGCTTTTGAAAATGAAACCACGTTAAAAGCAGGAAACCCAGACGCAACTTATGTACGGGTAAGTTACTTTGAAGATGATGGAGATACTATTCGTTATCAGCACATTACCACGGAAGATGGCTATATAAGAAAGTATGATCATGTGAATAGTGATGATTTAACAAACGTGATTACCACGGAAACCCATGAGATCATGCGCTATATTTACAATCACGATAAAACCATCAAACTTGAGTCTAGCTATTTGCTGGATGACAGAACGACCGATAGCAACACATACACATGCGTGTATTTAGAAAATTATAAGCAAGTTGGCAGTGGGGTTATCTACAATATCGAGAATCACGCTTCTTCAGCAGCTATTGCCGATATGGATGAGTGTAAGACAGTGACATTAGCATCCAATCCATCAAGGCAAGTGCTTGGGGTACGTCTTCGCAATGGAAATATTTTAACCAATAAAACTCGATTAATGTATCCGAATGGTGGGTTTCACCCTCAGTACTCTGGACATTTCACTTTGGGAAATAACCCAGATAACATCTCGCATACGGTACTAAACTCCCTCTCATTTATTGATGTCGATTTTTATAGTGAAGAAGGTCACGGTGCTTCTGCATGGGCAAGAGCACGATATGATTATACCCAAGCAACAAACTATCTTGTAAAAGATGTGCATGATGAGAATGGTCAGTGGGCCCGAGGGATTGAGTATTTTGATGGGCGTATTGATCGAATATGTGGCGATACAGAGGCGAGTTTAGATACAAACCCTCCGGTTAGTAATGATAATGATACTTGTAACCCATAACATGTATACTCAAGTAACTTGTTCAGCGAGAATTTATTGGCTTCTGATCAAGGCACTGATTTGAAGGCATAGTCATTCTACGGCAAGAATCAGTAACACAGAGCAGGAGCCAATAAAACTCGCCCTTTGGGAGCACATCAACACGCC
>NZ_VTXE01000061.1 GCF_013114595.1 Vibrio sp. 99-8-1 | reverse complement strand
GGAAGCGAATGCTACCTAAATAAATGGGGTGGCTAACGAGACTTGAACTCGCGACAACCGGAATCACAATCCGGGGCTCTACCAACTGAGCTATAGCCACCACTATGTCTGCCGACAATACTAACTTAAATACTTCCGGAAATGGCGCGCCCGAAAGGATTCGAACCTTCGACCTTTGGCTCCGGAGGCCAACGCTCTATCCAGCTGAGCTACGGGCGCATGCCCTATCGGCGGAGTGGAATAATACGTATATCGCCATACTCCGTCTAGTTTTTTTTGCAGTTTTTTTATTAATTGTTGTCTTTTTCAGCAGTTAAGATGTGATAAAGCACTGATCATTTCAATCTGAATGTTTATTGCAACAAATTAACAGGATATAATCACTCAAAATTTACACCCGATTAACATCGTGTTTTCAAAAGATATAATCAATGAAAACACTATAACAATATTTGCGGTGTATCGCCCAATAAAAAAGATAATAGTAAAGTGAGCTAAAAATATGTCCTCAAGAATCCTTGGCGTGCTAATCGCCACTCTAACTTTTTCCGCATATTCGCTAGCCAGCAGTGTCAGTGAAAAGGAATACAATGATATCGCTGAACGTATTAAACCTGTTGGTGATGTCTATCTCGTTGGTGCAGAGCCTGTGGTAGAAAAGCCAAAAGGTCCTAGAACAGCAGAAAGCACATACGGTACATACTGTGTGGCTTGCCACGGCACTGGCGTCTCAGGCGCACCAATTAAAGGTAATGCGGAACAGTGGGCACCTCGTATTGCACAAGGCATGGACGTAATGACGGACCACGCTATCAAAGGTTTCAATGCCATGCCGGCAAAAGGAACATGTATGGATTGTAGCGATGACGAGATTGTTGCAGTAATCAATCATATGATTGAAGGTTTATAACCCTACACAATAACAAAGGCCATGGCTCTATCTAAAACCACGGCCTTTTTGTATGCAGTTTTCATTAGCGACTATTTTTTAAACATCGCTTTTAAGTTCGCAATATGAGCCTGTCCTTTCTCCATTCTTTCCTCTTGACTCACCGGTTTCTTAACACTCTCCCAGTCCACATCATCAAAAGGTAACTCATCTAAAAAACGGCTATGTTGTGGCTTTAACAATTCACCAAACTGTCTTCTCTCTTTACAGAGAGTAAAAGTAAGCTCTTTTTGCGCTCGAGTAATACCAACATAAGCTAAACGGCGCTCTTCATCGACATTTTCTTCATCAATGCTGGTCTGGTGAGGTAATACCCCCTCTTCTGCACCCATTAAATAAACATAAGGAAACTCGAGTCCTTTCGACGCGTGTAGAGTCATTAGCTGTACTTGGTCTGCATCACTTTCATCTTCACCTCTTTCCATCATGTCGCGTAATGTTAGTCTCTGCACAACTTCTTTTAAGGTTTTTTCTTCTTGGTCATAGTTATCACCTTCTAGATCCGCAACAATCCAACTATAAAGATCCGACACATTCTTCATGCGCATCTCAGCCGCTTTTGCACTTGAAGATGTTTCATATAACCAATCTTCATAGTTAATATCACGAACCAGAGAACGAACCGCTTCAACAGTATTACCTCTTTCCGCATTATCAGATATAGCCACAATCCAAGCGGTAAATTTTCGTAAGACTTCTAGTCCTCGACCGGAAAGAGTCTGTTCAAGGCCCATTTCAAAACTGGCCTCAAATAAGCTTTTTCCTCGCATGTTTGCATAGCTACCCAGTTTCTCTAATGTCACAGGCCCAATCTCTCGTCTAGGCGTATTCACTATTCGAATAAAGGCATTATCATCATCGGGATTAACCAGCACACGAAGGTAAGCCATAATGTCTTTAATTTCAGCGCGGGCAAAAAAGGAAGTTCCACCAGAAATACGATAAGGAATTCTATTTTGCATCAAAGATTTTTCTATCAACCTAGATTGATGGTTACCACGATACAATATGGCGTAATCTTTATATTCAGTACGATTAAGGAATCGATGTGCAATCAGTTCACCGGTGATTCGCTCTGCTTCATGCTCTTCATTGTTAGCCACCAATACTTTCAGCTTTTCACCATCAGGTAACTCAGAAAAGAGTTTTTTCTCGAAAACATGGGGATTATTAGCAATTAAGATGTTTGCCGCTCGCAATATTCTGCTGGTAGAGCGATAGTTTTGCTCCATCTTAATGACGTTCAAATTTGGGTAATCTTGATTCAACAACACCAAATTCTGCGGCTTCGCCCCACGCCAGGAGTAGATAGACTGATCATCATCTCCTACCACAGTTAAACGACCTCGTTCTCCGACAAGCAGCTTAACCAAATCATATTGGCTGGTATTTGTGTCTTGATATTCGTCCACAAGTAGATAGCGTATTTTCGCCTGCCAGCGCTCTCTTACTTCCGTATTACTTTTAAGCAGTTGCACCGGTAACGAAATTAAATCATCAAAATCCAATGCGTTATACGCTCTCATCTGCTTTTGATACACCTCAAAGCAGAAAGCAAATAACTGTTCTTGTTCTGAGCGCGCCCTTCCCTTAACTTGTTCAGGGGTTAACATGTCATTCTTCCAGTTAGAAATGGCACTTAATAAGGAACGAAGTAGGTCCTTATCGCCATCCAACTGCTCTTCTGTCAGCTCTTTTAACAGCGCCATTTGGTCTTGGTCATCGAATAAAGAGAATCCAGCCTTCAAACCAAGGACTTTATACTCTCGACGAATAATATTGAGTCCTAAGGTATGAAAAGTAGAAATCATCAATCCTTTTGCTTCTTTCTTTCCTAACGTTTGACCGACCCGCTCTTTCATTTCTCGAGCCGCTTTGTTAGTAAAGGTCACCGCAGCAATATTGCGAGCCTTATAGCCACATACCTCAACCAAATAAGCAATCTTATTGGTGATAACACGCGTCTTTCCTGAGCCGGCACCTGCTAATACTAAACAGGGTCCGGACACATATTTCACCGCTTGGTCTTGGCTGGGATTTAACTTCACTATTTTTAACCTAAATGAGTGCTTGAACTTTTGACTATAATAATCATCAAAGGAGCCGAAAGCTACGTAAGAATAACCTCAATAAATTAATGATAAAAAATGGTGTTCGTTTAAATATACAAATGTATAATATAAAAATGAATGAACGTTCATTCATTTTTATTGGGAGCAATAATGTCAGAACCAATTGAAGATAAGCGAACGCGAATTCTTGATGCCACCGAAAAATTATTGGCAAAAGATGGTTTTCAAGGCTTATCCATGAAGAAGCTTGCCAAAGAAGCGGATGTCGCAGCTGGAACTATTTATCGCTATTTTGAAGATAAACATCATCTAATTGAAGAGACTCGTTTATATGTTTCTCAACGGGCAGCAGACTATATTCAATCGAATCTAACTGATGATATGTCCTTAAAAGAACAATATCGTACTATCTGGCTGAATATTTGGAACTTAAATAGCACCGAATCAGCGGTAAAGAGTCACTTTCTTTATGAACAATTTGACTACACTAATGAAAGTAAAATTTTTCAACTCGAAAAAGAGATGTTTTACAAAGTAGTAGATTTATTTGAGACAGGGAAAGCACAAGGGTTGTTTAAGCCATTAGAAGGCTACATCCTATTTAGCGTCAGCCTTGACTCAAGTATTGCTCTGGCTAGGAAACAAAAAAATAGATGCATTCAGATGGATTCAAACGCAATAGAACAAGCGATTGAAGCCAGCTGGGATGCCATAATTCAACACTAAATTTGGAGTTCTAATAAGAATGAAAAAGTGGACTTTTTTTATGCTACTTATCGCAGTATTACTGTTTGGTAGCGTGATCGGCTTTAACCTGTTTAAGCAGAAAAAAATAGCTGAGTATATGGCAAACATGCCAGAACCTGTTTTCCCTGTTACCGTTGTCGATGTTGAATCGGTAGACTGGAAACCAACAATCCATGCTATTGGCTTTATCGAACCCTATCTAGGGGTTACGCTGACGGCGGAGTCCAATGGTGTAATCGACAATATCAAATTTGAATCAGGTGATACTGTTAAATCAGGCGACATGCTTGTTGTACTAGATACCGCGGTAGAACGTGCAAACTTAGCTAGCTCTCAAGCTAAGCTTCCAGCAGCAGAATCAAAGTACAAGCGTTATAAAGGCTTATTGAAAAAAGGCTCGATATCTCGTGAAGCTTATGACGATGCAGAGGCCTCTTACTTCTCTCTTAAAGCAGATATTCAAAGTTTAATGGCCTCTATCGATCGCCGTGAAATCGAAGCACCTTTTGATGGTGTTGTCGGTATTCGAGATGTTTACTTAGGACAGTACCTACAAGCAGGAACTAAAATTGTTCGTTTAGAAGACACCAGCGTTATGCGTCTTCGCTTTACCGTCCCTCAAACGGACATATCGCTCATTCACATCGATCAAAAAGTGAACATTAAAGTTGACTCATACCCTGAAGATACGTTTGAAGCATCGATCTCAGCAATCGAACCAGCAGTAGACTACCAAAGTGGTTTGGTTCAGGTTCAAGCTGATATCCCAAACAATGGTGGAAAACTACGTAGTGGTATGTTTGCTCGTGCAAACATTATCTTGCCAACAATTGCTGATCAAGTCGTACTGCCTCAGACCGCTATTACCTTCACCTTATATGGCGACAGTGTATACCTAGTATCAGACATTGATGGCGAAAAGCGTGTTAAGCAAGAAGTGATTACTGTAGGAGAGCGCAGTGGTTCTATTGCTCATATCCTTAAAGGCGTTAAATCTGGCGATCAGATTGTAACCTCTGGTCAAGTTCGCCTAAGTAATAATGCCAAAGTGAAAATTGTAGAAAGTGATGCAATTACACCGCCTGAAGAAACACCAATGCTGTAATTGGAGAGACTATGCGCTTTACTGATGTATTTATAAAACGTCCTGTTCTGGCGGTATCTATTAGCTTTTTGATCGCGTTGCTTGGCTTTCAAGCACTGTTCAAAATGCAAGTACGCGAATACCCAGAAATGACCAACACGGTTGTGACCGTAACCACAGGATATTATGGGGCCAGTGCCGACTTAATTCAGGGCTTTATCACTCAGCCTCTGGAACAAGCGGTTGCTCAAGCCGACAATATTGATTACATGACTTCCCAATCGGTACTTGGTCGTTCGACTATTACCGTGAACATGAAATTAAATACCGATCCAAATGCGGCACTTTCTGACATTCTAGCGAAAACGAACTCTGTTCGTTCTCAGCTACCAAGTGAAGCAGAAGATCCAACCGTGACGATGTCAACGGGCTCAACGACTGCTGTATTGTATCTTGGCTTTATTAGTGATGAGTTAGCATCAAGTCAGGTAACTGACTATTTAGAACGTGTAATCAACCCACAGTTATTTACTGTAAATGGCGTATCTAAAATAGACATCTATGGTGGCTCGAAATACGCAATGCGTATTTGGCTCGATCCAGCAAAAATGGCAGGATTAAACCTAACCGCTACCGATGTTATGGGTGTACTTCAAGCGAACAACTTCCAGTCCGCCACGGGCCAGTCTATTGGTGAGTTTGTTCTCTATAATGGCAGTGCCGATACACAAATATCAAATGTTGAAGAGCTGGAACGCTTAGTAATAAAAGATAAAAACGGCGATCTTATCCGTCTATCTGATATTGCAAAAGTAACCTTAGAAAAAAGCCATGATGCATTCCGTGCCAGTGCCAATGGCCAAGAAGCAGTGGTTGTAGCCGTCAATGCTGCGCCAAGTGCAAACCCGATAAATATTGCCCAAGATGTTCTTAAGCTATTACCTGAGCTAGAGAAAAACATTCCTGCCAATATCAAAATGAACGTCATGTATGACTCAACAGAAGCCATTAATGAGTCGATACAAGAGGTAATTAAAACCATCATTGAAGCAGCACTTATTGTATTGGTGGTTATTACGATCTTCTTAGGTTCATTTAGAGCGGTACTTATCCCGATTATCACTATACCTCTCTCTCTGATTGGTGTTGCGATGGTCATGCAGGGACTGGGTTTCTCATGGAACTTAATGACGCTGTTGGCAATGGTATTGGCCATCGGTCTGGTTGTTGATGACGCAATTGTGGTGCTAGAAAACGTTGACCGTCATATTAAGCTAGGAGAGTCACCATTCCGTGCGGCCATTATAGGTACACGAGAAATTGCTGTTCCGGTCATCGCAATGACCTTAACACTAGGAGCCGTATATGCACCAATTGCAATGATGGGTGGTATTACAGGCTCGCTCTTTAAGGAATTTGCTCTAACTCTGGCTGGCTCCGTATTTGTATCAGGCATTATCGCACTCACATTGTCACCAATGATGTGCTCTAAGATGCTTCTTGCTCACGCAGAACCAAACCGTTTTGAGAAAGCAGTACATAACGTTCTCGATAGAATGACCAATCGTTACGCAAAAATTCTATCTGTCGTTATGACGCGCCGTCCGGTCATTATTGCATTTGCCGTAATTGTATTTGCCAGCTTACCTTTGCTGTTTAAATTCATTCCTAGTGAACTTGCACCTTCAGAAGATAAAGGTGTGGTTATGCTTATGGGTACAGGTCCGTCTAATGCAAACCTAGACTACCTACAAAACACCATGAATGATGTCAATACGGTGCTAACAGACCAACCAGAGCTTAAATATGCTCAAGTATTTGTTGGTGTTCCAAGCTCTAACCAAGCATTTGGGATCGCGACAATGGTGCCATGGAGTGAGCGTGAAGCAAGCCAAGCTGATGTAACGGGACGTGTAGGTCAATTGGTTAAAGATATTCCTGGTATGGCTGTAACGGCATTCCAGATGCCAGAACTGCCTGGCGCGGGTTCTGGTCTACCGATTCAGTTTGTTATCACGACCCCGAATAACTTCGAAAGCTTATTTCAAATTGCTTCAGATGTCCTTGTAGCGACCTCTACTAGCCCATATTTTGTCTATTCAAATATTGATCTGAACTATGATTCAGCAACAATGAAGATCAATATAGATAAAGACAAAGCCGGTTCTTATGGCGTCACTATGAAAGACATTGGTAGTACATTAAGTACGATGATGGCTGATGGTTATGTTAACCGCATTGACTTTAATGGGCGCTCTTACGAAGTTATTCCTCAGGTAGAAAGAAAGTATCGTTTAAACCCTGAATCAATGAATAACTATTATGTTCGTTCATCTAACGGTAATCCTGTCCCACTTGGCAGTTTAATTTCGATTGATGTTGTTGCTGAGCCTAGAGCTCTACCGCACTTCAATCAGCTTAACTCAGCCACGATTGGTGCAGTACCAAGCCCGGGTGTTGCCATGGGTGATGCTATCGCGCAATTTGAACAGTTCGCACAGGATATGCTGCCTTCTGGATACAGCTATGATTACATGGGTGAAGCGAGACAGTATGTTACAGAAGGAAATTCGCTATACACCACCTTCGGCTTAGCGCTTGCCATTATTTTCCTTGTTCTGGCCATTCAATTTGAATCGGTAAGAGATCCATTGGTTATTATGGTATCGGTCCCTCTTGCAATATGTGGTGCTTTAATTGCGCTAGCTTGGGGCGCTGCGAGTATGAACATCTACTCACAGGTTGGTTTGATCACCCTTGTTGGCTTAATCACTAAACACGGTATTTTGATTTGTGAGGTAGCGAAAGAAGAGCAACTTCACAACCAGAAAAACCGTATGGAAGCGGTCATGGAAGCGGCTAAAGTGCGTCTTCGTCCAATATTGATGACAACAGCTGCGATGATAGCGGGTTTAATACCATTAATGTACGCCACTGGCGCAGGTGCTGCTCAGCGCTTTAGTATTGGTATTGTTATCGTTGCGGGTCTTGCGATTGGTACTCTATTTACTCTGTTTGTACTACCAGTTATCTACACCTATCTGGCAGAAAACCACAAACCACTTCCTGTTTTCCTTGAGGATGATGAGTTAGAAGAGCTTGCACTAATTAACAAGGCTGACGCTCAAGAGAAAGAGATGGCGAAACAATCTGTTCTCGAATAACTGATATGAAAACAGAATAATTTTTAAGGCTACTTCGGTAGCCTTTTTTATATCTATTGCACTTAATTAGCGATATCTATAAATGCCAATGGTTAATCTCAAATTTTTGTCATCAATAATTTTTTGTCATCAATATAGCGACAACACAGATTAGATTGCATAAAATAAGCGCAAATTGTAAGGAGTTAACCACCAATGTTTGACCCAAAGAAGCTAGAACAAATTGCAAAACAGATTCATGAATCAATGCCGGCACCGGTAAAAGAGTTGGGGGCTGATGTCGATCAAAAAGTTCGTCAAGTTATTCAAGGCCAATTAAATAAGCTGGATGTTGTTAGTCGAGAAGAGTTTGACGTTCAAACACAAGTCCTACTTAGAACTCGTCAAAAACTGACAGAAATGGAACAGAAGCTAACAGACCTTGAGCAGAAGCTGTCAGAAAAATAAGTCGTCCGACTCACTTTGCTTCATGCTCTGGAAAGACTCTATTTTTAACAATGTAAACGGTATAAAAAAGGCTTGGTTTTCACACCAAGCCTTTATTTTTATCTATCCGACTAAAACGAATTAACCGCCTACGGCAATGCGCTTCATATCCGTCATATAGCCACGCAACTCTTCACCAATATACTCTACCGGGTGGTTACGAATAGCATCATTCACTTCAATCAATGTGGCGTTATCTACTTGATTAGAACTCTCTGCCAAGCCTTTACCAATAACGTCAGTTGAAACATTAGGCATAAACTTCTCTCGTAAAAGAGGTGTCGCCACATTCGCAAATAAATAGTTACCATATTCAGCAGTGTCAGAGATAACCACATTCATTTCATATAGACGTTTACGTGCAACAGTATTCGCGATCAACGGTAGCTCGTGTAGTGACTCATAATAAGCTGACTCATCAATAATTCCAGAAGCAGTCATTGCTTCAAATGCTAATTCTACACCAGCACGAACCATCGCAATCATCAACACACCATTGTCGAAATACTCTTGCTCAGAAATCTCTACATCCGACTCTGGATAGTTCTCAAATGCAGTTTGACCCGTCTCTTCACGCCAACCTAATAGGTTAACATCGTCGTTGGCCCAATCAGCCATCATGGTGCAAGAAAACTCACCGACAATGATGTCGTCCATATGCTTGTTATAAAGTGGACGCATTAGCTCTTTAAGCTCTTCAGATAGCTCAAACGCTTTCACTTTTGCAGGGTTAGAAAGACGATCCATCATATGAGTAATACCGCCAAACTTTAGTGCTTCAGTGATGGTTTCCCAACCGTACTGTAAAAGCTTACCTGCATAACCGGCATCAATACCGTCAGCGATCATTTTTTCATAACAAACAATTGAACCCGCTTGAAGCATTCCACAAAGTATCGTCTGCTCACCCATCAAGTCCGACTTAACTTCTGCTACAAATGAAGATTCCAAACAACCAGCACGATGACCACCTGTTCCGGCAGCCCATGCTTTAGCAATATCCCAGCCTTCACCTTTAGGATCATTCTCTGGGTGAACAGCTATCAATGTAGGTACACCAAATCCGCGCTTATACTCTTCACGAACTTCTGTTCCTGGGCACTTAGGTGCAACCATTACCACAGTAAGGTCTTGACGGATCTTCATGCCCTCTTCAACAATATTGAAACCATGAGAATAACCAAGAGCAGCGCCCTCTTTCATTAAAGGCATTACCGTTTCAACAACATTGGTATGCTGCTTATCTGGAGTTAGGTTAACAACCAAATCAGCTTGCGGGATTAGTGTTTCATAACTGCCTACTTCAAAACCATTATCGCTCGCATTTTTGAATGATTGACGTTTCTCATCAATCGCTGCTTGGCGTAGAGCGTAAGAGACATTCAAACCAGAATCGCGCATGTTTAAGCCCTGATTAAGACCCTGAGCACCACAACCGACGATAACTACTTTCTTCCCTTTTAAGTAATCCGCCTCTGTTGCAAACTCTTCGCGATCCATAAAACGACAACGACCTAATTGGTCCAATTGCTCACGCAGGTTTAACGTATTGAAATAGTTAGTCATTACTAAAGCTCCTAAAAAATCTGTCCATTGGTCAGCGGCTTATGCGCTGAATAAACCCATACTAATTCAGGATTTAGCTTGCGGAAAGTGATATATTCACAATAACTTATTGCAATAAATGCAACGTGACTTATGAACATAAAAATCCTGCAACTATTTATCCACCTTTGTGACAGCAAAAGCTTCAGTAAAACCGCAGCAACCATGCATATAAGCCCGTCGGCTTTAAGTAGACAAATACAGAAACTGGAAGAAGAGTTAGGAGAACCATTGTTAATTCGAGATAATCGAAGTGTTGAACTAACCAATGCAGGAAAAACACTGTTACCAGTCGCTCACTCCATTACCAATGAGTGGTTCGACTTTAGAACAGAACTTTCAAATGCAACTAAAGAGCTTCAGGGAGAAATCCACCTATTTTGCTCTGTTACTGCAAGCTACAGCCATCTCCCAGACCTATTAAATGACTTTAGGCTCACCTACCCTCAAATAGAGATAAATCTTTCAACTGGGGACCCTGCACAAGCAATAAACAAGATATTACAAGGTGATGCTGACATTGCGATTGCAGCCAAGCCTGATCACTTACCAGCAAAACTCGCCTTCGAAGTGATTGGTCATATCCCCTTATCCGTTATTGCACCAATAGGGATCAGCAGTTTTTCTCAAGAGTTGAAGAAAGATAAGCCTAACTGGTCGCTAATACCGTTCATTCTACCTGAAGCAGGAACCGCGAGGGAGAGAGCGAATCATTGGTTTAAAAAGATGAAAATAAAACCAACCATCTATGCCCAAGTATCTGGACATGAAGCAATCGCCAGCATGGTTGCTTTGGGTTGCGGTATAGGAATAGCACCTGACGTCGTCATCAATAACAGCCCAGTTAAAGATAAAATACAACGGTTAAAACTGGATCCTGTGGAACCTTTTGATTTAGGTATATGCTGCCATCGTTCAAAACTGAATGATCCGCTCATCAAAGCATTATGGAAACTAGCGGAAAGAAAACTTATTTCTGCCTAGATCAAAAAAGCCTCCCGATTGGGAGGCTTCGAAAAATGAACCTAGCGATGTCCTACTCTCACATGGGGAAACCCCACACTACCATCGGCGCTATTGCGTTTCACTTCTGAGTTCGGCATGGAATCAGGTGGGTCCACAATGCTATGGT
>NZ_VTXE01000007.1 GCF_013114595.1 Vibrio sp. 99-8-1 | reverse complement strand
GAGTTTTATTGGCTCCAGCTCTGTGTTACTGATTCTTGCCGTAGAATGACTATGCCTTCAAATCAGTGCCTTGATCAGCAGCCAATAAATTCTCGCTGAACAAGTACCTTGAGGTCACTTGAGTATATTCACTGCAACACTTTCTTTAATCAATAAAAACGACCTTTGTGGCACGAGTGCGTTTACTTGATGGCTTAATTGACTAAAATAGATCCAATTTCCAACGCTAGGGACAAAGCCGGTGAACTTTACTCTTCATCCACAACTCAAAAACGACACCACCCATCTGGGAGATTTTACCTTGTGTACTGTACTGCTCAGCCGAGATGACAGTGTGCCTTGGGTAATATTGGTACCGAAAATAGAGAACCTTCGAGAAATTCATCACCTTCCGATGGAGAAGCAACAACAACTTCTAATTGAGAGCCAACATATTAGCACTATGTTAGAGACACTGTTTATGCCTGATAAACTGAACCTCGGCGCTCTAGGTAATGTTGTCCCTCAACTTCATATCCACCATGTCGCGAGATTTATATCAGACCTAGCATGGCCGGGACCGATTTGGGGACAAGCTGCGGGAAAATACAGAGAGTCAGCCGTTCAACAACAGTTGGCAGATAAAATTATCGCAGAACTGAGTAAACAACGGCTGTTTACAGCGGCAGGCTAATCACAGTAACCAACCTGATAATTCAGATACTAACTGACTGAAATGAGCCACCATTAAAAAAAGCGCTTTCAATCGAAAGCGCTTTTTAGCTTAATTAGATAGGTAAACTATGAATACGTTGTTAGCTGTATATCGTCATGTTTAACAGGCCGATAGCGGACTCTTTTCACCTGATTATGTTTATCTAGATCAACCAGTCGCGATAGCTGACCTTTTTTAATCCACATCTCTAGCATGGCATCAACACCATCTTCTGATAGAGCAAAGTGCTGAGCTAGGTTCGACTGGGTCACGCAACCGTGTTCAAATATATACGCTTTCAGTTCAGAGAGTATCACGCTATCGCCACCTCGATTTTCATCGCCTTTTCACCTTTTCTCTTCAACATAATATAAGTTCCGATCCAAGTTGCGATAATAGCGACTATCCAAATGCCACTCACTGTTGGAGTCTCGGCAAAGTGCATCACATTATGATAGAAAGCCGCTCCGGTATACGCTAGTCCCATAGTCCATATGCCAATGAAGGCGGCAAACGGTCGACCAAACTCTTTTACATATGCCCCCATTGCAGCAACGCAAGGAGTATAAAGTAAGATGAAAATCAGATAAGCAAATGCAGCATGAGCAGAGACAAATTGAGATTTAAGGTTACCGAATATGCTCTGGTCAACACCCTGCTCTTCGGCAACGGCCGATGCATCTGTTAGGTCACCAACTTCAATGCCTAACGGGTCACTGTAGCTAAGCCCAACAAGATTATCTGAAATACTTGCCACGGCCTCTTCAAGGCTTGCAGCCAAGTCAAACTCTACTTCTTCTGACTCTGGGTTGGAATAGAGGCTATTTAATGTCCCGACAACCGCTTCTTTAGCAAAAATACCGGTAATAATACCTACCGTCGCAGGCCAGTTCTCTTGCTCAACCCCGATAGGTTCAAATATAGGTGTAACAACTTGTGCTGCTCTCGACAGTACCGATTTATCGCTATCTTCATTGCCAAAGGTGCCGTCTGTACCTAATGAGTTGAAGAAGCTTAATATTGTAACGACCACAACAATGGTTTTACCTGCACCCAATACAAAGCGTTTCAGTTTTTGCCAGGTTTTGATCAGCACATTCTGAATGGTTGGAATTTCATAATCGGGCATTTCCATTATTAACGCATCACTAGAACCCGGATAAAGCGTTTTCTTTAACACTAAACCCGTTAGTACGGCGGCTAAAATCCCCAATAAATAAAGCAAGAACACGATATTCTGTCCGCTATTTGGGAAAAATGCTGCAGCAAAAAGGGCATACACAGGTAAGCGGGCACCACAGGACATAAATGGAGCCATTGAAGCCGCTAGCTTTCTTTCTCGTTCTTGATCAAGAGTACGAGTCGCCATAATAGAAGGAACATTACAGCCAAAGCCAAGAACTAGTGGGACAAATGCTTTGCCCGGCAGGCCAATTTTTTGCATTACTTTATCAAGCACAAAAGCGGCTCTTGCCATATAACCAGAACTTTCCAGTACCGCCAAGAAAAGATAAAGACACGCAATAACCGGAATAAAAGTGGCGACCGTTTGAATACCACCACCAACACCATCGGCTAGTAATGTCGCTAGCCAGACCGGTAAATGGTCATCCAGTAAATAGTGCCCTCCATCCACCAGCAAAGCACCTACGCTGATATCAAAGAAGTCGATAAATGCACTACCGATGTTAATCGAGAACATAAACATCAAATACATAACAACAAAGAAGAAAGGAATACCCACCCACTTGTTTAGTATTACTTGGTCCGCTTTTTCGGTAAAGCTGCGACTGAGTTTACCTTCGGTTTTTCTTAGCTGTTTTAGCTGTTCATGCAAATAGGAGTATTTGGTATCCGCGATTTGCAGATCAATATCTATGGTCAGAGAAGCAATGGTTGAAGTTACTTGGTTTCTGCCCTCTTCTGCTAAGCCATTAATAACTAAAGCATCGTTCTCTAAAGCGCGTATCGCTAGAGCACGGCTAGATACCGCTTCATCATTCCATAGTCCACTCAGCGCAGCAATTGCACTCTCTAACTCGGTTCCATAGTCAAGCGAGTGGCTCGACATAGGAACACCCTGAACCACGGTTTTATGTAGACGAGCTTTAAATCTTGCTACCTGTTGAGAGTCGTTAGCCGAAAGGCTAAGTACTGGACAACCTAAAGCGTCTTCCAGTCCTTTAACATCAATAACCTGACGCTCACGCTTCAACGCATCCATTTTGTTCAATACAACAATCATCGGACGGCCAAGCTCTCTGAGCTGCAGTGTCATATAAAGACTACGCTCTAAGCAACTTGCGTCGACAACGTTAATGATTAAGTCTGCGGGGTGCGTAAGTACAGCTCGAGAAGCGATAGACTCATCGATGCTATTGGCATCATTGCCACTATCTAGCGCATAAATGCCGGGCAGATCAGTGAGACTAAATTTGTCTCCAGAGTGATAAAAACGACCGGTTTTCTTTTCAACAGTAACACCAACCCAGTTACCAACTTGCTGTTTAGCCCCTGTTAACGCATTAAATAGTGTTGTTTTACCACTGTTTGGATTACCAACAGTTAAAATATTATATTGCGTCTGCATGACTAAACCTCAACTTCAATTTCTAGCGCTATATTTTTACGTAAGGCTAAAGAGACCCCTCTCACTTCTACTTGAAGCGGATCTCCCATCGGCGCACGCCTAATTACACGAATCTGGGTTTGAGGCAGTAGACCCATTATCATTAGTTTTTTCTTTAAATCGGAAGAGAGCCCAGAAAACGCAGTCACCTTTGCGCTTTCACCGTCTTTAAGATCCGTCAGCTTCATCACTCGCCTCTACTTAATATTAATTCTGTAAATGATAACCATTATTATTACAGGAATGATATCAAGTTCAACTCTATTCAGGTTTGTTTTGAATCAAATTCCGTATTATAAATCGTTTTCATTTAGCTCTTTTCTAGCGAGTTAACAGAATCTATGCTGGTAAACGTCATATTTGGCTATAACAGCTTTAAACTAAGGGCTCTTGGCAGATAGGCAATCGATGTATTGTTGACTAAGAGTGTCTAGAAAAAGGACATATCCCCCGGATACAGCATCAATATCAGTCGCCAACGGATCCAGTTCACCAACAGCCACATCTGTTTCTCTGGTGACGGATTTAACAATAGAGGGTTTGAACTGAGGCTCGGTAAAGACACAACTGGCATGGCCAGATTTTAGTTCACTCTGAATTTGAATAAGCGTTTTTGCTCCCGGCTTTCTTTCTGGAGACAGGGTAAAGTAACCCACTTTATTAAGTCCAAACTGCTTTTCAAAGTAACCATAACCATCATGAAAAACAAAAAATCCAACCGACTGATATGGTGAAACTCGATGTTCGATATCCAGAACTTTATTATCAACGCTCGCGATAAATGAGGATAGATTTGCTTGATACAGTGCTGCGTTATCTGGGTCAAGTTGAACTAATTTCTCGGCAATAACCTTCGCAGACTGCTTCGCTTGCTTTGGCCCTAACCAAATATGCGGGTCACGCCCTTCGTCTCCATGATCATGCCCGTCATGCGAATCATGTCCATGGCTTGAATGCCCTTCTCCCTGATCTGAGTAGTAATGAAACGTAATGTTATCTGCATCAGAAAGAGCCAACGAATTATTCTGTTTCGCCATAACTTTAGGCAAAAAAGACTCCAACTCTGCCCCAAACCAAATGACTAAATCAGCTTGCATGACTTTTTTAACATCTGAGGGTTTTAATGCGTAATCATGGGGAGAAGCCGTCGAACTAATTAACAGTTCAGGTGTTGTTACCCCTTCCGTTATTTCTAAAGCTATCAGTTGTAGCGGTTTAATACTTGCAACAATATTCATTGCCGACGCCATAGGCGACACAAGCAGCATAGCAAGTAGACCACATACTATATGTTTCATTTATTACTCCAGTATTTATACTCGACCTAGAAATATGCATGACAAGGAAATGCAGTTTCCATCAGAAGTGAAATGTTATACTATAACAATTCACTTTGTAAATGAGATTTATTTATGCCGCAGTTAGTCAATATGTCTGACATTACTGTACGCTTTGTTGATAGAAATGTACTCAACGCCGTTAATCTGAAGATTAACCGTGGCGAAATCACCACAATTATAGGGCCAAATGGTGCAGGGAAATCGACCTTAATTAAAGTACTGATTGGTTTAGTAAAACCTACATCAGGAACCGTCAGCAAGAAGAGTTCACTCTCGATTGGTTATGTGCCGCAGAAACTCAAACTCAATGATACTCTCCCCCTTAATGTTGATCGCTTTTTACAACTTGCCGGTAAATATAGCCGCCAAGAAAGAGTCGATGCGCTACGTTTGGTTGGTGCAGAGCATCTGGTTAAAAATGATATGCACAGACTCTCAGGTGGAGAAAACCAGCGAGTGTTATTAGCCAGAGCGCTATTGTTGAGACCTGATTTACTGGTATTAGATGAACCCGCTCAAGGGGTAGATGTTCAAGGGCAGATAGAGCTCTATAACTTAGTTGATACCATTAGGCACCGTTTTCAATGTGCCGTGTTAATGATTTCTCATGATCTGCATTTGGTGATGGCTAAAACAGATAATGTTGTCTGTCTTAACCACCATATTTGCTGCTCTGGAAAACCCGATGCCATAGCTAAGCATCCCTCATATATCGAACTTTTTGGTCATCAGCACAACAACTCGCTGGCTTTTTATCATCATCAACATACAGGTCATCACGATCTCTCTGGTTATCCATCGGATAACGATGATTGCGATTGTTCTTCACACCAAGGTGACCATCATCATGATTGAGTTATTACTGCCAGCACTGCTTGCTGGATTAGGAATCGCATTAATTGCCGGGCCACTTGGATCTTTTGTAGTTTGGCGCCGAATGGCCTACTTTGGCGATACACTCGCCCATGCTTCGCTACTCGGTTTAGCCCTTGGCTTTTTGCTGGATATTAATATCTATCTCGCCCTTGTGCTGTGCTGTCTCGCCATTGCGGTCATCTTAGTTGCGCTGCAAAAACAGCAATCAGTCGGCACCGATACATTACTGGGCATATTGGCTCACAGCTCTCTTTCCCTTGGTTTAGTGGCGGTTAGCTTTCTTGACGATGTCCGTATCGATTTAATGAGCTACCTATTTGGCGACCTTCTCTCAGTCTCTATTCACGATATCTACTTTATTTATTTGGGGGTGTTTGCCATAGGTTTGATTCTCTACCTGTTCTGGCAACCGCTACTGTCATCATCGGTGAGTGAAGAACTTGCCGCAGTTGAAGGTATAAATATCTCTCTTATGCGTCTCATACTTATGCTTCTTGTGGGGACGGTTATTGCGGTCGGAATGAAGTTTGTCGGGGCACTGATCATCACGTCACTATTGATCATTCCCGCCGCCAGTGCGCGTAAATTTGCCACCACACCTGAGCAAATGGCCGCTCTAGCCTCACTATTTGGTTGCATAGCGGTCGTTGCTGGTATCGCGCTCTCTTGGCAGTTTGATACACCAACTGGGCCATCGGTTGTTGTCAGTGCCGCTGCGTTATTCATACTTAGTCAGTTTAAAAAAACAACCTCATAAAAAAACCATTTAAACATTAAAGCTCCTGTCATTAGTGCCGATACATAAGCATCAATACAGGAGCTTACATGCAACTTCAACAATCCGTCCCGACAGAGCTGCCAACATCAACAGCCATTAATGAGTTACATTTTGGTAACGACATTAATACCGCTGTTGAACAGAGCCGTCGTGCTGATTTTTCGTTGTTATTGGCTATGTTTTCAGAAGATGTAAGAGAAACAACGCCGATAGAGCAATTTGATACTGCTCCGTCAGAAGAGTCCGACCTCCGATCTCAGCTTGATGTTCCACAAGCCCGTCCTCTCGCATCCGATCAATCCAGTTACTCATCATCGGCAGAAATTGCCAAGCATTTCCATGCTGGCGGCATACAAAGTGCGCAGCTTCAAGCAGACCTGCGCCCAGACGCATTAGCCTACATTGCAGAAAACACACATGGCTTAGGTGAAGAGACCTATCGCAACCTCTCATTCCATGCAAAACGACAGCTTATCAATCAAACCACCGAGACATTAAAACCTGTCCATTTGTATCAAGATCTGGTGGTTGCCAACCGAAAAAATCAAATCCACAACGTCACTGCATAAACTTTAAGCTCATCGCCTCCCCTCAGCTTGGCTGCAACAGCAAGCCACTGATCTACAACAATTGTGAGTTACAGCAAAGGTTAACCATCTTATTGGTGCCAATTCGTTTTTTCATGATGGTTTTCACACCGTACGGTATTTATTTTTACCACTATCACATAGAAAGGAACACAACTTCATCATGATATAAGGCATCTGAAATGGACATCGGGACATCGGTTATCTTAATTACCTCAGCAGGCACAGTATTAGGAAGTACTCTGGCACACCATTTTTCTGCGCAAGGTGCCACGGTGATCGTCACAGACTCTGATAAATTTGCCCTTGAACAAACCATTAACCGCTGCAAAGATAATCCCGATAATCTTATCCTCTACCCTTTAGCAGACAGTTCATTTGAAAGCGTCAATAGCTTGTTTAGAAAAGTAGAATCTGATCTTGGTATCAGTATCGATGTCATAGTGAATTACTGGCCTAGTCAGCCATTCCCATCTTTGATTAGTCACACTAACCAACAAGAGTTGTCTAACACCATCAGTACCCTTGCAACACCGTTTTTCAGTATTGGACAAGCGGGTGCCGAACATATGCGCAGTAAGCAAACAAACGGCGTCATTATTAATGTTGTTACCTACGATCATGATCAAAACAAAGCGGGTATTGAAAACACCTCATCGATGATATCTGGCTTCACTAAGAGTTGGGCTAAAGAGTTGGACCCTTTCAACATACGCGTTGGCGGAGTGATCCCATCAATCTCAATCAGCAGTAAAGAAGAGGCCAATATTGAACACTGGGCACAGTTGCAAGATGAGTTAATTCGCAGTACAGAGTACATCGTCTCTAACGAATATTTTAATGGTCGTGTTATGGCAGCATGATACTGGCTTTATTTACCCACTAAGGCAGAGAAGCGAACAGAAAACAATTAACCAAAAAAAGCCCTGTATCTCTACAGGGCTTTGTTGTTTATAAAAATAAGAACTTTATAAAGGTAAACGTGCTAGCGAAAACCTCTCTTTAACGAACTCTTACTTCTTTTTCGCTGGCTTTTGGTCAGCTTTTTTCTTAATTACTGTTGTACCTTCAAATGTCTCACCTTCTACGTATGGCTTACCGTAGTATGCCGCAGAAAGAACAGCTTTCAGCTCAGAGATTAGAGGGTAACGAGGGTTCGCACCAGTACATTGGTCATCGAACGCTTCAACAGATAGATCATCTAGTTTCGCAAGGAAATCAGACTCAGCAACACCAGCTGCTTGGATAGATGCAGGGATGTCTAGATCTTGCTTCAATTCATCCAACCAAGATAGAAGACGTTCAATCTTCTGAGCAGTACGGTCACCAGCTTGGCTTAGGCCTAGGTGATCAGCAACTTCAGCATAACGACGACGTGCTTGTGGACGGTCGTATTGAGAGAATGCAGTCTGCTTAGTTGGGTTATCGTTCGCGTTGTAACGAACAACGTCTGCGATAAGTAGTGCGTTTGCTAGGCCGTGTGGAATGTGGAACTCTGCACCCACTTTGTGAGCCATTGAGTGACATACACCTAGGAATGCGTTAGCAAATGCAACACCAGCAATTGTCGCTGCGTTGTGTACTTTCTCACGAGCGATTGGGTCGTTTGCACCATTCGCATAGCTTGAAGGTAGGTACTCTTTAAGCATCTTAAGAGCTTGTAGAGCTTGGCCGTCTGAGTACTCATTGGCAAGAACAGAAACATAAGCTTCTAATGCGTGAGTTACCGCATCGTAACCACCAAATGCAGTTAGAGACTTAGGCATGTTCATTACTAGGTTAGCATCAACGATAGCCATGTTTGGCGTCAACTCGTAATCTGCTAGTGGGTACTTAGCACCTGTTTTGTCGTCAGTTACAACCGCGAATGGCGTTACTTCAGAACCAGTACCAGATGTAGTAGTCACACATACTAGCTCAGCTTTTTGACCCATTTTAGGGAACTTGTAGATACGTTTACGGATATCCATAAAGCGCATTGCTAGTTCTTCAAATGCTGTTTCTGGGTGCTCGTACATAACCCACATGATCTTAGCAGCATCCATTGGAGAACCACCACCCAACGCTAGAATAACGTCTGGTTGGAAGCTAGCCATTTGTGCAGCACCTTTCTCAACAACAGACAGTGTTGGATCCGCTTCTACATCAAAGAATGTTTGAACTTCCATTCCTTGAGCTTTAAGTAAGCTTACGATTTCGTCAGCATAACCGTTGTTAAATAGGAAACGGTCAGTTACTAGGAATGCGCGTTTCTTACCTTCTAAATCACCAAGCGCGATTGGAAGGCTACCACGACGGAAATAGATTGATTTAGGTAGTTTATGCCACAACATATTTTCAGCTCGCTTAGCAACAGTCTTCTTGTTGATTAAGTGTTTAGGACCTACGTTTTCAGAGATAGAGTTACCACCCCAAGAACCACAACCAAGCGTTAGAGAAGGCGCTACGTTGAAGTTGTAAAGGTCACCGATACCACCGTGAGTAGTAGGGATGTTCACCAAAATACGAGCTGTTTTCAGCTTGTCACCAAAGTAACGAATGCGATCAGCGTTTACGTCTTGGTTTGTGTATAGGCCAGATGTGTGACCGATACCACCGATTTCAACCATAGTAACAGCTTGGTCAACGGCATTTTCAAAAGAAGACGCACGGAACATACCAAGAGTCGGAGACAGTTTCTCGTGAGCGAACTCATCGTCGTAAGAAACTTCACCAAGACCTTCACCAACAAGGATCTTAGTATCAGCAGGAACTTTAACACCTGCCATTTCAGCGATAGCTGTTGCTGGCTGACCTACGATTTTCGCGTTTAGTGCGCCATCGATAAGCAGTACTTTACGTACTTTATCTGCTTCAGCTTTAGAAAGAACATAACCTTTGTGAGAAGCAAAACGCTCTTTCACTTCGTCATACACTTCATCCATAACGATAACTGCCTGCTCAGAAGCACACACAACACCGTTATCAAACGTTTTAGACATAAGAACAGAAGCAACGGCACGTTTAACGTCTGCTGTGTCATCAATAACAACAGGAACGTTACCAGCACCAACACCGATTGCAGGCTTACCAGAAGAGTAAGCGGCTTTAACCATGCCTGGACCACCAGTTGCAAGGATAAGAGCAATGCCATCGTGTTTCATTAATGCGTTAGAAAGCTCAACAGATGGTTGGTCAATCCAACCAATGATGTCTTTTGGCGCACCAGCTTCAACCGCTGCATCTAAAACCAGTTTAGCCGCATCGTTTGTTGAATTTTTAGCACGTGGGTGTGGCGAGAAGATAATACCGTTACGAGTCTTAAGAGAGATAAGAGACTTAAAGATAGCTGTAGATGTTGGGTTAGTTGTTGGAACAATACCACAGATGATACCTACAGGTTCAGCGATAGTCATTGTACCTAGGCTTTCGTCTTCATCTAGGATGCCACATGTTTTTTCATCTTTGTATTTGTTGTAAATAAACTCAGACGCAAAGTGGTTTTTGATAACCTTGTCTTCAACAATACCCATGCCAGATTCCGCTACTGCTTGTTGAGCAAGAGGAATACGAGCTTGGTTTGCTGCTAATGATGCTGCACGGAAAATTTTGTCAACTTGCTCTTGAGAGAAAGTTGCAAACTCTTCTTGTGCCGCTTTAACACGAGCAACAAGAGCGTCCAGTTCAGCCAAATTAGTTACAGGCATAATTGATCTCCAATAATTTAAAAATTTAAAAACTCTTTAGTAAGGCTATTGTTTTCTTACTTTGCCGACATTTTCACAGTTACGTCACATTTTGTAAGAAGGCTACATACTTAGTAAATTGCTTTCAGGACTGAGTATAATATTTCACACCACGAAAAATATTGACCCAGATCAGTTCTGAAAATTTATTTACCCCTAACGGGGTAAGCAATCGTTAAAATTAAGCATAACCAACTGTTTAATAACAACTTATATAGTTATCTCAATTAAACTCTTTTTAGTGATATCAGTAGTTTAATTTCTTGCCGAGATACTATTTATGTAAAAAAATTTCACTTTGAATAAAAAAGCTACAACGGAAAATGATTTTACGTGCTACAAGGAGTATATCTTTTGTTAGCAACTTCACCAATGAGTTTACGATTTTTTAGCGAAAGTGTGCTCTTAGTAACAACTTGAAACATTAATAATGAATATAGCCACTTTTCTATTGATATCCACCGAGGTTACCTCGTCTCACACTAACATCCCGTTGCTGATAAGGTTATGATAACGACGAAATAAAAAACGCGACGAAATAAAGATGAATAAAGACACCTTAAAACACAAAACTTATGTGGTTATTTTTGGCACGCACACCCCAGCCGGCAAAGCATTTGACCTACTTCTAATCACCGCTATCGTTGCTTCTTTAATTGTACTTTTGCTCGATTCTCTACCTAATATTTCTCAACAATGGAAGCCGTTACTGCGCTATCTTGAGTACAGTTTTACCCTACTTTTCACACTGGAATATTTAGTACGGATGTGGTGCTCACCGAAACCAAAAGCCTATGCCAAAAGCTTTTATGGCGTGGTCGATTTGCTCTCAATATTGCCAACTTATCTGACACTATTCTTCCCTACTGCCAGCTATATGGGAGTGATAAGACTGCTACGTGTCTTACGGATTTTTCGCATACTAAAACTTGTAAGATACTTACAAGATTCCAATATCTTGTTGCGTTCAATCCTGATGTCACGACGAAAAGTGTTTATTTTTTTCAGTGCAGTGGCCATTTTGGTTACCATTTTTGGCGCACTGATTTTTGTAGTAGAAGGGCCAGAGAATGGCTTTACCAGCATTCCACAAAGTGTCTACTGGGCAATAGTGACCATTACAACAGTGGGTTACGGCGATCTGGTTCCACAAACCGCACTAGGAAAAGCGATTGCATCTATCACCATGCTGTTTGGTTACTCTATTTTGGCAGTCCCCACCGGCATTATCACCGCCGAACTTAGTCAGGAAATGAAAGCTCATAAAAACTTAGTTAAATGCCCAAACTGCATGAAAAACGGTCATGAGTCTGACGCACTTCACTGTAAACATTGTGGCAGCCAATTAGCCGATCCAGATAGCCGTGTGGTTTCTGTAGAGGATGAATAGCGCACTGTTTTGTAGCGTGGCACAACTTAGTTAGTTTTCTGACCTAAAACAGCAGACAAAAAAAGAGCAACGAATTCGTTGCTCTTCTACATTTTGATTTGCTTAATTGATTACTTCTCTTGAAGGATAATTCGTAGAGTTCTGCGAAGTGGCTCTGCCGCGCCCCACAATAACTGGTCACCTACGGTGAACGCATTCAAGAAGTCATTACCCATGGTCATTTTACGTAGACGACCAACCGGCACAGACAACGTACCGGTAACCACTGCTGGGCTAAGCTGTTGAGCTGTGATATCTCTGTCATTTGGAATGACTTTTACCCACTCATTATGCGAAGCGATGATGTCTTCAATTTCATCCATTGGTACATCTTGCTTCAGCTTAATCGTCAGTGCTTGCGAGTGACAACGCATTGCACCAATCCGTACACATGTGCCATCAATAGGTACTGGAGTGTCTTGTAAACCAAGAATCTTGTTTGTTTCAACGGTGGCTTTCCACTCTTCTTTGCTTTGACCATTCTCACGCTTCACGTCGATCCAAGGGATAAGTGAACCTGCTAGCGGCACACCAAATTGATCGGTCGGGAAAGAAGATGAACGAAGGGTATCCGCCACTTTTCTGTCAATATCAAGTATTGAACTAGAAGGATCAGCCAGCTCGGAGCTCACTGAGTCATTAATCACACCCATTTGAGAGATGAGCTCGCGCATATTTTTTGCACCAGCACCAGAAGCTGCCTGATAAGTCATTGCGCTCATCCACTCGATTAACCCTTTTTCATAAAGGCCGCCTAACCCCATCAGCATCAAGCTTACGGTGCAGTTTCCTCCCACAAATGTGGTGGTTCCACCAGCAATACCTTGCTGAATTTGGCTAAGGTTAACAGGATCTAACGTTATGATTGCATCATCTTTCATGCGCAGTGTAGAAGCCGCATCAATCCAGTAGCCTTTCCAACCCGCTTGTTTTAATGCTGGGTACACTTTTTCAGTGTAGCTACCACCTTGGCAGGTAATAATGGCATCTAGCTGTTTTAAACTGTCGATATCATAAGCATCTTGCAACATACCGGCATCTTTACCAAGCTGAGGGGCAGGAATACCCACTTGAGATGTGCTGTAAAAAACAGGTTCAATATAGTCAAAATCTCGCTCTTCAACCATTCGTTGCATAAGTACAGAACCAACCATACCTCGCCAGCCAACTAAACCTACTCTCATCATTTGTAACGCTCCCTGTGAATTAAAATTTAACCCTTCCATCTTTAATGATTTATGCAGAAGAAAACAAGCTTTTTTTACCCCTTAACAATAAAAAAATCACTAACCCTATATTTTGATATAAAAAGGGCAGCGAATTCGCTGCCCTAGGTCGATAACTCTCTTATCGGTTTCGCACTAACTGATCTTTCAAGTTAGGAGGCGTCCCCTTAATGGTCAGGGTATCCGTCTCTGGATCGTAAAATATACGTTCACCCAAAAGCATGCTGTCAAAATTAATGCTAAGACCACCGCCTGCGCCCACATATTTTGTCAGTTTTCTTACCGCGGTTCTGTCTGCGGGAAAACTCTCTTCAAGTTCATAACCGCGCTGTTCTGTATAATCAAGAAAACTTGTTCCGTCGTCACTGGCAGGTAATTCACCTGATAGCTCTCTTACTTCAACTTCTTCATTTGCTTTTATCTGTTCAGAGCAGTAATCAAAAACCTGTTTTTTATAACTGCTGGTCTCTTCTTTATCTAGCTGAGCGTCGGCACAAAAATCATCCACCGCTTGCATCAATACCAGATTTTGCTGCTTGGAATCTAAGCCGATTTCCGCTTGCAAAAAGTCTAGGAAGAAATCTGCAACTTTACGCCCTACCCGTCCTTTAATGTACGAAAGGTAGCGGTTAGATTCTGCATCTGTTTCTAATGTAGACAGGTCAATTCTTGCCGCAATATCCATTTTACTGATATCAAGATAATCAGTTGCACCAATATTGAGCCCTTCTGTGACTTTTAAACTTTGGTTAGAAGGCAGCAGTGCAATAAACAAGTAATCGGTCGCAAGCGACTGATATTCAGCTAAAACCAATATTCCTTCGTCGGAAAATGGGTATTTAACCAGTTCATCTTTGAGTCTTGAAGCACAGTTTTGCGAAAAATCGTAAAAATTTAGCTTACCTTGGCGAACTTCTTGCAACCAGTGGTTAAAATTACTGTCAGATTTAAATGAGCCAAAGCCTTTACCCGCTTTTGCGTTAAAGACACGGTGCAGTTCCGAAACAAGATCTTGTGAGAAAACATCGTTTTCTAAAGACTCGGAACGAAAGTTTACAATAAGCTCGTCTTGATCGTTTTTTGTTAACTGATGCAAGATTACGTTTGAAAGATTCATACTCATAGCGAATAAATTGTTGTTCAGATTTCAGTTGTGAGGGAGAGTAGGTTATCATAAGCCGCTTTCACTATCATTAATTAGAGTCACTATGCCAATTACATCAAAATACAGCGATGACCAAATTGAACTTATCCTGACAGAAATAGCCGCCGTGCTAGAAAAACATGGGGCAAATTCAGAACTGACACTTATGATCGCAGGCAACATCGCGACCAACGTTCTAAATGACAATGTTCCGGGCGCTCAAAGAAAAGCCATTGCAGAGAAATTTGCACAAGCACTACTGTCTTCATTAGAAGCCGGCAAGACTCACTAACTAAAGAACAAGAACGAATATAAATGGTTGATAGCGGAAATACATACGGTGAACGCGTTTCTCGATTAGTAAGTTGGGGACACTGGTTCTCTTTCTTTAACATTGTCGCGGCAATGTTAATAGGGACGCGATATATTGCGCAATCACCTTGGCCAGAGACACTGTTGGGACAAGCCTACTTAGTGCTATCTTGGTTGGGTCACTTCAGCTTTTTGGTGTTTGCACTTTATCTACTTATTCTATTTCCGCTCACCTTCGTTATCCCCTCTAAAAAACTATTCCGGTTTGTCTCGGTATGTTTTGCCACCGTCGGGTTAACGTTATTGCTACTTGATACGCAAGCCTACCAACAGGTCAGCTTGCACTTAAACCCCGTGGTTTGGGAGCTACTATTAGAAAATGACCAGAGCAATATCGCCACAGAGCTTCAACAGCTGTTTATCGTATTGCCCGTTATTTTCTTATTGCAACTAGCACTATCCGAATGGATCTGGCATAAACAGCGCAAACTTTCTAACAAGCGCATTGGACGTACAATAACCTCGGTCTTCTTTATCAGTTTCATCTTCAGCCACCTGATTTACATGTGGGCTGATGTTGTTCTCTATAATCCGGTAACCGTTCAAAAAGCCAATTTCCCACTGTCATACCCAATGACAGCTAAATCCTTTATGCAAAAACATGGCTTATTTGACCGTGAAGAATACATAAAGAAACAGGCTGAAAACGATAAAAGATTCGTTAACTTAGTCAGTTATCCAATCGAGCCCTTAACGTTCGACAACCCAGCTAACAAACTCAATGTATTAATGATTGTGGTGGATAACCTGCGCGCAGATGCCTTAACCGCAGAGAAAATGCCACACACCCAATCATTTGCGAAAGATAATATTAACTTCTCTAACCACTACAGTTCCGGGAATAGTGGCAGCAGCTTATTTGGGCTTTTTTATGGTATTCCAAATAGCTACAGAAGTAGCATAGAAGCGCAAGGCACGTCACCACTAATGCTCGATACGCTTAAAAACAACGGCTATCAGTTTAGTTTAATTAGCGGCAGCAACTTTATTGCCAGTGACTACAATCCGGTGGTTTTGGAAAATCTAGGTATTGAATTAACCAATAACAACAGCGCGGAATACAAAGACGAGCATGCAATCAATGACTGGAATGCTTGGTTAGCCTCGCAACCAAATTCACCTTGGTATAGTTACATAGAACTCTCCACGGTAGAGAACTTTGAAGACTACCAAGCGAAGCAGAGCGAAGGCTCAACTGAAGAGAGGCTACACCTAGCCTACTCGCAAGCGGTTAGCAAAGTCGATATAAAAATTAATACCATTATCGAGCAGCTAAAGCTAAACAATCTATTAGACAGTACGGTTGTGATTATCACCTCCAACCACGGTACTGAGTTTAATGAAACCAAAACCAACAGTTGGGGCTCGGCGTCAAACTACAGCCGTTATCAACTAGGGGTGCCTCTTGTTATTCATTGGCCAGAGAAAAAGGCACAAGAGATAACTTATAAGTCGAGTCATTTCGATATTTCAGTAACACTACTGCAAGAGTTAATGGGGGTTTCCTCTAACCCTATGGAGTTTAGCAGTGGTAAAAACCTGTTTGATCCAGGTAAGAGACGCTGGGTCATTGCGGGTGGCAATAAAGACATTGCACTCATCACCGATGATACAACGACCGTTGTTGATAAGTATGGTAACTACAAGGTGTATGACAATGACTATAAGCGCCAGAAAAAGTCGAAAACAAAACTGTCTATTTTGATGCAAGGGCTCTCGGAGTTAAAACGTTTTTATAGCAGAGAAATTGATTAATCTGGATTAACGTATTGATTTCATTTAGACTTGTAACGCTATAAAAGAGTGTATTGCACTCAATTATGGTTTTCGGACATTAGCGCAGCTTGGTAGCGCACATCTCTGGGGGAGATGGGGTCACAGGTTCAAATCCTGTATGTCCGACCAAATAATAAAGGCAAGAGCTCTCGCTCTTGCCTTTTTTCGTATAGCTATAGCACGACTCGAATCGAGCGATACTTATGCAGGTAAAAAGCCTCGTAGGTACTGCTTCGTCTCTTTACTGGCAAATGCACCCTCAACACTGTATTCATAGATCTGATAATACTGCTGCTCGGTTAACTCAAACTCTTCCATAACCTTTCTGACTTCATCTGTCATGGTGGTGTTAGATACCGTACGGTTATCAGTATTAATAGTGACGGGAATTCCATTCACTAAAAATGATTTCATTGGATGTTCGGACAAACTCGCTACCGCTTTAGTCTGTACATTACTACTTGGGCAAGTCTCTAGTGCGACATGCTCATTTTTCACTAATGAGTATGCTCCATCATGCCCAGTGATATGAATACCATGACCAATACGTTCAGCGGACAATAAGCGAATCGCATCGAATACGTTCTTACCGACACCCTGCTCTCCTGCATGTATGGTTACATGATAGTTCTTGCTCTTTGCATACTGAATATAAGGAACAAATTCGTGGCAAAAATCCGCGACTTCACTGCCTGCAAGGTCGATGGCGACAACGCCGTCCTCTAGGTAGTGGGCGCCAGCATCAATCAACTCATTAATTTGATCTTTAGCTGCCGTTCGCAATATAGAAAGAATGTAGTTTCCGCGAATATCATACTGCTTCTCCGCTCTCTTCATTCCATTAACTGCGCTCGAAATGATCTGATCTAAAGTGAGTCCTTCGCTCATATGCAGTAACGGAGCAAAACGGACTTCTAAATACTTAACGTTCTCGTTGGCCGCATCCTCGAATAACTCAAAAGAGATTCTCTCAATAGCTTCTGCTTTTTGCATTACCGATAATGGCAAATTAAAACGCATTAGGTACTCATCAAGATTCAAACAGGTTTCTGGTGCAACCATAAGATCGCGAATCTCACTAATATCATTAGTTGGCAACTGAAGGTTTTGTTCCATTGCTAGATCACGAATAGTTTCAGGGCGAACGCTACCATCTAAATGGCAATGTAGATCAATTTTAGGAAGGTCAAAATAGTTCATGAGTCTCTACCTTTATTAAGTGGTAAAAATAAAGTTACAGACTTCATAATCAAGAAGTTTAAGGCTCTTGGTAGAAACTCCCGAACCGTATTATCGGGATTATACGAAGTGATAAGTAAGCCTTTTTCACTAAGGCTTAACTGTCACATATTAATCATACGTTCTCTTCTGTCCAGTATTTTATAACAAAATTTTCACGCAATCGTTACCTTACTAGTGATATAGCCAAATTGCCTCAAAGCGCTTGTTTAGCGGGCATTTATCAACTAAATAACCGGCAAAATAATTCGTCTTTAAATCGTGTCTAGGAGAACAAATCTGAATAGCACTCTGGTGAAGACCAACAATGCCCATCGCCCCCATAACCCTTTCCCTCTAATACTTAACTCAAATTACTGACCTAAATCAATATTATCAACGTTAATTGGTACAAGCTGCGCCATTTGGACGATCTCCATTCAACTTGATCTAAGCTTTTCTAGGATATATTGATAACGCGCATAACCTATGTATTCATAGGTTATGCGCATCTTAAACAGGATAGAAAAGTAACCTCAAAAAGGAATGGAATATGGTGAAGAAAACTAATTTAACAACGTCCAATGGTTGTCCTGTCGCTCACAACCAGAATGTTCAAACCGCGGGTCCCCGTGGGCCAATGCTTCTTCAAGACGCATGGTTTCTTGAAAAGCTTGCTCATTTCGATAGGGAAGTTATTCCAGAAAGGCGTATGCACGCAAAAGGCTCCGGTGCATATGGTACTTTCACCGTCACACACGATATATCGAAATACACAAAAGCGAATATTTTTTCTGATGTTGGTAAGAAAACAGATCTCTTTGTACGTTTCTCTACTGTTGCAGGCGAACGTGGCGCAGCCGATGCTGAACGTGATATTCGCGGCTTTGCGATCAAGTTTTATACTGAAGAAGGTAACTGGGATCTCGTTGGAAATAATACACCGGTCTTCTTTCTACGTGACCCGCTAAAATTCCCAGATCTCAATCACGCAGTGAAACGTGATCCTCGCACTAATATGCGTTGCCCGAATGCAAATTGGGATTTTTGGACATTGTTGCCTGAAGCACTTCACCAAATTACTATTCTGATGAGTGAACGTGGTATCCCAAGTAGTTATCGCCATATGCATGGATTTGGTAGTCATACTTTCAGCTTTATAAACTCCAACAACGAACGATTTTGGGTTAAATTTCACCTAAAGACACAACAAGGAATTAAAAACTTAACCGACCAAGAAGCGGAAGAACTGATAGGTAAAAACCGAGAAAGTCATCAACAAGATCTGTATGAGGCAATAGAAAATGGTGATTTCCCTCGTTGGGATTTGAAAGTTCAAATCATGTCTGAAAATGAAGCTAAAGATTATCGCTTTCATCCATTCGATCTCAGTAAGGTTTGGCCACATGAGGATTATCCTCTGATTGATGTTGGCATATTAGAGCTAAACAAAAATCCAGAAAACTACTTTGCAGAAGTTGAACAAGCAGCGTTTAACCCAGCAAACATCGTCCCGGGGATAGGCTTCTCTCCAGATAAAATGCTTCAAGGACGGTTGTTTTCATATGGTGATACACAGCGATATCGACTAGGTGTTAATCACGCACATATTCCGGTGAACCAAGCTCGCTGCCCTGTGAGTGCATTCCATAGAGATGGTGCAATGCGTGTTGATGGAAATTATGGCAGTACTAAAGCATATGAACCAAACAGTCTAGGCTTATGGCAGGAGCAACCTGATGCAAGCGAGCCAGCACTTCAGCTTGAAGGAGATGCCTGTAACTGGGATTTCCGCGAAGATGACAGTGATTACTTCACTCAACCAAGAAAACTATTTAATTTGATGACCACTGAACAAAAACAAACATTGTTCGAGAATACTGCTCGCAGTGTGGGTGGTGCATCATTAGACATTCAGCATCGTCACATAACTAATTGCTATAGCGCTGATCCTGCCTACGGCGAAGGAGTAGCGGCTGCACTAGGCATAAAACTGGAAGATATTAAATAGTAAATTTGTGCGTCTTTTATTTGAAAAAGCTTTAACCTTCGTATAAAAGACGCCAACTATAACCAATCACAAATTTTATAAATATCTGGAGCGGATATACAAAATAGCTTCTCACTGTATATCAAATATCTAGAATTCACCTAGAGCCATTGCTTACAACAACCTATTCAATGACGTTTTTCGAGGAGTTTCTGCCAAAGCTTGGTGGCCAAGCAGGATTAACTCGTTTAGTTGGCCGATAGAGTTTCGCATTTTATCAACCCAGCTCTGTCATACACATAACGTCAAGCTATGCCCCTTTTTTTGCTGAAACTTAGCCACTCCACTAAAGACACTATCAATACCTACTTTTTGTTAGTTACCTATTACTCTTAAAACGGCTGTGAAAGAAAAAACGCTCGCTTCGGGTCTTGTGTAATGTTGGCTATAGATCTAACTATAAATAGGGCAAGTTATGCATTCTGATCATGTTGAATTAAAGGCAGTTGATAAACAGAGACAAACTTTGTGGAGCAGTCAAAGTGCAGATAAAACATCACCGGACGGAGCAAGTGACTTAAAGCGAGTATTAAACTCAAAAGCTTTAATCTCTTTCTCTCAATCCATTCGTAATATAAAAAAACAGCATATTTATGGTTATGAAATGTTAGTTCGTGGCCCGATCGACTCTGATATACACCGCGCCGATCAACTGTTTCAGGCAGCAAAGCAGCATAAGTTAACCGACCTTTTGGAAGTACTCAGTTTAGAAACTCATCTGCTCAATATCGCTGCTGTTCCGCCAGAGTGTGATTACACGGTAAACATTGCTCCTCACCTACTGTTTGATAAACGAGTTGAGAAGCTATTGATTGCTCACCCGCATGCCAGACGAACCAAAATAGAACTGACTGAACACCTAAAAGTAGAAGATTGGCTGCCCATTAACAAAAAAATGGATCAACTGCGGCAGCTCGGTTATGAGTTTTGGCTTGATGATGTCGGATGTGGTTTCTTCGATTTTGAGTTAATCGAGGTCGTGAAACCGGAAGTGGTAAAGCTATGCATCAAAATTGTCAGCCAGTTACCGTCAAATCAAAGCATTAAAAGCGATATAAAAGCGGTCGTTAACGCTGTTCATCAATATGGTGGAAAAGTACTAGCGGAAGGAATAGAGACTCAAGCTCAGCTCTCTATCGCTCAGTCATTAGATATCGATTATGCACAAGGGTATTACTTTGATAAGCCCAAAAAATTTAAATAACTACACTAATTTCACTGGATATAACCAGTAAAGACCCATCATTTAGGAGTAAAAACAAGCATGTTATCAAAGCTTAAAGTCCGAACCCGATTACTATTGGGGTTTGGTATTCTGGTCGGCCTAATGCTCACCCTGACGATATTAGGTATTCAAAAAGTGAATATTATCGACAAAGATCTGTCGGTTATTACCGATATTAACTCGGTGAAACAACGCTATGCGATTAACTTCCGAGGCAGTGTTCATGATCGGGCAATTGCGCTACGAGACGTGGTACTTGCCAGAACACCGCAAGAGATACGAGCTCTTGAAGAGGAAATAAAAACGTTGGCAGAATTTTATCGCGAAGCAGAAAACAACTTCCAGAAAATGCTTTCCAGTAACGTGATGTTCTCTACTGAAGAACACCGTATTCTTAAAGAAATCAACGATATTAAGAATCGTACTGAACCTATTATCCAGAAGATATTGGCAGACAAAGCCAATGGCATCTCAGACACCAATATCATTCTTGATCAAGCAAGGCCTGCCTTTATTGCGTGGCTTGATACCATTAACCAATTTATCGACTATCAGGAAAACCTGAATCAAACACTAACACCTCAAACCCGAAGCGTTGCCGGTGGCTTTCAGAATCTCATGCTAGCATTGAGCGCTATTGCCTTAGTTATTTCCGCAATCATCGCCATCGCCATAGAAAGAAGTTTTCATACCTCTCTTGGCGGAGAACCTTATGACGCGCAAAGTGCAATTAAACGCTTATCTGAAGGTCAGTTAAAAAATGAGTTCAGCAAGTCCATTCCAAACAGCATTATGGATTCGCTCTCCGAGATGTCGAAAAAAATGACTCATACCGTTGGCAATATTATTTCTGTGTCTCACAACCTAACGGAGCAAGCCAATCAAGTATCACAAGGCTCAACCCGAGTACTGGAACTGACCCAACAGCAAGCAAAACTGACACAAGATACCGTAGGTGAGCTGGAAGATATGCGCCAAAGCATTGACCAAATTTCCGAGCTAGCTAGCCAAACAGAAAATAACTCTGTTATGACGTCAGATAACTCGAAGAAAGGCCGAGAGCTGGTCTTCTCTGTTGCTCAGGAGATGGAAAACATTGCCGTTACCGTCAACCAGACTGTTGAACAAGTGCAACAATTAGAACAGAGAACCAACGATATTGGCGGTATTGTGAGTGTCATTAGCGGCATTGCAGAGCAGACTAACCTGCTAGCCCTTAATGCTGCAATCGAAGCTGCGCGTGCTGGGGAGTCTGGTCGAGGTTTTGCCGTGGTTGCGGATGAAGTCAGGCAGTTGGCAAGTCGTGCCACCGAATCGACTACACAGATCGAAACCATGATTAGCGAGATCCAGCAACAGACAACCGAAAGTGTGCAAGCCATGGCGAACACCCAGCCACTTATTGAACAAGGTAAAGAAAAGACCACCCTAGCGAGTACCCTTTTGGTGAACATCGAAGGAGAAGCAAAAGACACATTGGGCCGAGTGAAAGATGTGGTGCAAGCGACAAACGAACAAGCCAGTTTTGTCCGAAAAGTCGCCTCATCCATTGAGCAAATCTCGGTTATATCTGAAGAGTCGGTACAATCGATGACCAGCAATCGCGATGCCGCTCTGACAATGAGTGAACAAGCAAACCGATTAAAACAGGAAGTAAACTACTTCAGTGTTGATTAACTGATTCCCTTTTAGCAAAACAGCCAACAGAGTAAAACTGTTGGCTGTTTTTTTATGAGAGCTGAGCGAGTAAATTCCCTCTCCATCACTAATTGATTTGACACTGTATCTCAATAAATCATATGCTTACCCCGCACTGGCAAAATCCAGTGTCAGGATTAGTCCCCTGAGTTTTACCTTCCGGTGCATAAGTGCCAGCGATTTGCTGGCTTTAATTTATGTGCGGCTCTAGCACACCTAAACGTTGTGAACTTGTCTAACTATTAGACAATAAAATGAACTACGGTGAGCTGAGCGGGGCAGCTTCGGCTGACCGTTTCGGAAGTGCGGTAGGACTAACCCTGTTCAGTTCACCACCCATTGATTAGTCCCTTTGGTTGGTGATTTCAGTTAATAATCACTTTCGGAGGTCACTATGACCCAAGCAATCCCCTCTCTTACCGAACCCGACTTTTACCTTCAAGTTGAAGACTTTATTCTTAACGCAAACAGTGATAACTCCCCAATAGACAACGAAATACGAGTTTTTCTGCTGACGTTATTAAACCAGTTTAAGCATCAAAACAAAGAGTAACGGATAAACGAAAGGCACCATTTTTAGGTGCCTTTGTTCAAGATTATCTCAGTAAATTCAACTCGCTATTAAAGATTTAAAGCGCTACAAAAACTTATATTCGTTTTTCATAAGATGCCTGTCCCCATGGGATGATGACAGGTTAACTTAGTCGATCAACTGCTCAGGTAAGATGCCCATGGCCTTAGCTACTTTTTCAATCGTGCGACGTTGTGGCTTCGCACCCAGTTTTTCCATTTGCGAAATGGTGCTTTGTATAACTCCTACTTTTTGAGCTAACTCTTTCTGGCTCATTTTTAAATGCTTACGCCATGCCGCCATCAAGCTCATTTCATTAAGTAATACCTGTTCAGCAACATCGTGTGGGATATATACATCCTCATCTTTTTCATTAGATGAATTGGCTTCACCGATCAAATTAAGATACTCATCATAAGGCAAGACTGCAAAGGCCGCTTTACCGTCCTGTTTAATTATCTGAACCTCATTAGTATGTGTTTTCATCTCGGATCTTAACCTCTTCTATACTGACAATTCTAACTTCACCATCGTAATCAAAAAACACCCTATATCGCCCTACCCGTAACCTAAAATCATACTGGTGGTTAGTAAGGCCTTTAACGTTTGAACAGTCTGGAAAATCACCTAGCAACTTTACCTTCTCAACCACTTGCTTTCTCGCCTTCGGGTCAATCTTTTTTGCCTGTTTCAACGCCTTTCTAGACCAGAGAATAGTATTCATACGCAAATTAACATTAGATTATACATTAGATAAAACAAAGAAGTAATTAGATAATATACAGAAATATTAGATTAATAACCTAGCGTGAGGAAGGTAGTGCGGCAGATATCACTAAGTAGAATAAACGAAGTCTTAGTTAATGAAAAAGTAGAGTAACTTCAACTGATAATTAAGGCACGACAGATTTGCTCGGTGATTGCTGACTCATCTCTGGACTAAAGCTACTCAGACGCTTCAGACGAAATCTACCCTTCGGATAACTTTTGGTACTGCAAAACGCAGAACGGCACCGATACACAGAGTGCCGTCCGTGAAAGGTTTTGGACAAAAATGAGCATCGTAACCTTGCATTGCTCAAAATATTTTATGCAAGTTTGAGTGAATATCATTCAGTTTGTTAGGTCAGCTTCGTTACAGAACCTATAAACTATGCTTCCAGCGGAATAGTGGTATTAGTCATTTTAGCTATTAGCCCCCCAACTCGCTTGCGCATCTCACGTCTATCCACAATCATGTCGATAGCGCCATGCTCTAAAAGGAACTCACTTCGCTGAAAACCTTCGGGCAATTTCTCACGAACGGTTTGCTCTATGACGCGACGCCCAGCAAACCCGATAATTGCCTTCGGCTCGCCGATGTTAATATCTCCCAGCATGGCTAGACTCGCTGATACACCACCCAATGTTTGGTCTGTTAATACAGATATATAAGGGAGGCGTTCACTGGATAAACGATTTAACGCAGCGCTGGTTTTTGACATTTGCATTAACGACATTAGAGATTCTTGCATACGAGCACCACCACTGGCAGAAAAGCAAACTAATCCACAATTTGCATCAATAGCGACCTCAATTGCACGAACAAAACGAGCGCCGACAACAGAACCCATTGAACCAGCCATAAAAGAAAATTCGAATGCACAGGTAACAACAGGTAAGCCTAGAAGCTTTCCTTTCATCGCAACTAAAGCATCCTTTTCCCCTGTACTTTTCTGGGCTATAGCGAGGCGTTCCTTGTAGCGTCTCCGATCCTTAAAGTTCAGTAAGTCTTTCGGCTCATGTTCACTGGCAATCTCAACTCGTTCTCCTTTATCTAGAAAGCTGTCTAAGCGGCGGCGTGCCGACATTCTCATATGATGATTGCATTTCGGACACACCTCCAGATTCTCTTCAAGAGCCATGTAGTAAAGGATCTGGTCACATGAGGGACATTTAGTCCATACCCCCTCTGGAATCGACGCTTTACGTGTACTGATTATATTCTTTTTATCGAATAGCTTTTCTAACCAACTCATAGGATACCTTTACCAGATAACTTTAGTATGGGGTATTATATAAGCCTGTTTCTGGTAATAAAGTGTGTTATATGGGCTTGATAATCCAATATTATGGGATTAAAAGAAATGTTTGATAAGATTGACCAGCAGTGGCTAAAAAGTTTTCACTGTGTCTATGAGAACAACAGCTTTAAACGGGCGGCGGAATTTCTAAGCTTGCCGACATCAAATGTCAGTCGCCATATCGCTTTACTTGAAGAACGACTGGATACACGACTATTTGACAGGACTACACGCCGAATCGCTCCGACAGATGCAGGGGAACACCTTTATTTGCGAACACAGCCATTGTTGGACAAACTTAATGATGCACTTGAGGAAGTGACGCAGCACTCTCATGAAGTCATGGGACAACTCAAAGTTTTAATGCCAGACTCGCCTATTTTAGCCCAAGCAGTGGTTTCTTTTTGTACCCAGCATCCCTCAATTTCATTATGTTGTGATACGAGCATCAGCCCTAAAGAGGATTTACTTGATGGGTTTGACGTCATTTTAAGCTTTCACAGAGGAAAGCTCGAAGACAATAATTGGGTAGCTAAGGAGATTAAACGCTGGCCAAGTGCTGTTGTAGCATCCCCTCAACTCCTACAGACCACTCCCAGACCTTTTCAGATTACCGATTTGAAACACGTTCCGTGCATCAATAGCTTTACCGCTCTAAATGGAACACCTTGGGTTTTCAAAAGCGCTAAAGGTGAGCCCATTACTCAAAAGGTACAGTCTTCATTTAAGGTCAATAGCGGACATCTTGCCAAATCAGGCGCATTAGCTGGTTTGGGATTCGCGATACTACCGACCGAATCCTGTCGTAATGAGATAGATGCTGGCTCTCTGAAAATAGTAGAGCTGGAGTACGAGCCTGAAGATTTAGTTTTGTATGCCTTTTACGCATCCAGAAAACACTTGGCAAAAAAGATCCCGATGTTTATTGAACACTTACAGCACCAAGCCAATATAGATAAAAGAATAATTGCATATTAAGACACAAGGAATAGTGGTACTTTGCTAACTATGTAGCATTAGGTTTTCAGGGATAGCAATGAAATACATTACAAGACTATTGATGATGTCTTTATTTTGGTCGGGCTTTTCAAGCGCCGATAGCCTTTATGACCAGTCCAGAAACAGATATATACCAGTAGAAGTAACGTATCCTGCAAAGGATAACTTATGTACCGAAACAACTAAATGTCCTGTGGCATTTCTTAGCGCTGGATATGGTGTTCCCCATAATAAATATGAGTTTTTGTCTAAGCAACTGACTGAGCTTGGATACTTGGTTATAGCCATAGGCCATGAACTGCCAACAGACCCACCGTTATCGGTCAAAGGAGACCTCTTTGTTACACGAAGTGAAAACTGGATCAGAGGTGCAGAAACTCTCGAGTTTGTTAGGACAGAGCTTCAGTCTCAATACAGTAGGTGTGATTTTAATTCTCTATTGTTAGTTGGTCACTCTAATGGTGGTGATATCTCGTCATGGTTAGGAAACGAATCGAAAACATACATAAAATCAATTATTACCCTTGATCATAGAAGAGTACCGCTCCCCCGCAGCAAAGAAATTAATATACTCTCTATACGAGGCAGTGACTTCCCTGCTAATAAAGGTGTTCTTCCGACTCAAGCTGAGAATATCGCCTTCGGTAGCTGTGTTGTAACTATTCCTAATTCTAAGCACAACGATATGTCTGACTACGGTCCAACATGGCTCAAACAAAAAATAGCTGAAATACTCAAGGAGTATCTAACAGGAAAATCGTGCGACAAGCTTTTTGTTGAATAAACATACAAGTTTGAACTTTGATCAAAACTGTTGCGCAATAAAAGAAATTGGGAGCTTTTAGACACAGCCCCTTAACCGCCAACCATAAGGAAAAGTACGGTGGTTTCAGTGGCGCGAACTGCCACTGAGTAAATGCGTTAACAAGGAAAGGGGCATTTCCGAGCGAGAAATCCAAAAGTGTCAGCCGTTCCTACAACCAACGGTAAACCGGAAGGAATATGTGTTGGTCGTGTCTCGATTAAAACTCCATAGAGAAATACTGTTGGCTGTTTTTGAGGGGGAGTTAAGCAAGTCCTCCTTTTCTATCACCAATTGATTTGACACTCTATCTCAATAAATCATATGCTTACCCCGCACTGGCAAAATCCAGTGTCGGGCGTAGGAACCTCGTTTAAAATTTCACAAGGCGTATAAGTACCAGCTGTTTTCTGGTTTTCATATATGCAGCTTTAGCACACCCTAAATTTGTAGATTTGTTCAATAAGCAAACAAATTACTAAATAATGGTGAGCTGAGCCGGGGCGCTTCGGCGCGCCGCGACCTTGTGAGCGGTAGTTCCTAACCCAGTTCAGTTCACCACCCAATGATTAGGAACCTTTGCGTGGTGATAGATATTGTATCTTCATGCACAAGGAACCCATCATGATCAATCAAACCGAACCCGATTTTTACCTTCAAGTTGAAGACTTTATTTTAAACTCCGACATCCCCGAGACGGATCAAGCTCAATGCAATGAAATACGTCTATTTTTGCTCACCCTGCTCAATCATTATAAGCAGCAGGATATGGCATAGCGTTTACTAAAAATAAATAAATCTAGAGGTGAGTTTTATTAAACTTGGAAGATTTTCCGGACTTCAGATGTGAAAAAGCCCCAGCATTTCTGCTAGGGCTTAAATATGGCGGAGAGATAGAGATTCGAACTCTAGGACGGTCGCCCGTCGCCTGATTTCAAGTCAGGTGCTTTCGGCCACTCAGCCATCTCTCCGTGTGGCTGAAATAATATAGAGGTTATATTTACTTGTAAACCCCTGAATATGCTGTTTGCTTGAAATGTGAACAAATTAATATTGTTAACCTTTACTCTGCGTCATCTTGTCTTCATCGCTGTACTGATTCTCAAGGTTAAATTCACCCTTTATTGTTTGCTAAATGCGTTCACATCCACCGCTACCACAACTGCTTTCGTAACAGAACGTCAATAGAATTTACCCCGCTTCAGATACAACAAAGCCGCTGGCAAGCAACGGCTTTTTATCAATAATATAGGGTGGTAACCCGTTTCTACATCAACACCAGAAGCGTTAAGCAAACTCTTTTTGTAAGTAAGTGATAATATCTGATGACTCGTACATCCACTCAACTTCACCTTCTCGCTCTATACGTAGACAAGGCACTTTAACGGCGCCACCACCAGATAGTAGCGCTTCTCTATGCTCTGTATTTGTTTTGGCGTCTCTAAGTTCAATGTCAATCGACTGGCGCTTCATCGCACGTCGAACTTTGACACAAAATGGGCACGCTTCAAATTGATACAGCGCCATTGAGTTCGCTTTATTATCCACTTCTTGCTGTTCTTCTGCTGTACGAACAATACCTTTGGGGCTAAAAACACTATTTAACGTTAATATGATTTTTCCTAAAAACCAACGTATGAACTTCATAACTTCTCTTTATTATTAAACCAAGCATTAACAACAGTGTAACATCGTTATCAGTCGAGAAATAGCCTTCATTATGTCGGTTGATGGAGCTCTGACACCAATACATAAGGAGACTGAGTGACCTTAGCGTGATACATGGCTTTGTCTGTTTTCTCAATTAATGCCGACAACTCTTTTTCATCATGAGGCAAAATACCAACCCCCACACTCACACCGACAGAAACCTGATGGTCCAGATTGTCTATCGTTATTGGCGCCGATATTAATGTGTTTAATTTCTTGCCAATGCCCCTCGCCTCTTCAATGTAATCTTGGTGATCATTAATGGTAAATAGCACCAAAAACTCATCACCTCCAAGACGAAAACAGATATCGCTGCTACGCAACTGCTCCGATAACCTATTAGCTACCTCTACCAGCAACTGGTCTCCGGCATCATGACCATAGGTGTCATTTATCTGCTTAAAACCATTTAAATCCATATACGCCACCCCTAAACAACCCGAGTCATGGACAGCGAGGTATTGTCTTTCCATCACATTTTCTAGGTGACGTTTATTAAATAGATTGGTTAAAGGGTCAGTACTTGCTTCATTTTTAAGGTCATCAATCAGTTCTTGTACGGTAGAGTAGTCCTGAATTGTGGCAATCGCGCACGGTTTGCCTTCAAAGATAATATTTGCAATGGATATACGAGCATTGAACCCTTCACCATTTGCATTTATACAAGGCATAATACTTCGAGACATCATGGCTCTGGCTTGGGATTTATTGGAGATAAAAGTACTTACTTTAGACTCATGCGCCTTAACCATATTTGGCTTCATCAAATCCAGTAGTGTAAGAGTGGCAAACTCATCTCGCGGGTATCCAAACAATGTACTGCACGACTTATTGGCAAAAACAATATTAGACTGCTGATCAACAATCAGTATGGCATCTACCAAGAAATCTAAAAATTGTGATATTTCATTCGATTGTTGCATTACTAACCTCGATGTAAACCTGTGACATATTTATAACTTAACTATATTAACGCAAATTAGGCGAATAATTTACGTTTTCTAGCTCACAAGAATGCATCGCATTGTCTAATAACAAAAGCATAGACGGTTACCGAGTACAGTTCGTTCGTCGGGTGTAGTTCTGTTTCTCTAGCCAATAAGTGACGTCTCGTTCAGGCATTGGCTTTCCGTAATAAAAACCTTGTACTTGCTCACAACCTAACGTGTTTAAAATGTCCGCTTGACGCGCATTCTCAACCCCTTCGGCGATGATATCCAGATGCATCGCTTGCCCAAGAGCAATAATGGATTTGGTGATCAATTTACTGTCTATATCTTTCTCTATATCCAGAATAAAAGAACGATCAATTTTTAACTTGTTCACCGGCAAACTTTTTAAATAACTCATGGATGAGTAACCCGTACCAAAATCATCTATTGAGATGTCGATACCCAAATCCCGTAGCTGAGTTAACTGGTGTATGCTCTCTTCCGCTTGATTCATCACAAAGTCTTCCGTGATTTCTAACTCCAACCAGTCAGCTCGAAACTCAGTCTGTTTTAATATTGTGATGATCTCGTCTTGGAACTGACACTGTTTCAGTTGAATACCAGACACATTCACCGCTAATTTACCAAACGGCACACCCGCTAATTGCCATTTTCGTCCTTGTTCACAAGCGTTTCTCAGCACCCAACGACCAATGTCCCACATTAATCCCAACTGTTCGGCCATGGGAATAAAAACGGAAGGAGAAACAGAGCCTAGTTCTGGATTGTGCCATCGCAACAACACTTCAAAGCCAATGCACTCTGTCTGGCCTAACATCAACTGAGGCTGATAAAACAGCTCAAACTCATCTCTATGTAATGCCCCACGAAGCGCATTTTCTATCGCCATTCGCTGTTTTATTTCGCTAGCGTTCCCCTTGTTAAAAAAGCTAAATTGATTGCGCCCAAGTTGTTTAGCGCTATACATTGCTTCATCCGCATAGCTGATTAACTGATTACCATCTTCGCTGTCTGCGGGATATTGACTGACGCCAATGCTGGCGGTCATAAACAACGAATGTTGATTGATCTGAAGAGGGGAATTAAAGGTATCTATCAAACGCTTCAGCGTTTGCAGTATTTCATAAGGTTGCTCTGAGGCTTCAACAACCACAACAAACTCATCACCACTCACTCTCGCGGCAATATCGGTTGATCGAATGCACTCCTTAAGTTTACTCGCCACCGAAGCCAGTACCGAGTCACCTACACTATGACCAAAGCTGTCATTAATGCTTTTAAATCGGTCGAGATCGATAAATATCACATAAACGAGATTACTGTTTCGTTTCGCACGTTTAATGTATTCGTCTAGCCGTTCCGTTAGTAACAATCTATTTGGCAGCTTTGTAAGAATGTCATGATGAGCAAGATACTCAGCTTCTCTGCTGCTTGCTTAAAATAACTGATATCTCGCACAATACAGACATAGCATTGAGTCACTTGATTTTTGTCCGTGACTTTGTCAATCGTAGCGGATAAAGGAACCACCTTATTGCAGCAAGATTTGAGCGTCATCTCTCCTCGCCACGGAGTAACAAGCCGACTTAACTCGATATCATTACTCACTCTAGAGACATCTTGCAGCAAATCATTAAAAGAGAGAGCCAATAGATGAGAACGAGAAAGACCGCTCATATGGCTAAGAGCCGGATTACTGTCGATAATCACCCCATCTTGATCCACGACTAAAATCCCTTCAGCTGTTGACTGATAAACCGTTTCTGAAAGTTTCAGCTGTGCTTCTGCTTGCTTTTTCTCGCTAATATCCCTTAATACGCCAACAATACCCACTTGTTTGCCTTTATGATCGAAGAAAGGAAAATAACGTGTTTCAATATACATCTCAGCGTTTGTTGATGTGATATGGCGACGCTCATATTGGACTAGCTCGCCTTTCATGGCTTTGATCAAATACGGTTTATATGAGGCATAGGCGCCAGCATCCAATACCGAGTCTGCGGAGCAACCAATGACCTGTTCAGATGATTTGCCCAGCATCTCTAAATAGGCATTATTGGCAGCCAGATAAACAAATTGCTCATCTAGCACAATTAACATATCAATCGAGGAGGTAAAAAGTTGCGCATAAATATTGAGCTGCTTTTCCGCCCGAGTTCGTGGGGTGATATCGTGGATAACGCTAAATAACTGCTTCTCTCCTCTAAAGTCTATAGGGCTTGAGTAAACTTCGACATTCCTAATCTCACCATTAGCCAACTTGTGAGGAAAAACAAAATAGTTGCGCTTTAACGAATGCGCCTGCTTTATTTCTCGTTCTACTTGTTTCGGTGTTAGCTGGTTTATGTCTTTAATGTTGAGGGTTTTAATATCACGACTGTTATAACCATAAAATTGACAGGCGGCACTATTGGCTTGCAGGATCTGACCATTTTGGGGTGAGATTAACAGCATAGGAATATGGCTTTCATCAAAGACATTTTGGTAGGTCTCTCTCATCGCTACTAACGTTGAACTTGTCACGACATCACACTCCTTGTGATACTACCTTTACACCAAAATACAACGTTCTTCTGGCAAATTAAGCCTGCAAACTTATTTGATGTATCTATTTAATGAATGCGCCAATAACCACAAATAGAGAGAGGCTATATCTACTCATTTAGTATAGGAGTGATTGCTAATATTAAACTTAAAATAGCAAGGTAAGATTGCAAAGATGTGTGATAGGTTAAGTTTTGACAAAGAGAAACAATGAACCAGACGGGCTTATTTTACGGTTAGGGCTAGAAAATCAAGCAGACAGTCCGATAACACAACCACTCTCATTTCTAAACCCAACCCCAAAATATCAACATGCTAGAGTTGATCAACACTACTATAAGTGAGAAAAGCTTATACGAACACTTATCAAATTCCCTACAAACCAATAAGTTACAATATAAAATTTATGTTCAAATACAGTAGGCATAATTACACTAGAACAAGGCAATTACTTAAAATATGTCAACGACATATTTATGCTAAGAAGTAGTCTAATTAAATATCAATTAGAGATTACTCCTTATTAAGATGAACTCAGAATCGTGTTCATCTTAATAAGGAAAGTGGTTTTCTGTTCCACCAAAACAAGCATTACAAACGCAGTGACTACAAAATCTATTGGTTAAAAGAGAGGCTTCCCAAGGGGCAAAACGGAAGCCTCTATAAAACTTGATACGTTTAATGGTTAAAACTGATCTTCTTCAGTAGAGCCCGTTAACGCCGTCACCGATGACTCGCCACCTTGAATGGTATTGGTCATTTTATCAAAGTAGCCAGTGCCCACTTCTTGTTGGTGTGCAACAAATGTATAGCCACGTTCAGCCGCTTCAAACTCAGGACGCTGTACTTTTTCTACGTAGTGACGCATTCCTTCACCTTGAGCATAAGCATGAGATAGTTCAAACATGTTGTACCACATGTTATGAATGCCCGCTAAAGTGATGAACTGATATTTAAAGCCCATATCAGACAGTTTTTGCTGGAACTGAGCGATGGTTTCAGCGTCTAGGTTTTTCTCCCAGTTAAACGAAGGAGAACAATTGTAAGCTAATAGCTGATCAGGGTACTGAGCATGAATAGCGTCAGCGAACTTTTGCGCTTCTTCTAAACAAGGCGTTGCGGTTTCACACCAAATAAGGTCAGCGTATGGTGCATAAGCCAAACCACGAGAAATAGCTTGGTCAATACCAGCACGTACACGATAAAAACCTTCAGACGTACGCTCACCCTCAATGAAATCGCGATCATAAGGATCGACATCGGAAGTCAACAAGTCTGCTGCATTTGCATCTGTTCGAGCAATAACAAGCGTTGTGGTTCCGGATACATCAGCAGCAAGACGAGCCGCTACTAATTTTTGTACCGCTTCTTGTGTTGGAACAAGAACCTTACCACCCATATGGCCACATTTTTTAACTGATGCAAGCTGGTCTTCAAAGTGAACACCGGCAGCGCCTGCTTCAATCATTCCACGCATCAACTCATAGGCGTTAAGTACGCCGCCAAAGCCGGCTTCAGCATCCGCTACGATAGGTAGAAAATAATCCACCCCTTCTTCTGGGTTCCCACCAGTAGACCACTGAATCTGATCCGCACGACGGAATGAGTTATTAATACGTTTTACAACCGCTGGAACAGAATCCGCAGGATAAAGCGATTGATCCGGATACATTGTCGAGGCGGTATTATTGTCGGCAGCTACCTGCCAACCAGAAAGATAAATAGCTTCTATGCCCGCTTTGGCTTGTTGTACCGCTTGACCACCAGTCAACGCGCCTAAGCAGTTAACATAACCTTTTTTAGATGAACCATTAACCAAATCCCAGAGCTTGTCTGCTCCACGCTGCGCGATAGTATTTGCCGGTGCAAAAGAACCTCGAAGATTAATGACTTCTTCTGCGGTATAAGTACGTTTGACGTTCTTCCAACGTGGATTTTCTGCCCAGTCTTTCTCTAGCGCTTCGATTTGCTGCTGACGACTTAATGTCATATCAGTTTCCCTCGTGTCATTAGTGATAAATAGATTAACGTATACTCAAGTACATATATGTTGTTAATTAATATTTCCGCTGACAATAGTAATAGTGAAATAATTACATTGCCGATAATCAGGAACTCATTGGATACTGATATAGATGAAAAAATGCACCAAGATTTTCCTGACATTTACAGCCTAAACACTTAAGCCATATAATTTATTTAATTCATGTTTATGACAATGTCATTATACGGACGATGCCTTTATACGGACAATGTAATTACACAGACAATGTAATCACAATTTTCTATTTTTGACGTGACTTATGATAAAGACCAACACCATAAAACAGCAACACTATTTACAACATGAATATAAGAAGGATTTAAATAAAATAGCATTAATGAAGTAATGTAAGTAGAAACGAGAACACAGTACTTTTTAATATATTTATTTTTACTCCTAACGGTATATCTACATTCTTCAAGAATCAGATAGCTTAATCAGTGAATCTGGTCACACTTTGCCAGAAAACAGAAAATATCAGACTTAGATCACATTTATCAACATGTATCTTGGCCCGCTCAGGTTAATTGGCGAATTTCTTCCAAAATGCATATTTATTTTTAATTTATAAGAATAGATTAATAGTTTACAGATATATTTTAAATTCAAACACACAGCTGTTTTTGCTGAAAAAACAGCCACTAATCACGCAGTAAAATCTAAATTTTCAAAATTATCACATTTGACAAAAGCCTGACAAAACCCTGACTAAGCAAGGCCTGCAAAACATTAGCAAACACAAAAAACAGGCACTTCTCGAACCTTGCTCACAATTATCCAATTAAATTTAATAAGGTGATCAACTTCACTGAAAACCTTTTTTGAACATGCATTTTGTCTTTGTCAAATAAATTTCGTGACCGCCAACCAGATTCCAATAATTATCCATATTAGTGTGACCAACTTCACTGACATACACCTCAAACACACATGTTTTCGATAATGTCAACAAAATATAGTGACTTTAATCACATATTTTAAATTAGCCAAAAAAGCGTGATGAGGTTCACTGAATAGACCCCATTAATATCTCAATATTGACGCAACAGAGTTATTTAGAAAGGTGAAAGACCATTTATAAAGCGGTGATTAATCTGAAAGAAATTACTTGTAGTTATCCATTATCATTAATTGCGAATAATTAATCCCAGTTAGCACTGCAATAATATCAAATGTTATATAGCTATTTATTACCTGCCTTGTCGCTTAAGAATATTAGCTATCTCTTATTCTAATGTTACTTTTTCATGCAGATTATTATCTGTACGTATTCCTTTTACTTAAATTTTACAGGTGAAGCCCTATGTTTCCAGAATTAAAAACCAGGTCTAAAATCAGACTTAATGAATATGCCGTTATTCCAACTGAAGGACGTGTTATCAATGTTATTCCGGGAATTGAAAACTGTGAATTAACTATTGTTGGCTCTCCTCAACTAACTTGTCCATTTGTTCAGCTTGTTGGCTTGGTAAAACCTGATGGCCACACCAGCCGTCCTTACGCTGCAGAAGAAAACGTAGAGTCATTTATCTATGTCATTGATGGCGCGGGAAAATTAAAAGTAACCGTTGAAGAAGAAACGCAAGAACTGGTTGAAGGCGGCTACGTTTATGCACCACCGGGAGCGGGCTTACAATTTAGCAATGATACAGACCAACCAGTACGAGTGTTAATTTATAAGCAAAAATATCAACCTGCTGAAGGCTGCGCACCTTACCGTGTATTCGGTAATGTTAACCATTCTGATTATATCCAATACATGGATCTTCCTGGTATCTGGGTCAAAGATTTACTACCAACCGATATCAATTTCGATATGAACTTCCATGTTCTCTCTTTTGAGCCAGGACGCTGTCACCCATTCATTGAAACACACCAGCAAAACCACGGTGCATATGTTCTAGAAGGCCAAGGTATCTACCTCTTAGGGGAAGACTGGATCCAAATCATGCCAGAAGATTTCATCTATTTCGCACCATTCCAACAACAATGTTCATACGCCGTTGGTGACTCATATATGGGCGAAAAAATGCCGAATTTCACATACATATATTCAAAAGATTGCAACCGCGATCCAATTTTATAACGCATCCAATACTGAAACAGAAACACTAACTACACGGGTTATTTAACCACTCGTTAAATAACCTAAGAAACAAATACTGAAGGAGAACCACATGGCTTTAGGTAATGATTTTACTACATGGGACATTCGTAAAAATCTCGAAGCAACAAACTTAAAGGGTAAAAACCTCGAGTTTGTTGATGATATGACTAAAGACGAGATCCTAGCGCTGTTTCGTGCAGCGGAGCAAATCGAACCTTTCTTAAAAACAGGTTGTAACCTACTTGAAGGTAAAACGCTATATACCCTGTTCTATCAACCATCTACTCGTACTCGTAGTTCACATGAAGCTGCAATGTTAAGACTTGGTGGTCGCGTTATCTCTGAAGCATCACCTAAAACTAACTCTGCGACAGCAAAAGGTGAATCACTGTATGACGGTCTTAGAACCATCTCTAACTACGCTGACTGTATTGTGCTTCGTCACCCTGAGTTTGAAGAAGTAGATGAAGCGTTGGCCTACGGTAAGAAAACCGGTGGCATTAGCCCAATGATCTCCGGTGGTTGGGGTCACGTTACTCACCCAACTCAAGGTTTATGTGTAGATGCATACACTTGTTACCGCGCATTTGGCAGTAAGTTTGAAGATATGACTATCGTTGTATCAAGCCCGGATCTCTCTCGTGCTCGTTCTGGTCAATCATTCGCTCTAACACTCGCAGCACTTGGTGCTCGTATTGTTTATCACGGATTAAGCGAACTAAAAACGCCACCAATCGTTAAAGATAAGTTGGATACATTAGGCGCGAACTATGTGGAATATAACAATCTGTCTATTGGCGAGTATGAGCAAATGTTGGTTGATGAAAATGTCGACATGATCTATTTACCAGGCTCTTCAGTAAAAGACGACGATCCACTGAAAGCCCTATTTATGGACAACATCGATAACTTCTATGTTTCTTTAGACATGCTAAACCGCGTGAAAGAAAAAACAGGCAAAACCATCGGTTTGTCTCACTCGTTACCTCGTAACGCTGGTGAATTCGATTACGAATTCGATACATCACCAAACGAAATGTACTTCAAGTCTCTGGATTTCTCAGTGGCGTGTCGTGCAGCACTTATCGCGGCAATTATCGGCGTCGCGTAACTCGAGTTTAAGGGAGGAGTTAGAGTCTTCTCCTCCCTTAATTATTTATTAGCACTACCGTTCATAAAGTCTATTCGCAAAGCGAATGCTAAGGATGTTAGATGAAGAACCAAGTCGATTTAGTCATCAAGAATGCCAAAGTAGTTTTAGAAAATGGTGTTATCGACGCTGTAGTTGCGGTCAAAAACGAACAAATCGTTGCTATTGCGGATGCACAAATGGAGTTTGACGCAGCAAGCGTAATCGATGCTCAGGGTAAATACCTCATGCCGGGCGCCGTTGATCCTCATGCCCACATTTGGGAGCCAACTAATTTTCCACAACGTGAAGATTGGTTTACTGGTACTCAAGCTGCCGCCGCTGGCGGTGTTACAACACTTGTAGAGATGCCTCTGTCAGTTCCACCGGTCACCAACACCGCTACATTTGCGTCAAAAAACCAGATCATCAGCAAAAAATCCATCGTAGATTACGCTCTTTGGGGAGCACTATGTAAACACTCGGTGGGCAATTTCGAAGAACTTCATGAGTGTGGTTGTACCGCCTATAAAGGCTTTACTCCGTTCGCGAGCCCAGACTATCCACATGTAGAAGATTACGATCTATTGCAAGCGATGGAACAGATCAAACAGTTTGATGGTTTGGTTGGTATCCACGCTGAAAACGCCGACATCGTAGACAAAGCTCAAAAACACTATTCCGAGCACGGTCCATTTAACGGCGCGACCCACAATATCGCAAGACCAGAAATTGCTGAAGTTGAAGCGATTCAACGTGTTTTGCTATTTGCTAAAGAGACTGGCGTTCGCATTCATATTTGTCACGTAAGCACCGCAAAAGCATGGCAAATGGTAGAGCGCGCAAAACAAGATGGTGTTCGAGTGACCATCGAAACTTGTCCTCACTATTTAGTACTTGATACCGACGATCTCGATACCCATGGCGGATTTGCCAAGTGTAACCCACCACTGCGTACACCTGAAAATCAGACAAAGCTATGGGAAATGGTTCTAGATGGTCGAATCGACATGATTGGTACTGATCACACTCCTTATACCGATGAAGATCGTCTTCAGCACGGTAAAGACATTTTCAAAATGCCTCCAGGTATTGGCGGAATGGATTTAATGGTGCCGTTGATGCTGGACGAAGGGGTCAACAAACGTGGTCTTTCAATGCCAAGATTGGCGAAATTACTTGCGACGAATCCAGCCAAGCTTATGGGCCTTTACCCTCAAAAAGGCGTCATAGCGATAGGTGCAGATGCTGACTTTGCACTGGTTGATTTAGAAAAGTCGTGGACATACAGCTACCAAACTTCTTACGCAAAAGCGAAGTGTGAAAACAATCCATACCAAGGCAAACAACTAAAAGGTCGAGTAGAAATGACCTTCGTACGTGGCCGCTGTGTATTTGATGGTGAAAACGCAATCGACGATGCCGGGTTTGGTCAATTAATCAAAAAAGGACAACACCAAGAACTGAGTTCCTGATGTTATCCCTGCTGTCTGCGGGAACGATTATCCGCAGACAACAACCCAAAATTATAGGTAGAAGAACATGAGAATAGTATTAGCTCTGGGTGGCAATGCCCTACTCCAACGTGGTCAAGCTTTAACCGCTGAGAACCAACGTGAAAACATCAGAAAAGCAGCAGAAAGCATTGCCGCTATTGCCAGCGATCACGAAGTGGTCATTGTGCACGGTAACGGTCCTCAAGTAGGACTACTTATTGAACAAAACGTAGCTTATAACGAAGTATCCCCTCAAACCACGCCTTACCCAATGGATGTGTTGGGTGCAGAAACATGTGGAATGGTTGGTTACATGCTTCAACAAGAGCTTCGTAACGCAACACCAGAGCTAAATGTAGCAACCCTTTTAACTCAGACATTAGTCAGTCGCGAAGATAAAGCATTCCAAAACCCAACAAAATTTGTTGGCCCGGTTTACACAAAAGAGCGCGCAGAAGAGCTAATGGCTGAAGACAAATCCGTAACCTTTAAGGCTGATGGAAGTTACTACCGCAAAGTTGTTCCGTCTCCAATGCCAAAAGACATCCTAGAAACCAAACAGATCGAAACACTGTTAGCAGCGCAAAACGTTGTTATCGCATGTGGCGGTGGTGGTGTTCCAGTGACTGTCGATTCAGATGGCAAAGCAACAGGGGTTGAGTGCGTTATCGATAAAGACCTTACTGCTGAGCTTCTTGCAGAACAAATTAAAGCCGACCTATTCATTATTCTGACCGACAACTCTGTTTACCTAGATTTTGGTACAGAGAATCAACGAGAAATGAAAAATGCAGCACCTACTGCACTGGCTGAAATTGAATTTGCTGCGGGCTCTATGGGGCCAAAAATCGACGCTGTGTGCGCATTTGTTAATGCCGGACTAGGTGAAGCTGCCATTGGTTCGCTTTACTGTCTGTCTGACATTATTAAAGGAAAAGCAGGGACTCGTATTTCAGGAGGGAACGGAATCGAGTTTTATTAATTACCAAGCAAACAATTGCTGTTTGTGTTCTTCATAGTAGTACTAATTAGAAGTTCGGAATTTTTATATTATTGTATAAATAAGGATTGACAATGATAGAGTCTGAAATTAATCAAGTAGTTCAAGAAGATACATCCGTAAGTAAAAAAGAAGATTCTTTAGCACCAACAGAAAAAAGAATCATGGGACGTATTTCCTATTTCCTCGCATGGTTTGGGGGATGTGTTTCAATCGGTACTTTTGCCATGGGCTCAAGTATTGTCGGTGAATTAAATTTAATCCAAGCAATATTAGCAATCACCATCGGCTGTTTTGTTATCGGTATTGCATTAAGCATTAACGGTGCAGCTGGATATAAATATGGTATTCCTTTTATTGTTCAAACCAGAAGTGCATTTGGTATTACAGGCACACGACTACCCGGTATTATAAGAGCTGTACCAGCTATTGTTTGGTACGGTTTTCAAAGCTGGATAGGTGCAGGTGCCTTAAATGCGGTTTCGGTCACCTTATTTGGTTTTGATAATTTAATACTTTTCTTTATCGCATTTCAATTTTTCCAAATAGGATTATCAGTACTAGGTTTTGAAGGTATTAAATGGTTAGAAAATATAGGTAGTGGTTTTATTTTAGTCGCACTTACTTATATGTTCTACAGTGTTGTTGATCGCTACGGAACAGAGATAACCGACAACCTAATTAATATCGAAGGAAGCTGGGGAGTACCATTTTGGGGAGCAACAATGCTGTTCCTAGGTATTTACAGCACCATGATACTGAACGTAAGTGACTACTCCAGAGAGTTACAAAAAGGCACTGGCCGAGGAATATTAACCACTATTTACGCCTTCTCAATCTTGCCATGTACCATATTTATGGGGCTTATTGGTTTGATGGTTTCGGGTGCAACAGGGGTAACAGATCCTATCCAAGTATTCTCCAGCGCGGTAGACAATACACCGCTTCTAGTGACTACTTTGACCTTTATTGCCTTTGCTCAGGTCACCACTAACGTTCTTAATAACGTAGTACCACCGACTTATATCTTAATGGATGTCTTTAAGATGAAGTTCCGCACAGCCACCATTCTAGTTGGTCTACTTGCTTTTGCTACCTTCCCTTGGGAACTGGTAAAAGATGAGTCTTCCGCTGGCTTGCAAATGTTCGTACAGTTTTATTCTGCTTTCCTTGGTCCAATATTCGCCATCATGGCTGTTGATTACTACATCATCAGAAAAAGAGAGTTGAACGTGGCAAGCTTGTACGACAATGAAGGCCCTTATAAAGGTGTAAACCCAGCAGCCGTTATCGCGCTAGTTGCCGGTGTTGTTGTGGCATTTACATTCCCAACTATTTCTTGGTACGCAAGTTTATTACCTGCCGGTATTACTTACTACCTATTAATGAAAAATTGGAGTGTTTGTCAGCGATTCCGTCAGTAACTGTTATACCCAGGTAACTGGGTATATTTAAATTAGCCTGTTTTAATCTATTTTTGTGGAGAATTAACCATGCACAAAGTGCTTACCATCGAACCATTAACTGAAGAAGCTTATTCTGAATTTGGTCAAGTCATTGAGTTTGATATTAATGAAAATGATGACTACCAAATAAAAAATGATGGTTCTGCTAAGCGCTATAGAGATTTTACTCAAGCAGGCTATGCCGTGGATGATGATACTGATATTGGTATATTTAAAATCATACCTTTGCACGATTCTAATAATGTTCCAATGTTAGAGCGTCATCCACTTGGCAAACAATCTATGATTCCTTTAAACCAACAGAAATTAATTATTGTTGTTGCTCCCCCTTCTGATGAACCTCAGATTGATAACATGAAAGCATTTATTACTAATGGCAGACAAGGAATCACCTATAACACTGGTGTGTGGCATTGCCCATTAAGAACACTAAGTAAAACCGATGATGATTACATATTAGTTATTGACCACAAAGGCGGAAAAGATAACTGCGATATGGTGTATTTCGACGAAAAAACAAATGTCGAGTTAATTTTTCAGCTTTGGCATTAATTAATAATGCCGCTGAAGTAACTATTAAAAATAGTAATTTAGGTTTAATCGCAATTAATTTAACTGAAATGTTATTCGGGTCCATTCATATAAACGGATTTATCACAATTTAAAAGACTGGAAAAATTATGACAAAAATACGTGCAATAGAAGCAGCTGTTCAAATCCTTAAAAAAGAAGGAATTGATACCGCATTTGGTGTTCCAGGTGCTGCAATCAATCCAATGTATGCTGCGATGAAAAAACTCGGTGGTATTGACCATGTTTTGGCTCGTCACGTTGAAGGCGCGTCTCATATGGCTGAGGGTTATACTCGCACCAAAGATGGCAATATCGGTTTATGTATTGGTACTTCAGGCCCTGCCGGTACTGATATGATCACAGCGTTGTACTCAGCGTCGGCGGATTCTACTCCCATTCTATGTATTACAGGTCAAGCGCCTGTCGCGAAGTTGGCAAAAGAAGATTTCCAAGCGGTCGATATTGAGAGCATCGCTAAACCTGTGACCAAGATGGCGGTGACTATCTTAGAAGCCGCTCAACTTCCGGGGACGTTCCAAAAAGCATTTTTTGAAATGCGTTCTGGCCGACCAGGTCCGGTACTACTCGATCTTCCAATTGATGTGCAAATGACAGAGATCGAATTTGACATTGACCTGTATGAGCCAATGGTTCCTCACAAGCCTGTCGCAACACGCGCACAAGCAGAACGCGCTCTTGCAATGTTAAATGAAGCAGACAAACCGCTGCTGGTGGCTGGTGGTGGCATTATTAACGCCGGTGCGTCTGAACTGTTACAAAAATTTGCTGAAATTACAGGCGTCCCTGTTATTCAAACCCTGCGCGGTTGGGGCACCTTGTCCGATGAGCATGAGCTTATGGTTGGACGTATGGGCATGCAAGCAAACCACCGTTGTGGCAACGCAACCTATCTAGAGTCTGACTTTGTGTTTGGTATTGGTAACCGCTGGGCAAACCGCCACACTGGTGACCTTAAAACCTATACCAAAGGTCGTAAGTTCATTCACGTTGATATCGAGCCAACACAGATAGGACGCGTATTTGGTCCTGATCTTGGTATTGCGTCTGATGCGGGTCAAGCTTTGAAGCTATTTATCGAAGTCGCAGAAGAGATGGCTCAACGTGGAGAACTTAAAGATCGCAGCAAATGGACAGCGGACTGCATTGAACGTAAACGTACCATGCTGCGTCGTGATGACTTTGATGACAAACCAATCAAACCACAACGTATCTACCATGAGATGAACAAAGCATTTGGTCCTGAAACTCGTTATGTTTCAACCATTGGTTTGGCTCAAATTGCGGCTAACCAATTCTTACACGTTCATCACCCTCGCCACTGGATCAACGCGTGCCAAGCTGGGCCACTAGGTTGGACCATGCCAGCAGCACTTGGGGTGGTAAAAGCAGATCCAAGTAAGCCTGTTGTCGCCATTTCTGGTGACTACGACTTCCAGTTCTTAGTTGAAGAGCTTGCTGTGGGAGCGCAATTTAAACTTCCTTACGTACACGTATTAATCAACAACGCTTATTTAGGATTAATTCGACAAGCTCAACGCGGCTTTGATATCGACTACTGTGTGCAATTGTCTTTCGAAAACATTAATGCTCCAGACCTTAACGGCTACGGCGTTGACCACGTCTCAGTTGTTGAAGGACTAGGCTGTAAAGCGATTCGCGTGACAGAACCTGAAGAGATTGGTCCAGCATTAGAGCAGGCTAAGCAGATGGCACATTACCACCGAGTTCCTGTGGTAGTAGAAGTGATTACAGAACGAGTCACCAACATCGCCATGGGGCCCGATATCGATAAAGTGGTTGAGTTCGAAGAGATCGTAAACGTTAAGTAATAAACGTTACTTGATAATTAATCCTTTTTAATTTCGACAATGTGGCTCGAAAGAGCCACAAAATATCTTAGGAGTTATTATGCCAAGAGTTGCTGCTAATCTATCCATGCTCTTTACTGAACTGGATTTTATGGCTCGCTTTGAAGCTGCCTCCGCCGCTGGATTCCGCGGCGTGGAGTACCTATTTCCTTATGATTTTTCTGCACAAGAAATCGCAGAGAAATTAGCATCAAATGATTTAACCCAAGTACTTTTTAATCTTCCCGCTGGAGATTGGTCTAAAGGCGAACGTGGTATCGCATGCCATCCAGACAGAGTCGAAGAGTTTCGTGCAGGCGTAGACAAAGCGATCGAATACGCCAAAGTTCTAAAATGTAACCAAGTGAACTGTTTAGCGGGTATAAAACCAGACTCAGTTGAACACGATCTTGCCCATAAAACCTTGGTAGAAAACTTATCGTTTGCTGCATCAAAACTGCAACAAGCAGGCATCAAACTGGTTATGGAATCCATCAACACTCGAGATATTCCAAACTTTTTTGTATCAAACACCAAACAAGTACTGGCTATTTTAGACCAAGTTAACAGCGACAATTTGAGCTACCAGTACGACATCTACCACATGCAAATTATGGAAGGTGATATTGCGCGTACTGTAGAGACAAACCTCTCTTCTATTGGCCATGTTCAGCTCGCTGACAATCCAGGCCGACATGAACCAGGCACAGGCGAAATAAACTACGGATTTTTATTTAAGCATCTCGATTCTATCGGTTATCAAGGTTGGATTGGGTGTGAGTACGTTCCTGCGGCTGGTACAGAAGCAGGCTTAGGTTGGTTGAAAGACCACAATCTTGTTTAATTATTAGGAGTATAAAGATGGCGAATATCGGTTTTATTGGTACTGGAATAATGGGAAAGCCTATGGCAAAGAATCTGCAAGATGCAGGTTACTCCTTATATTTTTCAGAGCATTACGAATCTGCTCCTGCTGAGCTTCTTGGCGACAATGGCTTCTCTTTCCCAACACCTGCGGCTGTAGCCGAAGCGTGTGAAATCATCATCATCATGGTGCCAGATACACCGCACGTAAACGATGTGTTGTTCAGTGACAATGGCCTCATTCATGGGCTTTCTAACGACAAAATCGTTATTGATATGAGCTCAATTTCTCCTATCGAAACGAAGAAGTTTGCCGCAAAAGTAGAAGAAAAAGGCGCTTGGTATCTTGATGCACCGGTATCTGGTGGTGAAGTTGGTGCTAAAGCTGGCAGCCTATCCATTATGGTCGGTGGTCGTGAAGAGGTTTTTGCTAAAGCACAGCCGCTATTTAATGTAATGGGACAAAATATCACTTTGGTAGGCGGGAACGGAGATGGCCAAACCTGTAAAGTAGCAAACCAGATCATCGTAGCACTGAATATTGAAGCCGTGTCAGAAGCCTTGTTATTTGCATCCAAAGCCGGTGCAGATCCAGCCAAAATTCGTCAAGCACTGATGGGAGGATTCGCCTCTTCTAAGATATTAGAAGTTCACGGCGAGCGTATGGTTAAAGGGACGTTTGAGCCTGGCTTCCGTATTTCATTGCATCAAAAAGACCTGAACTTGGCACTTGAAGGAGCGCGTGCATTGCAACTTAACTTGCCAAACACCGCGACAGCACAAGAATTATACAACACTTGTGCAGCTTTAGGTGGCAGCAACTGGGATCACTCTGCAATGGTGAAAGCATTAGAGCATTTATCTAATCATTCAATTAGAGATTAATATTATTAATTTAATTATTTCTATGATTAATATTTTGCAAGATAAATATTAATTAACAAATGGATTTTCTAAACAATCCATTTATGTATTAATTGCAATAATGGGGTTTAACAAATTAACCCCATTAATTAACCTCAACCTTTAACAAATATAACTTTATATTTATTAAGGGGAGGATTAATTCGTCCATATATTTATAAATACAGAATATATGACCGAATTAACAAACAAATAAATAAATTTATATTGTTATATTTAATTTGAAGCTGATCTCACTATATTGTTTTTTACTTGTTACTATACGGTATCAGCCAATTACAGCATTATTATAATGCAATTAGTTTTATAAAGTGTGTCTATAATTAAAGTAGTTAAAATTCACACTGATTAAACCATTATACATTCCGAATAGGGATTAATATTATGATTAATAACAGCACTGAAATGGATCTAGTGATATCCGGTGGCACATTAGTATTGAATACTGGTGCAGTAGAAGGAAATATCGCCGTTAAAGACGGAAAAATAGCCGCGATTACCACACCTGATGTCGTACTACCTAGCCAAGAGACCATTGATGCGTCTCACCAATTGGTTTTTCCGGGAGGCGTTGATCCTCACGTCCATTTTAAAGAGCCTGGTGCTGGCAATGTTAGAGAGAACTTTGGTAGCGGTACACGACAAGCCGCAGCCGGTGGTATTACTACCACCGTTGAAATGCCATTAAGTGATCCATTGGTCACCTCTAAAGAAGCGTTTGATCTAAAAGTAAATACGGCAAATCCACAAGTTGTTACCGATTACGCACTATGGGGTTTATTGCCATCTAATGAACTGCACCGATTAGAAGAGCTCATTGAATGTGGCAGTGTGGCATTTAAAACATTTTTGTCTACCGACCCTGATGCCCCTAAGTTGACTGACTACCACTTACTAGAATCAATGAAAGCGATTCAAAAGCAAGGCCGATTCATCGGATTCCATGCTGAGAATGCCAGCATTATTGATTTTACCGCTGCACAAATGGAAAAAGAGGGTATCACCGGTGGCTTAGCGCATTTACAGTCACGACCTGATATCGCTGAGATCGAAGCTATTTCACGTATTGCCTTATTTAGTGAAGCAACCGGATGCGATATTCATATCTGCCATCTATCTAGCGGCCAAGCGCGGGAAACCATCCGAGCAGCGAGAAATCGTGGCGTGTCTATGACGGTAGAGACCTGCCCTAGCTATCTTGTTCTTGATGATGGCGATCTGGATCATTGGGGAGTATTTGCAAAATGTAACCCACCTATTCGTGAAAAAGCGAATCAAGACATTTTGTGGGACATGTTGTTTAAAGGTGAAATCAATATGATCGGTTCCGATCATTGCCCTTACACCGATGACGACAGACTAAAACACGACGGAGATATATGGAAAGTGCCTCCGGGTTTACCAGGAATAGAATTGATGTTTCCCGTGATGTTAGATGCCGGACTAAATAAGCGCGGCATGTCACCAGAAATGATTGCCAACTTACTGTGCTACGCACCTGCTAAACGTTTTGGTCTTAGCCATTGTAAAGGTAGCTTACGCGTCGGAGCTGATGCTGACATTGTACTCGCTGATCCAAAGAAAACTTGGACATACGAAGGTGCAAAATCGCTGGGCATGCAAAAAAGCAGCCTGACGCCATGGGAAGGTAAGCAATTTACCGGCCAAGTAAACACAAGCATAGTGCGGGGCAACCCCGTCTATAGAGAGGGAGAAATACTCGTCGATGCTGGGTATGGACGACTTATTCTTCCTACGTTCTGAAAGTAAAAAAATAACAAAGGCATAGGGGCAAATATATGCCCCATACCTCAAAACCTACACATATATAATAAAGGAGCACAACATGTCCTCTAACCAAGATTTTGACATTAAAAAGTGCGATCCCGGACTCTATAACGAAGACTTAGCACCATTAGAGCCTAAAGATAGAAACTGGGGTTCATTTGAAATTTTTAACGTATGGGCCAATGATGTCCAGAGCCTGTTCGGTTATACGCTGGCAGCCTCTCTGTTTATCTCATACGGGCTTAATGGATGGGCGGTAATGGCAGCCATCATCCTAGCCGCGATCGTTATTATGTTTTTATGTAACTTAGCAGGTAAACCGAGTATTAAATACGGTGTTCCAAGCCCAGTACTGGCTCGCGTCAGCATGGGTGTTAAAGGCGCTAATCTACCGGCTATGACTCGTGGTGTTGTCGCAATGTTCTGGTACGGTGTTCAAACCTATTTTGCATCGACCGCAGTCACTCTTTTACTCAGCAGTTTATTTACCTTCGACACCACCACCACTTATTTAGGTATGTCCGGAGTAAGCTGGTTCTCGTATGTCGCTGTTTGGTTGTTCCAATTAGCCATGTTTATGCGCGGTATTGATTGGATAACTAAATTCTTAAACTGGGCTGGCCCATTTGTCTACGCGGTTATGATCGCACTAATGGTGATGATCTGGTTTAAAGCAGGTGACAAAATGTTGCCAGCTGTAAGCAGCATTTTCCAAGGCACCGGTGATTATGAAGCGGGCCCAATCGCTGCATTCTTCGGCGTAATGGGAACCATGATCGCCTACTTCGCAGCCGTAGTTATTAACTTTGGTGATTTCTCTCGTTTTGTTAAAGATGAAGGCCAGTTGAAGAAAGGAAACTGGTGGGGACTGCCTGGCAACGTGGCTCTCTTCTCTTTCATCGCGTTGTTTGTTACCGCAGGTACGGTAGTGGTATTTGGTGAGAAACTCACTAACCCAGCAGAAATCATTGAGCGCGTAGACAATATTTACCTAACCATCATTGCTGCGACTTGCTTCTTTGCTGCCACAATCGGCATCAATATGGTGGCTAACTTTATCCCGTCTGCTTATGGCCTTGCTAACCTTATGCCTAGCAAAATCAACTTTAAAATGGGTGGCATCATTACCGCTATCATCTCATTTTTCATTGGTGCGCTTTGGGTATCTCTGATTAGCCAAATAGGTATTGCAGGGTTTGTTAATACCTTAGGTGCTATCTTAGCTCCAGTGTACGGTGTAATGATGGTTGACTACTACATCCTGAAGAAAGAAGACTTGAACATTCAAGACCTATTCTCTTCTGACCCTGATGGTGAGTACTACTACAACAATGGTTGGAACAAGAAAGCCATTCATTCCATTATCATTGCTGCAGTCTTCGCCATTGGTACTGTTTGGGTGCCAGCATTAAGTGCGCTAGCCGGATTCGGTTGGGTTATTGGTGCAGGTTTAGGCGGTATCATCTATTACATTATGATGGGTGGACAATCCGCCGCAGTTAAGGTGTCAAATCAAGCATGATAAATTGCCAAACATGAATTGATTGACCAATAGCCAGTTGCTTTATTGCAACTGGCTTCTCTGCTCTAAAATCCCAGTGCTAGAGCAGGAGAAAAAGTAACAAATAATATATGTGTAGAAATCTTGGTTAGAGTAAATAGAACAAAATTAACAACGACAGTGAGTAACAACAACAGTGAGTAACATTGTAATGGAAATAAATATAGATAGGCTAGAAACACACCTTAGCCACTTAAAGAAGATAAGCGCAACTCACGGTGAAGGCGTTACGCGCCTCACTTACACAGAGCAATACAAACAAGCTTGCGACTATTTTATTTCTCAATGTCAGCAGCTAGGTCTGGAGACAAGAGTGGATGCTATTGGTAATATTTTTGCCACATGGTACGGCTCCTCTCCTGACAGTAAAAAGATTCTCATTGGCAGCCACCTAGATACCGTCGTCAACGGCGGTTATCTCGATGGAATTCTTGGCGTCATCGCTGGGCTAGAAGTGGTACAAACCATGAAAGAGCAGCAGCTTAGCATTGTAAACAGCATAGAAATTGCCTGTTTTGCTGAAGAAGAAGGTATCAACTTTCGCTGCCCATTGGCCGGTTCAAAATTAATAATGGGTGAAGTGGACAGTGACACGCTATTAGCGTTGACTGACCGAGATGGCCGCAGTTATGCAGAAGTACTGACGGCCTATGGCTTAGACCCAACAAGCCTAAACGACACCCGCTTAGATCCATCTCAATATCTCGCCATGCTAGAGCTGCATATCGAACAAGGGGTGGTGTTAGAGCAAGAAAATACCAGTATCGGTGTCGTCAACTGTATTGCAGGAAGCTACAACTGCGACATGACATTCCATGGAGTTTCCAACCATGCTGGGGCCATTCCTATGCCGTTAAGATTTGACGCGTTAACCGGAGCTGCACAATATATCCAAACCGTCGAATCATACGCCAATCAAAGCTTGTCAAAAACATTAGTGGCAACGGTAGGTAAACTGGATTGCATCCCCAATGCGGCAAATGTCATTCCTCGAAAAGTAACCCTGTCTCTTGATGTAAGAGATATCCAAGCCTCTTCATTGCATAAAGCCGAACAGGCGCTCAAAGAGCAGCTTTATCACATTGGTGAGCAACGAGGGTTGGATATCGATTATCAGATCAAAGCCTTTTCTAATCCGATTCATCTGGATGATCACCTTGTTTCTCTTATTCAGAACCAGGTTGAACAGAGAGGATATCGTTATAAAGTGATGCACAGTGGAGCGCTTCATGATGCGGCCATATTTGCCGCTCACATTCCTACCGCAATGATATTTGTACCTAGTATTGGAGGACGTAGTCACGTTCCTCAAGAAGAGACAGATAAAGAGGATATTCATAAAGGCGTAAACCTATTGTTAGATTGTACCGTCAAATTAAGTTGTTGATATCTCGAATAGGACTTATTAAGCAATAAAACATGCCCAATTGCAGCATAGAGAAAATATAACGACCTGTGCTGCAATAACAATTTTTTAATCAAATATATCTCAATTGATTTCGACATCAGTAGAGAAAGCGTTCGATCATTTAGCAATCAACAAGTAAATAATTAACATTAACTCAAATTAATTAATAAATAAAAAACACATTACCGTCATTTAAAAAAGGAACACCCATGAAACTTGGTTTTAAAGTATCATTAATGGTGTCTGTATCACTGTTAGTGGCTATATCCGTCAGCGTGGTCAGTTTTGTCTCTTATATGGAGAGAGAAAAGGAAATTAAAGACAACGCTATTCAACGTACACATTTACTTATAGAGCGAGAATCGGAATCGATTAAGAGTTTTATGCAAAATAAAACCGTCGCGATAGAAAAAGTAATCCAAATTTATAATCAAAAAGGCTACGACGTAGGCGAGCATAATATTACAAATATGGAGCTAGGAGCTCAAACAAGTGGCGTTGACAATTTGCAAGTCACCTTTGAAACGGGTGAGTCCTATGCGTCGGTTAATTTCCCCGGATGGCAGAACAATCAACCACCAAAAGGATACCAACCAAAAGACCTACCTTGGTATGCTCAAGGCCGAAACGCCAACGGCGTTGTGTACACTGCCCCTTATACGGTTCAGCTCACTAATAAACTGTCCATTAGTGCTGTTGGCCCCATCAATAATGGCGTAATGCTCGCAGATATTGGCTTAGATATTATTGACAAAACAATCGCCAGAACAAAATCATATCCGGGTACGCAAGCTTACTTGATCAACCAAGACTCGACCATACTCGCAACATCATCAGAACAGATATCTGCCGGAGAGAAACTAAACCGTCTCCCTGCGTATAATAAAGTCTATTCCGCCCTATCCTCGCAAAACAACCGTTCAGATAACGTTGAGTTTGGAGAGCACACCATTAACGACAAAGAATCTATGTTCTTTGTTAAAAAAATTCAGTTCAGCAACGCTAGCTGGTACTTAATTATTGATGTAGAAAAAGAGGTGGTTTTTGCGCAACTTTCCGATACTCTCTTCTCAGCCGCACTCACATCATCCATTCTTGTTGTACTGAGTATCGTGGCCGTGTTCTTTCTGCTTTCGATTCTATACCGTCCTATCTATGCCCTAAAAAGAACCGTGGCCGATCTCGCCGGCGGAAATGGTGATCTCACCCAACGGTTAGAGGTAACAACCAAAGATGACTTAGGTTTTATCGCTCGAGATATCAATACCTTCATCGACAATTTGCAGACGCTAATGCTGGAGGTCTCAAAATCTTCCGACTATATCTTTACCAGCGTGGAGCAATTACGAGAGCAGACAGAGAAAAACAGCCAGATACTAGCCACGCAAACCACCGAAGTGGATCAAATCGTGGTTGCCATTGAAGAGATGAGTACAACGGTTGATGAAGTTGCCAACAACGCCTCTCAAGCGTCTCAATACACCAATCACACCAACGAGCAAGTACGTAACTCAAGCAATGTAGTAACAAGCACCTCCAATACGGTTTCTCAACTGGTCGATGATGTTGAAAATACCTCTGGAAGTATTGAAGCAATAGGAAAAGACATTGCTGAGATTGCCAATGTTCTCAATATCATCGGAGAGATAGCAGAACAAACCAACTTATTAGCTCTTAACGCCGCCATTGAAGCCGCAAGAGCGGGTGAGCAAGGAAGAGGATTTGCTGTTGTCGCTGACGAAGTCAGAGCACTTGCGGCAAGGACACAAACCAGCACCGCAGAGATTGAAGCGAAATTAACCAATTTACGCAATGGTTCTGAGTCAGCCATATTGGCAATGAACACGACTCAATCAAGCTGTCAAAAAGCCACCGACAATACCTCTCAGGTCACCAGTGAGCTGGCAACCATTACTCAGTCTGTCACACACATCAATGACTTGAATACTCAGATTGCCACCGCTGCAGAAGAGCAGAGCTCTGTTGCTCAAGAGATCACTAAAAATGTGACCGCCATTCGTGAGATAGTTTATCAATTGTCCGAGACAGGTGATGCAACATCCGCTGAATCAGTGAACCTGACCACAGCAAATAGACAGTTAAAAGCGATTGTCGGCCAATTTAAATTATATTAATCCATCATGCCGTCATTGATGATTTTTTAATAGGTACTGTATGCACAACTTCAATATTGAGAATAACTTAATGAATTTAAGAGACTATTGTACTTCTGTACGACATCATCTTCATCGAATTCCAGAGCTATCCGGCGAAGAATATAAAACCTCCGCTTATTGCAAAGAAGAGCTGAGAAAAGCAGGCTATGACATTGTTGAGTTTGCAGATTACACCGGTTTTTATGTCGATTTAACTATCGATGACAGCTTTGATCGTATCGCCTTTCGTGCCGATATGGATGGGCTTGATATGCCTGACCATACTGATAATGATCACACCTCCATTCATTCAGGAAGAGCTCATAACTGCGGCCATGATAGCCATATGGCCATCGCCATAACGACCGCTTGTTATCTGGCCGAAAACAAAAAAGAGCTAAAGTATAATGTTCGTTTTATCTTCCAGATGGCAGAGGAAGACATCCGCGTTCCCGGTGCTTATAAAATGGTAGAGCTGGGGTGTATGGAAGGCGTGGATGAAGTATACGCACTGCACAACGATGCCTCGTTAGACTGGGGCCGAATTTACATTAACAACGGCATCATGTCTTCTTATGGCTCAGCGTGGACATTAGAAGTTCATGGTAAATCGTCCCACGGCTCTACCCCACATTTGGGGTTAGATGCGGTAAGGGAAGGCATGCGCATCGTCACCGAGATGGATTACCTGATAGCAAAGACGGTGAGTCCATTTAAGCCTGCGGTTTTTGGCTGTGGCCTATTTAATGGCGGAACGGTCGCCAATGCTATTCCAGATTATGTTTTTGCCCGCGGAACAATTCGAGCTATGGACAGCGAAACAGATTTACACCTTAAAAAACAGTTTCAGAAGCTGATAGAAGAGAGTAATCAACGAGGATTTACCACAACCTCTGCGGTCGCGGGTTATCCCGCTGTTATCAACCATAAAAAAGCTTATCAACGAGTACTACGTGCAGCGGAAAGTACCGTACCAACGGATTACATTAATGAACAATGCCAACCCATGACAGGAAGTGAAGATTTCAGTGAAATGATTAACGCCTGCAAAAATAAAAATGGCGCGATGTTCTTTTTAGGTGTAGGCAATAGTAAAAAAGGCATTAACAATTACTTGCACAGCAATCCTTACTACATTGACGATGATGCCATGCTTATTGGTGTTCAACTCTTTATTGAGCTGGCTACCAGCTAAGGTGAATTCATTTTTTCCATAGTATGAATTGCTAACCGCTTTTAACTGCTCAATAGATAAGCAAAAAATGAATAGAAAGCACAAAACGCATTGATTTTTGTGCTTTTTTTTCTAAAAAACTAGTCATTTATCCATACAAGGTTCTAAACTACTAATTGCACGACAATGTTGTCGTTAAGATAAATTACTGCAAGGTTTGCTGTTGTTAATGACTGGTATATTTAAACGAACGCTTATCATTCCTTTAATAGTGATAGTATTTGGTCTCATCCTTTCTGCATTTAGCAGTTGGTCTGTGTATCGTTCAGAACGCAGTTCGGTTATGAATGAATTTCGTCATGATGTCGACGTTAGAGTTGCGTCCCTTTACCGTGCTGTCGTGGTTAACTTTGAAGCCTTGAGAGCTTTATCTATTCTCTTTAACCAAGATAAAACCCCATTAAAATCTGAGTTCAGCATAGAAGCAAAACGAATTCTTGCCCGACACGACGACATACAAGCGTTAGAGTGGATCCCTATCGTCAAAGCTCCCATGCGAGCAAAGTACGAGCAAGCACAGCAGAAAGATTTTCCCGGTTTTGAATTCATAGAAGTACGCACGCAAGGAGAGATGGTTACCGCTAAACAGCGTGATGTACACTACCCCGTCTATTTTATCGAGCCTATTGTCGGCAATGAAGCGGCTATTGGTTACGATTTAGCATCCAGTAAAACACGCCTAGCGGCGTTAGAAGAGTCTCGTGACTCTGGCTCACCAATGGCCACAGCTTCTATTTCCTTAGTACAATCAGTCGACAAACAAAAAGCCTTTTTGGCGTTTTTGCCCGTATATAAAGAAGTCTCTATCACTAAGAAAAACCGACAAAATAACTTAAAAGGGTTTGTATTAGGTGTATACAGAATTAGAGACATATTTAATAGTTCCTCTCTAACGGATACACCACTAGGTATTAATATGACGTTGGTAGATGAGAGTGAACCTGAACAATCCGAGGTGCTTTTTCAACATCTATCAAGATCCAACGAAGAAGCGTACCACGGCTTGGACTATAAAAAGGTGTTACCAGACATATGGGGAAGAACGTGGAGTATTCTTGCCACACCAACCACCAGCTATATGACCACCAGAATAACATCACTGCCGATAGTCATTGCTGTTTTAGGCTGCCTCTTTTCCGTCACTATCGCACTGTATATCTATATTCTCACTAACCGAACCAGCACGATTAAACGTCTTGTGGCAGAGCAGACTCAAGAGCTTACTGAAGCAAATGAAAAACTGGCATTAATATCGAGAACTGACGGCCTTACCGGAATTTCAAACCGAGGCTATATGAATAGGGTACTGGAGAAAGAGTGGCAGTTAGCTTATCGCAATAAAACTGCGCTTTCATTTATCCTTATTGATATTGACTATTTTAAACCTTACAACGATAAATATGGTCACCCTGAAGGGGATCTCTGCCTGAAACGTGTCGCCAAGAGATTAAAAAGAGTGGTTAGTCGTCCATCAGATTTGGTTGCCAGATATGGCGGAGAAGAGTTTGCACTTATTCTTCCTGATACAACCAATGCTGAATCCATTGCAGAAAAGTGTCGACTCGCGGTTCTCGACTTGCAGATCCCTCATGAAGATTCGCAAGTTTCTAACGTTGTTTCTATTAGTATCGGTTTTTGTACCATGATCCCTCAACAAAATGGCGACTTTAACGTCATAGTGGATGCAGCGGACAAAGCGCTTTATCAATCTAAAGAAAATGGCCGAAACCAAGTTACCCGTCATCAGTTCAATGCATCAATAACACCATAAAATACAAAATAATTGAGATATACCTCGAAATAAACTTAATTATTAAGATTAATTATTTAATTCGATCACATTTATTGACAACTAGCATAGTTTTATTTTTTCCACTATAGGATACTCTGACCATTCTTTGATAACGTTGCTTTAAAATAGGATTTACAATATGAATTTGTACCTCAGATGGCAATCATACGCGCTGCTAACTTTGTTAGCGTGGTATAACGTTGATCACAGATTATCTTTCGACCTTCCTTCGTTCTACTAAACATCAAGTACTTTTGTATTTGGCGTTATTCCTGTTAAGTATAATTTATCCACCACTAAACTAGAAACTTAAAGAAAACTCTTTAAGAACAACTAGTTATGTGAATTTAACCCATTGATTTTCATATAGGTCTACAGTGTGAACATGTATCTTAAATGGCAATCTATTTCATTGTATCGAGGTAAAACTTGGTACAACGAAGATGGAAAAATCTCGGACTACTTCCCGATAACGTCGCGACGATAACATCGGGCTATTAAAGCCATACAATCAAATCCTTTATTTACGTTATTTAATTAATTAGCGCGAGTTGTTACGCCTAAAAATTATTTAACTTAGATAAAACAGTAAAAAATTCGTTTAGAAACATATTAAAAAAGTGATTGTTAATATAATTAAAATTTATTTAACTTCACTTTATACATACAATTAAATTAAGGGTAATATCATGAGTAATATTAAACATCTTCCAGAACCATTCCGTATCCGCGTTGTTGAACCAATTGTTCTTAAAACACTAGAAGAGCGTCAGGAAGCGATCAAAGAATCTGGCATGAACCCATTCGCACTAAGATCAGAAGATGTATTTATTGACCTATTAACCGACTCAGGTACTGGTGCGATTACTAACACAATGCTTGCAGCTGGTATGCTAGGGGACGAAGCTTATGCTGGTTCTAAGTCATACTACAAATTGTCTGCTGCTGTAGAAGATATCTTTGGTTATAAGCACACTATCCCTACTCACCAAGGTCGTGGTGCTGAACAGCTAATCATCCCAACGCTAATTGAAAAACGTAAGCGTGAAAAAGGCATGACAGAGCCAGTATCTATCTCTAACTGGCACTTCGATACCACTCAAGGTCATACTCAAATCAACGGTGCTGTAGCCGTGAATGTTGTTATCGACGAGTGTATGGATACAGGTACTTACCACCCATTTAAAGGTAACTTTGATATTGATAAGCTTGTGGCAACTATCGAAGAAAAAGGTCCACAAAACGTTTATACCATTATCTCTACCATCACTAACAATTCAGCGGGCGGCCAACCTGTTTCAATGGCAAACCTAAAAGCGGTATATGAAGTAGCTCAACGTTTTGAGATTCCAGTTATTATGGACTCTGCTCGTTTCTGCGAAAATGCTTACTTCATCCAACAACGTGAAGAAGGTTACCAAGACAAGTCTATCGGCGAAATCGTAAAAGAAATGTATCAATACGCTGATATGCTAGCGATGTCTGCGAAGAAAGATGCCATGGTTCGTATCGGTGGTCTGCTATGTGTTAAAGATGACACTTACCTAGACGAGTTCACTGAGTGTCGTTCTCGTTGTGTTCCTATGGAAGGTTTCCCAACTTACGGTGGTCTTTCTGGTCAGGCGATTGAAGAATTGGCACGCGGCCTATACGACGGTCAAGATCAAGATTACCTTGCTTACCGTATTAGCCAAATTGCTTACCTAGCCAACGAGTTAGAAAAAATTGGTGTTCCTTGTCAAACGGCTGGTGGACACGCAGTATTCGTTGATGCTGGTCGTCTTCTTCCACACATTCCAGGCGATCAATTCCCTGCACACGCACTTGCTTGTAAGTTGTATGAACTAGGTGGTATCCGTGCTGTAGAAATTGGTTCACTTCTATTAGGTCGTGACCGCGACGGCAAGCAAATTGAAGCGCCGATGGAACTACTACGCTTGACTGTTCCACGTATGACTATCACTAAATCACACTGTGATTACATTGTTGATGCATTTAAAGATGTTCTTGAAAATGCACATACAGTGAAAGGCTTGCGTTTAACTTATGAGCCAGCAGTACTTCGTCACTTCACTGCTCGTTTAGAAGAAGTTTAATAACTTACTCGATTTTGGGGAGTATTTTGCTCCCCCTTTTTTTAGTTTTATAGGGCGTTTAACATGAAAAAAGAACCTTCGATTATTGGTGGCTCTTGCATAATTGCGAGTGTCTGTGTGGGTGCTGGCATGCTAGGTTTACCTAGTGCAGGTGCTGGCGCATGGACCATCTGGACTCTACTCGTTATTCTATTGACTATGGTTTTAATGACCATGTCAGGCTGGATGCTATTAGAGACATTCAAAAAATACGATTTTAAAGTTTCCTTTGATACGGTAACTAAAGATCTCCTCGGTGAAAAAGTTAACTTTATTAACAACCTAGCGGTTTACTTTGTTGGTGGCATTCTTTTATATGCCTATATCACAACTTCTGGCCTTATTCTGCAAGATGTACTTGGTCTTGACAGCAAATTGGCTTCCATCCTTTTTGTGTTGGTATTTTCATTATTAGTATGGCACTCCACCAGAGCCGTTGACCGTATTTCTGTTGTTCTAATCTCCTTTATGGCATTGAGTTTTGTCTTTGGTGTATCTGGACTCGCAATCAAAGTCGATATTGGTACGATACTGGATACAGGCAGCACAACTAGCTCTTACAGTCCTTACGTATTTGGCCTATTCTCTGTTGCATTGGCTTCTTTTGGCTACCACCACTCAGTATCATCAATGCGTGATTACTACGGCTCTGAGCGCACAGCGAGCAAAGCTTTAATGTACGGTACGCTTATCGCACTTACCTTATATGCACTATGGATTGTATCTGTATACGGTAACTTACCTCGCGATCAATTTGGTCCTGTTATCGAAAAAGGTGGAGACGTTGATGCGTTACTTGCAGCACTAAGCAACGTGATTGACTCTGACAAAGTATCTAACGCAATCAGCATGTTCTCAATGGCAGCAATTTTGTCATCATTTATTGGTGTAGGCTTGGGTGTATTTGACTTCCTTGCTGATTTCTTCAAGTTTGAGAACAACCGTCAAGGTCGTACTAAAGCGTGGGCAGTAACCTTTATTCCACCACTTGTACTTTCTTTACTGTTCCCATTTGGATTTGTTATCGCTATCGGTTATGCCGGCGCAGTAGCCACAGTATGGACATGTATCATCCCTGCTCTGTTGGTTCGTAAATCACGCGCACAATCTAAAGCAAACGGTGAAGCTGAAATCGCTGATGACTTTAAAACACCGGGTGGTAATGCATTGATTTATGCACTTATCGCATTTGGTACTTGTACTGCACTATTCCACTTTATGTCTATGGCCGGTTACTTACCGTCATACGCAGGTTAATCAAGGTTTAAACAATGACTGCAATTAATACAAAACACGCTCCAGCAGCGATTGGCCCTTATGTTCAAGGTGTCGATTTAGGGAGTATGGTAATCACTTCAGGTCAGTTGCCTATCAATTCTGAAACAGGATTAATGGCAGAAGGCATTGAGAACCAGACTATTCAATCACTCTCTAATGCCGTTGCTATTCTGCTTGAAGCAGGGTTAGACATTCACAACATCGTTAAAACAACTGTGTTTGTGAAAGACTTAAATGATTTCCCGGTTATCAATGCCGCTTATCAACGTTTTTTCGAGCAAAGAAACGCGCCATATCCAGCACGCTCTTGTGTTGAAGTCGCTCGTCTTCCTCTCGATGCTCAGATAGAAATAGAAGTCATCGCTACTCGATAATTTCTATTGAATAATAAAACAGAAAGCCTTGCTAATATGAAGCAAGGCTTTTTTTTGATCATCCGTTGGTGATATGAAGACTAGGCACTCTTTTTAGCTGGTCTTCTTCCTCTGCGTTTAAACTTGGTTCGCTCTACTTTGGGCAGCGATTGTAACGACGACGGCACTGGTGCAATTTTCACCGTCTCAATCAACTGTTCTATCCGGCTCTCTAGCGCTTGCATAAATGGTTGATAGGCTTGATTTCTCTCCGCCATACCTTGCAACTGATGCTCCCAATGTGCCGTCATATCTGGATAGGTTGACTCATTGGGTAACGCGTAGATCAATCCACGTCCTGCGGCACTACTAAGAATAGTTTTACCTTTTCGAGTTAACAGTTGGCGTTTAAATAGCGTATCTAATATGCCCGCTCTTGTTGCTTCTGTTCCTAAACCATCGGTTTCTCGTAGAATTTTCTTTAATTCTTTATCTTCAACAAATCGAGAAATACCTGTCATTGCTTGTAATAAAGTGGCTTCAGTAAAGTGCTTTGGCGGTTCCGTTTTTTTCTCTTTTATCTCTCCCTCTCGACACAATAACGTCTCTGCTTTTTTTAATGGCGGGACGGTATCAACGCCTTGGTCCTCTTTTTCGGTGGCTTTTCCCATTAAGGCTTTCCAACCTTTCTCTACTAACTGTCGCCCTTTAGCAATAAAGCAGCCTCCGGCAATATCAAACACCAACTTCGCCTCTGCATATACCGCATGCGGGTAGAATTGCATCACATACTGTCTTGCTATTTGTTGGTAGATTTTCATCTCATTGCCCGACAGAGCATTTAACGACATTGTCTTCGGTGTAGGGATAATCGCATGGTGAGCTTCGACTTTATTGTCATTCCACGCTTTTGATTTGATCGTCAGATTGGCATGAGCAATATCATCTCGCATCTCATTAATATTGCTACTTAATGCCTGCATAATGGAACCCGCTTGGCCATAATGTTCTTTAGGCAAATAACGGCAATCTGACCGAGGGTATGTAATTAACTTATGTTTTTCATACAGAGATTGGCAACAGTTTAGTACCTCCTGCGCACTCATTGAAAAACGTTTTGATGCATCAATTTGAAGAGCTGAGAGTGAATAAGGCAATGGCGGAGCTTGTTTAGTCTGCTTTTGCTCAGAGTCCGTCACTGTTGCCGGTTGACCCGCAATGCGCTTGGCTACGTTCTCTACCAAACTCTTATGAACAACCCTGCCCTCTTCATCCTGCCATGGCAAACACGCTTCGCTTGGCTTCCAGCGTGCACGAATATCAAATGTCTTCCCGTCGTGTTGGTAGGGAATGAGCGCATGCAGAGTGAAATAGTCTTTGGCAACAAAATTGGCAATTTCATCGTCTCTTCGTACCACTAAACCTAGCACTGGCGTCTGTACTCGACCAACAGACAATACGCCTTGGTAGCCCGCTTTTTGGCCTAATAAGGTATAAGCTCGAGACATGTTCATGCCATACAGCCAATCTGCTCTTGAGCGTGCCAAAGCGGAAACGGACAGAGGAATAAATTCTTTATTGCTACGCATAGAAGTAAGCGCACGCTTAACCGCAGGTAAGTTTAAGTCGTTAATCAGTAGCCGCTCAATGGACGACTTCTTTTTCGCCGATACTTTTAGGTAGTCTATCACCTCATCCACCAGCAATTGCCCTTCTCTATCAGGGTCTCCTGCATGCACAATATGTTGCGTCTCTTTCAGTAGTTTTCTGATAGTTGAAAGCTGTTTACTGGCCGTTTTTCTCGGTTTTAGCTGCCACTGCTGTGGCATTATCGGTAGGTCTTGTAGATTCCATTTCTTGTATTTCTCATCATACGCATCCGGCTCCACTTGCTCTAATAGGTGTCCAATACACCAAGTGACAATATCGCCGTTACCGCAGCGAATACAACCTTGTTCTTTTTTTTGTGGATTTGGCAGTGCCGCCGCTATGGCTCTGGCTAGACTCGGTTTTTCTGCAATATATAAAGTCGACATACAGCACGGAAGAGTAATGAAAAGGCTAGATTAACTAATCTCACCCTAATAGATCAAGAAAATACTGACTTTATATACAGTATTTTTATCCTGTGCCACCAAAGAGATGGCGACACTGGGGATTGGGACTTACGTTTATTGATAGCGACTGAGTAAGAGAATAGTGCCAATTAACTACGATGAGGATGATTCAAAATGTGGTCTTCCCAATCAACAACATCAATTTCATACACTACTTTGCCTCGGACACTTTCACCCGCGGCATGCATAGCGGACTTCGAGCCGCTAATAAGTGGATGCCATTGTGGAAGCGTTTTTCCTTCCGCAAGTAACCGATATGAACAAGTATCTGGCAGCCAATTAAACTGATGAATTTTGTCTCTGGTCAGCTTTAAGCACTCTTCGCCAGAACTGAAACGATTAGGATAATCTTTACAGCTGCAGGTTTTGCTGTTTAACCAACTGCACGCCACATTGGTGTAATACACTTCATCGCTGTCTTCATCCATTAGTTTATGTAGACAGCATTTTCCACAGCCGTCACACAATGATTCCCACTGAGATTCTGTCATTTGCTCTAAGGGTGTATGTTGCCAAAATGCGTCTGTCATTGCTTATTCACTGTTGAGGATTTAGGGCGAGATTTATACTCCTGTCATCAGTAAAGTGCAAGAGGTTCCTTTCTTTGTTACTATGCCCGCCGCTACTGAATATGAGGATCTATTATGGAATGCCGTTTAGGCTGCGGGGCATGTTGTATTGCACCAAGTATATCGTCACCCATTCCCGGTATGGAGAAGGGTAAGCCAGCCAATACTCGTTGTGTTCAGCTCAATGATGACAATCTTTGTAAGCTATTTGGTCAACCAGAGAGACCCAAAGTCTGTCACGATTTTAAAACGTGTCCTGATATCTGTTCAACCAGTAACGCGCAAGCGCTAATTAATATTGAAGAACTAGAGCGTGTAACTTACACACTCTAACTCCTAGAGACGGTACGACTTACAGTTTTTGTCTACCCAGTAATGAGTGGGACAAAGTGGTGCCATCCACCAACTCTAACTCTCCCCCTACGGGAACACCGTGAGCGATACGACTGGCATTCACCTTATGGGCATGACAAAGCTCCGCTATATAATGAGCGGTGGCTTCACCTTCTACCGTTGGGTTGGTTGCTAAGATCACTTCGTTTATATCACCACGCTGTAGACGGAAATCTAAAGTGTCGAGTCCAATATCACCAGGACCAATTCCATCAAGTGGTGATAGATGCCCCATCAAGACAAAGTAACGGCCAGAGAATTGACCCGTCGCTTCCACCGCGGCGATATCCGCTGGGCTTTCAACTACACAAAGTAAGCCATTTTCTTGTCTTTTTGCATTGTTACAAATATGACAGGTTTCTTCTTCTGTAAAGGTGCGACACTCGCTGCAATGGCCAATTTCTGTCATCGCTTTCGATAACGCTTCAGCTAGCTGCAAGCCACCTTTTCTATCTCGCTGTAACAAATGAAAGGCCATACGTTGCGCTGACTTGGGACCAACCCCAGGCAGACACCGTAAGGCCTCCATCATCTGTTCCAGCATATGACTGGTACGCATAAATTACCTAAGTAACCTCGGCTTGGGATAAATAAGCCAAGGTAGCTTTAATTGTAAACTTGTTATTAGAATGGCATTTTCATGCCCGGTGGTAATTGCATACCTCCGGTAACAGACGCCATTTTCTCTTTTTGTGTCTCTTCAACTCGACGTGCTGCATCATTGAACGCTGCGGCAATCAAATCTTCCAACATCTCTTTATCGTCTTCCATTAAGCTTTCGTCAATGTCAACGCGACGAACACTATGGGAACCGGTAATGGTAATTTTTACAAGGCCAGCACCTGATTCACCGGTCACTTCCATATTGGCAATTTCTTCTTGCATCTTCTGCATACGATCTTGCATCTGTTGGGCCTGTTTCATTAGGTTGCCCATACCGCCTTTTCCACCAAACATTTTATTCTCTCTGGTTAACGATTGTTTCACTTAACAATGGGGTTAAAGTTGACGAACTTCAACCCTTTTATATTGGTCTTACACTCTCTCTGTCCAATGATGCAGCAAAACGAGCTTGGATAAACTGTACATTGGCATCATTTTCTAGCGTCGAGAATGCAGATTGTAGTTTCTGTTGATATAACGCTTCTCTTAGTTCTAAAGGTGTTTCACCTTTATCACTGATTTCAACTCTTAAGTAGCAATGTTCACCTAGTGCTTGATTAAGAGCCTGTAATAATTCTCGCTGAGCTTTATCGGTATTTAAATGAGCTTGAGACGGTCTCAGAAATAGCTGAATGGTAGAACCATGTTTTTCATAGTAGGAGTTCAACGCCAACTGCTCAACTAGCTTTGCGGTATCTAGTGATTGAATCAATGCCGCCCAAGGGTTACTACTTACCGACTCGACTCGAAGCTTCTCCATCATCTCTGGCGTTTTAGCATGTTCTAAAGCTTGTTTTACCTGCGTAGGTGTTAACTCACCACTCTCTTTTTCAACAACGATTTTACTCGGCTTCCACTGATAAGGTTCGTTATCGGTGTTACTTTTCTCTTCTGTTGATGACATCGGCATCGCTTTAGCCGCAACACCGTGCTGCTGCGCGACTCTATCTAACACATTAACTGGCGATACCGATTTAGACTTTTTTACTTGATTACGCTCGCTATTTGTCGGGTTTGATGACGCTCTTTTAGAACGTAATTGATGACGTAACCCTACTCTAGCGGGAGCCGTACTCTGAGGTACTTGTGACGAGGCTTGTTGCACTGGAGCAGCTGGTTCTACCATAGGCTGCGAAGCTTGCGTCATTTCTGGCTGTGTTAATGGATAGTCGTTATTGTCCTGCATTGAGTAGCTCATCGGCTCATACTCTTCCATTTCGGCAGGATAATCATCCTCAGAAGGCATAGGTGGCTGTTCTTGATGAGCAACTCGATGACTCTCAACTGGAGGCTGCTCTACTGTCGGAGCAGGCCTTGATATAGGCTGGGCTTCTTCTGTTACAGGCACAGGATTTGTAACAGGTATAGGGTTTGTAACAGGTATAGAAGGAGATACCATCTCGGCGCTAGCTGTTGGCCTAGCTTCAGGTGTCACTGTAGGCTCTATTTTTTCAACCGTTTTTGCTACACCCGTCGCTTGTGTATTCTCTGGTTGCTTAATCTCAGGCTGCTGACGATTTGGCAGTTTAGTCTCCGGCAGCGTGGTATCAATACTGGTTGCTGTGACGCTTTTTGCCGGCCTAAAGGCAATCATGCGCAGTACTGCCATTTCAACCCCCATTCTTTCGCAAGGGGCATAAGCTAAATCTTGTCGGCCTTTCAACGCTATCTGATAGTAAAGCTGCACATCTTGAGGAGAAAGATGTTGTGTTAGCTGAGCAATACGCTCCGCATCGGGTTTACTTTTATCTAAGCTTGCGGGTAATGCCTGACACATTGCAATGCGATGCAGTTGACTGGCTAGCTCTTGCAGTAGCGAGTCCCATTCAGCACCGTTAGCAGCGAGTTCTTGCACCACCGACATCGCAACCTGAGCTTGCTTGCTGCTAATCGCTTCCAGCAAATAGATCGCTTGGTCAGTATCAATCGTTCCCAGCATGGTCGAAACGGTATCGGTATCAACCGTTCCGTTGCCAAGAGCAATAGCCTGGTCGGTCAAACTAAGTGCATCACGCATACTGCCATCAGCGGCATAGGAGATCATGCCCAACGCTCGCGCTTCCGCGGTAACGTTTTCGTGTTCAAGTATAAAATTTAATTGCTGATGTATATTATCGACACTTATCGGTTTTAAGTGGAATTGTAAGCATCGGGATAGAATGGTGACCGGCAGTTTTTGTGGATCGGTCGTTGCCAACAAAAACTTAACGTATTCGGGTGGTTCTTCTAATGTTTTAAGGAGCGCATTAAAGCTGTGACGAGATAGCATATGAACTTCATCTATCAGGTAAACCTTAAAGCGCCCTCTAGCTGGCTTATATTGAACGTTATCGAGCAGCTCACGCGTGTCTTCAACCTTAGTTCGAGACGCCGCATCAATCTCTAGTAGATCAACAAAACGTCCCTGATCGATTTCTCGACACGTATCGCATTCACCGCAAGGGGTTGATGTGATCCCCGTTTCGCAGTTGAGCCCTTTAGCAAAAAGACGACCAATGGTGGTCTTGCCTACACCTCTTGTGCCACTAAATAGATAGGCATGGTGCAGTTTATTTTGTATTAACGCATTTTCTAATGCTGTTAATACATGTGCCTGTCCAACCACTTGATTAAACTGGTGTGGACGCCATTTTCGCGCTAACGCTAAATAACTCATTCAATATTTCCGAGACGGTTTAGTGACCTTCGAAGTCACAAATGCTGTATACATCAAGACCTAAAGCTTCTAGACGCTTATCACCACCAATTTCAGGTAGGTTTATAACGAATGCTGCATGGTCAACGATGCCGCCAAGTTGACGGATTAGTTTTGTCGTTGCTTCGATTGTACCGCCAGTAGCAAGTAAATCATCAACAACCAGTACTTTATCGCCTTCAGAAATTGCATCAACATGTATTTCTAAAGTATCAGTACCGTATTCCAATTCATAAGATTCTGATTTGGTTTCACGAGGCAGTTTGCCAGGTTTTCTCACTGGAACAAAGCCTAAGCCAAGTTCTAACGCTAAAGGCGCGCCAAATAAGAAACCACGAGCTTCTGTACCAACGATTTTAGTAAAACCTTGGTCTTTGTACTTCTCAACCAGTAGCTGAATCGTTGCTTGATAAGCTTTTGGGTCTTCCATAAGGCTTGTTACATCGCGAAACAAAATACCTGGTTTCGGATAGTCAGCAATGGATTTGATACTTGATTTAATCAGTGAAATAGTTTCAGTTGTCATAGTCATTTATTTGTTGTGATGCCAGCGTTTGTATACTCAAATTTGTTTTTGTCATTATCTTGAGTAACGCGAGCGCTTTAAAAAAGTCGCCAATGATCGCAGAGCTTGCAGATTTTGGCGCGCATAAAAAACAAATGCCCACTCCGAAGAGTGGGCACACTTCCTCATTATGTTAGTGATTTTCTGTTGCGGGGGCAATAAGGGAAAGCAACGCAAACGTTCAAACTGCCGCTATGTTACAAAAAACCTGACTACTCGCACAAAAAACAGATCCACTAGGCCAATAAAGCAGCAATCATTTGCTTTTTTGACGAATCTCCAAATTAAAATGACTCACACCAATATTAGCAAGGGTTAATTTGCTATTAACACCCACTGGCAAAGACTTAAGTACATCATTATCGACACACGAATCCCCCAGTTTATTACCGGGAAGAATATGAAAACTTTTTTGACCATCTGTCCAAATTGCTTCCAATCCGGCAGGTATGATCTCGATGCTGCAATCTGTCATATCAACCACACCAAATATAGCACCGACTTTAGCAGCACACTCCGTGCACTCTATTCCTTGCTCTAACCTCGCAACAAAGTCAGCGGTTTTTACCGCAAACTCTTGGTGACGAAGGCAGTCGTTAAATAGTGCTCGAATAAGCAGAGCACTGCCGACACCGCAACCATCATCTGCCGTCGAGTCCACCAGATAAAAAGCGAACTGACCATCAATAAGCCACGCATAGTCAAACACCAGAGGCATGGACTCTAATGATTGCAACAAATTATAACTGCAATGCCAGTCGCCTTGTTTGCTGTCGCGATTTGGTAACAATGCAGTTAGAAGCTCTCTTGCTGCATTAGGATTGTCTTTTAAGTAATTCAAATGCCAATGCAGTTCGTTGTCTTCCGGAATGTCTCCCTGCTCGCCCACACGAAACCATTGGCTGGAAAAATCACGGGATATAGACGAGTGCTTTGAATCATCATCCAAGATATTAGCGATAGCGGACATTAAGTGGTTCGGAATAGTAATAGGCTTAGTTAGAAAATCTTTTATACCAAATCGCAACGCTTTCGCTACGTCTGACATGTCATCGGTGGCTGAGACAACGATCATGGGTATGTCAGGGTATTCCCAACTTACCTCTTCGGCAAACTCAATACCATCGAGTATTGGCATAGAAATGTCACAGATGATGATATCAGGAACATGCTCTCTTAACTGCTGTAACCCATCTAAACCATGTTCTGCTTCTACAACGCTATACCCTTCTTTTTCTAACACTGCTGAGATGAAACGACGAAATACGGCATCATCATCTACCAACATTACCGTTTTACTGTCGAGCTCACTATCTTGTACCAACTGATCACTCTCGGCTGTATTAGTAACCATATAAACCTCACGTAAATAGGTCTGAGGACATCTTTATAATTTTTGTTTTTCCCTATAAAAGGTAGTTGCCAATCGTAATTAATACAACATGTGCTACCGAGTAATTAATTAATATATTAATAAAACAGCAAAAAACCTACAGTTTTGTTTAAAAACACAACAACAAATTGATACAAAGCAAACTAAATATACCTACTTAGGGTTAAATTGGTCTAATTCGTATATTGGAAGTCTGTATTTTTCATGAAATTTGACGATTTGAACCTTTTTAGGCTTGTAGTTGAAAATGGTAGCTATACCGCTACTTCTCGTAAAACATTAATCCCTGTCGCGACGATTACTCGACGTATTCAGGCACTTGAGGACTCCTTAAACCTGAGGCTGCTCAATCGCCACGCTCGTAAACTCTCTTTAACGGAAGCTGGAGAGCGCTTTTATCAAGAGTGTTCACCATTATTAAAACGATTATCCACCACAACTGAAGAGATCACGGATGATTGTAGAGGCGCCGCGGGTAAGTTGCGTATTTCCGCTCCTTCAAATTTAACTAAGCGTCTTATTTTACCGATGCTTAGCGATTTTATGGCGCAATACCCAGACATTAATATTGAACTCACTATGAGCAATAAAGCCGATCAAATAGATCCAACTGAATGGGATATTATTTTTAAAGTTGGCCCTCAAAGAGACTCCAGTCTTATTGCTCGCAAAATTGATTCAGTAAAAGATATATTAGTTGCAAGCCCTGATTATTTAGCCAATAACGGCGCACCACTGGAACATGCTGACGACCTAACTCAACACTCATTATTAAAAGGTCACCCACTGATGAAGTGGCAACTGACCAACACGGATGGTGAAACGGTCATTAACAATGATAAAGCACGATTTGAGGCAAACACTTTAAATGTTGTTCGACGAGCAGCCGCTAGCGGTTTGGGAATCACTCTGATGCCAGACATTATGCTGGTTGAGTATTTTGAGAGGGGGGATGTCGTTAGAGTATTAGATCAATGGAGCGCAAACCCGCGGGATATCTATATGCTCTATAACCATAAAGATCATCAACCAGAAAAAGTTCGCTTACTGATCGACTTTGTGACTCATTACAATCATTAATAAAAAATAACCCGGATAATCCGGGTTATTTTTTATCTATACATAATCACTTACAAGCCATGATGTTTAAGCATCTTCATTGTAGAGCTCTAAACTGGCTAAATCTTGCTGAATATCTTTTTGCAGTTTTGCATCATTTCCACGCAGTGATTCTAAAAAGTCTAAATACTTCTGATCGATATCACCAGTGACATATTCGCCGTTAAAAACGGATGCTTCAAATTGGCTAATATCCATGTTACCGAGACCAACCGCGGCAATAAGATCTTCTAGTGACTGATAAATCAGTGCGTCTGCACCAATCAATTTAGCAATCTCATCGGAATCTCTACCATGAGCAATTAACTCATTGGCACTTGGCATATCAATACCATATACGTTCGGGAAACGAATCTCTGGCGCCGCAGAAACCATATAAACCTTATTTGCTCCCGCTTCTCTCGCCATTTCAATGATCTGCTCAGAAGTGGTTCCTCTAACGATCGAATCATCAACAAGCAATACGTTCTTGCCTTTAAACTCAGAGCGAATCGCGTTTAGCTTGCGACGTACCGATTTCTTCCGCTGAGTTTGACCCGGCATAATGAAGGTTCTACCAACATAGCGGTTTTTTACAAAACCTTGTCGGTATGGTTTCTCCATAATTTGCGCTATCTGCAGTGCAATATCACATGAAGTTTCAGGAATAGGTATTACCACATCAATATCAAGATCTGACCATTCATGCTGAATCTTGTCCCCTAACTTTTTACCCATTTCCACACGAGCGCTATAAACGGAAATTTTATCGATAAATGAGTCAGGGCGAGCAAAGTATACGTATTCAAATATACAAGGGTTTAGCTGAGGATTATCGGCACACTGTTGGGTAAACAGTTGCCCTTCGAAGGTAACATAAATCGCTTCGCCAGGTGCAACATCACGGACAAAATCAAAGCCTACAGCATCTAGCGCCACAGACTCAGATGCAACCATATATTCAGTCCGCTCCCCTTGTTGTCTTTTTCCTAGACAGAGAGGTCGAATACCGTTGGGATCTCGAAATGCGATCATACCATGTCCAATAATCATGGCAGCTACCGCATAGGCGCCTTTAATCGTTCTGTGTACATTGGTTACCGCTCTAAAGACATCTTCAGAAGTCACATTACCTTTTACGGTATCAATCTCATGAGCGAGAACATTTAATAATACTTCAGAGTCAGAGGTGGTATTAATATGTCGGCGGTCTTTCTCAAACAGTTTATCTCTGATTTCAGCAGAGTTGGTTAAGTTACCGTTGTGAGCCAAGGTAATTCCAAATGGCGAGTTAACATAAAACGGTTGAGCTTCAGAAGCACTAGAGCTCCCTGCTGTTGGGTATCTAACATGCCCAATGCCAACATTCCCTTGTAGCCTTTGCATATGCTTAGCGGCAAACACATCTCTTACTAATCCATTCGCTTTCCGCAGACGAAAACGATTGCTTTCTATGGTAACAATACCGGCGGCATCCTGGCCACGGTGCTGTAACACTGTTAAGGCATCATAAATTGACTGATTGACAGGCGATGCTCCAACGATTCCAACAATACCACACATGTGTTAACCCTCAATGTTCATAAAATGGTGCTAAACAGCACCAGATAAAAAGCTTGATGTTTCTCGTAAGTGCTCAAAGAAAGGGGCAATAATTCGGCTAAATTCCGGGATGAGCTGGGAGTCCTTCCACCACTGAGCCCCGGGAAATGACGTAAATGCATCCATAAAAAACAGCAATGCCGAAACGATCAACACACCTCTTAGTAATCCAAACACCGCACCCAGTACTCTATCTGTACCGGATAAACCTGTTTTTTGTACTAATTGGCCGATAACATAGTTTATAACAGCACCCACAATTAAGGTTGCAATAAAGAGTGCCGCGATAGCGCACCCTTTACGAAACATTTCATCTTGTATATTGGTAAAGTAAACCGCTAATTTCTCATAAAACTGACTGGAGATAAAAAACGCTCCGAACCAGATAACAAGAGACAAGGCTTCTTTAACAAAACCGCGAATTAAGCTGATTAAAGCCGATAGCCCGATCAAGGCTAAAATAACAAAATCGATCCAAATCATTTGCATAGTATCTTCGAGTTGGCGCGCATTTTAACAGAAAAAACGCTGACGCAAACGTTTTCTTATGGGTTAAGTGGCTTAAATTTCATCAATTGGCCTTTTGAGCCAGTGATTTTTTGCAATTCTTTTACCTGCTTCTCAAGCTTAGCTTTTGATGTATCAGGGCCAATGATAATTCGAGTAAATGTATTCTCTTTTTTTGTATGAGCCTGATAGCCTCGCTTTTGCAAGTCAGCGACAAGTGTTTTCGCATTTTCAGCATTTTTTAACGCCATGAGCTGAATAATCCATGCGCTATCTTGATATTGATTATTCTCTACAATATCAACAACAGTGACTGCCACTTCATCTTTTATATTTTCTTTACTGCTATCTGCCTGTACAGGAGAGTCTGGCAGCGCCGTTTGCACTTCAACAGGCTCAAGAATTTCAAAAGACTCAATTTCTGTATTCACATCCGGCTTAATCGGTATAGCAGCCAGCTCTTCTTTATAGTGTTTTTTCTCACCATCAAGCAGATCTGGAAGAACAATAACACCTGCTGCAACCAATATAATGGTGCCTACCAGTCGGCTCTGAAATCTAGTTGCCATTTGGACTCCTTTGTAACTGCAGATACACCAGTATCTCAGCTACCGTTCTAAACGACCCCACCACTAACACCACATCATCTTTCTCCGCCAAGGCTATCGCCTCTTTATAAGCCAACGTTGGTGTTGAAAATGTTTGGTTATTAGCTGGGAGGTACTTTGCTAACTCTTCTGCACTCGCGGCTCTTGGCCCATCGAGTGAGCCGGGATACCAACGATCAACAATAGGCTCTAATGCTTCAACCGTTGCCTGAATATCTTTGTCGTGCAACATCCCGATTACGCAGTGAACATGACGCTGAGGGTAACGTAACTTTACTTGCTCCACGAGATAGTCAGCAGAGTGCGGGTTGTGTGCAACATCTAACACCACTGTTGGAGAGGTTGAAACGGTTTGCATTCTTCCAGCAAGCTTAGCGCTGTTTAAACCATTAACGATGTTAACATCCGAAATATCAAGCTCTGCCACTCCTAGCGCCATAATAGCGGTTGCGGCATTTGCCATCGGCAAATTTGGCTTTGGCAGGTGATTTAAATCAAATGCGCCACTCTGCCAGTCCCACTCATTCTCTTTTTCTTGATACTGAAAATGGAAGCCGACTTGATACAGTTTTGCGCCAACTTCATCGGCATATTCAGCAACCGATATAGGCGCATCAGGCTGCCCACATATAGCAGGTTTACCTTGACGAAATATGCCCGCTTTTTCACGGCCAATTACGGTAATATCATCCCCAAGCCAATCCACATGATCGATCGCTAAACTGGTAATGACCGAGACATCATGATCAACCACATTGGTGGCGTCTAGTCTGCCTCCTAGTCCCACTTCTAATAAAACGACATCAACCTTCTGTTGTTGAAAAAGTTTTAACGCTGCGAGTGTACCAAACTCAAAGAAGCTTAAGCTGGTCTCTTCTCGAATCGTTTCAACATAATCAAAAGCTTGGCAATGCATAGCATCAGGTAGCATTTTGCCATTAATTCTGACGCGTTCATTATAGTGAATAAGGTGTGGAGAGCTATAAACACCGACTGAATAGCCAGCATCAATCAATATAGCTTCTAGGATGGCGCACGTTGAACCTTTACCATTTGTTCCCGCAACTGTTATTACTTTCTCAGCAGGTTTGGTTAAGTTCGCGTTCTTGGCAACAAGGCTAATGCGCTGTAGTCCAAGATCAATCGCACTGGAATGGATATTTTCTAAATAATCAAGCCACATCGGCAGTGACGATGTGGCTTGAGGGATTTGTTTTTGACTCATTTAACTATTGATCACATCAAGCGGTTAACGTTAATGAGTACTTTACTCTTTTTCTTCGGCTACGGGTACTGTGTATTCTTCTTCTTTGGGAGAATCATCAACAGAGACAACCAAAGGAGAAGTGTGATTGGTCATTTTTGCAACTAATCCACCAACACGTTGACGCATTTCACGTCGATCGACGATCATATCAATCGCACCGTGCTCAAGTAAAAACTCGCTTCGCTGGAAGCCTTCAGGTAAATCTTCACGCACAGTCTGTTCAATAACTCGACGGCCAGCAAATCCGATCAACGCATTAGGTTCACCAATATTAATATCACCTAGCATTGCCAGACTAGCAGAAACGCCACCCATAGTTGGGTCTGTCATGACTGATACGAATGGCAGTCCTTCTGCTGAGAGTTTTTCTAACGCCGCACTGGTTTTCGCCATCTGCATAAGAGACATTAGTGCTTCTTGCATTCTCGCACCACCACTAGCAGAAAAACAAACTAGACCACATTTATTCTCAATGGCTGCTTCAACCGCTTTAACAAAGCGTGCACCCACCACAGAACCCATAGAGCCACCCATGAATGAAAACTCAAAAGCACAGGCCACAATTGGCATGCCTAATAGCTCGCCTTTCATCACAACCAGAGCGTCTTTCTCGCCACTGTTTTTTTGTGCTGATGCAATACGTTCTTTATAACGCTTTGAGTCTTTAAACTTAAGCTTATCTACCGGCTCTAGATCATTTGCCAGCTCTTCACGTAAGCCTTCATCTAAAAAAGTTTCTAAACGACGACGCGCTTTCATACGCATGTGATGATCGCACTTTGGACATACTTCCAAATTACGCTCAAGTTCCGCATGGTATAACACCTGTTCGCATGAGGTACACTTGGTCCACACACCTTCAGGAATAGACGCTTTACGGGAACTTACAATACTGCTTTTGGTTAATATTTTTTCAAGCCAACTCATGGAAGACCTTTTTCTTTGATTCTCTCGCCACATGACGAAAGAGTTATAATTCAATAAAATGCGCTGAGATTAAAGCACAGTTTCTCTTATCTGTAGACAAAAAACTGGTTGTACCTATTTTTGAGAGCAAGGTATATCACTCTCGCTAACAAATTTGGAACACAATCTATTGATTAAGTTCCCTTAAACATGGGTCTAGTTCAAATTGTCAGGAAGGAATAACGGTCCGATTGGTTCTGTTGGTAAATCAAATAGTTGAGGATAATCCACATCAACCAAATAGAGCCCTTCGGCTTTGGCTGTAGCCCCTGCAAGCTTTCGATCTTTCTGCTGTAAGAGCCACTCAATCCACTCTGGCTCCTGTTGACCTTTACCAACGTTAATTAAACTGCCCGTAATATTTCTTACCATATGATGTACGAAAGCATTAGCCTTAATATCAATGATGACAAAATGCCCTTGTCGGGAGACATTTAAGTGCATGATATTTCGCCAAGGACTATTTGACTGGCAATGTGATGCTCTAAAGGAACTAAAGTCATTTTCACCTAACAAGAACTGACCCGCTTCATGCATCTTTTCTGCATCGAGCTCGCCGTGATAATGGCTAATACCATTTGCTAGAATCCCCGGCCTTAGGGTGTGATTAAAAATAATGTAACGATAGCGTCGGGCGGTAGCGCTAAAACGAGCATGAAAATCCTCTGAGACCTCTTTAGCCCAACGAACAGCAATATCTTCAGGCAGTTGCGCATTCACTCCCATTGTCCATGCAACAGGCTTACGAATAACGTCGGTGTCGAAATGAACCACTTGACCTGTACCATGAACACCCGCATCTGTTCGACCTGCACACTGCACTTCTATCGGCTGTGTCGCAATTATAGACAGCGCTCTCTCAAGCTCTTGCTGGACACTATTCACGTGTGTTTGACGCTGCCAACCAGAATACTGTGTTCCATTATATTCTATGCCTAGAGCAATTCTCATCGTATTGACCAAGTTCGTTTTCTAAAGGGTGAGCAGTATATAATTTCAGTTAAAGATAGAAAAGCCTGAAAGAAACAAATAAAAAGAAGTTAAATATCAATAAATTAAACAATTATCTTTGGTAAGAAACAGAGTTCTGAGACTTGGAAGGCTATTTTTAAACAGTGGCTGAACAAAAAAACGACACCTGTTGTACCTAAGTAACGTCAAAATACTCTCCCAAAGGATAAGCTTTATTGGTTATGGTTACGGTGCCGTTTTCTGTTCTGCTATTAATGTTTCACTTTGTCTATTAATTCTTTCGCTTGCTGGCGAATTTCATCATCACCATAAACGATAGCTTCTTCTAATAGACGAATAGCGCCCTCTTCATCATTCATTTCGATATAGATCTTAGCCAAATCGAGTTTTCCGGCGGCTTCCGAGTTTGAATCTACATCCAGTTGGTTGATCTCTCCTATCACATCAGGGAACTCATTTAAGCCAACATCTAGATTTAATTCTTCCTCATCTGGATCAATATCATCATCACTTTCCAGCTCTGATTGCGCCATTAACTCATCAACACTCATGTACTGGCCGGCGATATCCTCTTCATGCCCAACATCAGGCTGCTCACTCCAATCCTCTTCATCAATGGTGGGTTCACTCGAGTGCTCACCCCAGATATCTTTTTGATCATCAGGAATGTCATTGGATATGTCTGCCTGTTGCTCTGCTGACAAACTGAATCCGTTCCAGTCTTCTCCACCAACATCGAGCATTGCATCAAGATCCATGCCCGCGCTATCAATAGTTTCGCTATCTAGCGCTTGTTCCGGCACTGCCGTAACGGGCGCACTTTGCTCTGAAAGTAGCTCAGCCATAGACTGAGATTCATCATGAGGAATGGTATCGTGAGTAACATCATCACTTTCTTGCTCACTAGGCAACTCTTCAGCCAACCCATTGGATTCCGTCTCTTGCCTTAGGTCTTCGGAAGCCAAAGTGTCTTCAGAAACAAACGCATCTTCAGAGCCAAATGCATCTTCTAACGCTTGTTGTTCGGTATACTCACCAAGCTCTTCAACACTTAAGCCAACCTCTTGTTCAAGCTGCAATGGTTCAGCTTCTGGCAGATCCATCTCTGATTCAATATCATCATTTTCAAGGTCAGCTAACGCTTGCTCTTCAGTATACTCACCAAGTTCATCGTCTGATAATACTGGCTCATTTTCTTGCTCAAGTAACGGATCTTGCTCAACCTCGAACTCAGCTTCAGAAAGCTCATCGGCAAGGCCGTCAAGTTGATTGTCATCTGTTTCACTTATATCTAATGCACTTGTATCTAGCTCGCCTAACTCATCTAATTCCTCTAGTTCACTTAGCTCATCGATACCAAGATCATTCGTTCGCTCTGATTCTGATTCAATACTGGCCGAGTCAAACGCATCAGCTAATGCCTGTTGTTCCGTAAATTCACCAAGTTCATCATCTGATAATGCTGGCTCATTTTCTTGCTCTAGCTGTTGCTCCTGCTCAAGGTCTAATTCAGCTTCAGAAAGCTCATCGGCAGGCTCATTAAATTGATTGTCATCTGTTTCACTTATATCTAATGCACTTGTATCTAGCTCGCCTAACTCATCGAATTCTTCTAGTTCACTTAGCTCATCGATATCAAGATCATTCGTTCGCTCTGATTCTGATTCAATACTGGCCGAGTCAAACGCGTCAGCTAATGCCTGTTGTTCCGTAAATTCACCAAGTTCATCATCGGTTAGCTCTAAATCCATCTCTGATGACGATTCTTGAGCGATTGATTTCTCGGTTACGGCTTCATCAACTTCGGGCTCGTCAACGTCAGCTTCTACAATCTCAGGCTCTACAACCGACTGCTCAGAACCTAGCTGTTGCAGCGATTCATCAATAGACGGCTCTAGAGGTTCATCAAATGCATCAATCTCAGTTTCTACTTGTTCTGCATCAAGAAGAGCTTCATCCAAGTCGTGATCCATCGAATCAAGTTCGTTATCACTTAATTCCGGCTCTTCCTGTAGCTGTAGCTCAGACTCAATACTATCTTCATCAATTGAGTCTGCAACGGCTTGCTCCTCGGTATATTCACCAAGTTCATCATCGGTGATATCCATTTCAGGTTCAGATAGCGGTGGTAACTCTTCATCTAGTGAATCGGTTTCAATCAGCTCATCTAACTCTTCGGACTGCTCTAGAGGTTGTTCAAGTTCATCGCTCTCAGCTTCTATTTCTTCAACATCTAAGGCTTCAACATCTATTGCTTCGATATCTACTGCCTCAACATCTTCAATGAGGTCGTCCGTTAAGTCATTCTCAATAGCAGTATGTTCATTTGCTTCGAACTCATCTTCACCTAACAACTCAACTTCATTAGGTAGTTCTGATCCTAGATCGTCTTGCAGCTCAGACTCAATTTCTTCCGCGTCAATTGAATCAGCAGGCACATGCTCTTTAGTCTCGTCTCCAACTTCATCACCGGATATGTCCAGCTCAGATGGCTGCTCTTGAGAGTCATCCACTGTTTCAGCTTCAAACTCAGGTTCAGGTTCAGGTTCAGGTTCAGGTTCAGGTTCAGGTTCAGTAACATTGTCTAAGTCACTTTCAATCGCGTCACGTTCGCTAGCATCTACATCTTGCTCATCAACGTCAGACAGCTCTGCTTCATTTAACTCAGTAATGTCCAGCTCTTCTGGCTGCTCAAGCTCAGACTCGATGCTTTCTGACGTCATTGAATCATCGGCTGTACCCTGCTCAACAGGTTCGACAGATTCTGCTGCTTCTTGCAATAGCGACTCATCAAGCAACTCGCTCTCTGATGTCGGCTCTTCAACGCTCTCTAACTGAGTTTCATCAACCTCAACAGGACTCTCTTCAGAGTCAACCGAAATTAACTCATCGATATCAACATCAGCTTCTGCGGACTCTGGTTGCGAAGGTTCATCACTTTCTAATGGCGCTTCTAATTGCTCATCAGGCGAACTCTCCATTTCCTGCAAATCATCAGCTTCTGTTGTTTCGGCTTCTTCAAACTTTTCTGTCTGTTCCAGCTCACGCTCGGCAGCGTCTTCTAAATCGGCTGGCTCTGGCTCTGGCTCTGGCTCTGGCTCTGCAGGAGTTTGACTCTCTTCATCATCAAAAATCCAATCTTCATCTTGAGGAACACCAAACTCATTTGCCACTGCTTGGTTTTGCTCTGTCTCGGGTTCTGCTGTTACTTCTGCGACCTCGTCAACTGTCGCGCCTTCTTCCTTTGCTTGAACGTCTCCTGAAAGCTCATCTAATTCCGCGAGATAATCGTCAACATTTTCTAATGTTTCTATCTGCTCGACATTTTCAGAGCCTTCAATTTGTGGAGAGAAATTAAAACCGTCATCAACAAGTTCTGCATCATCGCTAGTGCTATCAGTGTCTAGTGACTGAACATCATTAGATTCAGAAGCTGAATCTGCACTCACAGTCTCTTTATCCGACACACTTGTATCTAAAAGCTCATCCAATATCGCTGCGTCAGCAGTTGATGAATCCACTTCATCATTGAGCAATTCATCTAACAATTCTGTACTATCTTCAGATAGCTCTGCTACCTCATCTAACTGCTCGCTATCACCGACTAAATCGTCACCAAGCAGTTCATCTAACAGCTCGGTGCTATTTTCTGAGAGCTCTTCTACTTCATCTAGCGGTTCGCTATCACCGGTTAAATCGTCACTAAGCAACTCATCTAACAGTTCGGTGCTCTCTTCTGATAACTCGGCTACCTCATCCAGTTGTTCACTATCACTGGTTAAGTCATCACCAAGCAGCTCATCTAACAGTTCAGTGCTCTCTTCTGACAGTTCAGCTAACTCATCCAGTTGTTCGCTATCACTGGTTAAGTCATCACCAAGCAGCTCATCTAACAGTTCAGTGCTCTCTTCTGACAGTTCAGCTAACTCATCCAGTTGTTCGCTATCACTGGTTAACTCATCACCAAGCAGTTCATCTAACAGTTCTGTGCTCTGTTCTGATAGTTCCGCTAACTCATCTAGCTCTTCAGAGTCACTCGTTAACTCATCATCAAGAAACTCATCTAATAAATCGGTACTATCTTCTGCTAGTGCCGCGACATCTTCGTCATCAGCGATTAATTCATCTTCAAGAAGTTCATCCAGTAAATCGGTACTGTTGTCTGCCAGTTCTCCATCACTGTCTGCTTCAACTTCATGACCTGCTTCGTCACTACTGCTATCCATCTCTTCCTGAAGCAGTTCATCTAGCAAATCGGTCGTATCACTGTCCAACTCTTCCGTTGCTGGCTCTTGTTCAGAGATATCATCAAGCAGCTCGGTACTGTTTTGGTTAAACAGATCATCAATATCGTCTTGGCTGCCAGTAGAAAGATCGTCAGCATTATCATCAGATAAGTCAAAATCGTCTGAGTCTTCGCCTTCTGATAGGAGGGAATCGAAGTCAACATGTGACTCTTCCTCATCGCTATCGACATCACCATCCGCGTCTTCACCAAGATTATTAAATAGGCTGTCTAAATCATCTTGGTCAAGGGAATCGCCATCCAACACTTCCGTCTCATCATCAGAGGAGAGAAGTTCATCAAGCTCTGCTTGTGACATTTCGCTGTCATCAGAGAGGTCAAACTCATTCTCAATGTCATCTGGTAAAATGGTGTTATCGTCATCTAGAGCCCGCTCCATTTCTTCTAGACCCAGCGCTTTCTCATCGCCATCGACACTAATACCGTTAGCGCTCTCTTCTAACTCATCGTCAGCTTGATCACCATCAAAATCACCATTGTCAGCGATACTCGCAAATGGATCTTCGCCATCACCATCATCTAAATTAAAGTCAAGATCGCTATCGTCTAAGCTGGCAAAGATATCCGACTCTTCTTCCTCGTCTTCATCTTCATCAACATCAAAGATATTTTCATCTGAATCATCGCCAAACAGGTCATCATCAATGGAGACCTCTTCATCAATATCAGAGTCGAGGTCGATATCATCGTCGTCATCAAGGAGTGTCACCACATCTGATTGCACAGGCATCTCTTCCTCAGCTTCCTGTGGTGCTCCACCTCGGCGAGTTAATATAAGAACGACGATAAGAACAAACAACAATCCGGGAATCAGCGCAAGTAGCACGACAAACCAAGTATTTGCCAGCAACAGGTCCAGCTGACTAGGCTTCATTGCCTCTATATCTGCTTTCTTAATCCGCTCTTCTTCTAGTAGTTTCTCTACTTCATTACGGATGCGGTTCTCATCACTAAGCTCATCTTTTAGGTTGCCGACTTCTGATTGCACGTCCGACAACATTAAGCGCAGCTTGTGATTTTTCTCTTCCAGCGCACTTAACTCACTGTTGGACTCCGTTAACTTCTCTTTTAGTTTGTTAACTTCTACGCCAGATTTTGCTTTTTCCGCCATCATTGGCTGAGCCGCTTCTGTTGGCTCTGGCTTATCCGTAGGTTTTGTTTCCGTAGTCGGTTCTGTGGTCGGCGCTTTGTTATCCAGTAACTCTGACGTCACTTTAGGTGGTTTTACTGGAACCAAATTCACTTCAGAGGTGGCAGGCTGCTCTGGGATAGGCTCAGCTATGGTGTTGTCGGTTAACCTATCTTGATGCACTTTTAGAAGGTTTATCGCCTCATTAACATTCTCTGCCTGAACTTGGCTTTGTGATGGCACTCTTAAACGACTGCCTGGAATTAATTCGTGAATATTTTGATCAGCAAAAGCTTGAGGATTGAGCTTGTATATTGCTAACAAGGTTTGTTGAACAGATAAACGAGTATTTGGTCGTAGCTTTGTCGCAATAGACCAAAGCGTCTCATTTTGACCCGTTGGGCCATAATAGTTGGCGGGTTGACTTTGTTGAGTCGAGCGGTTTTGAATAATGGATTGATTATATTGAGGTGATGATTGAACTTTTCCATCAGGCCCGATAAGTCGAATACCTTCTGCCGATGCAGAATGAATTTGTACTGTTGCAAGTAACGCTAAAGGCGTAATAAGACGCTTTAGAAAATGGGACATATAAATGCTCGTCTTTGTGCGTTCTAAAAAATATAACTGATCTGGTAAATATATCGGATAACGAGGGGAAAACTATAGATATTAGAGAAAAAAATGCGTTGGAACGCTTGTTTATTTGATTTTTGTACAAAAATTCACATGTTTTTGTCGTGAATGCTTACAGAAACTACATTGACGACTTTATCAAAAGGAGTGAAATAAAAGCTGGCTCCTTAGATAAAAGCCAGCTTTACTCTTTAATATTGTTGGAAAATGCGGTTATTAAAAATAATCGCGGATTAGCAGTTCTGCAATTTGCACCGCATTTGTGGCTGCGCCTTTTCGCACATTATCCGCTACCACCCATAAATTGACGCCGCTATGGTGACTTATGTCATTACGAATTCGACCCACCATAACGTGGTCTTTTCCGCCAGCGTGACCAACTTGAGTTGGAAACTCTGCATCATGAAAAACCTCAATCCCTTCCGTTTGTTCCAACAGTTGTACTACATGACTCGCGTCGATAGGAGAACGGGTTTCTACGTGAACAGATTCCGCGTGGCCATAAAAAACAGGCACACGTACGCAAGTAGGGTTCACCATAATAGAAGGATCATTGAAAATCTTCTGGGTTTCCCACACCATTTTCATCTCTTCTTTGGTGTAGCCATTTTCCATAAAAGTATCTATTTGTGGAATACAGTTAAATGCAATTTGTTGGCTAAACGCGTCAGGTTCTGCCGGCACACCATTTAACAGTTTGGCGGTTTGACCTGCAAGCTCATCAATTCCTGATTTACCTGCCCCAGAGACGGATTGATATGTGGATACGTTTATACGTTCAATACCCACTTCATCATGAATAGGCTTTAGCGCAACCAACATCTGAATCGTTGAACAGTTAGGGTTAGCGATGATATTACGGTTACGAAACTCCGCTATCGCTTCCGGATTCACTTCTGGCACAACGAGAGGGATATCGTAGTCATATCTGAAGTGTGACGTGTTATCAATAACCACAACACCTTCATCCGCAGCAACTGGAGCCCATTTCTCAGACAGTTCCCCACCAGCGGAGAAAAGCGCAATATGAACTTGTGACCAATCAAAGTGCTCGACATTTTCCACCTTGATTGTTTTGCCATTAAAACGATAGGTTTTACCTTCACTACGCTCACTTGCTAATAGGTAAATATTGCCAACTGGAAACTTTCTTTCCTGTAATATTTCAACAATGGTTTCACCGACAGCTCCAGTAGCTCCAAATACGGCGACATTAAATTCTTGGCTCATTTTTTACCCTCAATTTGAAAACCTAATTTAGCTAAAGGTGCGAGATTGCACTCGTCACTTCCAGTTAATTGAATTGCACTATACTCTCTTCTGTCCCAATAGTTTTTACGCATTTGATCAAATGCACCTTCTTTCCCTATTTCTCTACGAAATATTGCGTCATCAAGCCGCACATCATAGATCAATTGAATTAAATTTTGCAGTGTCGCTTCATTCCAGGCTCTATCCAGTTCCACTTTAGGAATAGGGGCGGTTGGAAGCAAAGAATTAGCATCCGCTCTTTGTGACTCACCCATAAACTGGCAGTAATAATTGTAGATCATGGTTGTCCCACGCGCTTTACCTTCAAGGCCATAGCCAGCAATATGCGGTGTTGCAAAATCCAAGTAAGGCAGAAGTTCTAAATCTACTTTTGGTTCAAACTCAAATACATCTAACGAGGCACTAAAGCCATCACTTCTAATTAACCTCTGCTTTAATGCTGCATTGTCCACCACAGGACCGCGAGCGGCATTTATCAGTATTTGATCACCACGCATGGCCTCTAATCTCGCAGAGTCAATAAGGTGATGCGTCGGATAATCCCCCTCTTTGGTAATGGGGGTATGTAAGGTAATAATGTCAGCGCTATCAAGCAAAACATCGAGCGAAACAAACTGACGAGGATCCCCTTCTAACTGTTTAATCGGATCATTTAGCAGAACCTCTATACCAATACCTTCAAGACACTTTGCCAAATAGCTGCCCACTTGACCGGCACCGACAATACCCACTTTTTTATCAAATATGGAGAAACCCTTTTGCTGAGCCAGAATCATGACGACACTTATTACATACTCTGCGACACCAACTTTGTTGCAGCCCGGAGCAGCCGTAAAGAATATGCCTTTGTCTTTCAATAACGCTTGATCAACGTGGTCCATTCCCGCGGTTGCCGTGCCTACAAATTTTAGTTTATTGGCATGAGTTAATAAGGACTCATTCACTTTCGTTACTGAGCGAATCATTAACGCATCAATATCTTGTAGATCTTCGGCTTGAATGGTGCGGCCAGGTTTGCAAATGACCTCACCTAGTTGGCTGAATAGCGCCTCAGCATAAGGCATGGCTTCATCAATAAGGATTTTCATAGAAAAGAGTTAATTATGTTTGAATAATGGCGATTGTACACATTATACCTGCAGATAAAAATGCCCGACTACCTAAGTAGCCGGGCAAATTCCAGAACAAAAGGACATATTCCGCTCTCAAAGGAACATGTTTGCGTCTGTAGATCAGTAAAACTGATCGATTCTGGAAACTTTTCGCTCTCCTTTACGGATTAAGCTTCATATTTTTTTATGACCAAAGTGGCATTTGTACCACCAAAGCCAAAGCTGTTAGACATAACGGTCTTAAGCTCAGTATCGCGTTTTTCTGTCACGATATCTAAACCATGAGCCGCTTCATCAAGATTAACAATATTGATACTTGGTGCGATAAAACCGTTGTCTAGCATCAGGGTTGAGTAGATAGCCTCATGCACACCAGCAGCGCCTAGAGCGTGACCAGTCATCGCTTTAGTAGCAGAAATGGCTGGGCTGTTGCCACCAAACACTTCTTGAATCGCTTCTAACTCTTTACCATCACCAACAGGTGTTGAAGTACCGTGAGTATTCACATAATCCACGCTATCAACATCTTGCATCGCAATGTTCATACAACGTACCGCGCCTTCACCTGAAGGAACAGTCATATCGTAGCCGTCAGATGTTGCGCCATAACCCACGACTTCACCATAAATTTTTGCGCCACGCGCTAATGCGTGCTCGAGCTCTTCGATAACGACAATGCCGCCACCACCAGAAATAACGAAACCGTCACGATCGGCGTCGTATGTACGAGAAGCAATATCCGGCGTCTCGTTATATTTTGTCGATAATGCGCCCATCGCATCGAACATCATTGTCTGAGTCCAATCGAGCTCTTCACCACCACCGGCAAAAATAACGTCTTGTTTGCCTAGTTGAATCAGTTCCACAGCGTGACCAATACAGTGAGCAGAGGTTGCACATGCAGAACTCATAGAGTAGTTAACACCACGAATCTTAAACGGTGTCGCCAAGCAAGCTGATGTTGTTGAAGACATGGTACGCGGAACCATATAAGGTCCAACACGACGAACGCCTTTTTCACGAAGAGTATCTACCGCAACACGTTGGTTGATGGCAGATGCACCACCTGAACCGACCACAATACCGGTACGGTCATTTGACACAACATCTTCTGGCAAGCCTGCATCTTCGATCGCTTGCTCCATTGATAAATATGCATATGCGGCTGCATCACCCATAAAACGCATTTTTTTGCGGTCAATATGTTCTGCAGGGTTGATTTTTAAGTCACCCCATACTTGAGAACGTAAGCCCATCTCTTTAAATTGCTCAGATGCGTTTATGCCTGATTTGCCTTCTTTTAACGATACCAATACTTCTTCAACGTTATTACCGATACTAGAGACAATTCCCATACCAGTGATGACAGCGCGTTTCATTTCATATTCCTATAAATATTAAGTCAGTAAGATAATAACCAAGTTACAACACAAAAGTGGTCAGCTTTCCTATAAAGCCGTACAATTCAAACCAATTATTCGACATATACCCAAACTACTTAGGCTTGCAGGTAGGTTTCCAGTTACCTGTCACACTGCTGCAGCTTCAAGTAGCAAGAGTATAGCAACACTCGGCAAGACGATGACAACAATTACCAATGCCAATCTTGATTGGAATGATGCTGGAACTCCTGTTTCAGAACAATTTGACGACGTATATTTTTCCAACACTAATGGGTTAGAAGAGTCAAAATATGTTTTTCTTCAGCAAAATAATCTACCAGAAAGATGGCAAACATATGAACAACGCCGCTTTGTTATCGCCGAAACTGGATTTGGTACTGGATTAAACTTTCTTGCAGTATGGCAGTGCTTTGAAAAATTTCGAGCAGAATATCCAAATTCACCACTAAAAGAACTACATTTCATCAGTTTTGAGAAATTCCCCTTAAACAAGACTGATTTATATAAGGCGCACCAATCTTGGCCAGAGCTTGCAACATACGCCAAAGAGTTGCAGCAAAATTACCCAATCGCTCTTCCTGAATGCCATCGCATAGCCATGGCAAAGGGTATGATAACTCTTGATCTCTGGTTTGGGGATATCAAAGAGACTTTACCCAGTGTCCCTGTTAACGATGCTGGTATTGTAGACTGCTGGTTTCTTGATGGGTTCGCTCCAAGCAAAAATCCAGACATGTGGAGCCAAACACTGTTTGATGGCATGGCTCAACTGGCAAAAGTTGGCAGTAGCTGCGCAACTTTCACTGCTGCGGGTTTTGTCCGCCGAGGCTTAATTGATGCCGGCTTTGAAATGAAAAAAGTTAAAGGGTTTGGCCATAAAAGAGAGATGATTGCTGGGACACTTCCGGATAAACAGTTCAAGGGTAACATACCAGCTTGGTTTGCTAGACCTGATACAGATAATGTTGAGGATATTGCTATTATAGGAGGCGGCATCGCCAGCGCTATATTAGCAGATAAGCTATGCCGAAGAGGTAAAAAAGTCACCCTGTACTGCCAAGATGAAGAAGCGGCTCTCAATGCATCAGGAAACCGACAAGGAGCACTTTACCCATTACTCAACGGCTCTCACACCGGTGTATCACGCTTATTTGCCCCGGCTTTCTTATACGCGAGACAATATGTCGAACAGCTAGCAAAAACCATCTATTTTGATCATGATTGGTGTGGCGTCACTCAATTGTTATGGGATGAAAAGTCCGATAACAAATTAAACAAACTGCTTGAGGGGCATTTTCCTGAACAACTTGTACATAAGCTGACCGCAGAACAATCTAGCAAAGTTGTTGGGCTACCTATCGACTGCCCGAGTGTCAGCTACCCTCTTGGTGGCTGGCTCGCGCCTAGACAGCTGACGCAGAACTTACTTACACACCTTCAGTCGGAACACAATCTTTCTGTTCACTTTAACTGCAAAATAGATAAACTAGATTATCTAGATAACGATAAATTGTGGCAATTAACATCAGAAAAACAGCCATTTAAACATCAGTCTGTGGTGATCGCCAATGGCCATCAGTTCACTCATTTCCACCAGACTCAATCTATTGCCGCAACGTCTGTTAAGGGGCAAGTTTCCCATTTACCTACCACAAAAAACTTAGCCAAGCTGAATACGGTACTCTGTTATAACGGTTATATGACGCCTTCCAATCCACGAGATCAACTGCACTGTATCGGCGCAAGCCATGATCGAAACTGTGTCGATCAAGATTTTGACGCAGAGATACAACAAGAGAACAGGTATAAGTTGCTCCGTAGCTTACCAAAACAGCAATGGCCGAAGGAAGTTGATGTCAGTGACAATCTCTCTCGTCAGGGCGTACGCAGTGTAACACGAGATCACCTGCCCTATGTTGGAAATGTTTGCGACTTAGAAAAAATAGCCAATGAGTACGCCGATTTAAAAAATAATAAAGCATCTGCATCTAACGTTGCCAGTTACCCTAACCTATACTGTTTTGCTGCATTAGGTGGCAGAGGGTTATGTTCCGCTCCATTAATGGCAGAAGTGTTAGCCAGCCAAATATGTAACGACCCGCTGCCATTACCAAATGAGATGTTAGAGGTGATTCATCCGGGGAAAATGTGGATAAGAAGGTTGCTAAAAGGAAAGCCTATCAATGCATCTCATTCACTTTAGCACTATCGCCAGCTATGACATTAGTTAACTAATTCAGCGGAGTACTCCACTCTATTCCGGCCATTATTTTTGGCAGAATAGAGTGCGGTATCGGCTTGTTTTACAACAGCCTGATAATCTCGATGTTTGAAACTGTTATCAGCAACACCAAAGCTCATCGTTAGCATCTCTTTTTCTGTCGTAAATTTAGGACGATAGTTACTGAGGTAATATTGAAGGCTATTGGCCACCTGCAACGCTTCTTTGAGTGACAGTTTGGGCAATACAATCATAAACTCTTCTCCTCCCCATCTTCCCACCTCTCCTGATCGACCAATAAGATCCGTGAGTATTGAAGCCACCTCAATAAGTGCTTGGTCTCCCACATCATGCCCATACTTATCATTGGTTGCTTTAAAATAGTCTAAGTCGCATAAAATAACCGAAAACTGGCGATGGTTTTGAACGGATTTTTTAAACTCCTGTTCAACTATCGACTCAATTTTTCTTCTATTAAATAGATTCGTAAGACTATCAGTCGTGGCTAATTTTTCCGTCTCTTTTAGCAGCACTTTTTGTAATGCCGCCCGCTCTTCAGTAATACTAAAAAGACGGCCACTAACCATTAACTGTAATGAAAAAACAAACAGTGTCATCGCCACAATAGTCGCCATAACAAGTATGGTCTCGTAGGATGAGATAGAGAAGTAATCAGTAGGGGAACCTTCAACAAACGCAAAATAGGCCCGACAAGAAGAGATAATCGCCAAGGATACAATGGCAACGCCAAGACTATAAATAAAATTGCTATCTCCGCTTTTTACCTTGATATAAAGCAGATACAGCATATGAGAATAAGTCACCAGTATCATGCTACTAAAGACAATAATGCGGCTAGAAACATCGTACTCAATTAAAGTGAAATAACTGTATAGTAAGGTAAAGAGAATGGTGTAGGCGTAGTAAATACTTTTGTACAACTTTATTTTCAAGAATGCACTAAGTCCAAACAGAAACAGTACATTGCTAAAAAACATCAATATATTGGCGACAATAACCGTTAACAGTATGGGTAATTCGCCTCTAAACACCCCTAACGAAAGACCAAGGGAAAAAAGAAAGAAGCCCGCAAAAAAGTAACCTAAACCAGAGAAACGCCCTTTATTCTGCCACCAAGTTATAGCAAATACATAGGTACTGATGTATTCAACAAAGACAAAAACAACTACCGCTGTTTTCATGTCAAACCCATTCATTTCTGCACCTAATGATTTTTGTTATTTAGGCTAACATTTTATCAAGCAAATAAATTTATTCTGTCGCTCAGATCAAATTTTTAAATGGAAGCAATGTCAAACTTTTCAATCTGTCGTTACATTCTAATTTCTTTAGGACAAATCGAGTTATTAGAGAAAAAATAACAAGTTAGTATCATTGCTCTATATCTAGCGATAACATCAACATGATTTATTAAAAAGCTCAAATCGCTTTTTTTAGCTCATACCATAACGCCATGACAATAACGCGGTCAGCAGGAGATAACTCAGACTTTGCTTGCTCTAAGCTAGTTGCTATCTTCTCTTCCAACACAGCAATATCATCAATGTCCAATGCTTCACAGTCTGCAACCGCAAGAGATATATGCCCTCGCAAGTAGCCACCGGCAAATAACTCATCATCTGACGCTGTCGTAACTGATGCATCAATTTTTTCTAATATTTTCTCTTCATATTGTAAAATCATAGTGTTCTCTATCGTACTTCAAATTGGTCAATATCAAGCTCAGCAATACTGTAAAAATGTCGTAATGCATTACTCAACGCTAATAACCTTGGTGGCAGTCCTGATGATAATGTCGTGGCAACTTGATTATAAACTTGCTGCATAAACGCCAACCTATCTGGCTCAAAATCGCCATGCAGATTGTCACAACTAACCGTAAATGAAAAGCCCGCACTTACAGAGAGTATCCATTCATAAGCTTGAGGAAGGATTTCTACCGCTTCAAATTCTCGCTGCACTGCCTCTGTTCGCCCATCTGGCTGATACCAGTAACCATAATCTTGTTGCTCTCTTCTTTCTGCCCCCGCTACACACCAATGGGCTATTTCATGTAGCGCAGAAGCGTAATAACCGTGGGCAAATAGAATACGGTGATAACTTACTGTCTCGTCAGCTGGTAAATAGATCGGCTCATCATCACCTAGCATTAGACGAGTATTAAACTGTTCAAAAAAGGTTTGATTAAAAATGGAGATTAAATCTGAATAGTGATGTTGCATAATATATCTACAAATGTGTTGATCATTTGAAAAAGCAAACGACATCTTCGCCTAGTTACTTACTTCAAAGAGCAAGCAAGGCCAACAACTTAGCGCCACTGAAGAACAAAGAGCAAGAAAGACAAACTCTCTTCCTTGCTCTCACGTCATCAGGCTCTACTACTAAATTTTTGGGGTTTCAGTAGTAACAGAAAAGTTCTGTCCACGATGGCGAAGTAAATGATCCATAAGGACGATGGCTAACATAGCTTCTGCAATTGGCACTGCACGAATACCTACACAAGGATCATGGCGACCCTTAGTGATGAGTTCAGTGGCCTCTCCTGCTTTTGTTATTGTCTCACCTGGAACCGTAATGCTGGACGTTGGCTTAAGAGCAATACTTGCGACAATATCTTGCCCAGTAGAAATACCCCCTAAGATGCCTCCAGCATGATTAGATTTAAAACCAGTTGGCGTTAGTGGGTCTCTATGTTCACTGCCTTTTTGCGCAACCACTTCAAAGCCGTCACCAATTTCCACACCTTTAACAGCATTAATGCTCATCAATGCATGAGCGATATCAGCATCTAAGCGATCAAAGATAGGTTCGCCTAATCCAACAGGTACATTGCTTGCAACAACCTGAATTTTGGCACCAATTGAATCGCCCTGTTTTTTCAGTTCTCTAATAAGCAGGTCAAACGCATCCACTTTGTCTGCATCAGGAGAGAAAAAGGCATTGTTTTCGATCTCATCCCAATCGACTTTATCGATAGTGACGTCTCCCATCTGCGAAAGATAGGCTCTCACTTCGATACCAAACTCTTGTTGCAAGTACTTCTTAGCAATAGCGCCTGCTGCAACACGCATCGCAGTTTCTCGAGCAGAAGAACGTCCTCCGCCTCGATAGTCTCGTACCCCATACTTTTGGTGATAGGTATAATCTGCATGACCGGGACGAAACTTGTCTTTAATTTCGGAATAATCCTTTGAACGCTGATCAGTGTTCTCAATTAATAGCCCGATTGAGGTACCAGTCGTTTTGCCTTCAAATACTCCAGATAAAATTTTCACTTCATCCGGTTCTCTTCGGGCAGTAGTATAACGAGACGTCCCTGGACGACGGCGATCCAAATCCTTTTGTAAATCAGCTTCAGTAATCTCAAGTCCTGGAGGACAACCATCCACAATACAACCTAATGCAATACCGTGACTCTCTCCGAATGTGGTTACCGTAAAGTGCTGACCAATACTATTTCCAGCCATTAAATCCTCATTATCTTGTTCGCGTTTTTAAACGTTAATCACTCACATATCATCAATTCACATTGAACTTCTGGCAACATGCTTAGTTACATCTGCTTTATAGAAAGCGCCTTAGCACGGAGGGTGAGTAAAAAATGGTATTGCTTTCATGTTCGCTTTATCCGCGCACGATGTAAACCCTTTCTAAACAAAAAAAGACCAGAATATTTCTGATCTTTTTGAGGGTTTTACTCAGCAATGACAATTGCCGTTCCATGTTAGTCGATATAAAGACTAAAATGATCTGCACATTCAACTAGCTGCTGGCGTGTCAGCATGAATACACCATGACCGCCGTTTTCAAATTCGATCCAAGTGAACGGTATTTCAGGGTACTGTTCCATCATGTGCACCATAGAATTACCGACTTCACAAATCAAGATGCCATTTTCACCTAAATAATTAGGAGCGTTAGCCAGTATACGTCGAACTAACTTGAGTCCATCCGTTCCCGCCGCTAGACCCAGTTCTGGCTCGTGAGTGAACTCCTCTGGCAGACTAGCCATATCTTCCTGATCAACATAAGGAGGATTAGAGACGATAATATCGTAGCTATCGTCTTTGGCTAAATCTCGGAAAAGGTCAGAACGGATAGGAAATACCTGCTGTTCCATACCGTGGCTCTGAATATTTTGTTCAGCCACTTCTAAAGCATCAGTAGAAATATCAATTGCATCGACTTCCGCGTCTGGAAAGGCGTGAGCACAAGCAATCGCTATGCATCCACTTCCGGTACATAAATCCATAATGCGATATGGCGAGTCAACTAACCAAGGTTGAAATTGAGCTTCGATTAACTCTCCTATTGGTGAACGAGGCACCAAAACGCGTTCATCTACATAAAATTCCAGCCCACAAAACCACGCTTTGTTGGTCAAATATGCCGTAGGAATTTTATCGTTAATGCGTTTAACCACTCTGGTCACAATGCGACTGCGCTCAGATGTGGTAAGGCGAGAATTTAGTACGTGTGGGGGTATATCGATAGGAAGATATATTGTCGGTAAGATCAATTGAACGGCTTCATCCCATGAATTATCCGAGCCATGTCCATAAAATAGACCCGCTGCGTTAAATCGACTTACAGTCCAACGAAGCATATCCTGAAGTGTTGATAACTCTGAAACCACTTCATCTACAAAAATCTTATCCAAAATTGTCTCCAAAAAGCGCTACAATACCCGCATCTAACAAAGAATGATTAATTATGAGCAACAAAGACCAAAACTTTGATGACGACTTTGCCTTATTTCAAGACGCAGTTAAGGGCATAAAAAAGTTGCGACAGGATACCATAATCCAAAAACCAAAAAGAGACATTAAGCAAAAAGATACTCAACGGTTTGACAGAGAAGCAAAAGATAATGAGTTTTTCTTCTCAGATGAGTTCGTTCCGCACTTAGATGCTGAGGGCCCAACTCGATATGCCAGAAGCGATGTTTCGAAATATGAGGTAAAACGACTTCGTCGTGGTGTCTATGTTCCTGACGTCTATCTCGATATGCACGGCATGACCCAACAAGAAGCCAAAGCGGAATTAGCCGCCATGTTAGCTCATTGTGTTAGAGAGAATGTGCACTGCGCGTGTGTTATGCATGGTATTGGTAAACACATATTAAAACAAAAAGTGCCCATCTGGCTGGCTCAGCATCCGGATGTTATGGCTTACCACCAAGCTCCATTAGAATTTGGTGGTAATGGCGCTCTGCTTATACTGCTTAGCATTGCCGAAAAATAATGTTTATTCTGTTAAGGGTGAATATGCCATAACAGTTCACCACACATTGTCTCTGCATCGTACTCGATACACACAAGCCCAGAAGTGGGAAACATGGGTGGTGCAATACCTGAAACAAACTCTGCGGTTAAATAGCCAACAAGAGGAAGATGAGACACCAGCAAAACCGTATCAAGGTTTTTGCTCGCGATCAGTGCAGATACATAATGAAAAACATCGGATGAGGTTCCATACGGAGTGATGTCTTGGTAAGTAGAGAAACCGTCATCATGAGTGGTAAAGACACTAGAAATGGTCTGCCATGTCTGTTGAGCTCGTATGTATGGACTCACTAACACCGAGTCAAATTGATGAAACCCCTGACGTTCACACGCTCGAGCCACCGCTAATGATTGCTCTCGCCCTCTCGTCGTCAACTCTCTTTCCGCATCGCTATTAGCAAAATGCTCTGCCTCACCATGCCGCATAATAAACACTTTCATTGTTGCTTCCCGTACAGATATTTTCTAGGTCAAATTACATCCCCGGGCGGTCTCTTGGTGTTGCCGGCATCGAGAGTGACTAGGGTATAGTAAGCAAAGCAAAATAATATAAATATATCAATTACCTTGCTCAAAAAGTCTGGCATTATATAACGATAAACATCAAAAAATGTCGTAAAAACCATGAAAGCACAATAAATTGCCCACTTAGTTTGCAGCAATCCGTATCAACGCCATACTTAACTAACACGCTCTATTTGGAGACCGCTCGTGCACTTAAGCTCAAATGATCACAATCATTATCGATACCTCTGTTTAGATAATGGTTTACGAGTTTTACTTATACAAGATAGTCAGGCTCAAAAATCCGCAGCAGCACTAGCAGTTAACGTGGGACACTTTGACGATCCGAAAGATAGAGAAGGATTAGCTCATTACCTAGAACATATGCTGTTTTTAGGAACAGACAAGTATCCAAAGGTTGGTGAATTTCAGCATTTTATCAGCCAGAACGGCGGTCACAATAACGCTTGGACAGGAACCGAACATACCTGTTACTTCTTTGATGTTATCCCTAGTGCCTTTAGCCAAGCTTTAGATCGTTTCAGTCAGTTTTTTGTATTACCGCTGTTTAATGCTGAAGCGTTAGACAAAGAGAGAGAAGCTGTCGACTCGGAGTATCGTCTAAAACTACAAGATGATATGCGCAGGCTGTATCAGGTACATAAAGAGGTTATTAACCCTTGCCATCCATTCAGCCAGTTCTCTGTCGGTAATATTGATACACTTGCGGATCGTGAAAATAGTACCATCAGAGAAGAGATCATCGCCTTTTACCAGCAACACTACTCTGCTGATCTGATGACTTTATCGGTACTCACGCCAGATGATCTTGATTCATTAGAATCTGAAGTGCGACAGAAGTTCTCACAGATTAACAATCAACAGCTGGAACACAAGGGTATAGATGTCCCTCTCGTGAGAGATCAAGACAAAAGCTTATTTGTTAAAGTTTGCCCAGTTAAAGAAGCAAGAAAACTGATCATCTCTTTCAATTTTCCAAACCTAGACCAAGAGTACAACTGCAAACCTCTCTCCTACTTTGCTCATCTCATTGGTGCGGAAGGTAAAGGGAGCTTGATGCTAACCCTAAAAGAGCAAGGATGGATAACGTCATTAGCCGCTGGTGGCGGAATAAATGGCAGTAACTTTAGAGAATTTACCGTCAACATCAACCTAACCCAGCAAGGTATGGGTTATCAAGACGATATTATCCTAGCTCTGTTCCAGTACATAGAGTTGATAAAACAGCAGGGAATCAATGAGTGGCGCTTTAAAGAGAAGCAAGCGGTACTAGAGTCCGCCTTCCGCTTTCAGGAAAAAGCCCGTCCAATGGACTTGGTCAGCCATTTGGTGATGAATTTACAGCATTACCCACAAGAAGATGTCGTGTATGGCGACTACAAAATGACAGACTATAATGAGACGTTATTAACGTCCATGCTGACCTATTTAACCGCCGACAACGCCAGAATCACATTAATCAGCAAAGAGGGCCGTTTTGATCGCACGGCCAAGTGGTACCAAACTCCTTACTCTGTCACTCCATTTACAACTGAGCAGTTAAACAACTGGAGTAATGTTGATCTTAATCCTGAGCAATCGTTGCCTGAAAAAAACCCGTTTATCTGCTATCACTTAGACCCGCAAGAGTTAGAAAGTGATGCCTCTGTCCCGCAACTGATTGAAGAACTTCCCGGTTTTCGGTTATGGCATCTTCAAGAGAGAGAGTTTAGAGTACCAAAAGGCGTGGTCTATATCGCTATAGATAGCCCACATGCCGTCTCTACTCCCAGAAAAATAGTCAAGATGAGACTCTGTGTTGAGATTTTCTTAGATAGTTTGGCTACACAAACTTATCCTGCAGAGATTGCAGGTATGGGATACAACGTTTATGCCCACCAAGGTGGGGTAACGTTATCTATCTCTGGTTTTAGTCAGAAGCAACCCGAACTGCTCAGCATGATCTTACAGCAGTTTACTAACAGAGAATTTAGCCAGCACCGATTTGACACCATCAAAACACAGATGCTTCGAAACTGGCGTAATGCAGCAAAAGATCGCCCTATTTCGCAACTTTTCAATGCCATGACTGGACTATTGCAACCAAATAACCCTCCTCATCCCGCCTTAATTGAAGCATTGGAGTCGATAGAGGTTGATGAGTTAGCGACATTTGTAGAGGCAATTATTGCTGAACTTCATATTGAAATGTTCGTCTATGGCGATTGGACCCGTCAGCAAGCAACTCAGTTGGCCACGACCCTCAAAGATGCCATGAGAGTAAAGAATCAACAGTATGAAGAGTCACTTAGACCACTGGTGATGCTTGGAAATTCAGGCACATTCCAAAGAGAGCTAGCCTGTGACCAAGATGACTCCGCTATCGTTATTTATTATCAATCACCACACTGCGATCCTAGAAGTATTGCCTTATACACCTTGGTTAATCACCTAATGTCCGCTTCATTTTTCAATGAAGTTAGAACCAAGCAACAATTAGGTTATATGGTTGGTACAGGAAATATGCCGCTAAATCGTCATCCCGGTTTAGTCTTATATGTCCAGTCACCTAAGTTTGCCCCCAACGATCTATTGCAGGCCATTGATGAGTTCCTAAACGACTTCTATTTGCTATTGCTTGAGCTAAGTGAATCTCAATGGCTAAACAGTAAGCAGGGGTTATGCAACCAAATCGCCGCGCCAGATAATAACCTAAGAGGCAGAGCACAGCGGTTTTGGGTCGCTATAGGCAATAAAGATCTAGAGTTTAATCAAAAAGAACTTGTGCTGGACGAAATAGAGAAACTAGATAAAACAGAAATGATACGCTTTGTGGTCAATGTACTTAAGCCTCGCACCGCTAACCGGTTAATTCTCCATTCAAAAGGAAACAATCATCAGCACTCTTGTTCTATCAACATTGGTAATGAGATTGGCAATATTGAAGAGTTTCAACTCAGGCCAAAAGATATAGAACTGGGTTAGTTAAACTCAAATAGCAGTAAGAAACCGTCGATTTATCGTCGTTGGCAAGATGTACAGCCTCGACATGCAGAACGAGTATGTGGGTCTAAACGGCCCCGTTGTACTTTACAATAAGCATTTTTAAGCGCACGCCTTGCTGAAAACCAATCATCTGGTTTTTCTAAAATTAGATAACCATTAAATCTTTTTACCAGTTGAGTACCATATTCTTCAATAAACTTACTATCAAACTCAATATCAAAGTAAGTTAGTGCTTGCTCAATTGAAGTAAACTTAGCAATGGTTTGCTGAATAGTTTCATCGTTCATCATCATACCACCAGTTCATTTATGGAGTAGCTCTCTTCAAACTCGCTGTATATTAACAATATTTTAATCGTTATGAGAGCTATTCTACATTTATTTCTGCTCCTCTCGTTATGATTAGAGGTGTATAAGTATTGGCGAGGTATAATTATGAATTATAAACATATTTTAGTTGCGATAGAGCTTTCAGAAGATAGTAACCTATTGATTGATAAAGCAGTATTTTTTGCCAAACAGTTTCAAGCCGAGGTTTCATTTATTCATATTGATGGTACTCACGGAGAGATCTACCCTGAATTAATTGATATTCAAAAAGATCATAATGAATGCCCTGTCAGCGAGCACTCCATTGAACAATTACAAAAATTTGAACGCTATGCAGACTACAAAATCAAGCACTGCTTTGTGGGTACTGGCAATCTAAGCGACAAACTTGAAAGCACCATTAATGATAGTCAGGTAGATCTATTAATTTGTGGACACCACCACGACTTTTGGAGCAAGCTGCTCTCTTACTCAAAACACCTGATTAATAAATCCCCTGTGGATATTCTGGTTGTCCCTATCTCTTGAAGCGAATCAATAAAGCTTTGCTAAGTTAAAAGTTAGCACGCACAAACTAAAAAAGCCGAACTCAGTTTATTATTGAGTTCGGCTTTTACTTGTTTAGCTTCTAACAGGGTGAATTAATAGAACGATTCACCATTTTCATATCGCGTTAGCAGGCCATCACAAGGGGCATATCGATCACCATGTTTCAACGCATACTCACGCATAAGTTCCACAAGGGATTCAATACCAATCTTATCCATATATTTAAACGGCCCGCCTAAGAATGGAGGGAAGCCAATACCAAAAATGGCCCCTATATCACCATCTCTCGCGCTTCTAATAATTCCTTCATCTAGACATCTAACCGCTTCATTTAACATTGGAAGAACACAGCGAAGAGCAATCTCGTCTTTTGTTAATGATGCACTAGGCTCAAGTTTTAGCAGTTTATAAACCGACTTATCGACTTCTTTTTTCTTTCCTTTGTAGCTGTAGAACCCTTTACCGCTTTTTCTTCCTTTACGGTTGTCATTCAGCAAGATATCGAATACATCTGGTCCTTGGAAACGCTCACCCAGCTCATTAACTAAAATAGGAATGATTTTCGCCCCAATATCGACACCAACTTCATCAAGTAGTGTTATCGGCCCAACCGGAAATCCAAAGTCCAACAGTGCATTATCTAATGCTTCGATGGGTTCTGAGGCCATCAATACATGGGCCGCTTCATTCATGTATGGAGCAAGAATACGGTTAACATAAAAACCGGCACTATCTTTAACCACAATAGGCGTTTTACCCTGCTTACGAGCAAAATTAACCACTGTAGCCACAGCGTCATCTGACGTTGTTTCATGTGGAATAACTTCAACCAATGGCATTTTTTCCGCAGGACTAAAGTAGTGCAAACCAACCACATTTTCAGGGCGTTGAGCATTTTCCGCTATCTTAGCAATCGGCAATGAGGAGGTATTGGTAGCAAAAATGGTTTCTGCTTTGGCATTTTGCTCAATATCTGCCACCATCTTTTGCTTCAGGTCGAGATCCTCAAAAACAGCTTCAATCACTAAATCAACATTGTTATAAGAGGTAAAGTCTACGCCTCCCGAAAGCTGCATCATTTTAGCTTGTAACTGAGCTTTGCTTAAAATACGACGTTTACGCTGTTTCTCAAATAACTTGTAGTTATAGTTAAGGGCATTAAGTACTCCATCGTTAGATACATCTTTAATCCTAACGGGAACCTTAGCTTTTGAGACACTAACATGGCTTATACCTGCGCCCATCAACCCACCGCCTAACACTCCGACTCGGTTGATTTTGATCGGTTCAGCATCTGAGCCATTGTCTTTTTTCATCTCAGTTGTGGCAAAAAAGATTGAACGAAGCGCTTTTGATTCATCAGTCATGACCAATTTACCAAACTCTTTAGCTTCGTTTGCTAAACCTTTCTTCAATCCTTTTTCCAGACCGAAACGAATAACCGCTAATATAGCGTCAGCGGCTGGATAGTTACCTCGGGTTTTCTGTAATGTTTTTTTGGTCGCTTGATCAAAGATCACTTTACGTCCTAACCCATTACGAGAGATCAGTTTCTCTTTACCCGCGGTTTTGATTTTTCGTTTTGGCTTAGTTACAAACTGCTTAGCGACATCCAGTAAAACACTGTTAGGAACAGCAGCATCAACCATACCCAGCTTAGCCGCTTTTTTTGCTCGAACTTGCTTACCAGTAAGAATAATGTCAAGTGAAGGTAACAAACCAATTAGGCGAGGCAGACGTTGTGTACCACCTGAGCCAGGCAGCAAGCCTAATTGCACTTCAGGTAGACCTAAGCGTGTTTTATCGTCGTCAGAACAGACTCGATAATCACAAGCTAAAGCAAACTCAAGTCCGCCACCTAAACAGACTCCATGAATAGCCGAAACTACCGGAAATTTAACAGATGAAATTCGGTCAAAAACTTGTTGTCCTTTTTTCGCCAACTCTTCCGCTTCTTCCGCTGACTGACAAGCATCGAGCATTTTTACGTCCGCTCCAGCGATAAAGTTATCCTCTTTCGCTGAATGGATAATTAAGCCCTTGATACCTTTTTCGTTGCTTTCGAAATCAGTTAACAAGCTTTCCATCTCTTCTATTAGGTCTGCTCGAAGAACATTCATCTTTTCATCAGCAATATCAATGGAAAGCCAAGCGATGTTGTCATCATCAATTGTTAACTGTAATGATTTATTGTCACTCATTATTCAACCTCCAAAATCATTGCCGCACCTAATCCACCCGCTGCACAGGCGGTATTCAACGCAAGTCCACCACCGCGACGTTTTAACTCTCGTAGCGTCTGAACCATCATCCTCGCGCCAGTTGCTGCAAAGGGGTGACCGTAAGCAATTGAGCTACCAAGCACGTTAAATTTATCCATATCAATTTCACCAATCGCTTTTGAGCGGCCAAGTTTTTGCTGAGCAAACTTGTCACTAGCAAACATTTTTACGTTTGCTAACGTCTGAGCAGCAAATGCTTCATGCATCTCAATTAAATCTAAATCAGCTAACTCGATCCCAGCTCTGTCTAATGCCATTGGCGTAGCAAATGATGGCCCCATTAATAGATCGTACTCCACCTGTATGGCAGAAAATGCATATGAGCGAATATAACCAAGCACATCGAGTCCTAGCTCTTTAGCTCTTCCCTCTCGCATTAGAAGTATCGCGCCTGCACCATCAGTTAACGGAGTACTATTGGCTGCGGTGACGGTACCAAATTTTCGGTCGAACGCTGGACGTAGCTTGGCATAGCTTTCAATAGAGGAATCATGGCGAATATTGTTGTCTTGATCGATCCACTGTTTATAGGGTTCAGGAAAAGCCGTCATCACTTCATCACGAATCTTTCCTTCTTGCCAAGCTTTAGAGGCTAAAGAGTGAGAACGATGAGCTAGCTCGTCTTGCTCCTGACGAGTAATGCCATATGATTTTGCCATCTGCTCAGCGGTTTGCCCCATTGATAAGCCGGTAGAATACTCTGCGACGGCAGGAGGAACAGGGGCAAGATCTTTAAGAGAAAGGCTTCGAGCTATTTTTATCTTTTTACTCAGTGTTTTTGCTTTGCTAAGAGCTAATAAACCTGCTGCCAGTTTTTTCGATACACCGATAGGCAGAACAGAAGAAGAATCCGCTCCCCCTGCAATACCAATATCGATTGCACCCGCCATAATGCTCTCAGCGACATTCACTGATGCTTGAAAGCTGGTCGCACATGCACGTGTTACGCTATAAGCGTCTGTGCCGATATTCATTCCTGTTCCTAACACTATCTCACGAGCAATATTAGGAGCTGCTGGCATTTGAACCACTTGTCCATAAACCACCTGCTCGACCAATGCTGGATCGATATCCGTTCTTGATAACAGCTCACTAACCACCATTTTACCGAGATCAACCGCGGGGACTTTACCAAATTCGGTACTTTGTCTCGCAAATGGAGTTCGTAGCCCAGAAACTATCGCTATTCGTTCTCCAGAGCGTGTTTTGACGTCTTGTCTGCTCATTTCTTCTCCTTTACCTTAGAGGTCTGACCTTTCGCTATTGTAACGAAATTGTTACCAAATTCAAACGCCCGTTTAACAATTACAGCAGGAAATTCGTGATATCTAGTATAAAATTAGAAAAGAATGAAATAGTTAACGGTGAACTTTACATCGGAATGGGTATAGATATTTAAGTGAGTAATGTGTAAATTATGGAAGATTCACCAAAACTATAAGCAAAAAAAAACCACACTAAATTGTGTGGTTGGAATCTATATAAAACAATTAACTTACGCCAATTGAAAATAATCAGTTTCCTGATTAGGAGAAAGTAAAGTCAGCCTTCAAAAGGAAGTGTCATCTTGCTCAACACACTAGTCCAAAAGACTAGCTAGATGACAAGACTAACTATAACTAGATATCAATGTAAGATTTTGAAGTAGATCAATAAATGTTGATTTTACCTCTGCGAAGCACAACAAGAGGGTAAACGGAGGCACATGTGTCGATAATTAATCTTTTCGGAAAGAAAAATACCTCCAGTCCGGTCAACTCGGATATGGATAAACAAAGAAAGTACGAAGCACTAGTGCGCGCTTATCATAAAGACCTATTTCGTTACGGTTATTGGTTATGCAAGGATAAATCCATTGCAGAAGACCTTGTTCAAGAAACCTGCCTCAGGGCGTGGAAGTCTTTGGATAGTCTTCAAGATGAGAAAGCAGCAAAATCTTGGCTAATCACCATTCTTAGACGAGAAAATGCTAGACGCTTTGAAAGGAAACAGCTGGAGCTGGTTGATATCGACGACTACGGTAGTGAAGCTAAAGTCAGTGATGATGCTCACCACCAGCAGAAATGGATTCAAGCGCAGATTATGAAGCTAGAAGTGGAATATAGAGAACCTCTATTTCTACAAGTGGTTGGAGGCTTTAGCGGTGAAGAGATTGGCGATATACTAGATCTCAATAAAAATACCGTTATGACTCGACTATTTAGGGCTCGTAATCAACTTAAAGAAATGATTGATTCTTCAGAAAACAACATGGGGCTGAAAAATGGATGATTTAGAATTTCGTCGCAGAATACTCTCAGAACCCAAATTCCGGGATAACGAGATTAATGACGTTATCAACCTTTCCGAAGCCAACGGCAAGTTTGCCGAAGAGATTCTGAGCTTAGACGCTCAACTCGAAAAAGCGATGAAGGTTGATGTTCCTGATGATCTCGCTGATCGCATTTTATTTAGTCAAAATGCTCAGACAGAGAGTAAAAGCTTTACTAAACAGATGTTAGCAATGGCTGCATCCGTTGCATTTGCCGCAGGTATTCTTATTGGGCAGATAAACTGGACACCGTTGCTGGTAAGTCCTGCACACGCAAGTTTGGCAGATACGGCAATGAAACACGTGGTAGATGAGTCTCCATTTGTAAATAAACTCGATGAACAGGTAAGTTCAACGCAGATCAATGCAAAGTTGCAACCTTTTGCCTACCAATTTAGCGAAAGTTTTCCATACCACGTTTATTACCTTAATCACTGTGGATTTGGTGCTTCAAACGCTCTGCACATGGTTTTTCAAGGAGATAAAGGCCGAGTAACAATGTTTGTTACTAACATAAATTCGGGGCAACCTATTGATTTTAATGAAAATGGGATGTCTGGCGTTGTGGTTCCTATTGCCAATTCCAGCATGATCTTAGTCGGTAGTGAAGGTGAAAACATTGATGCTATCGCTGCTAAGCTCACCTCTATCATCTCTCCTATACTTTAGTCTATATAGCCCCTAATTATATTAGGGGCTTTGTTTATGATTTTAAACAAGCGTTTAGAGTCATAACTCTAAAACCCCTCAGTTTCACTACAATTCTTGTAAGATAGCTACCAGTTTTACCAATTTGCTGACAAATTAGCTAATGGTCGGATTTCTCATCGTTATAATAGTGACTAGGATCAGCCATAAAACTGAGCAAAAGCTCGGTTATATCGCCCAAAGAGGCGAAATTACAAAAAGGAAATTACTAATGAACAAGTCGCGTCTGTACAAAAAGTCGATTATTGCAGTCACTGTCGCTCTCGCTTCACAGCAAGCTCTTGCTGCCGGATTCCAACTTAACGCTCAATCCGCTACTGGATTAGGCCGTGCTTTTGCTGGTGATGCTGTTATCGCTGATAACGCTGCAGCAATGGCTCGTAACTCAGCTACAATGGCACTGTTTGATGAAACAGCGCTTTCTCTTGGTTTTGAGACAATCACCTCTAAAATCAAAGTCAAAGATGCAAAGTATACAGCTAATGCTGGCTTGACTGGTACATTCGATTCCAATGAAGATAATGCTGGTGCTACATCTGTGGCCCCTAACATCCACCTCATTGTACCTATTAATGAGAAATGGGCATGGGGTGTGAATGCATACTCAAACTTTGGTACTCGAACAGATTTCAGTGACGATTTTCGCGGTGCTGAGTATGGTGGAGAAACTGAAATAGTTAGTATGAACTTTGGAACGGCACTTTCTTACCGTATTAACGACCAATTTAGTCTCGGTGGCGGTTTAGATATCATTTATGGTAAAGGGACTCTAAAACGTTCTCTAAGTGCAAACTTAGGTTCGACTTCAGTGCTTAATATCGATAACGCAACAGGCTGGGGATTAGGATTCAACTTAGGCGCCGTATACGAAGTTGATGACAATAACCGATTTGGTCTAGCTTATCGCTACAGCCCGACTATTACAGCAAAAGATGGTAAACAAGAAATCGATTTACCATTGCCGGACATTGCTGAGTTCTCTGGCTTTCATAAAATAAAAGATAGCGATTTTGCCGTGCACTACAGCTTTCAATACATAGCATGGAAGACATTTGACGAAATCAAGTTTACTAACGTTCCAGGCCAAACTACAAAAGCTTATGATTGGAAAAATGCTTACCATATTTCTCTAGGTGGTACCTACTACCTCAATAAAGATTGGACATTGCGTGCAGGTTATATGTTTGATGAATCAGCACAGGATGAGACTACATCTTTCTCGGTACCAGACTCTGATCGCCAATGGTTCTCTACTGGTTTTACATACCACTTTAGTGAAAAATCTAATGTCGATTTTGGTTTTACCTACTTACTTGGTCAAGATGTTAAGGTAACTGAGAAGCTTTCAAATGGTGCATCTTCAATGACAGGTACCACTCACGCAGATGCAATATTACTAGGTCTTCAGTATAGCCGTAGCTTCTAATTGAACTAGATTACTTGTTCTCTAAAGGGCCGATTTCATCGGCCCTTTTCTATTTCTTCTTTCTCTATCCAATCGACTGTTTCAGTGAACAGTTGTAGCGTTAACAGCCTATTTCATAATACAGATGTACGCCCAATTTATCAGTGGTCAGACCATTTTATCAGAATTAAAATCTAAAATAATAAGGAAATGTAAATTTATATTCCGTTTATAGCGCTATTGCTCTTTTGTTTTATTAAAGTATTTACTCTAATTTCAATTTCATTATTTTAAGCTTCTTCAATAACGATAAATTCAGCGAAATAGATAATGAAAACAAATAAGTCTTTGCTTTCTCTTGCCATTGCAGGCGGATTACTAGCAGTAAGTCAATCATCAAATGCAGCGGGTTTTCAACTTGCTGAATACTCTGCGACAGGACTAGGCCGCGCATACGCAGGTGAAGCTGCCATGGCCGATAACGCGAGCTCACAGTGGCGTAACCCGGCTCTGCTCGGTTATTTAGAAGGTACCCAGATATCATTGGGAGCCATCTATGTTGACCCAAATATCGATGTTAAGGGAAACGTTGCTTATAACGGTTCTAACTATAATGTCTCATCTAAAGATTATGCCAACGATGCAGTAATTCCAAATGCTTACTTGTCTCATCAAATTAACGATCAGTTCTTTATGGGTATAGCGCTATCATCTAATTACGGTATGAAAACCGATTTAGGTAGCAATTATGCTGCTAGCCACTTTGGCAACAAAGCAGAAGTTAAAACCATGGAAGCCAATGTAAACTTCGCCTATAAAGTTGATCCGGCAGTAACCATTGGTACAGGTGTTCGTTACATTATGGCGGAAGGGCATTTTGGTGCGACAGCACCGGCTCACGGTCACGCTGCATATGCTGGTGACACATTAAAATATATGGAAGGTGATACCACTGATTGGGGCTGGCAAGTCGGTACTGTTTGGCAAATTAATGAAGACCACCGATTAGGACTAACATATAAATCCGAAGTTAATTTAAAGCTTAAAGGAAAAGCGACTGGCGCAGGTTTTTTCGGTCCAGGTAATGCCGATGTAACCAAATCTGGCAGTTTGCCACTTACTTTACCGGCTACAGCAGAGCTAGCAAGTTTCCATCAGCTAACTGAAACTTTAGCTCTGCACGCAAGCTTTAACTGGACAGATTGGAGCAGTTTCGAAAAACTTGAGGCGAATGTTGACACCATAGGGCACTCGATGGTTAAAATCGAAAACTGGCGTGACAACTATCGTTTTGCAGTAGGCTCAACATACCAAATAGATGAGAAATGGCTAGTTCGTTCAGGTATCGCATATGATACTTCTGCAGTAAGTGATAAAAACCGCTCTGCTACCATTCCAGAGACGGATCGCACTTGGCTAAGCATTGGTGCGGGTTATAAATGGTCTGATCAACTTAACTTTGACGCTGGTTTTACCTATATTATTGCCAAAGACGCCAGCATCAATGAACCTAGAGGTTATACTGATGATGCAGGAGCAGCAGCAATTGGTGGCACCTTCGTTGGCGAGACTTCGGGTAACGTGTTGATCTTTGGTATACAAGCTAGTTATAAATTTTAATTTATACCAAGCCCATAAATATGTTTGAGTAATAAAGCATATTTATTAAAAAAGCAGTGGCTACTAATTGCCCCTGCTTTTTTATTATCTTCAGTTAAATAGAATGGCTACTCATCTAGATAATCATCGAGGAAGTCTTCTTCCTCATCATCCACAATCGTTTCTGTCGTTATCTGGGCTTTATAATCTCTTCGCTGAAGATAGATATCACGAGCAAAGATATATGAATCAGGTGAATTCTCTAGCAACGACTCTTGTGTCGCCAATTGAGCACGCGACTCAAGTCCTTCAAACGCCCATTTGCCTAACTTACCCCAAAAAGTGAGATAACTTAGTGGCATATACATTCCATCTACCAAATTGGTTGCTTCACGTGTGGTTACAGGGCCATAAGCTGGTACGACAAAATACGGCCCATTACCCACTCCATAATGCCCCGCGACATCACTAAACACACGCTCATCCTCACGATGAAGCCCGCCATACTCGGCAACATCAATAAGACCAAGCAAGCCAAATATTGAGTTTATCCAAAAGCGGTTAAAGTGGTTAAATGCTAACTCACCATTTCCCATAAGCAGGTCATTGACCATGCTAGAAGGTTCATCTAGATTAGACAAAAAATTGCTGATACCAGTACGCACGGGGACAGGCGTATAATCGACGTATGCGAGTGATACCGGACGGACAAGATAGGGGTCAAGATATTGATAATTAAACGTCCACATAGCACGGTTAAAACCTTCAAACGGGTCACTCGGACCTTCAGTTGTATTGATATCATCATCAATATCTGCCGTGGGCGAAGCCGCACAACCAACTAGCGCAAGCGCAATGATTAAAGGAATGAAAGTTCTTAAACGAACAAAAAACATGCTAATTTGGATCCAATACATAAGAAAAAGGCTGGTTTACACCAGCCTTCATAAACCAGTCGTATATTAATACTGTTTCTCGATGGATAATGCAACTGGTTCACCCAGTTTTACCACACTACTCTGACCATACCAATCGCCGTCTTTGGTCGCGACATTACCATCGGTATCGACCCTGACCTTAACCAATATCGTTTCAAGACTGGATAAACTTTGCCCTTCCATCATGACATTTCCATCATCTAACACCACAGTTCGAGGAAATGATCCAAGAGGAAATCGCGCTGCCGCCATTGGAATAGGTGAGCCGTTACCGTCATGAATGGATACAATTAATAGAGCATTTTCTGGTAGCCTGACGCTGTCACCTAAAGAAATAGTAATAGGGACATTCACATTCGATACTGGAGCGCCTAGCTGCTTCTCAGCGTTAACAATACTGCGCTCTAACATTTTGTAACGACTATCTTCAGGACCAATCAACTTTTGCATGGTACGCCAATAGCGTATTGCTTCTTCGAACTGATTTTGTTGGAAAGCGTCAAATGCCAACAGAGAATAGACTCGCAAATCAACATAGTTATCCTGCAATAACCCCACTAAGATTGAACGAGCATGACGCTGCTCAGACTCATCTTGAGACATCATCAAAGATTGTGCATAACCTAAACGAGCATCAGGATCTTGAGGCGCTAAATCATAAGCTCTTTTCATTGCTCCCACAGCCGTTTCCGCATCGCGATTCGCTAATGCGATTCTACCCAGCAATAACCAACCAGCAGAGTCCTCAGGCTGATAATGAAGACGAGTTCTTAACGCTAAGGTTAGATCTTCCATCTCTTTTTCTGTCAACTGTTCTTCATCCGGTGACATCAGCTTTTTGGTTAACGCTGGGAGTTCAGCACTGATGCCTTGCCAGTGAGTAACTTGATCTAAACCACCAAATTTAAAATACATAGCAACACTGATGATCACAACGAGCAGAACTGAAGGAACAAAAACTTGCGTAGCAGACAGTGAAAAACCACCATCTTGTCCCTTGTTTTCCGGAATATCGTCTAATAAAGATTGCTTTAGATCGACAATCAATTCATCACTATCATTGACGATGCCTTCTGCCGCTTCCTCTTCGAGTTCGACCAATCGATCTTTATAAAACGCTTTATTTAATTCGTCACGTCTCTCTTCATCATCAAACTCACTCTTTTTAAACAGTGGTAAGGCGATAAACACCGCAGATGCGGCTAGGAGAACAATTGCAAATAGCCAAAAAGTCATCATTATTGCTTCTCTCCGTTAGCATCTTCTTTTAATAATGCTTCTAAGCGTTGTTCCTTATCTTTATCCCAATCCGCCTTCTGTGCTGCTTTAGCAGACTTTCTGCGGCTATTTACAACTATAAGGCCGAATCCAATCACAACAACAAGTAACGGCCCTAGCCACAATACAGAGGTAGCAAAGGTGAGAGGGGGATTATAAGTAACGAAGTTTCCATATCGGTCGACCATATAGTCAACAATTTCATCCGAAGACTTACCTTGTTTGGTCATTTCATAAACTTTAGAACGCAAATCTTTCGCTAACTCTGCATTTGAATCACTTATCGTGTTGTTTTGACATTTAGGGCAACGAAGAGTTTGGCTTAACTCCTTAAACTGTTGCTCCTGCTGGTCATTATCAAACTCATACACATCAATAGCGGCCATGGCTGAAAAAGAAAAAAGCAAACTTACAAAACAAGCGGTAAATAATGTTCTCATTTTTTCGCCTCTTCGATCATTTTCAAATACATAGGCTCTAGGGTATCGGCCCAATTTCTTGGGTTCACATCCCCGACATGGCGATACTGAATGACACCATTGGCATCAATTAGATACGTTTCTGGCGCACCGTAAACCCCAAGATCAAGTCCCAGCATGCCATCACCGTCGAATAAGCTAATCAGGTATGGATTTCCCAAGTCATTCAACCAACCTGTTGCCTTTACACGATCATCTTTGTAGTTAAGGCCAATAATCTTCACACCGCGCTCAGCCAACTCATTTAAGTATTGATGCTCTGCGTAGCAAGTTGGGCACCAAGTCGCCCAAACATTTAGCAGCAGTGGTTCACCTTTGAAAATAGCCTGATCGTACAGTTTTCCGGGTTCAGCTAAATCTTCTAGCCTAAATTCAGGTACCGCTTTTCCTATCAATACAGACTCTAGCTTGGTTGGGTCTTCACCTTCCGCATTACGAGAAAGCTGAACAATAAACACCACAACCAAAGCAAGAAATAGAGCAAGTGGTACAAATAAAATCTTCTTATTCATGTTATGCCCTTACTTCCTTAACTTTTTTTCTAAATCTATATCGTTTATCACTGATCGCAATGGCACCACCTAACGCCATGAACAAACTGCCTGCCCATATCCAGCGAATAAATGGTTTATAGTAGAGTCGCACTGCCCATGCATTGCCACCTTCAAGTTGTTCACCCATTGCGATATATAAATCACGAGTGACACCAACTTCCAACGCCGCTTCAGTCATCATTGAACGAGCCGTGGTATAGAAACGTTTTTCTGCATGTAACGTATTAATATATTTACCATTTTGAGAAATCTCAAAATCGGCAATATAGCCGTCATAGTTCGGCCCATCTTTCTCTCTCAATCCTGAGAAATAGAAGTCGTAGTCTAATATCTGGAAACTCTCGCCGGGTGCTAAACGTACATCGCGCTCGATACTGTAGTTTTGTACCATGGCAATACCGATAACACTGACTGCAAGACCAATATGAGCAAGCATCATTGACCAATGACTGCGCTGTATTTTTCTTAGCCCAACAAAGAAGCTATGACGGTGAGTTGCCCGTTGATGCAGTTCAAACCCGTGCATGGTAATGATCCAGTACGCCATTAGCCAACCTAGGTATGCCATACCAGAAAAACGCTCTGCAAATACAAACACACTGGCGCCAGCTAAAATAAGCGACAATACACCACTAATTAGCATCGGTTTCAGTAAAGAAGATAGAGAGTCTTTCTTCCAACGAATCAGTGGCCCGATTCCCAACAAAAAGGAAAACGGAATCATCAGCCAAGTGAACAGCATATTAAAGAAAGGAGCACCAATAGAAACTGAGCCTAAGCCAATCTGTTTGTGTACAAGTGGTAATAGAGTTCCTACCAGAACCACAACTAACGCGGCAACCAATAAGATATTGTTCGCTAACAGACCATTTTCCCGCGAGAACAGCGCAAAATTACTGCGTACTCGAACTGATGAACCTTTCACTGCAAATAACAGCAGTGAACCACCAATAACAAACAATAGGAAGCCGAGTATAAACATACCTCTGGCTGGATCCGAAGCGAAAGCATGTACCGACACCAAAATGCCTGAACGCACTAAAAATGTGCCGAGCAAGCTTAGTGAGAATGCAGAGATAGCCAGTAAAACCGTCCACGCCTTAAATGTTCCTCGTTTTTCAGTTACCGCCAATGAGTGCATTAATGCGGTACCCGCTAACCATGGCATAAAGGAAGCATTTTCTACTGGATCCCAGAACCACCAGCCACCCCAACCAAGTTCGTAATACGCCCACCAAGAGCCTAAAGCGATACCCAGAGTTAGGAACAACCATGCTGCGATTGTCCACGGTCTTGACCAGCGTGCCCATGCGGTATCAAGTCGACCTGTCATCAGAGATGCGATGGCAAAAGAGAACGCCACAGAGAATCCAACATAGCCCATATAAAGCATAGGCGGGTGTATAATCAATCCCGGATCTTGAAGAAGAGGGTTGAGGTCTCGCCCATCAATAGGAAAGAAGGGTAACGTTCTTAAAAATGGATTAGAGGTTAAAATAATAAAGAGCAAGAAGCCGACAGTAATAATACCCATAACCGCCAGCACACGAGCAATAGACTCTTGCGGCATACCTTTACTATAGGTAGCAACAGCCACTGTCCAACCCGCTTGAATCAGTACCCACAATAATAAAGAACCTTCGTGAGCCCCCCAAACGGCGGTTAAACGGTAATACCAAGGCAGAGCACTATTAGAGTTGCTCGCAACATATTTTAGAGTGAAGTCATTGGTATAAAAAGCCCATAGCAATATACAAAATGACAAGCTTAGCATCAGGAACATCCCCCAAGAGAGAGGTCTCGCTGTTCCCATTAACATAGAAGAATGTTTCGACGCCCCCACCATAGGTAAGATACTAAGTAGTAACCCTAATCCTAAAGAAATAATTAGCGCAAAATGACCAATTTCTGCAATCATTGATCACTTCCTTTTAGTTGCTCTTCACTATAACCCATAGGTTCATGAACCTTCTCCATCGCCTCAGCGACTTCAGGTGGCATATAGTCTTCATCGTGTTTCGCCAACACTTCAAACGCTTCAATTGTATTTGCCGATTTCAACACACCTTGCGCGACAATACCTTGTCCTTCACGAAAGAGATCCGGCAGAATACCGTCATACTCGATAACCACTTTAGGCCCGACATCAGCCAGCTCAAAGCTCACTTTCAAAGAGCTTGGGTCTCGAGAAACCGACCCTTCAACTACCATTCCGCCAATGCGCAAACGCTGACCAACTTCTGGTTTCGTTCCATCAGGTTTACCGTAGACAAGCTCTGTTGGCGTGAAAAAGAGATCCATATTTTGGTTTAGTGCGTATACAACCAACCCAACCGTTGCACTAACCCCAAAAAACAGAGCAAGTATAATTCCGAGTCTCTTCTGGCGTCTTGGGGTCATAATGTATTCTCCAAATTTTTTGCAGCATCAATACGAGCTTGCCTTTCCTGTTTATTCTTAATTTCGCTTTTAATTTTTTTGCCTGTTAACAGACTGTTGATCAGCAATATCAACATGGAGAGTGCCGTAACTCCAAATGCTCCCCAAACATAGGCTCCATAACCACCCATGGCGAAAAAGTCGCTTAAGCTTTCAAAATGCATAATGATTATGTCCTCTCAGATGATACCAATGCTTGAACCCAAGGGCGATGACTCTCTTTAGACAAAATTTCGTTTTTAAAACGAATCAACGTCAAGGTGATAAAAAAGAATGCAAAACCAAAGATATTGAGCAATAACGGCCAAAGCATATTGGTTGAAATGGATGGTTTAGCAAACTTGGTAATAGTAGCGCCTTGGTGAAGCGTGTTCCACCACTCAACAGAGAAATGAATAATAGGTAAGTTAATAACCCCAACAATCGCTAAAATACCGGCTGCTTTGGCAGCTGTTTTTTGATCATCAAATGCATGATAAAGGGCGATAACACCAAGATATAGAAATAGTAGAATCAGTTCCGAGGTCAATCGCGCATCCCATACCCACCATGCACCCCACATTGGCTTACCCCAAACGGCACCGGTAACTAAAGCGATAAAGGTGAACACAGCGCCGATCGGAGCCATTGCTGCTGCAGCCATATTAGAAAGGCGTAACTGCCAGACAAGGCCTATAAATGCGGCGATCGCCATTGACATATAAGCGCCCATGGACCAGATAGCGGAAGGAACATGGATATAGATAATTCGAAAACTGTCCCCTTGTTGATAATCAGAAGGGGCAAAAGCAAGCCCCCAAACCGTGCCAACAGAAAGACATAACATCGTTAATACAGCGAACCAAGGTAACAACTTATTACATAAATTATATGTTGTTTCTGGTTTAGAATAGGGGTGGAGCCATTTCCACATAATCACTTCTCACTCTTACTTCTCAGGACATACTTCTAAAGGAATTCTCTGAAAGAGAAATCCCCATCGTATTCTTTGTCAAGAGCAAAACAATACCTATAAGGTGTTGTTTTGCCGTTCTAATTCACACTTACGCGAAGTGCCGCACTTATCGCAAATGGGGTTAATGTTACTGAGCCAATAAACATGGCAGCCATAATAGCCAGTTGCCCATTAAATGGCATTCCGAGACTAGCCGCATCGATAGCAGATGTGGCAAAAATCAGAATAGGAATATAAAGAGGGAGGATAAGCAAGCTCAATAATACTCCCCCTTTTTGCAGTCCTACCGTCAATGCCACGCCGATTGCACCAATAAAGCTCAATGTCGGTGTTCCCACCAATAATGTCTGTACAACCGTCCACCAAGTATTGAAGTCTAACGACAGCAATACCGCTAAAAGTGGGCTAATTAATATTAGCGGTAAACCAGTTAATAGCCAGTGAGCTATCACCTTTGAAATAACCACAAGCTGGAGCGGCAATGGCATCAGCATCATCTGCTCTAATGATCCATCTTGAAAATCGTCACGAAACAGTCTTTCAAGTGACAGCAATGCAGAGAGCAATGCAGCAACCCAAATAATCCCCGCAGCTATCCTAGCAAGTAGATTTGGCTCAGGGCCAATACTAAGCGGAAACAGAGTAATTACGATAATAAAGAACCAGAGCGGATTTAAAATGTCGGCTTGGCGTCGAAAAGCGATTAATAGCTCTCGTTTAATAATCATCAACATCGATTGCAGCATACTAATCCCCTAATTTAATTTTTCGCAACTTAGGCGAATCAGTAAACATATCCTGGTGCGTTGTTAATAGAACAATGCCTCCGTTTTCAGCGTGTTGCAAAAACAGGTTCTCTAGCACTTTCACACCCTGCTTATCGATAGCAGTTAAAGGCTCATCTAAGATCCACAGCGGCTGCTTACTTAACCACAATCTAGCTAACGCAACTCTTCGCTGCTGTCCAGCGGATAACTGTGCAACAGGCACATCTTCACGACCAGCGATACCCACTTGAGCTAGCGCTCCCCAAAGAGTGGCTTTATCGGTATTGCACTTTTGAATTGATTGATAAAACGCGAGGTTTTCAAAACCAGACAGTTCCCTTTTCACCCCAGTTTGGTGACCAAGAAACAGCAGATCTTGATGGAATAGATCTCGATTGGATACGGTAGGCAGATCTTTCCAGAGAATATCGCCTGATTCGCTATCCCCTAGCCCAGCAATTATTCTTAGTAAGGTTGTTTTACCAGTTCCGTTTCGTCCCTCTATTTGAACGATTTCACCAGTATTAATTTTAAATGAGAGGTTTTCAAACAACACTCTCTCATCACGAATAGCAGTAAGATTTGAGACTTCTAACATGGGCACTAAAAATTAACAATCGAACGGGCATATTAACACATGCTACTGCATCCTAAGTAGGATATACACAACATGAAACACAATAAAATCCCACTTGCTCACTCACTTTTGTCACAGAATAGCAATTTAGTATCAGCAAGGCTTTTTTCTGCTCGGTTTTCTGCCGATATAATGAGCAAAAAAAAGAGAAGCATTTCGCTTCTCTTATCATTGACAGTTTAGATTACAGCAGAACAATAAAACCCGTTCCAGCAAGTTTAAGTTGTATATTAATCAATTACCTTGATGATGTTTTAGGCCTATTCTTTGCCACATTCATAGGGGGGACTTTCTCTTTCCCCGCAATTTTATTTTGCAACGTCATCATCAGTTCTGCTTCTGCTTTAGGCAGTTCACACTCTTCTATTAATTCATCAACATCCGCACCAAGCTGAACCATTTTACTGGCTCTAGAATACATTCGGCTATCTTTATCCGTATGCTCCAGCTCTGTTACTCTTTCTGATAAATACTGAATAACATCTTGTTGCTCTGCAACTTTCTGTCCTAAACCAACCACAACTGAACGAACTTCCAGCAATTGGTTGTTCGCTTTAGAAACTTCTTTTTCCATACCTCTAACGGTTTGTCGCTGACTGTCTGTGATTCGTTGCATCTGGCTGCGGCTTTTCAACAACATAACCACTAAGACAAGAACAAAAAACAGACTCCCGCCTAGCAGTACCAACACACCGTTAGAGTTAAACAGCTCAACCATTATAGGTGTGCCATTTCATTCCATTCTTCGTCGCTCAATAACTTGTTAAGATCAACAAGAATAAGTAGCTTACCATCTCGGTTACTAACACCTTGAATAAACTTGGCGCTCTCATCTGTGCCAACACTTGGTGTTGTGTCAATCTCAGAAGAACGTAGGTAAACCACTTCAGCAACGCTATCTACAAGAATACCGATAACTTGACGCTCAGATTCGATCACAATAATTCGGGTGTTATCTGTGATTTCACCCGGGATTAAACCAAAACGTGAACGAGTATCGATAACTGTAACGACATTGCCACGAAGGTTGATAATACCTAATACATAGTCCGGAGCACCTGGTACAGGAGCAATCTCTGAATAGCGAAGCACTTCTCGAACTTGCATTACATTAATGCCATAAGTCTCTTCTTCGAGTTGGAATGTTACCCACTGAAGTACTTCATCATTGGTCTGATCTTTTTTTAACTCTACTTCATTAACTTGAGACATGTCTTATCCTCTTTGTGTCGCTACCGACAAACTTTTCTATCAACTGTCCAGTGACTTTACGTCTAGACCAGCATTTAACATTGTTATCATGGCTTCAACGTGAATTAAAGCACACATTTTTTCTTTTACCATTCCAGCTAACCATGGTCGTTTACCTGAGAGCTCGCGCCAACGGACTTTTTCAGTATTAAGTAGTTCAGTCCCTTTTAACTCTGTAGATGCTAATCCCCAGTTACTCTCACCAAGCATAACCACATACTGGTAATGTTCTTTATGCGAATCATCCGTTAATCTATCAGACATTACCCACTTCGCGGTATCAACAACATCTAACTGATCATTTTTATTCGTCTGTAATCCAAGATACCATCCCGGGCGGCCAATAAGGTGACTCATTTCTCCGCGGCGATGGATACCACCCAGTTCATCAAGTGGTACGGCGAACGTTACTCCGTTGACATCAAAATAGAGCACTTGAAAATCTTCATTTCTAGCAATGCTTTGCCAGTCCTGAATGTGCGCTCCACCGGTTTCTGTTTGAAGCTCAACCTCAGTCTCTTGTTCAACCTCGACCTCTTCGACAACCTCTGGCTCAGCGATTACCGGTTCAGTCACTTCAAATTCTTCAACAGCAGGTGATTCAGCAACGACTTGTTCGACTTCAGTTGCGACATCCCACTCTTGGATCTCTTCTACAACACTTTCAACTCTTGTTACTTCAGCAATTTCACCATTATTTCGTTCTATAATGGTGGCAATATCTGGCTCGGCAGCAAGATCGGTTGTTTCCAATTTATCCAGTAATTTCTGGACATCCTCTAAATCAGGAACTTCAAATTCATTATATTCTAATTCAGTATAGGACGAATGATAATCAGGTTGTAACTTAGGTACCATTTCCTCTGCTGAAACTGTCGACTCAACGGCAGAAAGCTCTACTTTACTCGGCGTATTAAACGCTTCGTTCAGCTCTTCCTCATCAAGTAGGGAGGTAAAATAGTCATTTAATGCCTGCTCCCCCGACAATACATGCGTTTTATTGTTCATCTAGAGCTAACCTCTCTAGATAAATTAACAACTGTTTGTAGGCGAAAACCCCGCGACTTCCTTCTGCAAAATGTGATGCTGGCAATCGTTTCAAACTGGCATCACGAAACTTGGTGTCAATAGGAATAGCAGAACTCCAAACGTTTTCAGGGTAATCTTTTTTGAGCTGATTCAATGTCGTTAAAGACGCTCTCGTTCGTTTGTCGTACATAGTCGGTACGATCGTTGTCTTAAACGCTTTATTTCTGGATTTCTGCATAATGGCCAAGGTACGAATCATTCGCTCCAAGCCCTTCATTGCTAAAAACTCCGTTTGAACCGGTATTAAAATACGATCACTTGCCGCCAATGCATTGACCATCATAACGCCTAAAATTGGCGGACAATCAATCAGTACATAATCATAATCACCATGCAGTGCTAAAAGGGCTCGTTTTAAAATAAGCCCCATGCCACTGCGATTGCCCATCACTCTGTCTAATGTTGCCAAAGACATATGAGCAGGAACGATATCTATGTTCTCTATTTCAGACTGAATAATTAATGGCAGTACAGACTCGCGATTTATCTCCGGTAACTGAAATAAATCAAATAAGCTCTTTTCTACTTCATCAGAGTCATAACCAAGGTAGGTTGTCAAAGATGCATGAGGATCGGTATCAACAAGCAATACACGGTGTCCTTTTTTGCTCAGCAACCCAGCTAAGGTAACGGTAGTCGTTGTTTTGCCAACGCCACCTTTTTGGTTTGCTACGCTCCAGACTATCATCTTTGCTCCCTAAGCTAAGCCAACTTCTACAAGCATACGTTCAGCGATACGCTCCAGCGGTAAATCCTCTGTGGATATATTCGCCTTCGCGACAGCCTGCGGCATGCCGTATACAACACAGCTCTCTTCATCTTGAGCCCAAATAGTCGCACCAGCAGATTTGAGCATTCTCGCCCCTTCTCTGCCATCTGCCCCCATGCCGGTTAACACCATGGAGAGTACTTTATCTTGATAAACTTTCGATGCTGCGCCAAATGTCACATCGACACACGGCTTGTAATTCATCCGCTCACCGCTATCTACAATACGCAATTTTGCGGCGCCGGGACGGCCCTCTATCATCATCTGTAATCCACCGGGGGCGAGATAGGCCACTCCAGGTTTCAGTACATCACCATCTTGAGCTTCCTTAACCTGAATTTTGCATAAGGTATTTAAGCGGCTAGCAAAAGCAGCCGTAAAGGTGGCTGGCATATGCTGTATAAGCACAATAGGGTGCGGATAGTTTGCAGGTAACTTAGTTAAAATTTTCTGTAGCGCAACTGGACCACCAGTAGATGTACCAATAGCGGTCAACTGGTATTTCTTTCCAGAGGCTCTAAATTTGCTAGGAACACTTCTTGCGGTTGAAGTTGGTTTTGCAGCAGCAGGTGCTGATGCAACAGGCCTACGTAATGAAGAACTGGTACTCGGTGGGGCTGTTGGCGTCGGAGTACGACGCCTCATCAGCATTTTTTTACGCGCAATCTCTGTTACTCGTTGCTGCAATAATTGAGTCGCTTCATCTCTATTTCGAGCAATATCTTCAAATTTTTTCGGCAGAAAATCCAGCGCACCCGCGTCTAATGCATCTAACGTTGCTCGTGCACCATCATGAGTCAACGAAGAAAACATCAAGATGGGCGTAGGTGCTACCTTCATTATTTCTCGTACTGCAGTAATACCATCCATTACTGGCATCTCGATATCCATAGTAATAACGTCAGGTTTGACGTCCATTACCTTTTGAATCGCTTCTTTTCCGTTTACCGCAACATCCACGACTTCTAGTCGAGGATCAGCATTAATTATTTCGCTGACCCGTCGGCGGAAAAAACTTGAATCATCAACAACTAGTACTCGTACTGCCATATATTCCTTCTTACATTTACGAACGAATCGCATATTCCTTCAATAGATTTGGTACGTCTAGAATCAGGGCGATGTGACCATCACTGGTGATCGTTGCTCCAGCCATCCCCGGCGTACCTTGAAGTAATTCGTCTAATGGTTTGATTACCACTTCTTCTTGTCCAATAAGGCTGTCTACAACAAAGCCAACACGTTGACTGCCTAACTGAACGATAACGACATGTCCGTGACCTTTACGCTGATCGACACTTCCCGCTCTTGGTACAAGCCAGTTCTGTAGATAGAACAATGGAATAGATTTCTCTCTAACAATGATGGTTAATTGACCATCAACAACATTGGTTTTAGACAAATCAAGATTGAAGATTTCATTTACACTCGCTAATGGCAGTGCAAACGGTTGTTTACACACACCAACCATTAGAGTCGGTAAGATTGCCAACGTTAATGGAACTTTGATGGTTATCTTGGTTCCTTTGCCCATTTCTGAGTCTACATCTACAGAACCATTCAGGGTATTGATGGCGGTTTTAACCACATCCATTCCCACACCACGACCTGAAATGTCTGAAATCTTCTCTTTACTTGAGAAACCAGGAGCAAAAATCAGATTAAAGCACTCTTTGTCGGTTAAACGACTGGCGGCTTCGTTATCCATCAAACCACGTTTAACGGCAATTCCGCGTAACGTATCAGGGTTCATACCACCACCATCATCAACGATGGCTAACTCAATATGATCACCTTCTTGAGAAGCAGATAAAATGACTTTACCCGTTCTTGGCTTACCGGCTTTTTGGCGATCATCCGGCATTTCGATACCGTGATCGACTGAGTTTCTTACCAAGTGAATCAGTGGATCGGCCAACGCTTCAACTAGGTTTTTATCTAGATCGGTATCTTCACCGCGCATCTCAAGAACAATATCTTTCTTCAGAGTCCGAGCAATATCCCTTACCACTCGAGGGAATCGGCCAAACACTTTCTTGATTGGCTGCATGCGCGTTTTCATTACCGCACCTTGCAAATCAGCAGTAACGATATCAAGGTTTGCTACCGCTTTAGACATCTCTTCATCATTGCGACTTAAACCAAGGCTAACCAAACGGTTACGAACAAGAACCAGTTCACCCACCATGTTCATTATGGTATCTAGGGTTGATGTATCTACCCTTACTGTCGCTTCTGCCTGTGGCTTAGGTGCCGCCGCTTTTGCTTTACCTTTATCATTACTCGCTGGCGCTGCTGCTTTTTTAGCCGGCGCAGCAGGTTTAGCCGCCGCTTTCGGTTTCGCTGCGGCTTTAGGTGCGGCAGCTTTAGGCGCTGCTGCAGGTTTCGCGACGTCTGGTTTTGCTTTGACTGGTGGAGGATTAGCAGAAACAGGTTTTGTTGCCGCTTCTAACTCTTCTACCGAAGGTCCTTTACCAGAGCCATGTAGTTGATCGAGTAATTTTTCAAATTCATCATCACTCATCAAGTCTTGATCGCCACCCGCAACATTGGTGGTAGCCGCGACTGGAGCTGCTGGAGGCGCTGCTACACTGCCAGCATCTGCCTCTAAAGCACCTGGTGCAGAACCTTTACCATGCAGTTCATCTAGTAACTTTTCAAATTCGTCATCGGTTATGTCACCGCTGTCGCCACCGGCCGGCGGTACGGCTGGAGCGGGAGTGGCAGCTGGCGCAGCTGGAGCCTCAGCCAAAGCACCCGGTGCACTGCCTTTACCGTGGAGTTCATCTAATAATTTTTCAAATTCATCCTGAGAAATATCATCAATAGAGTTGTTCTCAGCGACTACAGGAGCAGGCTCAGCTTCTATCACTGGCTCTAGCTCAGGTTCTACTGCGGCTTCAACTATCGGCTCGGGTTCTGCAGCAGGAGCTTCGTCTTCACTTGCCGGACGACTTAGACGATGTAACTCTGCAAGAACTTCAGGATCTGCCGCGGTTAACGGCTCTCTCTCTTGCACCGCAGTAAACATAATATTTATTGAGTCTAGCGCTTGTAAAATGGTATCCATCAATTCAGCAGTTACTGAACGCTGTCCATTTCGCAATATATCAAACACGTTTTCTGCACCATGACAAGCATCGACTAGCTCTGTCAAAGCAAGGAATCCTGCACCACCTTTTACAGTATGGAACCCTCTAAAAATCGCATTCAGTAATTCTGTGTCTTCAGGATTGTTCTCAAGCTCAATCAATTGCTCTGACAGCAATTCTAAGATTTCACCAGCTTCTACCAAAAAGTCCTGTAGAATTTCTTCGTCTAACTCATAGCTCATATATTACCCTTAGAATCCGAGACTCGATAATAAATCATCTACATCATCTTGAGATGCAACGGCATCTTCACGCTCATGGGCGTTCATAATTGGCCCTTCTGCTTCAACTGACGTTTTTTTCGACTCTTCTGACTGCGTTTCTGCTTCCACACCAAATGTCGATATTATTTCAACGAGTCTATCTTCAACTTCTCTCACCAGCGTGATTACGCGTGTAATAATCTGTCCTGTTAAATCTTGAAAGTCTTGCGCCATCAATATTTCAGTTAGCTGGCTTCTTAGTTCAGTGCTATCACCTTCCACTTGAACCAGCAAATGATCAATCTCATGACAAAGCGTTTTAAATTCTGATAATTCAATACGACCTTTCATGAGGGCGTTCCATGTTGGCCTTACTTTTAAGAGACATTCGTGCAAATTATCTGCTATCGGCAGAGACGCCTCAACTGCATCCATGGTACGGTTGGCGGCAAGTTCGGTTTTTGCCATGACATACTCAAGCCTATCTCGAGCATCGGGAATTTCTTCATTCGCAATCTCATTCATCCTTGAGTCAAATTTAAATTGACCTAAAGCGTCATGCAGATCGCGAGTCAAAGACCCCACCTCTTTGAGCATGGGATTCTCTGCTGTTTGAGAAATCGACAGCAGTATTTGATCCGCTTCGTCTTGCTTACCTTCTTCAAGTAAGGAGACCAGTTCTTTTGCCTGCTCTAAAGAAATCATCTTAATCAAATCCTTTTACGCTAGTTATTATTAATCTTTGCGTATCAAAGAGTTATAAGCGCTCAAAAATCTTATCAAGCTTTTCTTTTAAAGTTGCGGCGGTAAATGGCTTCACGATGTAGCCGTTAACACCAGCTTGGGCAGCCTCAATAATCTGCTCACGTTTCGCTTCAGCAGTAATCATTAGAACTGGCAGGTGTTTTAGCTCAGCGTCTGCTCGAATGTTTTTTAGCAGATCAATACCTTGCATACCTGGCATGTTCCAATCAGTCACCACAAAGTCAAATTCACCTTTCTTCAACATAGGCAGCGCAGTCAAGCCATCATCCGCTTCTTGAGTATTGTTAAAGCCCAAGTCACGTAACAGGTTTTTTACTATTCGGCGCATTGTTGAGAAATCATCAACAATGAGGATCTTCATGTTTTTATTCAAAATTACCTCCACTGAGGTTCAAGTCAGTGTAATTAATCGTCTTTCGTCCAAGCACTAAGTTTAGCGCGTAAACGTTGCATTGATTGGCTATGTATTTGGCTTACACGAGATTCGCTTACACCTAATACTTCTCCAATTTCTTTTAAATTTAGCTCTTCATCGTAATAAAGTGAAAGAACTAATGCTTCTCTTTCTGGCAATTCTTTGATCGAGTCGACCAAAGCACGGCGAAAGTTCTCATCCGCTACTCCTTGAAAAGGAGAGTTTTCTCGGGTTTCTTCTGCTGTTGCGATAACGTCATCAGAAACACCTAAATCTTCAATGCCCACTAAACGTGAACAGTTAATATCTGATAATGCCACATGATATTGCTCTGCTGTCATATTTAAATGTTGAGCAACTTCAGCATCTGTTGGATCTCGGTTTAATATCGACTCGAGTTCATTAATGGCTTGGTTAATGGTTCGATTGTTCCTATGAACAGATCGAGGAACCCAATCGCCTTTGCGAACTTCATCGAGCATGGAACCTCGAATTCGGATACCTGCGTAGGTTTCAAAACTGGCTCCCTTAGAGCCATCGTAATTTTGCTGTGCTTCAATCAAGCCGATCATTCCTGCTTGAATAAGATCATCCACCAATACACTTGGAGGAAGACGACCAAGCAAGTGATGCGCAATACGTTTGACTAAATCCGAATATTGTTCCAAAAAAGAATTCTGGCTCGTTATATTCGCACGTTGGTCATATGTTAGCGCCTTATTCACCAAACGGCTCTCCTACGGGTTCTCGTTTATTCAGCAATCTTTCCACAAAAAATTCCAAATGACCACTAGGAGTTTTCGGAATCGGCCAAGTTAATGCTTTATTCGCCAACGAGCTCAGTGCTAAAGCAGCTGGAGATCGAGGAAAAGCATCGACGACGATACGTTGTTTCTTTACCGCTTGACGTACTTTATCATCTAATGGGATACATGCTACGAGTTCAAGGCTAACATTCAAGAATCGCTCTGTGACCAAGGTCAACTTTGCAAACAATTCTCTGCCTTCTCGGTAACTTCTGACCATATTTGCAACAATTTTAAAGCGTTGCACATCATGCTCACGACTCAATAGCTTAATTAATGCATATGCATCAGTGATCGAAGTCGGTTCATCACACACCACAACCAACACATCTTGAGCGGCACGGGAAAAACTGACAACCATATCCGAAATACCTGCTGCGGTATCGATAATTAACACGTCCATCTCTTCTTCTAGAGACCCAAATGCTCGTATTAATCCCGCATGCTGAGCATGACTCAGTTCCGTCATACTTTGAGTACCAGATGTTGCAGGTACAATTTTAATTCCGTGAGGGCCTTCCACAATACAATCTTTTAGCTCACACTCTCCGGCTAAAACATGCCCTAAGTTTCTGGTTGCTCTAAGGCCTAACATCACATCTACATTAGCTAAACCTAAATCTGCATCAAGTACCATGACTTTCTTACCTTGACGCGCCATAGAAATGGCTAAACTCAGTGCTACATTTGATTTTCCTACACCACCTTTACCTCCGGTGACAGAAATAACTTTAGTCAATGTTGGCTGCGTAAGTCGACGCAGGCCGCTTGCTTGATCTTGCATATTGTCATTCATCATAGTCATCTGCCGCCTAGAGTCCTTCTGCATCACTGGTCCAGTAATGCGGTTCATCTTCTGTTGACTTCTCTAGCAGATCGTTGGCTTTAGCAACGATATACTTTGGCTGAGCAATCACTATATCCTCTGGTACTCTCTGTCCGTTGGCCACATAGGCAACGGGAAGTACATTTTGAATTATCACGTTTATGAATTCACCTAGGCTTAAGGATTCGTCTATCTTGGTTAAAATACAGCCAGATAAAGGAATTCGTTTAAAATGATCTATGGTTTCTTGCAATACTTGTCGTTGCGCCGTTGCAGGAAGTACAAGATAACTACTGATCACCGCCCCACTATCTTGCATCAGCGTATCGAGCTGTTCGGACAACCTAACATCACGTTGTCCCATACCCGCCGTATCCACTAATACCAACTTTCTATTACGTAGTTGATATATTACTTCGGCTAACTCCTCAGAATCTTTAGCAATTCTTACAGGACAACCCATAATTCTTCCATAAATCGCTAACTGCTCATGCGCACCGATGCGATATGTGTCGGTAGTAACCAGTGCAACATTGTCTGGACCAAACTCCATCGCTGCTCGAGCAGCCAGTTTTGCTATCGTCGTTGTTTTTCCTACTCCAGTAGGACCAAGCAAGGCAACCACACCACCTTTTTTCAGAATATCTGATTTGGTTACCGCGATTTGGTCTGAAATCAATCCCAACAGAGCTTTCCAAGCTTGAGCTGGCGGTGTGTCTTCTGGGATATAGCAAGCGAGTTGATCAGAAAGTTCAGACGCCAACCCCATGCGTTCAAGCCGCTTAATCAGCATAGCCCGAAGTGGTTCACGTCTTTCTACCTCTTGCCACATCAACCCAGACACTTGGTGCTCTAGCAAGCGTCGAATAGACATCATCTCTTCGCGCATTGACTCGAGTTCTTGAGTGGTTTCAGCGTCACTGTGTTCTTGTCTGATATTTTTGTCGTAGCGAGTCGGATCCAATTTTGCTTTTGGACGTTCTGCGTCTCTATCCTCGGCAATTAATCTTGCTAAACCTGACTCTTCAGATAATGATGACGAGATAGCACCTTTTGATTGTGCATTTCTGCCCGTCGCAGCATCTTGTCCATTGCTCTGTCTTTTTAGCAGTGCGGAAAGAGAATCGGCTTCATTGGCAAACGACTCATCTGCCTGACTATATTGCTTAAGCATATTAGCAAATCGCTTGGTTTGTGAAGCTGTCGCTTTGCTGCTGCCTTGCAAGCTCACTCTATCATCTTGTAAGCGACGTTCCGTCTGAGCATCTATCGACGATGATTGAGAATGGTTATTGTATCGAGAGGCCATCTGTTGAGGCGCAGGAGAGGGCTGATTTGCCTGAGATGCAGGGTTTCCATCACCATCAACTGCCGCAACGATTTCGACACCGCCGGTGACCTTTTTGTTAGACATAATCACCGCTTCCGCACCCAGTTCTTCCTTAACCTGAAGAAGTGCTAGTCTCATGTCTTTTGCAAAAAAACGTTTTATTTTCAATGTACTTGTCCAAGGTTAATTCGTACTAAACCTAATTACCAACTGCTTGCACAATTCGTATCTGCTTTTCATCAGGAATCTCTTGATAGGAAAGCACTCGTAGGTTTGGAATTGTATTCTTAACAAATTTCGCTAATGTCGTTCTTAATACACCAGAGGTAAGCAGTACAGCAGGCTCACCTTTAAGTTCTTGTTCTTGCGTGGCATTACTGAGAGATGATTGCAACCTTTCTGCCAATCCTGGCTCAATACCTGTTGATTCGCCCCCCGACGCCTGCATAGTTTGATGCAATATTTGTTCCAGCTCAGGGATTAATGTAATTACCGGCAGTTCAGGCTCTATACCATTGATTTCTTGGACGATTAAACGCTTAAGGGCGATACGAACCGCGGCGGTTAATATGTCAGGTTCTTGACTCTTTGGCGCATACTCAGACAAGGTTTGTACAATAGTGCGGATATCTCGGATAGGGATCGCTTCATGTAATAGGTTCTGCAACACTTTAACCACAGCACCCAATGAAAGCTGATCCGGCACAAAGCCTTCCACCAACTTAGGCGTAGATCGACTAAGCATTTCTAGTAAATTCTGCACCTCTTCATGGCCAATTAACTGAGCAGCATTGTTGGTGAGAAGTTGGCTTAAGTGAGTAGCCAATACGGTCGCGGAATCAACCACTGTATAGCCGAGCGCTTGAGCATGTTCCCGCTGCTCCTCAGCAATCCAAATAGCTTCAAGACCAAACGCGGGGTCAACCGTCGGTTCCCCTTCGACCATGCCATAAACCTGACCGGGATTGATCGCTAGCTCTTGATCGGGTCTAATCTCGGCTTCACCGACAGCAACCCCCATTAACGTTATTCGGTAGCTATTCGGCGTTAGTTCAAGATTATCTCGAATATGAACCGCTGGCACTAAGAAACCAAAGTCTTGCGACAGTTTTTTCCTTACCCCTTTTACCCTTTCAAGCAGTTCACCACCTTGATCTCTATCGACCATAGGGATTAAACGATAGCCTACCTCTAAGCCAATAATATCCACTGGCTGAACATCGTCCCATGACAGCTCTTTTTGATTTTGCGCTTCGGTATCTTGTGGTTTAGGCAGTGCTGGCTTATCCGCTTCTTTCTTCTGTTTTTTGTACTGCCAATAAGCAACACCACCAGCTATTGCACTTAACAGCAAAAAGGCAAAATGAGGCATGCCCGGCACAACACCCATCACGCCCAATATGGCAGAAGTGATCACCAAGGCTTTGGGGTTGTCAAACATCTGAAAGACCATCTGCTGGCCCATATCTTCATCTGTATTTTGACGGGTTACCATAATGGCAGCGGATATAGAGAGTAATAGCGATGGAATTTGGGCAACCAAACCATCACCAATAGTTAACAGGGTATAAATTTCAATGGCATTTTGAAAACCCAAATCAAACTGCACCATACCGATGCTTAAACCACCAATAATGTTTATAAACAGAATTAAAATACCGGCAATGGCATCGCCTTTAACGAACTTAGAAGCACCATCCATAGAACCATAAAAGTCCGCTTCTTTTGTGACTTCAAAGCGACGAGTTCTTGCTTGTTCTTGATCGATTAAACCGGCATTTAAATCTGCGTCAATTGCCATCTGCTTACCTGGCAAGGCATCTAACGTAAAGCGAGCACTTACTTCTGAAATACGACCCGCACCCTTTGTTACCACCATAAAGTTGATAATCATCAGGATCAGGAAGACCACTAAACCTACCGCATAGTTACCACCAATAACCACGCTACCAAACGCTTCGATAACATTACCCGCGGCGTTACCTCCTTCATGCCCATACAGTAAAACCACCCGTGTTGATGCCACGTTTAACGCTAAACGTAATAGTGTTGCAACCAACAATACGGTCGGGAAAGCAGCAAAATCTAGCGGGCGTCGTGTATAGATTGTCACCAGTAATACCACCATGGATAAGGCGATATTAAAAGTGAATGAGAGATCGAGTAATAGCGGTGGAATGGGCAGTATGATCATGCCAAGCGCAGCTAGTACCAATATTGGCGCACCAACTGCGGGTAAAGTCTTACTCGATATTGATGTTAATTTATTTGAAACAGGTAGAGAAAATTTCATTATTTAGCAGCGCTTAATCTTTGAACGAAAAATAGTTAAATCAATACTTTGCACTACACATGCAAGTATCAGACCATATGATTCGTCAAATAAATGACAAGCAAGTAGGGTTTAACCATCAGTACTTATAATCGGGAGGGATAGGCATGTTATCTTCAGTAAGGACAGGACGTTGACCGCCGCTTTTTCTAAACTGTTTAAGCTGAAACACATAAGCCAACACCTGAGCTACTGCGGTAAATAAGCCATCAGGTATTTGCTGTTCAAGTTCAGTGGAGTGATAGAGCGCACGGGCCAGTGGAGGAGCAGGTATGACATAGATATCGTGTTCTCGCGCTACTTCTCGAATTTTAAGCGCCATATGATCTACCCCTTTCGCCACCACAACAGGTGCTTTGTCGGTCAGGGAGTCATATCTTAAGGCGACAGAAAAATGCTCTGGGTTGGTGACAATAACATCAGCGGTTGGAACATCTGCCATCATCCTTCGCTGAGCTGCTTCCCTTTGCAGCATACGGATACGCCCTTTAACTTCCGGCTTACCTTCCGTCTCTTTATATTCATCTTTCACTTCTTGCTTGGTCATCTTTAGCTGATCAGCGTGTTGCCAAATTTGAAACGGAATATCTATCGCCACCACCACCAGCAATGAACAGCTAATTAACAGTATAAAGTTAAGTAGAATCTCCAAGGCATGAAAAATATTTTGTGGGAAGACATCTAAACTAAGCTGAAAAAGATCGACTTTTGATGCATTAATCAGATAGAAAGCCACACCAGCAACCAAGGCAACTTTCAATATAGACTTAATCAGCTCAACCCAACTCTGTAAACCAACCATTCTTTTGAGACCACTGAGTGGGTTCATTTTAGAAGGTTTTGGCATTGCTGCTTCAATAGAAAAGTTTACCCCTCCTACACCAGTTGTACCGACTAAAGCAGCAATAAAAAGAGTAATGAGTATTAAAACAAGCGGCAGTATCAAGTGAACGAGAGCACCCGAAACGATATCAAACAGTTTACCGCTATCAAAAATCTCTTCTCGACTAAGAGTAAAAAATCGTCCCATTATGGTAAAAAGCCCCTTAGCGAGTTTTTCACCAAACATCATTAAAGAGAGTGCGCCGACGATCAATACAGATACCGATGCAAGCTCCTTAGAGCGTGCTATCTGCCCTTTTTCTCTCGCTTGTTGCAACCGCCTGGGCGTGGCGTCTTCAGTACGTTCCTGACCGTCAGATTCTGCCACGTTAGCACTCCATCTTAATCAATGTACAAAGTTGCTGTTCACCTTGCATCCAATAGAGATCATAGTGGCTAAACAGTCCGAGCATTAAATACCAACATAGAAGCAAGCCGATCACTAACGCAAAGGCAAAACCTAATGAGAAGATATTTAGCTGAGGAGCCGCACGAGTCATTACACCAAACGAGAGGTTTATCGTCAGCAGCGCAATAATACCCGATAGAGACATACTCAATGCCGTCTTAAACATAGTCGACATCCACAGAGCCATCTCGCGATAGTCCACATTCGTCAGCGCTCCACTGCCAATGGGTAAGGTTTTAAAGCTAATTACCACAAACTGGATAAGCTGCAAATGGCCATTGGTGGCCAAGAAAAACATGGTCGCTAAAAATAGAAATAACTGACCCAATAGCGGCGTATTTTGACCATTAGCAGGGTCCACCATTGAAGCGAAACCCAAGCTGGATTGCATACCCAGTATTTGCCCCAACATGACGAAGGTCTGGCTGATAAACTGCGTCACCATCCCCATCGCCACACCAATGATGATCTGCTCAAATGTGACCACAAAGCCTTGAAAAGAGAGTAATGCAATACCCTGTGGCACCGCAGGAATGGCAGCAGAGACTCCGAGCGTGATTGCTAGTCCCATATAAAGCCGGATTCGGGTTGAGACGTATCTTGCCCCTGTCACCGTCATCACCATTAACATCGCTGCGATACGGGTATAAGGCCAGAAGTAGTTGGCTATCCAGTCAAGAATGATATGAGTTGGATATTCCATAGCAAGCCTTAATAGAGCACTTGAGGTAAGCGTTCTACCATCTCAAAGAAGAATTCCATTAATGTTTGTGTCATCCAGTGAGCACCAAACATTAGCGCCAATAAGGTTACAATTAATCGCGGAAGAAAACTTAATGTCTGCTCATTAATCGAGGTTGCGGCCTGAAATATCGCTACCACTAAACCAATCATTAAGCTTGGAATAATAATTGCGCATACCAAGAGCAACACTATCCACAGTGCACTTCGAAAGATTTCTACAAAGACTTCAGGTGTCATTATCCTTCTCCGCTACAACGCAAAACTGCCAGCCAAGGTGGACAAAATTAAGTTCCAACCATCTACAAGCACGAACAGCATAAGTTTAAATGGCAATGATACGATCATAGGCGATAGCATCATCATACCCATTGCCATCAATATCGACGCCACAACCAGATCGATAATCAAGAAAGGCAAAAACAGCATAAAGCCGATTTGGAATGCCGTTTTTAGCTCAGAAGTAATGAAAGCCGGAATAAGCACACTCATAGAAACATCTTCAGGGTTTTGCGCCAGAGAACCCGATATATTCACAAAGGTCTCTAAATCTTTTACCCGAGTCTGTTTCAGCATAAAAGATTTCATCGGATCTTGCGCCAAATCAAATGCTTGTCGGGCACTGATTTGTTCATTGAGGTAAGGTTGAACGGCAGTTTGGTTCACTCTATCTATCACCGGAGACATAATGAAAAAGGTGAGAAAAATAGCAATACCAACAATCACCTGATTTGATGGCGTCTGTTGCAAACCCATTGCTTGTCGCAGTATCGACATCACCACCACAATACGGGTAAACGACGTCATTAAAATAACCATGGCAGGCAAAAAGCCCAGCATGGTCATCAAAGCCAAAATCTGTAAGTTTACCGAGTAATCTTCGCTACCATCAGGATTGGTCTTCATGGTCAAAGCAGGAATGCCTGCACCGCCAGATGAACTTCCTAATCCAATAGACCTTGCAGCCCCCTGCTCTTTCTCCATTGCTGTCACCGTTATCTGCTCAGCACCTACGGCAGTGGCGGGTATAGGCGTCTCAAGTTCTTCCTGAGCAACAGAAATTGGAGTAAACAGCATAAATACAAACGCTGCCATAAAGGCAGCGAAGGCGTTATTCTTTAGCATTTTTCTTCAATATTTGACTAAATTGAGTGGCAAACTGATTAGATGATGTTAACTGATCTTGCTCTAATGGTTTATCCAACCGTGAAATAAGGTTAATGGATTGGGGTGTGATCCCGACCAAAAACTGTTCCTCTCCTGCCTGAACAACCACAATTCGCTCTTTGGTCCCGACGGCAACTTGACGAATGACTGAAAGACCTTTCTGGTTTCCCATCGCGGGTAATCGCATACGCTTTAGTAACCATGCCATAGCAAAAATGAGCGCAATAACAAACAGTAACGAACCCAACGTTGTTAACAAATCCAGCTCTGGAGCACCCGCAGCAAGTGCAGGAAATGAAAGAAAAAGTAAGCTGAATACGTTGACATTAATCTTCATACGGTTATCGAAGCTTCTTAATACGCTCAGTTTGGCTAATCACATCCGTTAAACGGATACCAAACTTATCGTTGACCACAACAACTTCACCATGAGCAATCAGCGTACCATTTACCATTACGTCTAATGACTCACCAGCGACTCTATCCAACTCAACAACCGAGCCTTGGTTCAATTGCAGTAAGTTTCGAATACTAATTTGCGAACGTCCCACTTCCATCGAGATAGTGACTGGAATATCCATTATGGTATCCAGCTTACGACGCTCATCTTCTGTTATTGGTGATGCTTCATCCGAAAGCTCTTCTAAAGGAGCAACTTCGATATCATCACCCATCAACGCAGCCGCTGGATCTTCGCTTAACGCCGCAGCCCATTCATCAGCTAATTTTTGGTCTTCACTCGGTTCCATCTTCACTTACCTACTTTTATCTTATTCACTTTCTTCTTCTTCGTTACCAATTTCCGACATTATATCGGTACCAAGAAAAGCAATATCTGTTTTGACCACATCAGGTCGCTTAATTTTTTCTGATATTTGAACGGCAATTTTATCACTAGCTTGACCCATTTTTACTCGATAGGTCGGCAGCTCTTCGACAAACATCGTTGCATGCTCTGGCATTTCGATTGGCACAACATCGCCAACTTGTAACTCCATTAGGTCACGTAGCGAAATATCACGCTCTAACAAGTTCACTCGAAAGTTAACAGGAACATCCATGATTTCATCACGTAAAGCCGAACTCCAGCGAATATCCGTTTCCATTTTGTCAGACTGAACACCGGCATCTAACAACTCTCGGATGGGTTCTACCATAGAGTATGGCATTACCATGTGGAAATCGCCGCCGCCGCCATCAACTTCAATATGAAATGAACTCACTACGATAACTTCTGTTGGGCTCACAATGTTTGCCATACTTGGGTTTACTTCTGAGTCGAGATACTCAAATTCAACCCCCATCACCGGAGACCAAGCTTCTTTGTAATCTTCAAATACAATTTTAAGCAATAATTGAATAATTCGCCGTTCCGTTGGAGTGAACTCACGCCCTTCTATTCGCGCATGAAAACGACCATCACCACCAAAGAAGTTCTCTACCAAGATAAACACTAATCGTGCCTCCATGGTAATCAAGGCAGTACCCTTTAATGGACGGAAGCGAACCATATTTAAACTGGTTGGTACATACAATGTGTTTTGGTATTCGCCAAATTTCATCATCTGCACGCCGTTGATAGACACTTCGGCAGTTTTACGTAATAGATTGAACAAACTTACCCGCATATGGCGAGCAAATCGCTCATTAATAAGCTCAAGGGTCGGCATCCGACCACGGACAATTCGGTCCTGCGAAGAGAAATCAAAGTTAACCGCACCTTCAACTTCCGTATCTAGTTCGTCTTCAGCTTCATCAACATCATCAACACCATGAAGTAGCGCATCAATTTCGTCTTGGGATAAGAGATCTGTCACGATAAACCTATTGGATCACAAAGTCAGTAAATAGTACTTTTTCAACCACCGGCTGTCCCACCAGTTGCTTCAAAGTCGCTCGTATGTTTTCTGATGCTTGATCGCGCAATTGCGTTCTACCCGTTGGTGTTCTCAACTGTTCTACCGTAGCCGAACCAAAGGTATTTAAAATGGTACTCTCAATCAGTGGCGAATGGTGTCTAGCCAGATCTTCATTTTTGATCCCTCTCACCATTAACTGAACTTTAATTTGTACCAGTCTATCTCTTTGTTTTCCTGGTGCGCTAAACAGAAATGGTTGAGCAATATTAACGTAAGAAGCCGGATCAGGCAGGGCTGCTTGATTCGCCGCCATCTCTGCTTCTACTGATGCAGAGTCGTCAGAACCTAATAAGAAAAACGCTGCGGCTCCACCAACGGCTAATAGCACCACGGCGGCTATAATAATAATCAGTTTCTTTTTACTTTTTGGTGCGCCTTCATCACCTGCGGGTTGTTCGTCTGCCATAATATTCTCTGACTTATTTAATCGGTAATTTCAGTGATTTATACACTGAATTATTAGTATGGGATACCAAAATATTAAGCGTAATAACTAATTCCATCATCTTTTGCCGCAATATTCAGGTCAAGATTGATGCTTTCATCAAGGTTTGACCCTTCATCAGTCAAATTACCCCTGCCATCTTCGCTACCACCACTGCCATTTCCTGCCGCATATTGCTGTTGCTGACCCGCACTTTGCTGGTGCACAGATGAGTCAGATAACTGCACTCCTTGTTGAGCGAGCATCTCTCTTAATCGAGGCATAGCTTGTTCCACTAAATCTCTGGCTTGCGGGTTCGAGACAGTAAACTGAACAGAAGCGATGTCGTTGTTCATGGTCATTCGTATTTGCATTCTACCCAGCTCAGGTGGATCAAGACGAATATCGACGTTCTTAAGATTCTTCGACATCATCATCTGTACTTGTTCAGAAAGCTTCTCACCCGCCGCTTCTCGACTCAATTGCAAAGGTGACTGAGCGACAGCCTGCTGCATGTCTGTTTTTAACTGTGCTTGTTGTGCCCCTTGCTGCGATGCTAAGCCCGAAAGTTGCTGAGACAAGGCAGACTCTTTGGCGTCGGACTTATCGCCCGTTGCCATTTTGGCTCCGGCCAATAGGCCACCACCGGCAAGTGCCGCTTTCAAAGCTTGGCCTTGAGCATTATTCGCCGAGTTTAACTGCATAGGATTAAACGGGGTTGCTGCTTGCATGACAGATGCATCGGCATTCATCACCGGAGCGGCAGCAGCACTAGCAAGTTTCTCTGCACCTGCTAGCTGCGCTTGCTGAGACAGTGGCTGTTGTGCAGCCGCCGATTGCAATAATTGGTTACTGGCCATCGCCGTTGACGCGGAACTGGTGGCCACCTTGCCACCATCAATTGGCGCTTTACTCTGCTCTACTACCGTATTTGACCAATTTATAGGTGCTTGCACCTCATCTTCTAACGATAAAGCGGACAACTCACCTACTGCAGTACCATCACTGACTAAAGCGTCCATACTAGCCGCCGAACCACTCTCTGGTGATAAAGAGCCAACGCTCTGTTCTACTTCTGAAGCGAGAGTACCATTGGTGGCTTGTTGTGATACCACCGCGGCGCCAGTTAATCCAGCCGCTCCCCACGCAATGGTTTGATCTTTACTGTTCTCCCCTTTCAATTGGTCAAGATCAATAGGCACTTTCTCACTATTTGAAACGGTTGAACTTTGTGTCGGCAGAAGCGGTTCAGCATTGTCTTGATGAATGTTAGCTTGACCGATCGATTCAGGATTATTCGCTTGTTGGCCGAGAGTTGCTGAGTTGGCATCGGTTACATCAGTTGCTTTAATGTTCAGCTCTGCGCTACCAGAGGCTGACATTGTCTTATTCAGTTGCGAAGCAGGAGCATCTATTGAACTCTTATCTGTTGCTCCCTCGCCATTTATATATTTTTGTAGGACATCGGCCTCTATATCGGCCGATTCTGCATTGATACTCGCAGATGGAGGCAATGGCTTGCCGGAAGTGGGATTGAGCACCTGTTTCGATTCATCAAGTCTTCCCAGCAACTCGTTACCTTCACTCATTGCTTTAGCAGCTTTATCTGGTTCGGTAATTGTTTTATCCAGCACCGACTTATCAGTCGCGACTTTGCTACTCGCATCACCATTGGCCACAGCTTCATCATCACTTAGCGTTGTAGCGTCTACAGATGCTTCATCAATTTGTTGTTTTTTCGATAGTTTTTCGGATCCTTCGCCCTCTTCAACCTCGTCACCCGCATCAATGAGTTCATCGACACTTTCTGTACCTGATTCACTGCTGACAGAGGAGAGTTTATCTGTTTTAACCTCTTCGCCGCCTTTTTCATCCGATTGAAAAAGCGCGCCAAGAGTCGATAAAAAACTGCCGGATTCTTCAGAGTCTGGCAAGGTTTTACTCTCCCCAGCACCAACTTGGAGTAAGGTATTTGATTTACCCATATCACTGATCGACAAAGAACTTTGATTCATAAAAACAGTCTCTTACGCTAAATCATTCGGCAGAATACCAATTCAATATTCTCTGAAAAGTTATCTGTTGCAGGCCATAAGCCAACTCATCTATGAGTAATGCAATATTCAGACCAAATTAAAAGCCTGAACGACGTCGGGCGTATTGAAGAGTGGAGAACTCATCCATCTGTTGCTGCTCTAGCTGGTTCTCACGTTTAAGCCGCTCTGACTGTTTTTTCTCTATCATCCACTCGTAGCTACTGCGCTGTTTACGAGTTTCAATCCAGTGTTCCTGACAGTTTTCCACTTGTGACTTAAAGTGATGCTCAGCTTCTTTCTGTTTGGTGAGCGTTTCATCAAGCTGAGTTAAAAAGCGATTTAGGTGGCCATATTCACTGGCGGATAAGCCACCTTTTCCTCGGTCAACTAATTGCTGACAATAGTCCAGACGGTACTGCTCAATCTGAGCAACCTGCTTGTAATAATCTTCTAACTCCGAGTTGGCTTTACCTAAGGCAAGTATGGCTTGGTTCTCTTTCTCTTTTGCCTGCTCTAGCAGAAAATCCAATGCATTTTCCATCTACTGCCCTTAGCCGTTGCTGGCCGGTTGCAAAATATGACGCAGCATATTGACGCACATATCATAAGGCACAGACTCTTTCATCCCTTGCTGCAAATACTGATCCAACGTCGGTTTTAAGGTAAATGCACCGTCTATCGCAGGGTCAGTACCGGGTTTATAAGCGCCAATGGAGACCAAATCCTGATTTTTACGACAGATAGAAAGAACCTGACGAACCGCTTTTGACATAAGCACATGTTCTTCTGACGTTATCTGAGGCATAACACGACTGACGGATTTCTCTACGTCAATTGCAGGATAATGTCCGGCATCTGCCATTTCACGAGAGAGGACAATATGGCCATCCAAAATCGCTCGTGACGCATCCGCAATAGGGTCTTGCAGATCATCACCTTCTGTTAATACGGTAAAGAAGGCGGTAATCGAACCTTGCTCAGGGCTACCATTACCTGCTCGCTCAACCAAGGCGGGCAGCTTAGCAAACACGGATGGCGGGTAACCTTTTGTCGCCGGAGGTTCGCCCACAGAGAGAGCAATTTCACGTTGCGCTTGAGCAAAACGTGTCAGTGAATCCATTAGCAGTAATACATCCAGGCCTTGATCACGAAAATACTCGGCGATGGTCAACGCCGTTTGACAGCCTTTTAGTCGCATTAAAGGAGATGAATCGGCAGGCGCTGCCACCACGACAGAGCGACGTCTGCCATCTTCACCCAGAATCTCTTCAATAAACTCTTTTACTTCACGGCCACGTTCACCAATTAACCCAACAACCACAACTTGAGCCGTTGTTCCTCTGGTCATCATACCGAGAGTGACAGATTTACCTACACCGGAACCTGCAAATAGACCTATCCGCTGACCTTTACCGACGGTAAGCAAGCCGTTAATCGCTTTCAAGCCGACATCCAGAGGTTCAGATATGGGTTTTCTCATTAGGGGATTGATCGGTTCTGAATTAAAAGAGGCTCTATGGTCAGTATATATTTCACCTAAGCCATCAATAGGATTGCCTACACCATCGATCACTCTTCCCAATAGCTCCATGCCAACGGACAGCCCGGTTTCTGAAGTAAGGGGGGTTACTTTTGCTCCGGGTAACACACCTGTGATCTGTTCGCTGGGCATTAAATAGAGATTATCACCCGAAAAGCCAACCACTTCCGCTTCCATTTCACCAGATAAGGTTTCAACTTTACACAAGCTGCCAATAGGCGCCTTGCATCCTGTCGCCTCTAACGTTAAACCGACTACTCGTACCAACTTACCCGACGCAATAGCGCGAGTAGTGATGCCTTGGGTTTTGTATTGAGAGAGTCTATCTGCTAATGCCAGCATTACTCACTTCCCTGATGTCTGTTTACACCACAAAATGATTGCAGCACTGTACGTACACGCTCTTCCATTTTGTAGCTGACACTTGATTCTCCAGCTTCAATTTGAACATCACCTCGATTAAGAGATGGCTCAGAAACCAGAGTCCAATTACGGCAATCGAGCTCTTTTTCTCCATAAGATGTTTGGATGATATCGCAGTCTTCTGGGTGTAACTTTAAGGTAATTGCATGGCCAGATATAGGAAGGGCTTCTACCGACTCTCGAACGGTATCAAGAATCAATTGTGGATTGGTTTGAACTTCAACATGCACAACTTCTTTGGTCAGCGTGAGCACCATATCCACTAGCTGTTTTTCGACCTGAGCATTCATCAGTTCCAAAGGTTGAGCAAACTGATTTGCCAAGTTCATAAACAGATCGACTTGCTGCTGAATATGGCTTTCACCTGCGGTGATGCCTTCTTGCTTACCTGCCTCATAGCCTTCACTATGACCCGCTTCTAACCCTTGTTCTTTTCCTTTCTCATAGCCTGAGTTAAATCCGGCTTCCTGTCCCTGTTGGAAACCCTCCTGCTTCGCCATCTCTTTTATCTGTTCGATATCCGCTTCAGTTAGCTCGACAGGGGCTTCTACTTCATTTGTTTCAAAATTAGGAATCCAACTCGGATCATAATTAAGAGCGGTCTCCTTGGCCGACTTATGTACGTCAGACGTGTAATCGGGTAAACCCCATTTTTCTGGTTTTACATCACTTCCATCTTCATCTGGTCGCAAAAAACCGCGTTTTCGTTCATGAGACATATCACACCTTTTTTATGTCTGATAATTACAAGAACTCGTCTGCGCCACCAGAGAGCATAATTTCGCCGCTGTCTGCCAGTTTTCTGGCAATACCAAGAATTTCTTTCTGTGCAGACTCTACATCTGCCACACGAACAGGCGGCATCGCTTCGATATCGTCTCGCATCATCTCTGCAGCACGCTTGGACATGTTCTTGAAAATCTTCTCACGCAATCCTTCATCGGCACCTTTAAGCGCTTTTTGCAGTACATCTTGTGGTACATCTCGAAGCAGTTTCTGCACACCTTGGTCATCAACTTCAATAAGATTCTCAAATACAAACATAAGATCTTGAATTTGAGTCGCCATATCTTCGTCTTGATCTCGAATTTGATCCATCAAGATGCCTTCGACATTGTTATCCATGTAGTTCATGATTTCGGCTGCCGCTTTCAGGCCACCAATTTTCGCTGCTTGAGCACCAGCTTGACCAGCAAACTGTTTCTCCATAATCTCATTCAACTCAGCCAGTGCTGATGGTTGAACTTCTTCAAGGTTTGCGATACGCATGGTAAGGTCGAGACGATCCCTTTCAGGGAACTGCGACAGTATCTCCGCAGACTGATCTGGGTCTAAATAGGATAAAACAATGGTCTGAATTTGCGGGTGCTCGTTAATAATAATGGCAGCAACCTGACGAGGTTCCATCCACTTAAGAGAATCCAACCCTTTTGAGCCCGTTCCTAGCAGTATTTGATCCACCAAGTTACCAGCTTTATCTTCACCTAACGCGGCAACCAGAGCATTTCTCATGAAGTCTTCGCTGCCCATACCTATGTTGGTGTATTTCTGAATGTCTTCCAGAAAAGCTCGGTGTACAGCCGTGACTTTTTCATTATTAAGATCAGAAGCACGAGCCATAGCACCACCAACACGCTGTACCTGCTTTGGTTCTAAATGGCGGATAATGCCAGCGGCATCTTCTTCACTTAAACTGAGCAGCAGAATCGCAGCTCGTTCATCACCGGCAATGGATTCAATATCCACTTCACTCTCTGCAAGTGGGCCACCGTCATCACGTTTTACTATTTCATCAGGCATTATTTGCTAACCAGTTTTGTACTACCTGAGCCGCTAGCTCAGGTTCATTTGCCACCAGTGCTCGTACAGCTTTAAGCACATCTTCATCTTTATGCAGATTTGGTAAGTCGATTCCTGAACCAAATTCGAAAGAGTCACCGTTTTCAATATCGCTGCCAATCAGGCTGGTTTCATCACCCGTAATTGGCATACCATCAGCACCGTATGTAATTTCATCTTCATCATCGGCATGTGGATTAAGCAGTTTCTTCATGGCAGGTCGTATCAACACGATAATAACGATGATAATAACCAAGGCACTGGCTGCCCAGCGCACCCAATCATTGAAATTAGGGTGTTCCCATATAGAGGCTTCTGCCACTTGCTCAAATTCTGGTTCCGCAAATTTAACACTTAGAACATTAAGCAGATCACCACGTTGTTGGTTAAAACCAACGGTACCAATAAGTACCTGCCTAATGGCTTCTATTTCACTACTAGATAGTGGTTCATAGCTGACATCACCCGTCTCCGCATTGGTTACCGCACGATTTTTTATCGCAACAGAAACCGTTTGGCGGTCAATAACACCGGTTTGACGACGTTCATGGCTGATAGTGGTATCAAGTTCAAAATTTCGTGTCGCTTCTTTATGTACAGATCCTTGACCAAGCAAGGAGCCATCTTTCATTTGAGCCACGTCTTGCGGAATAGAAGCATCAGCGGGAGGCTGGTTACTTAATGCGCCAGGAACACCTGCGACAACATTGCCGTTATTATAATCTTCTAAGGTGTATTCGCTTCGAGTGGCAGGAGTTTGAGGATCAAACTGTTTACGTGTCTGCTCAACGGCACTGAAATCAAGCTGAATATCAACTTGCGCGGTATAGTTGCCAATGCCAAGGATAGGAGTCAAAACAGAGTCTATTTTATCTCTTAATGACTGCTCTTGTTTACGCTCCAAATCTTGTTCTTTGCGGCGAGCGGTCGCGATTGGATCTTGCGAGCCAGAACTGAGCAATCGTCCATGTTGATCCGTCACAGTCACACGCGTAGGTTTCATTCCTGGAACCGCACTCGATACCATATCAACGATCGAATCGACTTCTTCCTGCTTTAAGGTACTGCCCATTTTTAAGGTAACAAAAACCGTAGCCGAAGCGTCTTGGTTTTGGCGAACAAACACACTCTGTTTAGGTAAAGCGAGCAGTACTGACGCTTTGCGCACTAATCGCATCTGTTCAATAGCTTGTGCTAACTGTCGCTCTCGGCTCAGTTTTAATCGTTCGGTTTCAAGTCGTTGGGAAACGCCAAAACCCATATCATTCAGCAGGATCTCATCACCAGCATCAACAGATTGATTTAGACCTGCTCGGGTCAAATTCAGTTTTAACTGGTTATATTCCGTCGCTGGCACATGAATAACATTGCCATCTAAAGTGTAATCCTGTTTTTGCTGATCAAGGTAATCTAGGATAGGAATGAGCTCTTCGGTTTCATAAGAGCCTAAAGGTCGCATCTCTGGTTCTTTAACCCAGAAGAACAGCATCACAATCAGCGCCACACAAATTGAGATAGAGAGTACCAGCACAACTTGGCGCAGTAGGTCTAAATCCCCGATGGCTAAATCGACTTTAGACGAACTTTTTTCGTCTAAATCGGGATTCTGTATATCATCATCAAGGTCACTTGTCGCAGCAAGTGCACCACTGCCAGCAGAATCGGCAACTGCTAAGTCTGTTGATTGTTTTTCTTCAGCCACTATTAATCACCCAACCCTAAACCGGCATGTTCATCATTTCTTTATAAGCCTCTACCAGCTTATTTCTTACTTGTATTGTGGCTTCAAAAGCAACACTCGATTTGTTCTTCGCTATCATCACATCAGACAATGAGACGTTTTCATCACCTCTGTCGAAGCGCATTTGCAAGTCGCTAGAGCTCTTTTGCAAGCCATTAACATTGTTAATAGCGGTATTGAGTAATTGCCCAAAATCGGCGGATACTTTTTGACTTGTCGCAGGTGTTGTGGTGTTTGATGCTTCTAGCATCATGGCCTGCATTTCACCCTGTATTCCACCAATATTCATCTCATTCTCTCCAAGCCAATATTTTGACTTTTATTTTTGACCTTATATTGACGAAGCAATTTATATGCCAGCACATATCACTTTACGTTTTGTCGTTATCGGACGCCTTGTTAACAAGGAATATCAATACCCGCATCACGCATTTTTGCTAACTTATAGCGTAAGGTTCTTGGGCTAATACCGAGCTTTTCAGCAATCTCTTTGCGGCGTCCATGGCACTCGACTAACGTTTCCAAAATAATCGCAAACTCTTGATCTCTCAAATCGTTACCTAGTCCTTCACCACTTGAAAGGGATTTAGCAATCGCTGGTTCGTGATTCACTTCTGCTATCGGCTTAATAGTTGGTGCTACATCATTGGTTTCTAATGCCGTTTGCAAGCTATTAGCATCTTGCCAGTCGACACCTTCTAACAAGATATGCTCAGACTCAATGTTTGTCTGTTCACTCAGTATCAAGGCGCGCTGAACCACATTATCAAGCTCACGAACATTTCCCGGCCATGAGTAGCTCAATAACTTATTTAATGCGTCATTCGACAAGGAAGGGACTGGCAAGCCAAGTTTTTGACAGTGTCTGTCAGCCAAATGTTTGGCTAATGGTTCAATATCACCTTTACGCTCGCACAATGGCGGCCATGCAATTGGAAATACATTTAAACGATAATATAAATCTTCTCTGAAATTACCTTCTGCAACATACTGCTTTAAATCTCGGTTACTGGTAGCCAATACCCGAACATCTAACTGAATGCTTTTTCTGCTACCAAGACGCTCAACTTCTCGCTCTTGCAATACTCGTAGCAGTTTTGCTTGCAGATTCAAATCCATTTCGCTGATCTCATCCAGCAAAATCGTGCCCCCCTGAGCTTGCTCAAATTTACCGGGACACGCTTGAATCGCGCCTGTAAAGGCACCTTTCTCATAACCAAAGAGCGTTGCTTCTAGCATATTATCTGGAATCGCTGCACAGTTTATCGCAACAAACGGGCCATCCTTACGATTCGACATGTTATGAATGTAACGAGACATCACTTCTTTGCCTGATCCGCTCGGCCCTAACACCATGACATTAGCGTCTGTTTTAGCCACTTTGTCGGCCAATGCCAGCAACTTTAAACTTTTCTCATCGGCAACAATCGCATCACCATTGTCATCGTTTTTAACTGGCGCGTATCGTGACACCATGTTTAACAACACTTCAGGAGCAAACGGCTTGGCCATATAATCTATGGCTCCCTCTTTCATTGCCGCGACCGCATCTTCGATATTGGCGTACGCCGTCATTAACAATACCGGCAATTTAGGCCAGTGAAGTTTGATATTGCGTAGTAGGGCTAATCCCCCCATACCCGCCATCTGCACATCAGAGACAACAATATCGACATCGTTAGATTTAAGCTTGATCAAGGCGTCTTCAGCACAATCTGCTTCAATCCACTCATACCCTGCAAGTGCTAACGTGTCGACTAGGGCTTCTCTTAAGCCTTCATCATCTTCCACAATCAATACTTTACTTTGAGCCATTATTTTTCTCCGGATTGTTCATTAGTCAGTGGAAGGCACATGGTGAAACAAGCACCGTCCCCTTCTTCTGATAAGAGTTCTAAACGACCTTTGTGTGCTCGACATACCATTTGCACAACAGCTAAACCAAGGCCTGTGCCTTGAGATCGAGTGGTAAAAAAGGGTTCCATAATTTTACTTTGGAGTTCTTTTGGAACACCTGGACCGCTATCTTGTACAGAGATTTTTAGCTCCCCTGATACCGGTCTAAAAAAGATATCTATTTGCGAATGTTTGCCTGAGATTTGAATGGCATTAATGACCAAATTACTAATCGCTGAGGCGATAGCATTTGCGTTGCCGAGCATAACCATCTGATCTTGCTCTACTTCTATGTGATAGTCGATATGATTATTTTTTATCGCCGTTTCTACCATGGGCTGGTATTCGCTAACCAGATCAGCCACTGAAAATGAATTAACCACTTTATTGTCGCCGCCTTTAGCAAACAGCAACATATCATTTACCTGCTTCTCTAGATCATGAAGGCGATCCATCAGTTTACTTTGAAATCTTTCACGAGTGGAAGTAGCAAGGTTGGCTGCCGCGAGGTTAGAAGCGTAAAGCATAGCGCTAGAGAGAGGCGTACGAACTTGATGAGCAAGTGACGCAACCATACGTCCTAAAGAGGATAAACGTTGTAGATCTCCCACTCTAGATTGCAGTAAACGTGTTTCGGTTAGGTCAGTAATTAGAATTAACTGCCCCGTTGATGATGCCGAAATGGCCAAGCGCACTTTTCTACCATTTCTTAGCGAGATCTCATGGCCATCATCTTCTTGAGGAGCAAAAGCGCTCTGAATGATCGCGAACCACTTTTCACCGACTAATGGAACATCCAGCAGACGCTGAGCTTCTGGGTTTGCTTCTTTCACCTCGCCCTGAGTATCCAGTAGAATCACGCCTGCAGGCATCACATCAAGCACTTGTTTATAACGAATCACTTGTTCTTCAAGTGTTCCTAAGTGTGTCTGATTTTCTTGTGTAGAGGCGGATGACATGTCGAGTTCTCGGCTTAATAAGACAATAGCTTGACATGCAATATACAGGCCAAGCTAATTATCATTACATTTCAATGAGTTATACATAAAAAACTGTCATTAAATTGACGTTCTCTATAAAACTCATTACCGATGAAGCTTGTATTTTTTCATTTTCTCTACAAGCGTAGTACGACGCATGCCCAACATATCTGCCGCTCGAGCAACAACACAATCTTGAGCATCAAGTGCTTGATTAATCATGCTTACTTCTAAATCGGCCAGATATTCTTTCAAAGATAGCCCTTCACTCGGCAATGCGAGACTGTCGAGCTGACCATTCATCAGGCTGTTGTCATCTTCTAGCCTGAAATTCTCAGAAAAAATACCGTTCAGTGCATCTCTCTCTTGCTCTTCAATCGTAGAAGTCTCACTGCACACTTCCATTTGAAATTCTGGGATATCACTATAACGATATTTCGTTGGTAAATGGTTTACATCAATAAGTTTATTGGGATGAAGAATCACCATTCTCTCAACTAAATTAGCCAACTCTCTTACATTGCCGGGCCAAGAGTGTTCCATCAACGAGTTAATAGATCGAGATGTAAAGCGTACGGTTTGACTCCCTTCAGCCTCCATTCTAGACATTAACTCTTTAAGCAACAGAGGAATATCATCGCACCGCTCTTTTAATGCTGGCATTTCAATAGGGAAAACATTTAACCGGTAAAATAGATCTTCTCGAAAGCCACCATCAGATATCATGGTGTCTAGATTTCTATGGGTGGCAGCAATGATTCGTACATCAACTTTAATGGTACTATTGCCCCCGACTCGCTCAAAGCAGCGCTCTTGCAGTACCCTTAGTAACTTGACTTGCATCGGCATTGGCATATCACCGATCTCATCTAAGAAAATAGTCCCGCCTTCAGCCATTTCAAAGCGCCCTTTACGAGAAGTAATCGCTCCGGTAAATGCTCCCTTTTCATGACCGAAAAGTTCACTTTCTAATAAGTCTGCAGGTATTGCTCCACAGTTAATGGGAACAAAAGGGCCATTACGCCGTGAAGAATGATAATGAACATTCCTCGCAACCACTTCTTTTCCGGTTCCTGACTCGCCAAGAATCAATACATTCGCTTCCGTTACAGCCACCTGCTCGATTAGGTGCCGAACTTCTTTTATACCGTTACTTTGGCCGACTAAACTGCGAAATAGAGTCGCCTTGCGTCCTGTTTTATAATCACTGCCCTGCTTGCCTAAAAAGGTAGCACAGTGATTAAGGGCGTCGGTTAATTGCGGATAGTTAAGTGGAAACTCCAACTCTCCGATATATTGCGGAAATTCATTCAACTGATAAGAAGGTGAGCCTAGGGCTAATAGTGGAATATGAATAATTTTCTGCAATTTTACAGACAGTTGACTCGACAGTTCATCACAGCCTAGTGAGCCTAAAATACATCCTGACCAATTTTTAGACCAATCAATTACGTCTATTTCATTTGAATCGTAGTATTCTGCCTGTTCTCCAAGAAAATCCAGAATCGTAGATAACTGAAGCCTTAATGCACTGCTATCTTCAATGACGAGTAACTTTGCTAAATCTTGCATATTAATAAAATAGTTGCCTTTATCTTTAATTATCTTGTGGCTGGTCGTTCTTAATTATTGTTTTATTAGCAGAATAATATCAGAAATTGCACAACATCTTTGTGATATCACTAAACTATATAACCACTACTAACGATAGACAATTAGCGTAGAACAGCAAACTAAAAAGTCCACTAGAGTGTGGACTTTGATGTGTGTTCAACTTTTTAAAAAAGTGGTCATCCTTGCACAAGGTTACCATTTTATTAAATAAAAAAAATAAGGCAACCAAGGGAATGTAAGGATTGTCTTATTAAAATGGCGGTTATTGCCCTAATTCAGCGGATGTTAGATTGTGATATTCCGTTGGAATTTGATCCCAAGCAGATTTTATTTCACGAATAATATCGATAACATCATCGATAGGTTCAGGTCTATTCTCAGCATTTGCTATAGAAATCTGACTGATCATAAATTCATATAATTGATCAAGATTCTGCGCCACATCACCACCATCATTCATCGATAGACAGCCACGAAGACTAATAACAATATCAAGCGCCTTACCCAGACGTTCGCCTTTAACAGCAATATTGCCTTGCTCCATTGCTGCTTTGCCTTGCACCAAACGTTCAATCGCACCGGCCATTAGCATCTGGATCACTTTATGCGGAGATGCCGCACTTAATTGACTATCTACAGATACCTTTTTGTATGCTTGTAATGAACCACGCATGGTATTCCTCTTTTTATAAAAACTGCTGGTAACGTTGCACCGACTTATTACCGTGTCGATATTTCTTCAATTCCGCACCAATTTGATTGGTTGTAGACTGCATAATAGTAACAATCTTTTTTGTTCTTTCTATGGCTTCCTGCCAATCTGATGTTTTATCAAAATCTGGAAGTGATTTCACATCCTCAATTATGCTTTGCAATAATTGTTCCCTATTATCGACCAACAACAGTATTTCTTCACTGTTTAACTCGTCTTCGGCGAAAAGAGAGAACAAAGTCTGATCTAACTCACGTAATACGAGTAAACCTTCCGTCACCTCTTTATCCAAGCGCATTCATCATACCAGAAAGCTGCCCTTGCATCTTCGTCGTTGCATCTTGCATTGCCATAAATTTATTCTTGGTCCGTTCTTCTAAGCTATCCATGCGCCGGTTAAGTGCAGATTGATCATCACTTAAGCGATAATTTTGTTCAGAAAGCGATTTCTCTCTGGTTCGTATTGTACCAGTAACCCCAGTCATAGACTGAATGGCATCTTCCACTTTTTTAGCAAAGCCTTGGTTGCCGCCAAAAAAGTCTTCTAATTTGGTAAAGTTTTTATTTAGCTGCTTATCCAGCATATCGTAATTTATTTCTAACGTCCCTTGCCTCGTACCTGTAATACCAAACTCTGTTAACGTTTTTAGGTCTTCAGGGGCTGTCTCTATATTAGCAGAGAACACCGATTTCAATCGCGACTGAGCACCTCTCACTACGCTATCACCAGCTAACGGACCAGCGACTCCTGTTTGAGGATCAACAGCGGATAGCTCCTTACTGACTTGATAAAACTGATTATATGAGGAAACAAACTGTTCGATATCATCTCGTACACTTTGCCGGTCATACTCAACGCCGATTTCAGTTTTCTGCTTACTTGGATCAGTTACACCTTTGACGGTTAAATCAATACCATCTATGGCATCTTCAATCACATTGTTTTCACTACTTAGCTGAGCGATACCATCTAGCATGACTATCGCATCTTGTGCTTCTTGTACTTCTGTCATGCCATCATAAGAGGCCATTGATTCTTCAGCGCTCTTTAATGCTTGTTGCGTATCATCAATTTTCAGTTGCCGCTCGCGCTCTTCTGGAGTCATTCGTTGTAGCTTGAGTTGATACGCTTGCTCTTCTGTTAGCTGTCCAGTTGCAACAGCTTCCGCAATAGCCGCATCTTCTTCGGCCATACGTGCTTTCTCTTCTGCTGTCGCTTCTTTAGGCGTAACATAAGAGTCCGTTAAGGTCCCTGACGCGGAGTTATTCCATCCAGGCACTTGAGACATTTTGTCTAAGGCAACATCGTCTAATTCAGGGATTGGGGCTTGATAGGAATCCAGCAAGGTTCCGGAGGCAGTTTCAGACCAACCGGGAATAGTATCTTCTGGCTGTGTAGACAGAGGTGGAACAGGAAGAGATGGATCTAGGTCGGCATCTATTAGATTACCATCCGCATCTACTGGCATACCATCCGCATTTAATTTCTGTTCTGATGCTTTACTTGGATCGGTTTCCTGACCATCAATTAAGGTATTTTCATCTTGATTGGCAATATCTTGCCCTGGCAGCGGTGCAGCTAATGCCTCTGCGGCTGCATTTCTTGCCTCCTCAAGCGCTTTAACTCTCTCTTCTAACGTTTTATATTCAAGTTTTTTTAGGGTATTTCCTTCATCCGCATCAACACTGATTTTAATGTTGTTATCAATACCCGATTTATCTGAAGCGACAATAAGTCGCTGTCCATTTGTGTCATTTATGATTGAGGCTCTGACGCCAGGATTTCCACTCGCGCCATTTATTCCTCTTACAACATCAACTAAGTTAGATTTGTCCTTAACCTCGACGGAAAAGACCCTATCGCCTAAATTAACTTGCAGCTTACCCGGGCCAAATTCTAGGTCATCAGCAAAAGCCTCTGACGCTACTTTATGACTCTGAGCAAGCTGCAACACATCGATAGCATACCTACCAGCGATAGCTTCTGTCGTTGCTGTGGCAGACACCGCATTTTCATCAGAAGACTCAACCGTTCTCACTGCGAACGCTTTCTCTTGACGAAAGTTTGCCATCAGGTTTTTCATCGTATCTAGTGACTCTCTGAGTCGCCCATAGGCACTGATACTAGTATCAATTTTGGCACGATCCTGGTCGATTCGTTGCTGTTTAGGCACACGCTCCGATTCCACGATTTTACTGACCATGGAGTTAATATCCATGCCAGATGCACCCAATGGGTTTACACTCATTCAAACTCACCTTTATGACAGTTACACCGTCTCCTCAATAAATAGCCCTGAGGAGGCAGACGCTAAACGCCTTAGTATAATTAGCATCTCTTCATCTGGGATTTGCCTTATTATGTCACCAGTACTGGCTTCATAAATTGTGACCACTTCTCTCCCTGATTCTTGATCAACTTTGAACGAAAGTCCTTTATTAATAGAGTTAACGAATTCATCCATCTTCTCCACCATTTTCTCTAGCTGCTCTTTATTCAAATCAATTCGTTTCTGAACTAATTGTTCCACAGCTTTGGCTTTTTGAGCCGTTTCAGAGTCGGCTTTTCGTTCAACAGGTTTATCAGTAGATACCGAATTATTTGTTGCGTCGCCACTACCTAAAGCAAGTTTTGTGCCACCAGAAGAGCCGTAAGGCTGGACGTTCGATGTGTATGCTGAAATATCCATACTGATCTCCCTTCCACCTTCTGGGTAAGCGAATTAATCACTTTGATAGCAAGCACAGGCTACAAACCCGAACCTACTTAACCCAATAAGCTTAGAGCTGCCGATGGTGTCTGCTTCGCTTGTGCCAACACAGAGGTACTCGCATTTTGTAAAATTTGAGATTTAGTCATCTGCGTGGTTTCTTTAGCAAAGTCAGTATCCATAATCCGACTTCTCGATGAGTTAACGTTTTCGTTGATATTATCTAAGTTACTGATCGCGTGATTGAATCGGTTTTGGAACGCACCCAATTGAGCACGATTACTATCAACATTTTGCAGTGCGCCATCAATAATAGATACCGCTTGTTGAGAGCCTGCAACCGTTGTTACATCAATATCATTAACGGTTTTTTCTACTCCTCCACCAAGGTTCAGCTCACCAGCAAGACCACCACTAAAGGTGACTTCGCCGTTTTCAACACTCTGATTTGAGGCAAAAACTTGTAGTTTACCCTCTTCACCTACCGACGCTTTAACATCACTATTTTGACCATTAATATAGGTAGCCAATTCTTCCAAATCGTTACCTACTTTGGCTTCAACATTGATCTCTTTCGCTTCACCCTGTTTATCAGTATAGGCAATAACCAGATCATTTGCGCCAGATTGAACCGTCCAATCTGCAGCCTTTCCTTCTTGCGCTACGTAGCTTTTACCACCCATAGCAACATCATCAGAGCGCATATTTCCCATGCCAAGCATTACAGCTTCACCTGAGTCCGCACCGATTTGGAATGACTGACTACCAAAACTACCATTTAGCAGTTTATTACCACCAAATGAGGTTGTTTCGGCAATTCGGTTGAGTTCGTTATTAAGTGCTGATACCTCTTCTTGAATCGCAACACGTTCAGAACGACTGTTAGAGCCGTTAGACGATTGCAAAGAAAGGTCACGCATACGTTGCAAAATGTTGGTGGTTTCTGTCATTGCACCTTCTGCGGTTTGTGCAATAGAAATACCATCGTTTGCGTTTCGGACTGCCATGGTTAAACCACGGCTCTGAGCGGTAAGTCGGTTAGATATTTGTAGACCCGCAGCGTCATCTTGAGCACTGTTGATCTTATAGCCTGAAGACAGGCGCTCCATCGACTTGTTTAGCCCCTCGTTAGCACCATTTAAGTGGCGCTGAGCGGTCATTGCAGACACATTCGTGTTCACACTTATTGCCATAATTGATCTCCTTAGGCATTTAGGGGTGATATGCCTTTTGCGTCTCTCACCTCGCTTGGGCACATCGATTTCATTTCTCTCACTCCTCTTAACGGCGGTTGAAATGAATCCTTTAGAGAAAAATCAGATTTTTTTTGTTTTTTTATTGTTAGTAAAGTGTTTTGTGACTGTGATCCCAAGTTAGCTGGCATTTTTGCCGTTACCCAGCTTAAGATCCCTTAGATAAAATAAAACCCCAACATCTCTGTCAGGGTTTATCATTCTCTTCGCGACTCTATCTAGCGAATAACCAAATTCAGTTAGCCTAGTAAGCTTAGTGCTGTATTTGGTGCTTGTTTTGCTTGAGCAAGTACAGAAGTAGATGCTTGTTGCAAAATTTGTGACTTAGTCATAGACGTTGTTTCTTTCGCAAAGTCAGTATCTTTGATTCG